>NZ_JBIVHW010000001.1:0-813020 GCF_044749405.1 Pseudomonas sp. NPDC089422
AACGCCATCCAGGCGTGCAACAAGGCTGGCAAGTACATCGGCATCTGCGGCCAGGGCCCATCGGACCACCCGGACCTGGCCAAGTGGCTGATGGAACAGGGCATCGAAAGCGTGTCGCTGAACCCGGACTCGGTCCTGGAGACCTGGTTCTTCCTGGCCGAAGGCCAGGGCGCGGCCTGATGCGGTAAATTGCGGGGGCGCGTCTGGCGCGCCCCCGCCTGGTTTTTTCCAGGGCGAGTTCCAGTGATGGATCCCGCCCTTTTTTGTGCACCAAGCAACCTTATGCAAAGCAGCAGCAACCTTTTTCCCGTGGCCTTGCTCAGTGCCGAGCGCCGCGGCGACCTCAGCGAAGACGTGTACCGGATCAAGGCCGGCAACGGCCCTGACCCCAGCGTCGAGCTGGCCGTGACCCGCCTGGGGCTGGCTGATCTGGGCCGGCCCCAGGGTGTGCCGGTGATTCTGCTGCATGGCAGTTTCTCCAATCGGCGCTTCTGGTATTCACCCAAGGGCATCGGCCTTGGCGCCTCCCTGGCGCGGGCCGGGTTCGATGTGTGGATCCCGGAAATGCGTGGCCACGGCCTGTCACCGCGTAACCGCAACTGGAAGCACAACAGCGTGGCCGATTATGCCCGCGACGACTTGCCGCTGATCGGTGCGTTCGTGCGCGAGCAGTCTGGCCAGGCGCCGCACTGGGTTGGTCATTCCCTGGGGGGCACCACCCTGGTGGCGGCCTTGGGTGGCGGTTTCCTCAAGGCCGAGCAGGTGGCCAGCGTGGCGCTTTTCGGTACCCAGATCAGCCGGGTCTACTGGCCGCTCAAGGTGCCGCCGCTGACCTGGGGGGCGAAACTGCTGCTCAAGCGCTGGGGGCAGATTTCCGGACCGCGGTTCAAGCGTGGGCCGGAGGACGAGCCGATCGGCCTGGCGCTCGAGAGTATGCGCTGGCATGGCTTGTTCGGGCGCTTTGGCGACAAGCAGAACGACTGGTGGGCAGGGTTGGCCGACGTGGATGTGCCGTTGCTGGCGGTGGCCGGCGCGGGGGACCACCAGGACCCGGTGTGGGCTTGCCGCAAGCTTTTCGATCAGCTGGGTGGCGAGCGCAAGCAGTTCCTGCGCCTGGGCCACGAAGAGGGCTTCGAGGCCTTCGGGCATGTCGACATGCTGGTGAGCAAGGCGGCGCAGGCGCAGGTCTGGCCGTTGGTGGAGCGCTGGTTGCGTGATCCGCTGCTGCCGGTGCATGAGTCGACGGTGGCTGCCGAGCCGGTGCCTGTTGGCTGACTCTGACTGCTCAGTCCCGGATGACTGCGACAGCTTCTACGGTGTAGCCTTGGCCGATACCCGCTTTCGTTGTGACTGACAGGAGCTTCCCATGCAGCATTACGTAACGCCCGACCTGTGTGACGCCTACCCGGACCTGGTACAGGTGCTGGAACCGATGTTCAGCAACTTCGGTGGCCGCGATTCCTTCGGTGGCCAGATCGTCACCATCAAGTGCTTTGAAGACAACTCGCTGGTCAAGGATCAGGTCGAGCTCGATGGCAAGGGCAAGGTCCTGGTGGTCGATGGGGGGGGCTCGCTGCGCCGTGCGCTGCTCGGCGACATGCTCGCCGAGAAGGCCGCCAAGAACGGCTGGGAAGGCCTGGTGATCTATGGCTGCGTACGAGACGTCGACGTGCTGATCCAGACCGACGTCGGTGTGCAGGCGCTGGCCAGCCACCCGATGAAAACCGACAAGCGCGGTATCGGCGACCTCAACGTGGCCGTGACCTTTGCCGGTGTCACGTTCCGCCCGGGCGAGTACCTGTATGCCGACAATAACGGCGTGATCATCTCACCAAGCCCGCTGAAAATGCCGGAGTGACGCGCCGTACGCGCTGATGGAGCTTTGATGTTCGAGGAAGACAACGCGCAGTGGGGGCTGGTGCATGCCCTGGTGCTCGATGGTGAAGGCGGCGCGCGTTCGATCGCCCGGACCGAGCTGGACGAGTTGCAGCTGCAGCCACAGGAAAGCCTGTGGCTGCACTGGGATCGAAGCCATCCGCAAACCCGCACCTGGCTGCTGCAGGACAGTGGCCTGAGCGAGTTCGCCTGCGACCTGCTGCTGGAGGAGAACACCCGGCCACGGCTGTTGCCGCAGGCCGGTGAGCAGATGCTGCTGTTCTTGCGCGGGGTCAACCTCAACCCGGGCGCCGAGCCCGAGGACATGGTGTCGGTACGCATCCATGCCCAGGCGCAGCGGGTCATTTCGCTGCGTTTGCGGCCGTTGCGTGCCAGTGATGAGATCCTTCAGCAGCTTGAAGAGGGCAGGGGGCCGAAATCGGCTTCCGAACTGCTGCTGCTGATGGGCGAGCTGCTGACCGAGAAAGTCCAGAGCCTGGTCAGCGACCTCTCGGAACTGGTCGACGACGAAGAGGAAAAGGTCGAATCCGACGAACGGTATACGCCGGAACATGGCAGCCTGCAGCAGACTCGTCGCCGCGCTGCGGGCTTGCGCCGGTTCCTGGCGCCACAGCGGGAGATCTATGCCCAGCTGTCGCGCAGCAAGTGGAGCTGGTTCTGTGATGCCGACGCTGATTACTGGAACGAGCTGAACAACAGCCTGATCCGCTACCTCGAAGAGCTCGAGCTGACCCGCGAACGGGCAGCGCTGGTGCTGGAAAGCGAAGACCGTAGGCGCAGCGAGCGGATGAACCGGACCATGTACCGCTTTGGCATCATCACCTGCATCTTCCTGCCCATGAGCTTCATCACCGGGTTGCTCGGTATCAACGTCGGTGGCATTCCGGGGTCGAGCAACCCCTATGGCTTCCTGCTGGCCTGCATCGTCGTGCTGGGCCTGGCGGTGGGGCAGTGGTGGTTGTTCCGGCGGTTGCGCTGGGTATGAAGGTGCAGCGTCATCCTGAAACATTCGTCCCAGTGCGATGTGTGACCCATCGCTCGGCCATCTCGTCTCTGACTGACACTGCGCGAGGTGCCCATGCACGATCCGTTTGAAGAATCCCTGCGTGACCTGCTCAAGGCATCGCCCTCCGGTGAGGAGCGAGACGATGCCGCGTGCCTGGGTCGCGTGCTCAAAACCGCCAACCGTCAGGTCGGTGCCGGTGATCTGTTCAGCCTGCTTGGCCGCTGGAGCCAGGCGCTGCTGATCGCCGTGAACAATGGCTCGGCGCACGTTGCGCCGGTGCGTCGACACTCTACCCGCAACGCTGCCACTGGCAGCAAAGCAGATAAGGCCGATTGAATATGGAACTCGATCTCTGGACCCAGAGCCTGGTCACTGCCATGACCGCCCTATGGACCAAGGTAGCGAACTTCATCCCCAACCTGTTCGGCGCGCTGGTCGTGGTGCTGCTCGGTTTCGTGGTGGCCAAGCTGCTCGATACACTGCTTTCCAAACTCCTGGCCAAGTTCGGCCTGGACCGCCTGATGGCCGGCACCGGAGCGACCAAGATGCTTGGCCGGGTTGGCATCCAGGTGCCGATCTCGACCTTGGTCGGCAAGGTCGTCTACTGGTTCGTATTGCTGATTTTCCTCGTCTCGGCCGCCGAATCGCTGGGCCTGGAGCGGGTTTCGGCAACCCTCGACATGCTTGCCCTGTACCTGCCCAAGGTGTTCGGCGCAGCCCTGGTACTGCTGGCCGGCGTGCTGCTGGCGCAGGTGGCCAACGGCCTGGTGCGCGGCGCGGCGGAAGGGATCGGCCTGGAATACTCCGCAGGCCTGGGGCGCATCACCCAAGGTCTGGTGATCATCATCAGCATCTCGGTGGCTATCAGCCAGCTCGAGGTCAAAACCGACCTGCTCAACCACGTGATCGTCATTGGCCTGATAACCGTTGGTCTGGCCGTTGCGCTTGCCATGGGCCTAGGCAGCCGCGAAATCGCCGGGCAGATCCTGGCCGGCATCTATGTTCGCGAACTCTACCAAGTCGGCCAGCAGGTGCGGATTGGAGAGGTTGAAGGAATGATCGAAGAGATCGGCACGGTCAAGACGACGCTGTTGACCGATGATGGCGAACTGGTGTCGCTGTCCAATCGCGTGCTCCTCGAGCAGCGAGTCAATAGCCGCTAACCGCACAAAAGCTGTTAATGTATGCCGCCGCGAAAATCGCCCCATGGGGCTGAGCGGCGACATTGACCTGACTGTCGGCCAGATCCGTTTTGAATAAAGTTCATTCGCCGCCCATGCGTTATGACCCCCGCGAACTCACCGACGAGGAGTTGGTGGCGCGTTCGCATGAGGAGCTGTATCACGTAACCCGCGCCTATGAGGAGCTCATGCGGCGCTACCAGCGGACCCTGTTCAACGTCTGTGCGCGTTATCTGGGGAACGACCGCGACGCTGATGATGTCTGTCAGGAAGTGATGCTGAAGGTGCTGTACGGTCTGAAGAACTTCGAGGGTAAGTCCAAGTTCAAGACCTGGCTCTACAGCATTACCTACAACGAGTGCATTACCCAGTACCGCAAGGAGCGTCGTAAACGCCGGTTGATGGATGCCTTGAGCCTGGACCCTGTAGAAGAGGCGTCCGAAGAGAAGGCTCCGAAACCGGAAGAAAAAGGCGGGCTGGACAAGTGGCTGGTGCATGTGAACCCGATCGATCGGGAAATCCTGGTGCTGCGTTTTGTCGCAGAACTGGAGTTTCAGGAAATCGCCGATATCATGCACATGGGCTTGAGCGCAACGAAAATGCGCTACAAGCGCGCGCTAGACAAGCTTCGTGAGAAATTTGCAGGCCTGGATGAAACTTAGTCCCTTGTAAATATCTCTAACGGATCGGCGAGTTCTGCTAGACTTGCCGTCGAGTTGTCCCCCGGATGTTGGTGGGACTGCTTAACTATCACCAGATGGGGATTTAACGGATGAAATTGAAAAACACCTTGGGCTTGGCCATTGGCTCGCTCGTCGCAGCTACTTCGTTCGGCGTTATGGCTCAAGGCCAGGGCGCAGTCGAAGTCGAAGGCAACGTGACCAAGCAGTACTACGACAGCGAACGTAACTTCAAGAACGACGGCACCAACCCTGGTGTTCGCCTGGGTTACTTCCTGACCGACGACGTATCCCTGGACCTGGGCTACAACGAGACTCACAACGCTCGTGGCGACGACGGCAACAAGGACATCAAAGGTTCCAAGGCCAAGCTGGACGCTACCTACCACTTCGGTACCGTCGGCGACGCTCTGCGTCCGTACGTTTCCGCTGGCTTCGCTCACGAGAGCCTGGGCCAGGCCACTCGTGGCGGCCGTGACCACTCCACCTTCGCCAACGTTGGCGCTGGCGCCAAGTGGTACATCACCGACATGTTCTTCGCCCGTGCCGGCGTTGAAGCCAACTACAACATCGACAGCGGCTACACCGAGTGGGGCCCAAGCGTTGGTGTTGGTCTGAACTTCGGTGGCAGCGGTGGCAAGGTTGCTGCTGCTCCTGCTCCAGTTGCTGAAGTCTGCTCCGACTCCGACAACGACGGCGTTTGCGACAACGTCGACAAGTGCCCAGACACCCCAGCCAACGTTACCGTTGACGCTGATGGCTGCCCGGCTGTTGCCGAAGTCGTTCGCGTTGAGCTGGACGTCAAGTTCGACTTCGACAAGTCGGTCGTCAAGCCAAACAGCTACGGCGACATCAAGAACCTGGCTGACTTCATGAAGCAGTACCCACAGACCACCACCGTGGTTGAAGGTCACACTGACTCCGTCGGTCCAGATGCTTACAACCAGAAACTGTCCGAGCGTCGTGCCAATGCTGTGAAGCAGGTTCTGACCCAGCAGTACGGTGTTGAATCCGGCCGCGTTCAGTCGGTTGGCTACGGCGAAACCCGTCCGGTTGCCGACAACGCCACCGAAGAAGGCCGCGCTATCAACCGTCGCGTTGAAGCTCAGGTAGAAGCCCAGGCCAAGTAATTGGTTTGAAGCTTCAATGAAAAACCCGGCCTCGGCCGGGTTTTTCTTTGCCTGTCATTTGTGCAGGCAGCGCATCACACGGCTTCTGCTACCCATGCCTGCATCACCTGCTCCCCAACCACCTCGCCGATGACCAGAATCGCCGGGCTGCACAGCCCGAATGCCTGGGCATCCTCGACCATCTCTGCCACATTGCTGCGGCACTCCCGCTGCTGCGGTAAAGACGCATTCTCGATCATCGCCACCGGCATCCCTGGCGCCATGTCGCCCTCCAGTAGCCCCCGGCGGATCTGCTCCAGCCGCGCCACGCCCATGTACACCACCAGGGTCGTGCCACCCTGCGCAAGTGCCGCCCAGTTCAGCTCGCTGTCATCCTGGGTATGCGCTGTCACCAGCGTCACCCCGCGGCTGATCCCGCGGGAGGTCAGCGAGATCCCGCACTGGGTCGCACCGGCCAGGCCTGCGGTAATACCGTTGACCAACTCCACTTCGATGCCATGGCCTTGCAACCACGCTGCTTCTTCGCCGCCACGGCCAAAAATGCACGGGTCTCCGCCCTTGAGGCGCACTACGCAACGACCCTGCCGTGCATGACGCAGCATCAGGCGCTGGATGAAGGACTGGGGTGTGGAACGACAGCCGCCGCGCTTGCCCACGGCAATCACCCTGGCCTGCGGGCAATGCACCAGCACCTGCGGATTCACCAGGTCGTCGATCATCACCACGTCGGCCATTTGCAGTGCACGCACGGCCTTGAGGGTGAGCAGTTCAGGGTCGCCAGGGCCAGCGCCGACCAGCCAGACTTTTGCATTCATCAGTGTTTCCTCATCGGCAGGGCGCGTTCAGCCCTTGAGCAGGGCGAACAGCAGTATCAGGTTGAACAGCAGGGACAGCAGGGCCAGGGTGCGCCAGACCTTCAGCGGTTCACGCTCCAGCAATGGACGGGGGCGGCTGAGCAGTTCCTGGCGGTCACCGCGTTCGAGCAACAGCAACCATTGCTCGGCGGTCTCAAAGCGTTGCGCCGGGTCCGCCGCCACGGCTTGCAGCAGGTTGTGCTGCAGCCATTCAGGCAGGTCGGGTCGGTAGCGGGAGGGATTGACGGGCTGGCCATAGCGCGGGCGCTGGAAGGCCTCGATCTCCCCGTAAGGGTAATGCCCGGTCAGCAAGCGATAGAGCGTGACGCCGACGGCGTACAAGTCCTGGCGCGGGCTTGGTGGTTGGCCTTCGAAGGCTTCCGGGGCGATGTACGATGGCGTGCCGGGCAGCTCGTGCAGTGGGTCCTGGGACAGGCCCGGGCAGTACGCCAGGCCGAAGTCCAGCAGGCGCACCTGGCCGTCATCGCCCAGGTGCAGGTTTTCCGGTTTGATATCGCGGTGCAGCAGGTTGCGCCGGTGTAGCACGCCGACGGCCTGCAGCAGCTGGCGGGCGATTTCCAGCCACTGTGCCAGCGTTAAGGGGCCCTGTTCGTCAAGGTGCGTGGCGAGGGTCTTGCCGCTATGTTCGCGCATCACGTAATACAGGTGCTGGCGCTGGCTCGCGGGATGCAGTTCGGGGAAGTGACGGCCAGCGACCCGGCGCAGGTACCATTCTTCCAGCAGCAGGCCCTGGGCGGCACCGGGTTCCTGTTCGCGCTCGCCGGGCAGGGTTTTCAGCAGCCATGGTTGGCCCTGGGTATCGCGTACCCGGTAGAGCAGCGACTGGCGGCTGTGTGCCAGGCGCGTCTCGACCTGCCAGCCATCGAGCGCCTGGCCCTCGCGCAGCGGCCCAGGCAATGGCCATTGCTGCAGTTGCACCAGGGTGTCGCCGAGGTTGGCCGTGCCCAGTTGCTCGACCCGCACCAGCAAGGCGCTGGCGTTGTCCTGGCTGCCGTTGTGATGGGCACTGGCAACCAGGGTGTCGGCGGCCGACTGCAAGTCGGGCTGCTCGCGCAGCACGGCCTGGATGTGTTGGTCGCCGAGACTGGCCCAGACGCCGTCGCTGAGCAGCAGGTAGCACTCGCCAGCGTGCAGTTCGCCGTCCAGGTAGTCGACCAGCAGGTGCTGGTCCAGGCCCAGGGCGCGCTTGAGCACGTGTTGCATGCCGGGCTGGTCCCAGACGTGGTCTTCGCTCAGGCATTGCAGGCGGCCAGCGTGCCAGCGATAGGCCCGGCAATCACCCACGTGCGCCAGGGTGAAGCGGCGCCCGCGCAGCACCAGGGCGCTCAGTGTGGTCAGCAGCGGCTGGCTGCCTTGGGCGCGCAACCAGCGGTTCTGTGCCAGCAGCAGGCGGTCCAGGGCCTGGGCCACGCCCCAGGTGGCAGGCGTGGCATAGTAGTCCATGGCCAGCGCCTGCAGGCTGGCGCGGGCTGCCAGGCCGCCGTCGGCGCACTGGCTGACGCCATCGGCGAGGGCAAACAGGTAGCCCTTGCTGGCGGCCAGTTCCGGGGCTGGCGTGACCAGGCGCAGGGCGTCCTGGTTCTCCGCGCGTGGCCCGGTGGCGCTGGCCTGGGCGAAGCTGAGCAGCAGGCTCATCGGCGTGCCTCAGACCCGTGCAGCGGTAACCGCTGCCGAGCCCCAGGTGGTGCGCCAGCGTTGCTTGACCCCGTGCAGGCCGAACCAGGCGATCAAGCCGAGGCTGGCGAACAGCCACAGGCCCAGCTGATAGTCGCCGGTGTGCTGTTTGATGGCGCCGAGCCCTGCCGCCAGCAGGAAGCCGCCGATGCCACCGGCCATGCCGATCAGCCCGGTCATTACGCCGATCTCCTGGCGAAAGCGTTGTGGCACCAGCTGGAACACCGCGCCATTGCCGGCGCCGAGGCCGAGCATCGCGCTGACGAACAGTGCCAGGGCGGCGGCTGCGCTCGGCAGGTTGAAGCCGACGGCTGCGATGCAGATGGCGGCCACGCTGTACATGCCGAGCAGCGTGCGGATGCCGCCGAAGCGGTCGGCCAGGGCGCCCCCCAGCGGGCGCATCAGGCTGCCGGCGAATACGCAGGCGGCGGTGTAGTAGCCGGCGGTGACCGGGCTCAGGGCGTACTGGTCGCTGAAGTAGCCGGGCAGGGCACTGGCCAGGCCGATGAAACCGCCGAAGGTGACGCTGTAGAAGAACATGAACCACCAGCTGTCACGGTCGCCCAGCGCCTTGAGGTAGTCGGCTGCCGCCTTGGGCTTGGGCCGCTGCGGGGCATTGCGGGCAAGCAGGGCGAACAGCGCCAGGGTCAGCAACAGCGGGAGCACGGCAAAGCCGAACACATTGTTCCAGCCAAACCCGGCGGCCAGTACCGGAGCCAGCAGGGCGGCGAACACGGTGCCGGAGTTGCCCGCACCCGCGATGCCCATGGCCTTGCCCTGGTGCTGCGGCGGATACCACTGCGAGGCGAGCGGCAGCGACACGGCGAACGAAGCACCGGCAACACCGAGGAATACGCCCAGCAGCAGGGCTTGCTCATAGGTGTGCACGCCCAGATGCCAGGCGCAGGTCAGGGCGACGATGACGATCACCTGGCCGATCAGGCCAGCGGTCTTCGGCGACAGGCGATCGACCAGCACGCCCATGACGAAGCGCAGCACCGCACCGGCAAGGATCGGCGTAGCCACCATCAGGCCGCGCTGCTGGGCACTCAGTTGCAGGTCGGCGGCGATCTGCACCGCCAGCGGGCCAAGCAGGTACCAGACCATGAAGCTCAGGTCGAAATACAGAAACGCGGCGAACAGCGTGGGCACATGCCCGGATTTCCAGAAGCTGGTACTCATCGAACACCTCACTCGGCAATGCAACGGAAACGAAAAAGACGCCGCTACCCGGTCCACTGGCGTGGAGGGGAGAGCGACGTCTTTGTCGGGAGTTTTATGAGGCAACCGCCGTTGGCTACCGGTGAAATGTATTCAGCAAAAGCTGGGCCAATTCTGTACCCCTGGCCGGAACGCTCCTACAACAGCTCGCAATTTCAGTGTTAGCCCAGCATTTCATGCATGGCGATGATCTGCTCGGCCACCTGGATGAGCTTCTGCTGCCGGCTCATGGCCTGCCGACGCATCAGGGTGTAGGCCTGTTCCTCGTTGCAGTCTTTCATCTTCATCAACAACCCCTTGGCCTGCTCGATGCGCTTGCGCTCGGCCAGTTGCTGGTCGCGGGCCAACAGCTGGGCCTTGAGCGCCTGGTCGCTCTCGAAGCGCGCCATGGCGACATCGAGAATGGGCTGCAGCCGCGCCGCATGGATGCCTTCGACGATGTAGGCGCTGACCCCCGCCTGGATCGCCTGGCGCATCACCGCCGGGTCGTGCTCGTCGGTGAAGAGCACGATGGGCCGTGGCTGGTCGCGACTGACCAGTACCACCTGCTCCATCACGTCACGGTCGGGTGAGTCGGTATCGATCAGCACCACGTCCGGACGCACCGTTTCGACGCAGGCTGGCAGGTCGATGGTCAGGTCTGGCGCCTCGATCACTTCGAATCCGGCTTCGCGCAGTGCGGCCTTGAGGCGGCCAACCTTCTTCTGGGTATCGTCGATCAGCAGGATGCGCAACATGGTGATGGCCCTCACAGACCGACGTGGGCATCGGGCGCAGGGCCCAGGGCGTGCAGGCGGAAGCTGCGGGCGTAGGCATGTGGGTTCGTGCCGTCCCAGCGCGTGCCGTCGATCAGTAGGCTGCTGCGCATGGCTGACCCGGGGCAGGGTACGCCGAGTGCGTCGGCGGCCTCGCGGTACAGCGTCAATTGCTGCACCTGGCGAGCAACGCCGAGGTAGTCGGGGTCGTCACGCAGCAGGCCCCAACGGCGGAACTGGGTCATGAACCACATGCCGTCCGACAGGTAAGGCAGGTTGGCGCGGCCCTGGTCGTACAGGCGCAGGGCGTGCCGGTCGTGCCAGGCGTTACCCAGGCCGTCCTGGTAGTCGCCCAGCAGGCGCGGCTCGACGTTCTCGATCGGCGTGTCGAGGTAGGCGCTACCACTGAGCAGTTGCGCGGTGCTGCGCAGGTTTTCCGGGCTCTGTTCGATGAACCGGCTGGCAGCGAGTACCGCCTTGACCAGTGCACGTGCGCTATTGGGGTTGTGCTCGGCGAAGGCGCGGGTGCAGGCCAGTACCTTCTCCGGGTGGTCGGGCCAGATCGACTGGCTGGTGGCCAGGGTAAAGCCCTGGCCCTGGCTGACGGCGGCAGCGGCCCAAGGCTCGCCAACGCAGAAACCGTCGATGCGCCCGGCCTGGATATGCGCCGCCATCTGTGCCGGTGGCACCACCACGCTGGTGACGTCATGCAGCGGGTGGATGCCCTGGCTGGCCAGCCAGTAATACAGCCACATGGCATGGGTGCCGGTAGGGAAGGTCTGGGCGAAGGTCAGCCGTGCGCCATGCTGGTGCACCTGTTGTGCCAGTGCCTCAGGGCTGGTCACGCCCTTGCGCTGCAGGGCCGGCGACAGGTTGATGGCCTGGGCATTCTGGTTCAGCCCCATGAGCACCGCCAGGTCGTTCGCCGGCACACCACCGATCCCCAGGTGCACGGCGTAGACCAGGCCATAGAGACAATGGACGGCGTCCAGCTCGCCGCTGGCCAGCTTGTCGCGCAGGCCGGCCCAGGAGCCCTGGCGCTTGAGGTTGAGGGTCAGGCCGTGTTGCTGGGCGAAGCCCTGGGTGGCGGCGACCACCACCGAGGCGCAATCGGTCAGGGCCATGTAGCCGATGTTGAGGCTGGGTTTTTCCGGCGCATCGCTGCCGTTTACCCAGGCTAGAGGTGCTGTATTCACGAAGGTCCTCGGCCGAACTGAACAGGCTGTAGGCAAAGGAAGTAGCAACCCATGTGCCAAGCCCCTGTCATGCCGGGCGCGCGCTGGCTATAATCGCTGGCTCACTCACCCCGAGCCTTGCCCGCCCATGTATACCCTGGCCCGCCAGCTGCTGTTCAAGCTTTCCCCGGAAACCTCCCATGACCTGTCCCTGGACCTGATCGGCGCCGGTGGCCGGCTTGGGCTCAACGGTGTGCTGTGCAAACAGCCGGCCGCGTTGCCGGTGACCGTGATGGGCTTGAACTTCGCCAACCCGGTGGGGCTGGCGGCGGGCCTGGACAAGAACGGCGCGGCCATCGACGGCTTTGCCCAGCTGGGCTTCGGCTTCGTCGAGATCGGCACCGTGACCCCGCGTCCGCAGCCGGGCAACCCCAAGCCACGGTTGTTCCGCCTGCCGCAGGCGACGGCGATCATCAACCGCATGGGCTTCAACAACCTGGGCGTTGATCACCTGCTCGAGCGCGTGCGTGCTTCGCGCTACGACGGTGTGTTGGGCATCAACATCGGCAAGAACTTCGATACCCCGGTCGAGCGTGCGGTAGACGACTACCTGATCTGCCTGAACAAGGTCTACGGCGAAGCCAGCTATATCACCGTCAACGTCAGTTCGCCGAACACTCCGGGCCTGCGCAGCCTGCAGTTCGGCGACTCGCTCAAGCAGCTGCTCGATGCCCTGGCCGAACGCCGTGAGCAGCTGGCCACCGAACATGGCAAGCGCGTACCGCTGGCGATCAAGATCGCGCCGGACATGAGCGACGAGGAAACCGCACTGGTGGCCTCGGCGCTGATGGCGTCGGGAATGGATGCGGTAATTGCCACCAACACCACCCTGGGCCGCGAGGGTGTCGAAGGGCTGGAGCATGGTGGCGAGGCCGGCGGCCTGTCGGGAGCGCCAGTGCTGGAGAAGAGCACCCATATCGTCAAGGTGCTGGCGGGTGAGCTGGGTGGCAAGCTGCCGATCATCGCCGCCGGTGGCATTACCGAAGGCCGTCATGCGGCAGAGAAGATCGCTGCCGGGGCGAGCCTCGTGCAGATCTACTCCGGCTTCATCTACAAGGGGCCGGCGCTGATCCGTGAAGCGGTGGATGCGATCGCGGCAATGCCCAAGGCCTGAAGGCGGGCATAAAAAAGGGCCCCTTCAAGGGGCCCCTGGGCCGAAGCCCGCCGCCCGGATAGGGCGCGCATGGTAACTCGAATTCAGTGTCGTCCTCGTTCAGCCAACGGCGTGATTTTCGTTGAGTCTATGGATGCCAGCGGTGCCAGTCATTCCGTCCCAGTTATCACCGCGACCTTCGCGCCAGCCGTTGATCCAGGCTTGGCGAACTGAAGGAAGAGTAAAGGGGCAAAGTTCGCGGGATTTGCCGGTGACCCCGTATTGGTAGCCACGTGAATATGCTCTTTCCAACGGATCACGCTTAAGTCTTCTCATAGGGTGTTGCCCTCACTTGTTGACTGTAATGTCCCGTCGGCCTCTCCGAGGCCGGGCAGAGTCTTTCTGCCGGTTTTGCGCTCGCTGCCGGCGTGGCGAGCTGAAGGTGCCGCCTCGTTGCGAAGCGGCCTGAGACCAGTTCTATCGAATGCAGGTCACCGTGTGAATGATCGATTTGTCATAAGCACGTAACCTTTCCAAGGGTGAGGGGATAAGTAAATAAATGCGACTCAACCTTGTTTGGCGTTGAGCCCGCTGTGATCAGGGTTTGCCGAACCTTGACGTCATTTCGCCAGCGTTGCGGCGGGATGGCAGAAATATCTGGTAATGCGACGAAGGGTCACACGGGCCCCGAAGTCGACGGAAATTATTGGTACTGCCTGATGATCTAAGCTGTTTTTGCCACCTCGCGAGCGGCAGATCGATCAGGCGGCCCGGCCGCCCGGCTGCGATGAAGCAGCGGGGAAGGCCACTCGGACGCTTGCTGGAAGGGCGTTCGGGCAAACATCGGCCAGGCGATGCGTCGCCTCGTCACTTACATAGCCCAAGGCGCTGGAAAACTCATGTCGGACCGTTTCGAACTCTATCTCACCTGCCCCAAAGGCCTGGAAGGCCTGCTTGCCGAAGAGGCCCGAGGCCTCGGCCTCGATGATGTGCGTGAGCACACCTCGGCCATTCGCGGCGCCGCCGACATGGAAACCGCCTACCGCCTGTGCCTCTGGTCGCGCCTGGCCAACCGCGTGTTGCTGGTGCTCAAGCGCTTCTCGATGAAGAACGCCGACGACCTCTACGATGGCGTGCACGCCGTCGACTGGGCCGACCACCTGGCTGCCGACGGTACCCTGGCGGTGGAATTCAGCGGCCATGGCTCGGGCATCGACAACACCCATTTCGGTGCGCTCAAGGTCAAGGACGCGATCGTCGACAAGCTGCGCAACCGTGAGGGCCTGCGCCCGTCGGTGGAGAAGGTCGACCCGGATGTGCGCGTGCACCTGCGCCTGGACCGTGGTGAGGCGATCCTCTCGCTCGACCTGTCCGGCCACAGCCTGCACCAGCGTGGCTACCGCCTGCAGCAAGGCGCCGCGCCACTGAAGGAAAACCTCGCGGCTGCGGTGCTGATCCGCGCCGGCTGGCCGCGCATTGCCGCCGAGGGCGGCGCGCTGGCCGACCCGATGTGCGGTGTCGGTACCTTCCTGGTGGAGGCCGCGATGATCGCCGCCGATATCGCGCCCAACCTCAAACGTGAGCGCTGGGGCTTCAGTGCCTGGCTCGGCCATGTGCCGGCCACCTGGCGCAAGGTTCACGAAGAGGGCCTGGCCCGCGCGCAAGCCGGCCTGGCCAAGCCGCCACTGTGGATTCGCGGTTATGAAGCCGACCCGCGGCTGATCCAGCCGGGGCGCAACAACGTCGAGCGTGCAGGCCTGGGCGACTGGGTGAAGATCTACCAGGGCGAAGTCAGCACCTTCGAACCACGCCCGGACCAGAACCAGAAAGGCTTGGTCATCAGCAACCCGCCGTACGGCGAGCGCCTCGGTGACGAGGCCAGCCTGTTGTACCTCTACCAGAACTTTGGCGAGCGCCTGCGCCAGGCCTGCATGGGCTGGGAAGCGGCGGTGTTCACCGGCGCACCGGAGCTGGGCAAGCGCATGGGTATCCGCAGCCACAAGCAATATGCCTTCTGGAACGGCGCCTTGCCGTGCAAGCTGCTGCTGTTCAAGGTCCAGCCTGACCAGTTCGTCACCGGCGAGCGCCGCGAGGCCCAGGCCGACAATGGCGAGGCCCGCCGCCCTGCGGCGGTTGCCAGCGAACCGGCACGCCTGTCGGAAGGCGCACAGATGTTCGCCAACCGCCTGCAGAAGAACCTCAAGCAGCTCGGCAAGTGGGCCCGCCGTGAGCAGGTCGACTGCTACCGCCTGTACGATGCCGACATGCCTGAGTATGCCCTGGCAGTCGACCTCTACCAGGACTGGGTGCATGTGCAGGAATACGCAGCCCCCCGTTCGATCGACCCGGACAAGGCCCAGGCGCGCCTGCTCGATGCCCTGGCGGCGATCCCCCAGGCCCTGAACATCGACCCGCAGCGTGTGGTGCTCAAGCGTCGCGAGCGCCAGAGCGGTACTCGCCAGTACGAGCGCCAGGCTACCGAAGGTCGCTTCCAGGAAGTGAACGAGGGTGGTGTCAAGCTGCTGGTCAACCTCACCGACTACCTCGACACCGGGCTGTTCCTCGACCATCGCCCTATGCGCATGCGCATCCAGCGCGAGGCCAATGGCAAGCGCTTCCTCAACCTTTTCTGCTACACCGCCACGGCCACCGTGCACGCGGCCAAGGGCGGTGCACGCAGCACCACCAGCGTCGACCTGTCGAAAACCTACCTGGACTGGGCGCGGCGCAACCTGTCGTTGAACGGTTTCTCCGAGCGTAACCGCCTGGAGCAGGGTGACGTGATGGCCTGGCTGGAAGCCAACCGCGACAGCTACGACCTGATCTTCATCGACCCGCCGACCTTCTCCAACTCCAAGCGCATGGAAGGGGTGTTCGACGTCCAGCGTGACCATGTGCAACTGCTCGACCTGGCCATGGCTCGCCTGGCACCCGGTGGCGTGCTGTATTTCTCCAACAACTTCCGCAAGTTCCAGCTCGACGAGCATGTGAGCACGCGCTACGCGGTGGAAGAAATCAGTGCCCAGACCCTGGACCCGGACTTCGCTCGCAACAACCGCATTCACCGCGCCTGGCGCCTGCAATTGCGTTAATTCGACGAGGCGCATTGCGTGGCTAATGGCCAATAGCTATAACTCTGCACAGGGCCAGAGAATTCGCAGGACGCTGACGTGATGAGATTGATCTATGTCGAAGTGGGGCGTGCGTGCGAAGGTGCTGGGCCTGTGCAGCGAGGCGATGGCTGGCTGGGCGGTGGCGCTGGTGGCGTTGGTCGCCGGCGTCCTGCTGTCGGTTGGCCTGGCGCTGGCCGCGCAGGCCTTCTACAAACAGCAGTTGCGCCAGCGCTTCGAGCTGCTGGCCAGCGAGCGCCATAGCCGTATCGCCGAGCGTTTTGACGACCAGGAGCAACGCCTGGATGGCTTGCGGCGTTTCTTCACCTACTCCAACGAAATCACCCCAAGCGAGTTCGATGGCTACGCCCGGCCCTTGCTGCAGCGGACCCAGGCCTATTCCTGGGCGCCACGGGTCGAGGCCGGGCAACGGCGCGAGTTCGAGCGCCAGGCCAGTATCTGGTTGGGGCAGGATTACCTGATCCGCGAGGTGGATGGGGCAGGCAACTGGCACCCCTCGCCACGGCGCGACCATTACTACCCGGTGCTCTACACCCAGGCCGACCATTTGCAGGGGCAACCCTACGGGCTCGACCTGCGCAGCCAGCCGGCCCGCGAGCAGACCTTGGCGCGGGCACTGCAGCCAGGCAGCATGGCGGTTTCCGAGCCGCTGGACATGCTCAACGTCGCCCCCGGCTTTACCCGAGGGCTGCTGATGGTGGCCCCGGTGTTCTCCGATGCACGGCCTGATGAACCGCCTGCGGGGTATGTCATGGCCTTGCTTAACATGCGCCAGTTGATCACCGAAGGCCTGCCGGTCGCTGCCAATGACAACCTGGTGGTCCGTATCATCGACCCGAGCGGGCGCGATGGCCATGAAGTGTTGTTCGATTCGCAGAACCCGGTGGCGCCATTGGCTTTGGTGAGCACGCAGTTGCTGCACCTGGCCGACCACCATTTCCAGCTCGACATTCGCCCGAGCCAGGCATTCATGCAGGCCAACCAGTCCGCCGCCGTCCTGGCCGTGGGGCTGCTCGGTGGGTTGCTGAGCCTGTTGCTGAGCGCGTTGCTCTACAGCCTGTTCAGCCAGCGCCAGCGTGCCTTGACCCTGGTCGAGCAGCGCACGGCGGAGCTGCGGGTCAGCGAGCAATCGTTGCGCGATACCCACAACCAGTTGCGCAGCGTACTGGATGCCGCAACCCAGGTGGCCATCATCGCGACCAGCCTCAAGGGTGAGGTCAGCACCTTCAACGCCGGTGCCGAACGCATGCTGGGCTATTCGGCCAGTGAAGCCATCGGGCACCTGCAGCTGGAAAACCTGGTGATGCCTGAAGAGCTCAGCCAGCGTGCTCATGCCTTGAGCCTGCGCTATGGGCGGCACATCGCCGGTGGTCAGGCGATGTTCGCCGAGACCATCCAGGACAGCGGTGGCGAACCGGGCGAGTGGACGTTGGTGCGCAAGGATGGCAGCCACCTGCTGGCCAACATGCTGGTGACCGCCGTGCTCGACGAACAGGGGCTGTGGGTCGGCTACCTGGCGATCTGTATCGATGTCACCGAGCGGCGCCGGGTGCACGAGGCCTTGGCCCTGCGTGATCGCCTGCTGGAAAAGCTCAGCGCGGAAGTACCTGGCGGGATCTATCAGTACCAGCTGGATGCCGATGGTCACTCGTGCTTCCCCTATGCCAGCCAGGGGCTGTTCGATATCTACGAGGTCGACCTGCAGTTGCTGCGCGAGGATGCCACGGCGGTATTCGAACGCATTCATCCCGATGACCTGGAGCGCGTGCGCCGTTCAGTGCGCTACTCCGCAGAACACCTGTCACCGTGGCGCGAAGAGTACCGGGTGTGCCTGCCGCGTGCCGGGTTGCGCTGGGTGCGCGGCGAAGCGACGCCGGAGCCCGGCGAGGATGGATGCACGCTGTGGCATGGCTACCTCACCGATATCTCCGACCTCAAGGGGGTCGAGGAGGAGTTGCGTGCACTGTCGGTGACCGACGCGCTGACCGGTATTCACAACCGCCGCTATTTCCAGGAGCGGCTCAAGGTCGAGCTGGACCGCGCCCAGCGTGATGAGCTGGATCTGGCCGTGATCATGCTCGACATCGATCATTTCAAACGGATCAACGATCAGTACGGTCATGCCGTGGGTGACCATGTGTTACGCAGCTTGTGCCAACGGATTGGTCAGCGCTTGCGCCGCACCGATGTATTCTGTCGCTTGGGTGGGGAGGAATTCATGGTGCTGTGCCCGGGCAGCAACGCCGAGCAGGCGCGGATGCTGGCCACGGAGTTGTGGCAAGGCGTGCGCAGCGTGCCGGTGGAAGGGGTGGGCAAGGTGACTGCGAGCTTTGGTGTGGCCGGGTGGCGGCAGGGGGAGGGGGCCGATGCCTTGCTGTTGCGGGCGGATGCTGGGGTATATGCGGCCAAGCAGGCCGGCCGGGACCGGGTCGAAGGTGAGCTGGCCTGAGGTTTCTTGACTGCCTTTACCGGCCTCTTCGCGGGGCAAGTCAGATCGCCGCGAAGAGGCCGGTAAAGGTTATCGACGCATCATTGTGCGGCTGCAGTTGTGCTGTTGTTCAGCTTCGGTTGGCGATACAGGTCCAGCAGCACCTGGTCGAGCACCTGCGAGGCACCCCACGGCTTAGGATCGTTGAGGATCGCTGCCACCGCCCAGGTATTGCCATTGCTGTCGCGGCTGAAGCCGGCAATTGCCCGCACGGTGTTCAGGGTGCCGGTCTTGATGTGCCCTTCACCGGTCATGGCGGTGCGCTTGAGGCGTTTGCGCATGGTGCCGTCCATGCCCACCAGCGGCATCGAGCTGATGAACTCGGCCGAGTAAGGGCTGTTCCACGCCGCCTGCAGCAGCGCCGCCATCTCGCGGGTGCTGACCCGCTCGGCACGTGACAGCCCGGAGCCATTCTCCATCACCAGGTGCGGCGCGGTGATGCCCTTCTTTGCCAGCCACTGGCGCACCACGCGCTGGGCGGCACGGGCGTCGTCGCCATCGGCGTCGGTGCGGAACTGCGCACCCAGGCTCAGGAACAGCTGCTGGGCCATGGTGTTGTTGCTGTACTTGTTGATGTCGCGGATCACTTCCACCAGGTCGGGCGAGAAGGCCCGGGCCAGCAGGCGTGCACTCTTCGGCACGTTCTCGATGCGGTCTCGGCCCTGGATGCTGCCACCCAGCTCGTTCCAGATTGCCCTCACGGCGCCGGCAGCGTAGGTCGGGTGGTCAAGCAGCGACAGGTAGGTTTGCGAGTTGCAGCCATCGCCCAGCTGGCCGGTGACGGTCACGCTGATGCCGTCAGGTTGCGGCACCGGGTTGTAGCGCACGTCGCCGCTGCACTGCTTGGAGGCTACGGCCTTGACCTGGTTGTCGATGCGGATGCTGGCGATCGGGGGCTCGACAGCGACGGTGACCTTGCCGCCGTCATTGCGGGTCACGAAGCGCAGGGCCTTGAGGTTGATCATCAGCGAATCGGGCTTGACCAGGAACGGTTTGTTGACGTCGCCACCGTCATCGTCGAACTGCGGCAGGTTGGGTTGCACGAAGTGGCTGCGGTCCAGCACCAGGTCGCCGGTAACGGTGCGTACGCCATTGGCGCGCAGGTCACGCATCAACAGCCAGAGCTTTTCCATGTTCAGCTTGGGGTCGCCGCCGCCCTTGAGGTACAGGTTGCCATTGAGCACACCATTGCTCAGGGTGCCATCGGTGTAGAACTCGGTTTTCCACTGGAAGGTCGGGCCGAGCAGTTCAAGGGCGGCGTAGGTGGTGACCAGCTTCATGGTCGAAGCCGGGTTGACCGATACATCGGCGTTGAACACCGTGGCCGAGCCTGGGCCGTTCAGCGGCAGCATGACCAGCGACAGTGCGCTGTCCTGCAGCTTGTTGGCCTTGAGCGCCTGCTGGACTTTCGGCGGCAGGGAGGTATTGACGGCAGCTGCCTGGCTGGGCAATGCAAGCGGCAACAGCAGGCCGGCGAGAACGAGGGGGCGGAGCTTTTTGATCATAAGGATTAAATACCCTGCGGACGAGGGGAAAAGACAATGGGGCTGTAGGAGATGATCACCCCAGGATGAAATATAGAGCGCATTATGCCCCAAGCGCAGCGCTCATGCGCCACGTTCGACGGAAAAGCGCCTTTGTAGCGCGGAAACTGGTAAAGTGCCGCGCGTTATTACTCAAGAGGATTGTTTCATGGCTACCAACCGTTCCCGTCGTCTGCGCAAGAAACTGTGCGTTGATGAATTCCAGGAGCTGGGTTTCGAACTGAACCTGGGTTTCAAGGAAGACCTGTCCGACGAAGCCATCGATGCCTTCCTCGACGCCTTCCTGGCAGAAGCCATGGATGCCAACGGCCTGGACTACGTCGGCGGCGATGACTTCGGCCTGGTCTGCCTGGCCAACCGCGGTTCGGTCAGCGAAGAGCAGCGCGCCACTGTCGAAGCCTGGCTCAAAGGCCGCAGCGAACTGACCAACATCGAAGTCAGCCCGCTGCTGGACGCCTGGTATCCGGAAAAGCCGATCAACCCGGCTTCCTGATGCGTGCTTGAGCGGCGCCCCGCACGGGCGTCGCTCAGTCAAGCCCTGGTCAGTTCCCTGGCCAGCGCTTTCTCCACTCGGCGCATATGCCGTGCCAGTACCTGCCGCTGCAGTTTGATGCAGGCTGCAGGCGAACGTGCTTCCTCCAGGGCCTCGCAGGCCTTCATCATGCCCTTGGCTTCCAGCAGCCGTGCCGCGCTGAGGATCTTGTGTGCCTGCTCGCGAATCTCGGCGGCCTGGTGGTGGGGATCAAGGTCCATGAGCAGTGCCAGGTCTTCCTTCAGGCTTGTGTGCACGGCGGTGAGAAAGCGGGTACGGCTTCTGGCGTTGTCGCCGACGATGCCGGCCAGGCCCGCCAGGTTGAACAGTGAGGCAATGGCTGGCCGTCGATGGGGCGCAATCTTGGCCAGGCGTTGGCTGAGGGTGCGCAGGCTGATGGGCTTGAGCAGGCAATCGTCCATGCCGGCACTGAGGCACTTTTGCCTGACTTCGGGTTGCGCGTTCGCCGTGTAGCCCAGGATGACGCAACGCGGGCGCCCGCTCTGGCGTTCCTCGCTGCGAACCGCGGTGGCTAGCTGGTAGCCGTTCATGTGTGGCATGTTGCAATCGAGTACCAGCACGTCGAACGGCGCGTGTCGCCATTTGTCCAGGCCCTCGCGGCCATTGCTGGCGCTGGCATGGCTGAGGCCCAGATAGCCCAGTTGTTGGGCCATCAACAGCAGGTTGGCAGGGTGATCATCGATTACCAGCACCTTCAGGTCGGGGGCGGGGGCTTCGACCTCTTCGACTTCTAATATGGGGGACGCCGGGGCGTCGACACGCTCCAGCGGCATCATCAGGCGAACCTGTGTGCCCAACCCCGGAAGGCTCTTGATGCTCAGGTTGCCACCCATCATCTCGCACAGGCTGCGGCAGATAGCCAGGCCCAGCCCAGTGCCCGCCCGCGCACCCTGGCTGTGTGGGTTGGCCTGGACGAACGGGTTGAACAACCGCAGCAGGTCATCGTCATGAATGCCGATGCCGCTGTCACGTACCTCGAGCTCCAGCGTTGGCGGTGCGTCGGGACCTTCTTCGCGCAAGCCGAGCGTGACGTGGACTTGCCCTTGCTCGGTGAACTTGATGGCATTGCTGACGAGGTTGGACAGGACCTGCTTGAAGCGCAGTGGGTCGAGCAACCCATGACAGCGGGCATCGGGGCTGATGCTGATGTCCAGGGCCAGGCCTTTCTGCCGGGCCTGGCCATCGAATACCCGGCCAACCGACTCGACCAGTACGGCGGGATCGACCGCTTCCGGGCTGAGGGACAGGTGGCCTGACTCGATACGCACGATATCCAGGATATCGCCGATCAGGCCGAGCAAGTCCCTGGCCGAGTGATGGGCGACTTCCAGTGAGGTGGGATCCACCTGCCCCTGCCGGGCGCGCCTCAATGCCAGTTCGAGCATGCCGATGACCGCGTTCATCGGTGTGCGGATCTCGTGGCTGATGGTGGCAAGGAAGGTGCTTTTGGCGCGGTTGGCGTCGTCGGCCAGGCGCTTGGCTTCGCGCAGCTCCTGAACCAGTTTGCGGCGCTCGCTGATGTCGATCCAGCCGCCGATGATCCCTTGCACCTCACCCAGCGAATCGCGATAGGGCAGAATCCAGTGGTAGATGGTGATTTCCCTATCCTTCAAACGCAAAGGGCGGTCGATGATCAGCGGCACGCCGGCAGCCATCACCTGTTGGTAGTCGGCCTGGATCTGGGGGGTGTTCTCGGCGCCCGCGAACAGGGTCTCATCCAGGCGCCTGCCAATCACGTCTTCAAGGCGGGACTGGACGGCTTCGAGATAGCTGGCATTGCAGCTTTGCAGATGGCCTTCCCGGTCGCGCACGTACATGGGGTGCGGAGTGCCGTTGAGCAGCGCCCCCATGAACTCCAGCTGATCGTTCAGTGCGCGTTCGGCGCGTCGGCGCTGTTTGATCTGCCCCCGCAGGTGGGCGTTCCAGATCAGTGCCAGCAACAGTAGCATGCCAGTGCCCAGCAGCACTTTCAGGATCAGGCGTCGCCAGGTTGGCCAGCTGGCATCTTCATGCACGTCGTAGCCGCGCCAACGGTTGTTTATGACCCCCAGCTCTTCCGGTGAAATACTCAGCAGGGCCTTGTCGAGGATCGAGGCAAGCGGCATGTCCTGATTGCTGGTGGCCATGGAGAAGATGGCCGGCTCGCTACCCACCGTGCTGCGAATGATCAGGTCGGAATTGCTTGCCAAGGCGTGGTTGGCATCGATCAAGGGGGTGATCACGGCGTCGACGGCGCCACTGTTGAGCAGCGCCACGGAATAAAAGGGGCTCTCCGTCTCGATCCAGCCAACCTGTGGAAAGCGGGTTGTCAGCAAGTCGTCCAGGTTGCTGTAGCGAGAAATGGCAACCCGCTGCCCGTTCAGATTTTCCAGTGAACCGTACTGTTTGTCTTGGGCGCGCGTGACCAGCACAAATGGGCTTTCGAGGTATGGCCGGCTCAGGTGCAGGCGCTTGTCGCTGGTACCGTCGTTGGTAAGGGCGGCGATCATGTTCACGCGGCCTTTTTCCAGCCGGGCGAGCAAATCGGCGATGCCATTGGCTCGCTGTACCTCAAAGCGCAGGCCGGTACGCAGGCGTATCAGGTCCAGCAGGTCGGCGGTTATCCCGCGAAAATGGCCATTGCCATCGAAATAGGACAGGGGTGCCGCCGTTTCGTCGATGGCGACCTGCGTGATTGGATGGCTCATCAGCCACTGTTCTTCCTCGGGCGTCAGCTGAAGTTTGCGATCGCTCAGCAGCAGTTCAGCGCCGGCACTCCAGCGTTTGAAAAGGCTGGCCCGCACGGCGCTGGACTGGCGGTCGAGCGTCGCATTCACCAGTGCCTTGAGGTGCACGTCCTGAGCGCGCATGGCAAAGCTGAAACCGAAGTTTTCGTGCTGGCCGAAACTGGCCATGCGCAGGCGCGGCAAGTGGCCGCGATTGAGTTGGTAGTGTGTTGAAAGGGTGTCGCCGATGAACACGTCAGCCTGGCCAAATGCCACGGCGTTGAGGGCCTGGGTGGAAGAACCGAACGCCAGTATTTCGGCCATGGGGTAGGCCGCATGGATTTTCTCCTGGGGCAGGTAGTGGTCGAGCATGCCCAGGCGCATGCCCGCCAAGCCCCCGTTGAGGGTTCGTCGTTCATCTTCCCGCGTCACCAGCACGGGTTGGTCGATGGCATAGGGATGCGAAAGCACCAGCCCCTCGGTTGCCGCTTCGTAACCATTGGCGCTGCCGAGCAGGTCGATGTCCCCCCGTTTGAGCGCCTGGACCGCCGCGTGCCGGTTGGGGTAGCGCATGACCTGGATCGGCAGGTGCAGTGCCTCGCCGATCAGGTTGGCGTATTCGGCAGTGAGGCCCTGATAGTCCTGCCCGCCACTGGTGATGTCGAAGGGCGGATAGTCGGGCGCCGAAGTGCCGAGGATGAGGGCATGTCGGCCCTGCAGCCATTGCCGTTGCGGTTCTGTCAGTGGCGGGCTCAGTGGCATGGTTGAAGAGCGGGCCAGCAGCGTATAGGGCATGACTTCATGGGATGAGGCCTGTGCCAGGTTGCAGGCCAGTGTCAGGGCAAGCCCAAGACAGGCAATCATTTGCACCATTGACGACCTCAGACCAGCGCGTTGCGTTTGGCCATTTCGATCAGATCGACCAACGAGTCGGCCTGCAGTTTCTGCATGAGTCGCTTCTTGTAGGTACTGACGGTCTTGTTGCTGAGGAACATCCCTTTGGCGATCTCCTGGTTACTGCGGCCCTGGGCGAAAAGTTGCAGGACCATAAGTTCTCGGTCGTTAACGAGTCGGAAAAGTCGTAAATCAGAGTCTGCAGTTTCGTGGTTGCTGTGAATGGCTTGGCTGGGGAAATAATTGTATCCGGCGAGTACGGCCTTGATGGCACTGAGCAGTTCGTTCAGGTCTTCCTGCTTGCATACATAACCCGCCGCGCCTGAGTGCATGCAGCGCACAGCGAACAGCGCCGGAGACTGCGCAGTGAGGATCAGGACCTTCAGTGGCAGGGCCATTGCCTGGAAGCGCGAAAGGACCTCAAGGCCGTCGAGCTTGGGGATGCTGATGTCCAGAATGACCAGTTCAGGCTGGGTTTCACGAATCATCTGCATGGCTTCCACGCCGTTGTCCGATTCGCCCACTACCTTGTAGTTCTGGTTTTCGAGCAACATGCGGACAGCAAGACGGATGACAGGATGGTCATCGACAATAAATACAGTATTCATGTTCAAGTTTCCTGCGGCGGATGACGGAGGCAGGAGGCACCTTACCCCAGTTGCAACTCGGCAGGGGGACGCGGCAGGGAGATTAGGTATATATGGGAAACGCCTTACAGCTGAGTTCAAATTCGGCTACGAAGTGTAAGGATATGCTTCGCTTTCAGCTGTGTTTTGGCAACTTTTTAGTTGCCTGTTTAGCTGCTGTTTAGTGGCTGAGTGATGCTTGTAGGAAGTTTCTGATAGTCAAGTGCGTCGCTCGGTACTGCACCGGGCGACGCTGCCGTGGCTTCAGGTCGGGCTTGAGCGCCCGGTCATTTCCCGGGCCATCTCGCTGGCATAGCTGTCGGTCATGCCGGCGATGAAATCGATCATGCGCAGGAACGCCTTGTGCAGCGAGTCTTGCGGGGTGGGCGCATTGTTACCGATCAGATCGAGCACGCGGCGGCTCTTGAACGAAGGGGTGCGCCCGCCGTGCTGTTCCAGGGCGGCACCGCAGAACGTGTTGAGGAGGATTTCCAGCGTGGTATAGGCGCCAATCTCATGCAGCGTCTTGCGCTTGTCCTGGAAAATCTTGTTGCGTGCCATGTCCTTGGCCTGCAGTACGCAGCGCTTGGCCGGGCCGTGCATGTGCTCGACCAGGTCACCACTCAGGTGCCCGCCCAGCAGAGCCTGCTGCTGCTCGACGAAGGCGTGGGCCGCGGCATTGGTCAGGTGCTCGATCGCTTTGCCACGCAGGATTGCCAGTTTGCGTCGCCGGGAGTCGGCAGGGCCAAGCTGGCGATAGGTTTCCGGCAAATCGTCACCGACCAGGTCGAGCAACAGTGCCTCGACTTCAGCGTAGTCCAGCAGCTCCATCTCCAGGCCGTCTTCCAGGTCGATCAGGGCATAGCAGATGTCATCTGCCGCCTCCATCAGGTAGACCAGCGGATGGCGCGCCCAACGCTGTGCCTCGAGCAGTGGCAGGCCGAGCTTGCGGGCGATCTGCTCGAGCAGTGGCAGCTCGCTCTGGTAGCAGCCGAACTTGTGCTTCTTGTAACCGAGGGCATCGGCATGCCGGGCAGTCCAAGGATACTTGAGGTAGGTGCCAAGGGTGGCGTAGGTGAGCCGGGTGCCGCCATCGAACTGGTGGTACTCGAGCTGGGTGAGCACGCGAAAGCCTTGGGCGTTGCCTTCGAAGTTGAGGAAATCGGCTCGCTCGTCGTCGCTCATGTCGTCCAGCCAGCCACGCCCGGCGGCCTGCTGGAACCAGTGGCGGATGGCGTCTTCACCGGAGTGGCCGAACGGTGGGTTGCCAATGTCGTGAGCCAGGCAGGCCGACTGCACGATCATGCCCAGGTCGCTGGGCTCGCACCACTCGGGCAGGCTGGCGCGCAGCGTTTCGCCGGCGCGCATGCCCAGTGAACGGCCCACGCAGCTGACCTCCAGGGAATGGGTCAGGCGCGTATGGATATGGTCATTGCTGGAAACGGGATGGACCTGGGTCTTGCGCCCGAGGCGGCGAAAAGCCCCTGAGAAGATGATCCGGTCATGGTCTTTGTGGAAAGGGCTGCGGCCCAGTTCTTCGGCGCTGTAGAGGGCTTTGCCGAGGCGTTCGCGGGTGAGCAGGGTGTGCCAGTCCAAGGCGCGGTCTCCTGTCGATCGAAGGGTATAGCTTCAGCTGTCGTGGGCAGGCGTGCAAGGGGCAGATCGAGACCGGCCCTGAGGGATCAGGGCCGGAAGGCGTTCAAGGGCGCCGGTTGCCTTGCAGGTACAGGCGCACCAGCGGCAACAGGCTGGTACCCAGCCGGACCAGGCGACTCAGGTTACCGCTGCGTACCCCTTTGCCGGTCAGAAAACCCAGTGCCACGACGGCGCCGATGCCCCACAACGGCGCATGCTTGATACCCAGCCCGTCATGCAGCGAGCTGCCCATGCCGCGCAGGCGTTGCAAGGGTTGCAGCAACTGCCCGGACTCATGGCGAATCTCCTGGCGGTGCATTTCCATGCGCAGGCGCAGCAGCGCCTTGCGCAGCTCCCGTGGATTACGGGTATTCGGTAGTTCAGGCAGGTTCATGGCAACAGGCGCTCCCGGTCCTTGGCCAGTTCGTCGAGGGTCGCACCAAAGGGGGACGACTCATCGAACACCGCGGCCTTCAGGCGCAGGCCGCAATACAGTGCCGCAACACCATAGAAGATGCACAGGCCAATGATGCCAGCCAGGCGATAGCTGTCCCACAGCAGCACCAGCAGCAAGCCGGACAAGGCCGTCAGCAACAGCAGCGCGAACACCAGTGCCAGGCCGGCGAACAGCAGCAGGCTCAGGGTGCGTGCTTTCTGTTCCTGCAGTTCGATGCCGAACAGTTCGATATGGCTGTGCAGCAGCCCCAGCAGCGCCGCACCCAGGCGTTTGCCCGAGGCGCTGGTGCCCATGCTGTCATTCTCCATGGGGGCTCCTCAGCGCCGATTGGCCAGCAGGCCGATCAACAGGCCCACGCCTGCTGCAATGCCAATGGCCTGCCAGGGGTTTTCCTGGACGTACTGTTCGGCGCTGCCGAGGGCTGCCTGGCCGCGCTCACGCACAGAGTCCTGAGTCAGTTGCAAGGTTTCGCGGGCCTGGGTCAGGCGGTCGTGGATCTGCTCACGCAGCTCGTCGGCCTGGTCGCCCGCCAGGTTGGCGGTATCGGCCAGCAGCCTCTCGGTATCGCGGACCAGGGCTTGGAAGTCAGCCATCAATATCTCTTGTGCAGTCTTTGCCGATTTGCTGGCCATGGGGCTCTCCCTATGCAGGTGTGCAGGTGTGTAGGTCATTCGAGTGACCGGTTGCGTGGAAGGTTCACTGGCGGCGCTGGTATGGGCCTTGCTAATGAAATTTGCCACAACGCGGGGCGTAACCCGGGGCGGTGCGCCGAACCAGGGCGTCAACCCTGGCGAATACCGATAAACCTTAACCCAATCCACGACAAACCCAAGAAAAAACCACGCAGGCTGCGCCCGGTCAGGCAAAACAGGGCAAAAGCTGGCACCGATTCGGTGCAGGGATGCAGGTTCTTGAACTGTCCTGGTGCTTTTTTCAGCAGGTCTGCCACTTTCATGGAAAACATGCACAGCGCGATGGACTCTTTGGTCCACGGTTCCAACACCTTGTTCATCCTCATGGGCGCCATTCTGGTGCTCGCCATGCACGCCGGCTTCGCCTTTCTCGAAGTGGGCACCGTGCGCCACAAGAACCAGGTCAACGCGCTGTCGAAGATCCTCAGCGATTTCGCCATCTCCGCGCTGGTGTATTTCTTCATCGGCTACTGGATCGCCTACGGCGTGAATTTCCTGCAGCCAGCGTCGCAACTGGCTGCCGACCACGGCTATGCGCTGGTCAAGTGCTTCTTCCTGCTGACCTTCGCCGCGGCGATTCCCGCGATCATCTCGGGGGGCATCGCCGAACGTGCGCGCTTCGCGCCGCAGCTGTGCGCCACGGCACTGATCGTGGCGTTCATCTACCCCTTCTTCGAGGGTGTGGTGTGGAATGGCAACTTGGGTGTGCAGGCCTGGCTGCAGGCCCGTTTTGGTGCGCCGTTCCATGATTTTGCCGGCTCGGTGGTGGTGCATGCCATGGGCGGCTGGCTGGCGCTGGCGGCGGTGCTGTTGCTGGGTGCGCGGCGCGGGCGTTATCGCGACGGCCGGCTGGTCGCCTTCGCACCGTCGAGCATTCCGTTCCTGGCGCTGGGCTCGTGGATCCTGATCATCGGCTGGTTCGGCTTCAACGTGATGAGTGCCCAGACCTTGCAGGGCGTCAGTGGCCTGGTGGCGATCAACTCGCTGATGGCGATGGTCGGCGGCACCCTTGCGGCCTTGCTGGCCGGGCGCAATGACCCGGGCTTCCTGCACAATGGGCCGCTGGCGGGCCTGGTGGCGATCTGTGCCGGCTCTGACCTCATGCACCCCATCGGTGCGCTGGTCACCGGTCTGGTGGCGGGGGTGCTGTTCGTCTGGAGTTTCACGGCCGCGCAGAACCGCTGGAAGATCGACGATGTGCTCGGGGTCTGGCCGCTGCACGGCTTGTGCGGCCTGTGGGGAGGCATTGCCTGCGGTGTGTTTGGTCAGACGGTGCTGGGTGGTATGGGCGGGGTCAGTCTGATCAGCCAGCTGTTGGGCAGCCTGGCGGGCGTGCTGGTCGCGCTGAGCGGTGGTTTTGCCGTGTACGGCCTGATTCGCCAGCTGCATGGCCTGCGTTTGAGCCATGAGCAGGAGTTCCAGGGCGCAGACCTGTCGCTGCACCGGATCGGTGCCACCAGCCAGGATTGAGCGGGGTCAGGTGCAGAGGGGGCAGGACAGACTTAGAATAAGTCTCTTCCTACAGCCAAATCGGGTCTCGCCCTCCATGCTGCCTGAATGCCAACTCTTCGGTACCGTCGGGTGCCACTTGTGCGAAGTGGCCGAAGCCGTGCTGATGCCCTTTGTTGAACACGGCTTGCTGATCGAGTTGGTCGACATCGCCGATGACCAGGCGTTGTTCGAGCGGTACGGATTGATCATTCCGGTGTTGCGGCGCAGCGATACGTCGGCAGAGCTGCACTGGCCATTCGATGCCGAACAGGTCGTGGCCTTCCTCGCCCAGTGACGGGCAGAGTGAATGCTTGCCCTCGTGCATGGACTGCAGGCCAGAAATGAAGATGACGAACCGTTGAATGGTCATCGGTACTTTTGCATCTTCATCGAGAGCCCCGCCATGCAGATCACGCCACATTTTACCTTGGAAGAACTGATTGCTTCGCAAATGGCCGCGAGAGAAGGGTTGGACAACACCCCTACGCCTGAAGTCCTGAGTAATCTGCGCCTGCTTTGCCAAACGCTCGAGCAGGTCCGGGTGTTGTTCGGGTGCCCCGTCATCGTCAGCAGCGGATACCGCAGCGCAGCGGTCAATGCGCGCGTCGGCGGGGCGCGAGGCAGCCAGCACGTGAAAGGCCTGGCTGCGGATTTCACGGTGATCGGCGTCGACAACCGGGAAGTGGTCAAGCAGATAAGCGAGAGTGATGTGGCGTTCGACCAGTTGATCCTGGAGTTCGACCGCTGGGTTCACCTGTCGGTGTCAACCGCCGCACCGCGCCGCGAGGTGCTGACGATTCGCAAGGGTACCGGCTACCTGCCAGGCTTGCAGTGACGTTCGAGCCGATTGACGCAGCGGTGCCGCTCTTCGTATGCTGTATATAAATACAGTATAGGGGTGGGCCCATGCTCAACGTCGAGCAACTCAAGTACAGCGTCAACCGCATGCCGGTAGAGCGGGTGTGCGACGCTGTACTGGAATTGCGCCTCGAAGGCCTGGTCACCGATGACCGCACGCCGTTCGGCAAGGTGCATTTCAACACGTGTTTTGCCGAGATCGAGGCCTTGTTCCAGCGTGCCGGTTACCACCGGGGGCTGGATGTCGTGGGTTACCAGGGCCTGGTCTATGCGCTCTACGATCCCGGGCGCTGGGAGCCCGTGCAGGTATTGCGCTGGTTGAAGGCGCATAGCGAGGGGATGGTCGAGGCTGGTTGAGGCGCCGGGCTTGGGGGATAATGTTCGGCTTTGATTGCTCGAGCCCTGCCATGACCACGCCTTTCGACCCCGCCCACCAGCAAGCCAGCACGGTCTGCCTGCCACCCGGCAACTGGGCGACGGTACTCGATTGCCTGTGCGACCATTTCAAGGCCATCGAGCGCGCGCAGTGGCTTGACCGCTTCGCCCGCGGCCGGGTGCTCGATGCCGAGGGCAGGGCAATTGCTGCCGACTTGCCTTACCGTCGCGGCATGCGCCTTCACTATTTTCGCGAGGTGCCTAACGAGCGACCGATTCCGGTGCAGGAAACCATCCTGCACGTGGATGAGCACGTGGTGGTGGCCGACAAGCCGCATTTCCTGCCGGTGACGCCAACCGGTGAGTACGTCGAGCATACCCTGTTGCGCCGTCTGATCCGGCGCCTGGACAACCCGCACCTGGTGCCGTTGCATCGCATCGACCGGCACACTGCCGGGCTGGTGCTGTTCTCCGCCAATCCGCAGACGCGCAGCGCGTATCAGCGGTTGTTCCCGGAGCGGCGGATCGACAAGCGCTATCAGGCCATCGCGGGTGCCTTGCCGCAGCATGCGTTCCCCCTGGTGCACAAGAGTCGCCTGGTGCATGGCGAGCCGTTCTTCCGCATGCATGAAGTGGCAGGGGAGGCCAACAGCGAGACCTTTGCCGAAGTGCTGGAGAAGCATGGCGAGTTGTGGCGCTACGGGCTGTCGCCGATAACGGGCAAGACGCATCAGTTGCGTGTGCACATGGCGGCGTTGGGGGCGGGGATCTGCAATGACCCGTTCTATCCCGAGTTGCTCAAGGAACAGGACGACTATCAGCGGCCTTTGAAGCTGCTGGCGCAGAGCTTGCGATTTGCCGATCCGTTGACCGGCGAAGAGCGCTACTTCGAGAGCCGGCTGACACTAGACTGGTGAGGCGCCTGTGCGCGATCTGTGTAGGCGCGGCCCGGCAAGGCCGCTCCTACAGTAACCGCGCAGGCAGTGGCCTTTAGCGGTTGAACCGCTCCACCAGCGAATACTGACTGCCGGCAGTGCTGGTCAACTCTTCGCTGAGCAGCGCCGAGTGTTGCGCCTGCTCGGCTGTCTGGTCGGCCAGCTGGGCGATGGTGCTGATGTTGCGGCTGATCTCGTCGGCCACTGCAGTCTGCTCTTCGGTGGCGGCGGCAATCTGGGTCGCCATGTCAGTGATATTGGCCACTGCTTCGCTGATCCCGACCAGTGCCTGATCGGCCTGCATGACACGGTCGACGCCTTCCTGGGCCTGGCGGTGGCCGGTTTCCATGGTCAGCACGGCGTTGTTGGCCGTCTGTTGCAGCTTGGCGATCAGGCCGTGGATCTGCCCGGTCGATTCGGCGGTGCGCTGGGCCAGCTGGCGTACTTCATCGGCGACCACGGCGAAACCACGGCCCATCTCGCCAGCACGGGCCGCTTCGATGGCGGCGTTGAGCGCCAGCAGGTTGGTCTGGTCGGCGATGCCCTTGATCACATCGACCACGCCACCGATCTCGTCACTGTCCTTGGCCAGTTGGGTCACGGTCTGGCCGGTTTCGCCCACGGCGGTCGACAGGCGCTCGATGGCCTCACGGGTTTCCCCGGCGATCTGCCGGCCTTGGCTGGTCAGGCGGTTGGCTTCCTGGGTGGCGTCAGCGGTGCGTTGCACGTGGTTGGCCACTTCCTGTGTGGTGGCGGCCATCTGGTTGACGGCGGCGGCAACCTGCTCGGTTTCCACGCGTTGCCGCTCCAGGCCCGAGGAGCTCTTGTGCGCCAAGGCATCGGACTGGCGGGCCTGGTCGCTGAGGTGCTCGGCGCTGTCCTGCAGGCGGGTCAGGCAAGTCTTCATGCGCGCATCCTGGCTCAGCATGGCCATCTCCAGGCGTGCCTGTACACCACGGCTGTCGGTGTACATCTGCGCGATCAGCGGGTCGGAGGTGGTTTGTTCGGCCAGGCGCAGCAGGCGTTTCAGGCCGCGTTGCTGCCAGCTCAGGCCGAGCAGGCCGAGCGGTACCGACAGGCCGGCGGCCAGTGCGAAGCCCCACGAGTGGCCGAGCCAGTTGCCAATCAGGAAGCCGACCTGGCTGATCAGGATGAACGGCAGCCAGTCCTGCAGCACCGGCAGCCAGCGATCACGGCGCGGGATGGCAGTCTTGCCATCGTTGATGCGCTGGTACAGGGCCTCGGCACGGCGGATCTGCTCGGCGGTCGGTTTTACGCGCACCGACTCGAAACCGACGACCTGGTTGTTCTCGAAAATCGGTGTGACGTAGGCGTTGACCCAGTAGTGGTCGCCGGATTTGCAACGGTTCTTGACGATGCCCATCCACGGCAAGCCTTGCTTGAGGGTTTGCCACATGTGGGCGAACACCGCAGTCGGCACATCGGGGTGGCGCACCAGGTTGTGGGGTGCGCCAATCAGCTCTTCGCGGGTGAAACCGCTGATCTCGACAAACGCATCGTTGCAGTAGGTGATCACACCCTTGGCGTTGGTGGTGGAGATCAACCGTTGTTGGGCAGGGAAAGTCCGTTCCCTCTGGGTAATCGGCTGGTTGTTGCGCATGAGCTGAATAGTCCGTAAGGCTTTCGACAGGTATCGGCAAGCCACTGGTTTTGTTGAATGGATATTTAAATTACTTGATCTGAGGCAATTGGCCATCATCGCGATTGCGTTAAAGGCAATCGCCGTCCAGCGCTGAGAAGGTGGCTTGTTTGCCCGAGTTCATGACCGATAGCTGACAGTTCGGGCCAATGATGACCGACCGGCCATCAAAGTGCTACTGGCAAATGGCAGACTTTTCTTGTGGGCATGCGCCTCCAGCGCCGCAGGCGCGGCGCTGGAGGCAACAGGGCACTAAACGGTTCAGGAGGTCAGTTGCGAATCATCTGCCGCAGCACATAGTGCAGAATCCCTCCTGACTTGAAGTATTCCACCTCGTTAAGGGTATCGATCCGGCAGAGCACTTCGATCTGCTGCTGTTGCCCATCTTCGCGGGTGATCCGCAGCGGCAGGCTCATGCCGGGTCTGATCTGCGCGCCACTGAGGCCCAGCAGGTCGATCTGCTCCTTGCCGGTCAGCCCCAGTTGCTTGCGATCCTGCCCGGCCCTGAACTGCAGTGGCAGCACGCCCATGCCCACCAGGTTGGAGCGGTGAATGCGCTCGAAACTCTCCGCCAGCACTGCCTTGACCCCCAGCAGGTTGGTGCCTTTGGCCGCCCAGTCGCGGCTCGAGCCGGTGCCATATTCCTGGCCGGCGATCACCACCAGCGGTGTGCCTTCGGCCTGGTAACGCATGGCGGCGTCATAGATCGACAGCTTCTCGCCGCTGGGCACATGCACCGTGTTGCCACCTTCCTCGCCCGCCAGCATCTCGTTGCGGATGCGGATATTGGCGAAGGTGCCACGCATCATCACCTCGTGGTTGCCGCGCCGCGAGCCGTAAGAGTTGAAATCCCGTGGCTCCACGCCCTTGCTGCGCAGGTAGCGCCCGGCCGGGCTGTCGGCCTTGATGTTGCCGGCCGGGGAGATGTGGTCGGTGGTCACCGAGTCGCCCAGCAAGGCAAGGATGCGTGCACCCTGAATGTCCTTGATCTCGGGCAGCGGCCCGCCGATGTCATCGAAGAACGGTGGGTGCTGGATGTAGGTGGAGTCGTCCTGCCACACATAGGTCGCCGCCTGCGGTACCTCGATGGCCTGCCATTGCGCATCGCCGGCGAAGACTTCGGCGTATTCCTTATGGAACATGGCCGTGTCGACCTTGGCCACGGCGTCGGCGATTTCCTGCTGGCTTGGCCAGATGTCGCGCAGGTATACCGGCTGGCCGTCCTTGCCGGTACCCAGTGCATCCTGGGTCAGGTCGACACGCACGCTGCCGGCCAGCGCGTAGGCCACCACCAGCGGTGGCGAGGCCAGCCAGTTGGTCTTGACCAGCGGGTGCACGCGGCCTTCGAAGTTGCGGTTGCCCGAGAGGACCGAGGCGACCGTGAGGTCGGCACTGCCGATGGCTTTTTCGATGGCATCGTCCAGTGGCCCGGAGTTGCCGATGCAGGTGGTGCAGCCATAGCCGACCAGGTCGAAGCCAAGTTGGTCGAGGTAAGGGGTAAGTCCTGCGGCCTTGTAGTAATCGGTCACCACCTTGGAGCCGGGGGCCAGCGAACTCTTGACCCAGGGTTTGCGCTGCAGGCCTTTTTCCAGGGCCTTCTTCGCGACCAGGCCGGCCGCCATCATCACGCTGGGGTTGGAGGTGTTGGTGCACGAGGTAATCGCCGCGATCACCACGGCGCCGTCGCGCAGGGTGTAGGTCTGCCCGTCATGGCTGTAGTCGATTTCGCCGGCCTGATCGGCGTTGCCGACCGCCACGCCGCCACCGCCTTCACTCTCCAGGCGGCCGACCTCCTTGGCCAGCGGCTTGGGCTGCAGTTCGATGAAGTGGTCGAAGGCCTGGCGGACCTGGCCCAGGGCGACTCGGTCCTGTGGCCGCTTGGGCCCGGCCAGGCTGGCCTCGACGTCCTGCATGTCCAGGGCCAGCGTGTCGCTGAACAGCGGCTCCTGGCCAGGCAGGCGCCACAGGCCCTGGGCCTTGCAATACTGTTCGACCAGTTGCACCGTTTCGCTTGGGCGGCCGGACAGGCGCAGGTAGTCGAGGGTGACCTCGTCGGCCGGGAAGAACCCGCAGGTGGCGCCGTACTCGGGTGCCATGTTGGCGATGGTCGCGCGGTCGGCCAACGGCAGGTCGGCCAGGCCGTCGCCGTAGAACTCGACAAATTTGCCCACGACACCTTTCTTGCGCAGCATTTGCGTCACGGTCAGCACCAGGTCGGTGGCGGTGATGCCTTCGCGCAGCTTGCCGGTGAGCTTGAAGCCGATCACTTCGGGGATCAGCATCGACACCGGCTGGCCGAGCATGGCCGCTTCTGCTTCGATGCCGCCCACGCCCCAGCCAAGCACGCCTAGGCCGTTGATCATGGTGGTGTGCGAGTCGGTGCCGACCAGGGTGTCGGGGAAGGCATAGGTGCGGCCATCGGCCTCGCGGGTCCATACCGTGCGCCCTAGGTATTCCAGGTTGACCTGGTGGCAGATGCCGGTGCCCGGTGGTACCACGCGGAAGTTGTCAAATGCACTCTGGCCCCAGCGCAGGAAGGCATAGCGCTCGCCATTGCGCTGCATTTCGATGTCGACGTTCTGGGTGAAGGCCTGTGGCGTGGCGTAGCGGTCGACCATTACCGAGTGGTCGATGACCAGGTCCACCGGCGACAGCGGGTTGATCCGATGCGGGTCGCCGCCGGCCTTGGCCATGGCGGCGCGCATGGCGGCCAGGTCGACCACCGCCGGTACGCCGGTGAAGTCCTGCATCAGCACCCGCGCCGGGCGATACTGGATTTCGCGGTCGGAGCGGCGTTCCTGCAGCCAGCCGGCGAGGGCGCGCAGGTCATCGGTGGTGACGGTCTCGCCGTCTTCCCAGCGCAGCAGGTTTTCCAGCAGCACCTTGAGCGACATGGGCAGGCGCTGCAGGTCGCCAAGCTGCTGGCCGGCTTCGGCAAGGCTGTAATAGTGATAGGTGCGGTCAGCCACCTGGAGGGTCTTGAGGGTGTTCAGGCTATCGAGCGAGGGCATTGCCAACTCCTTGTGCGGCGGGGCCCGGCACGGCGGGTCGTGGCCGGTGCCACCGCGCTGTTTCGGCCCGCACGGCACGGACCTGGCTGAATGGTCAGGTTAGCTCTGTTTGGTGCCCCTGACTCTTTTCTGGACCGGCGGGGCATGTCGCAGGTTCCGATCTTCCTTTATCATCGCCGCCCTGCCGGCGCCCGTGGTGCGCCAGCCGTAGTGGAGTGAGAGATGAATACCCTGTTCATGCATTGCCGGCCCGGTTTCGAGGGTGAGGTCTGCGCCGAGATCAGCGAACATGCCGCCCAGCTGGGTGTGGCCGGTTATGCCAAGGGCAAGCCGCAGAGCGCTTGTGCCGAGTTCGTCTGTGCCGAGGCCGAAGGCGCCGCACGGCTGATGGCCCAGCTGCGCTTCGCGCAATTGATCTTCCCGCGCCAGTGGGCGCGAGGCACGTATATCGAGCTGCCGGAAACCGACCGCATCAGCGTGCTGCTGGCGCATCTGGCCGAATACCCGGTGTTCGGCAGCCTGTGGCTGGAAGTGCTGGACAGCAACGAAGGCAAGGAGCTGTCGACCTTCTGCCGCAAGTTCGAAGTGCCGCTGCGCAAGGCCCTGGAAAAGGCTGGCCGCCTGGTCGACAACACCAGCCTGCCGCGCCTGCTGCTGACGTTCATCAGCGGCCGCCGGGTATTCGTTGGTGTGGCCGAGGCGAACAACAGCGCGCTGTGGCCGATGGGTATCCCGCGCTTGAAGTTCCCGCGTGAGGCGCCTAGCCGTTCGACCCTCAAGCTGGAGGAGGCCTGGCACCAGTTCATCCCGCGTGAGCAGTGGGAGCAGCGCCTTGGCGACGACATGAAGGGTGTCGACCTGGGCGCTTCGCCAGGCGGCTGGACCTACCAGCTGGTACGCCGTGGCATGCTGGTCACGGCCATCGACAATGGGCCGATGGCCGAGAGCCTGATGGAGACGGGACTGGTAGAACACCTGATGGCGGACGGTTTCACCTGGCAGCCGAAGCAGCCGGTGGACTGGATGGTCTGTGACATCGTCGAGAAACCGGCGCGGACCACCTCGCTGATCGAGACCTGGCTGGGTGAGGGCTTGTGCCGTGAAGCGGTGGTCAACCTGAAGTTGCCGATGAAGCAGCGCTATGCCGAGGTGCGTCGGTTGCTGGACCGTATGGAGGCGACGTTCAAGGCGCGCAAGGTCAAGGTGTCAATTGCTTGCAAGCAGCTGTATCACGACCGTGAGGAAGTGACTTGCCACCTGCGTAGGCTTGATTTGAAACCGCGTTGAGGTTGCCAGGTGCATGCCTTGAGTGGTGTGTGTGCGTTGAGATCGAGCGCCGCCCGCGCGGCGCATCGCAGGCAAGCCTGCTCCTACATCTGTCTCGGGCCAGTCAGGCCTGTGCCATTCGCGCGCGGACCCTTGGCGTATGGCATGCCATCGCGTCGTACAGACAAGGGGCCGCGCGCCATTGTCTCTGGAATAATTGGCCCGAAACATATGTAGGAGCAGGCTTGCCTGCGATGCGCCGCGCGGGCGGCGCTCGATCTCAACGCACACGCACCACTCAAGGCATGCACCAGCGTCCCACCTCTTGGTCGACACGAGCGGATGCGCCACAATAGCGATCATTTGCGGAGCCCCCCATGACTGATTTCACCCCCGATGCCATCCTCGACGCCACCGGCCTGAACTGCCCGGAACCGGTGATGATGCTGCACCAGCACGTGCGTAACCTGGCCGCTGGCGGCCTGCTCAAGGTTATCGCTACCGACCCGTCGACCCGCCGTGACATCCCCAAGTTCTGCAACTTCCTCGGCCACGAATTGCTGCAGCAGCAGGAAGAAGCCGGTACCTACCTGTACTGGATCCGCAAGAAAGCTGACTGAACCGCGCTGGAACACACCTCGCGTAGCGCCTACACTGCGCTCCCCAGACAGGAGAGCGCCATGCTGATAGTTGCCGACGAGAATATCCCGCTGCTCGATGCCTTCTTTGAAGGCTTCGGCGAGATCCGCCGTTATCCCGGCCGCAGCCTCGACGCCGCCAGCGTCAAGGACGCCGATGTGCTGCTGGTGCGCTCGGTGACCAAGGTCGACCGGCAACTGCTTCAAGGCAGCAAGGTGCGCTTTGTCGGCACCTGCACCATCGGCACCGACCACCTGGACCTGGACTACTTCGCCGAAGCCGGCATCCACTGGAGCAGCGCGCCGGGTTGCAATGCCCGTGGCGTGGTCGATTACGTGCTGGGCAGCCTGCTGACCCTGGCCGACCTGGATGGCGTGGCACTGGCAAAACGCACCTACGGTGTGGTGGGGGCCGGCGAAGTCGGTGGCCGCCTGGTGCGTGTGCTGCACGGCCTGGGCTGGAAGGTGCTGGTCTGCGACCCGCTGCGCCAGGCCGCCGAGGGCGGCGACTTCGTCAACCTGGCGACGATCCTTGAACAATGCGACGTGATCAGCCTGCACACCCCGCTGCAACGGGGCGGTGAGCATCCGACCTGGCATTTGCTCGGTGCAGCGCAACTGGCGCAGCTGCGCCCCGGCGCCTGGCTGATCAACGCCAGCCGCGGGCCGGTGGTGGATAACGCGGCGCTACGCGAGCTGCTGCTGGATCGCGAAGATGTGCACGCGGTGCTCGATGTCTGGGAAGGCGAGCCGCAGGTCGACCTGCAACTGGCAGACCTGTGCACCCTGGCCACGCCGCACATTGCCGGCTACAGCCTGGATGGCCGCCAGCGTGGCACGGCGCAGATCTACCAGGCCTTGTGCCGCTACCTGGCTAAAGCCGAAGAAGTGCAGCTGGCCGACCTGCTGCCACCGCCGCCGCTGGCGCAAATCGAGCTGGACGGCGCTGTCGAGCCTGCCTGGGCCCTGGCGACGCTGTGCCGGGCAGTGTATGACCCACGGCGTGATGATGCCGATTTCCGTCGTAGCCTGAGTGACGATGTGGCCGAGCAGCGGGCGGCGTTCGACCAGTTGCGCAAGCAGTATCCGCCGCGGCGGGAGATCGAAGGGTTGGCGGTGCGCGTGCGGGGCGAGGCGCCGCAGTTGGCGCAGATGGTCAGTGCCCTGGGCGGCGTGCTGGCCTGATTGCTGTGTAACCTGTACCGGCCTCTTCGCGGGGCAGGTAAAAACAAAAAACCCGGCATATAGCCGGGTTTCAACGCATTCGTACTTCAGCCCTGACGTACTTTCTTCACGCGGCTGTCTTCCAGGTCCTTGCAGGCCTTCTGGATCATCTGCTCGGTGATCTCGATCTCGCGGCCCTGGGCGTCGATGATCGAACCACAGGCCTTGGGCTGCGGTTTGTTCTGCGATTTCACGGAGTCGCTGCCATGTTGCAAGCTCATTGAATATCTCCTCATCAGGTTCAGGCTCAGGTTAAACCTGCGCCATGACTGGCCTGTTACAAAAGTTATCGGGCACCAAGGCCTTCACAGTCCATCAGAAAGCGCGGCAAAGCTCCAGAGGCCTGTTAGAACGATGGGTTATAGGCATTCCCAGCGTGGATGAATGGTAGTCTTCAACCTTCCTGTTTTCCTGGTTCACGTCATGCCCGATTCGGCTTCTTCTCGCCAACGCCGTGCCCTGCGCCTGGCCTGGCAGTTCATGCGTCCCTACCGTCGCCAGGCACTGCTGGCGTTGCTGGCTCTGGTCGTCACTGCCGGCATCACCCTGTCCATGGGCCAGGGTATCCGCCTGCTGGTCGACCAGGGTTTCATGACCCGCTCAGCGCACCAGTTGAACCAGACCATCGGCCTGTTCCTGGTACTGGTGCTGGCCCTGGCGGCAGGCACGTTCAGCCGCTTCTACCTGGTGTCGTGGATCGGCGAGCGCTGCGTTGCCGACATCCGCCGCGCGGTCTTCGATCACCTGGTGGGCTTGCACCCGGGCTTTTTCGAGGACAACCGCAGTTCCGAGATCCAGTCACGGCTGACCGCCGACACAACCTTGCTGCAATCGGTGATCGGTTCGTCGTTGTCGATGTTCCTGCGCAATGCGCTGATGGTGATCGGTGGCGTGGTGCTGCTGTTCATCACCAATCCCAAGCTCACCAGCATCGTGGTGGTGGCATTGCCGCTGGTGTTGGCGCCGATCCTGCTGTTTGGCCGGCGGGTGCGCAGCCTGTCGCGGCAGAGCCAGGACCGGGTGGCCGATGTCGGCAGCTATGTGGCCGAGACCCTGGGGCAGATCAAGACCGTGCAGGCCTACAACCACCAGGCACGTGACCGCGAGTTGTTCGCCGGTACGGTGGAGGCTGCATTTGCCGTGGCCCGGCAACGTATCGCCCAGCGCGCCTGGCTGATCACCCTGGTGATCGTGCTGGTGCTGGGCGCGGTTGGCGTCATGCTGTGGGTGGGGGGCATGGATGTGATCGCCGGGCGCATTTCCGCAGGGGAGCTGGCAGCGTTCGTGTTCTACAGCCTGATCGTCGGCAGCGCCTTTGGCACCCTGAGTGAAGTGATCGGTGAGTTGCAGCGCGCCGCCGGGGCCGCCGAGCGCATCGCCGAACTGCTGGCGGCGAGCAGCACGATCCTGGCGCCAGAGGCCCCCGTGACGCTGGCGCAGCAGCGTGCCAGTGGAAGCATCGAACTGCAGCAGCTGACCTTCGCCTATCCCTCGCGGCCCTCGGTGGCCGCCATCGACCACCTCAGCCTGATCATCGAGCCAGGCCAGACCGTGGCGCTGGTGGGGCCTTCGGGGGCGGGCAAGTCGACCTTGTTCGACCTGCTCTTGCGCTTCTACGATCCGCAACAGGGGCGCATCCTGCTCGACGGCCTGCCGATCACGGCGCTGGAGCCAGACGACCTGCGCCGCCAATTCGCTTTGGTGGCGCAGAACCCTTCACTCTTCCGCGGCACCGTCGAGGCCAACATCCGCTACGGTCGGCCCGAGGCGACCCTGGCCGAGGTCGAGGCGGCAGCCCACGGCGCCCACGCCGACGAATTCATCCGGCAGTTGCCACAGGGTTACCAGACGCCACTGGGCGAGGGGGGCATTGGCCTTTCCGGTGGCCAGAAGCAACGCCTGGCAATCGCCCGGGCGCTGCTGGTGGATGCGCCGATCCTGCTGCTCGACGAAGCCACCAGCGCCCTCGATGCGCAGAGCGAGCACCTGATCCAGCAGGCCCTGCCGAGCCTGATGGCCGGGCGTACCACGCTGGTCATCGCGCACCGCCTGGCCACGGTACAGCACGCCGACCGCATCGCGGTGATCGACAAGGGGCGTGTGGTCGCGGTCGGTACGCACCGGCAGCTGATCGAGGAAAGCCCGCTATACGCTCGTCTGGCCGAGCTGCAGTTCACCACAGGCTAGGCATCGTGCAGTTGTAACATTTCTGTAGCAATTGCCTGAGAGTATTGATTTCAACTGTTGCGTAAGTGCTCGACCTGGCTGCTATCGATCGATGGCAGCTTTTTTTTGGCCTGCGAACGAGGACAAGGATGTCTGTCGCGGCGCTGCAACGGCGCGCCGTTTTCTTAATCCTTGTTCCCGAGATCCGCGATGTTGCGTAAATCACTCCGAGTGCAATTTCTTACCCTGCTAGGCGGCAGCCTGGCGGCGATGTTGCTGATCGCCCTGGTGTGCTTTCAGTTCCTGTCCTCCAGCGTGCGTGGCTATGGCGAATTGGTGGACGGGCCGCTGCGGGCTTCGCAATTGATCGATGAAGCCAACCTGCAGTTCAAGATCCAGGTGCAGGAATGGAAGAACGTGCTGCTGCGTGGCCGCCAGCCGGCCGAGCTGGACAAGTACTGGCAGCAGTTCCAGGCCCGTGAGCAGCAGGTTCAACAACTGCTCGGGCAACTGATCGACAGCAGCGACGCCACGCTCAAGGCACCGCTGCAGCAATTGCGAGACAGCCACCGCCAGCTCGGCCAGGCCTACGAGCACGGGCGTCAGGCATTTCTGGCCGCAGGTGGCGATCCGGTGGCCGGCGACCAGGCGGTGAAGGGCGTGGACCGGGCGGCCAGCGAGCAGATGAGCGCACTGGTCGAGCAATTGCGCGCCGACGCCCGCGGCCGTGCCGCCGAGATCAATGCCGGTGCCGAACGCACCGTGTGGCTGGGCGTGCTGGTGATGCTGGTGTCGGCATTGCTGGTCGGCCTGCTCAGCCTGTGGCTGCTCAACCGCAGCCTGATCGAGCCGATCCGCCAACTGATCGAATACGTGGCGCAACTCAGCCAAGGGCACTTCGCCGCCCGCGTGGACAGCCGTCGCGAGGACGAACTGGGCCGTCTGGCGCGTGCTGCCAATACCCTGCGCGACTTCCTGGCCGAGACCGTTGGCCGCCTCAAGGACAACGCCCAGGAACTGGAAGGCGCCAGTGGCCAGTTGCGCAACATTGCCGGTGACATGGCCCGTGGCACCCACGACCAGTTCCAGCGCACCGATCAGGTGGCCACGGCCATGCACGAGATGTCCGCCACCGCCCAGGAGGTGGCCCGCCACGCCGCCGAGGCCGCACGTGCCGCCGATGATGCCGACCACAGTGCCCAGGCGGGCGAGCAGGTGATGCAGCAGACCATCGACATCATTGGCGTGGTCAACCGCGAAATCGCCGGCACTGCTGCGGTGATTCGCGATCTGGAAAATGACAGCTCCCGCATCGGCAAGGTGCTGGAAGTGATTCGTGGCATTGCCGAACAGACCAACCTGCTGGCGCTCAATGCCGCCATCGAGGCGGCCCGTGCGGGCGAGGCCGGGCGTGGCTTTGCCGTGGTCGCCGATGAGGTGCGCAGCCTGGCTCAGCGCACGGCAGCATCGATCGCCGAGATTCACCAGATCATCGAAGCCGTGCAGTCGGGGGCGGTGGAAGCGGTCAAGGCCATCGAGAGCGGCCAGCAGCGCAGCGAGGAGGGCGCCGAGCAGGTGCAGCAGGCCGGGCAGATGCTGCAGCGCATCACCCTGGCGGTGGAGGCGATTCGCGACATGAACCGGCAGATCGCCACAGCGGCCGAAGAGCAGACCAGCGTGGCTGAAGACATTTCCCGCAACCTGATCGAAATCACCCGGATTGCCACCGCCAACCAGGCGGCGGTGAAGCACACCGAGCAGGCGGGGCAGCGTCTGCATGGGTTGTCGGGGCAGTTGGGTGAAGTCACCTCGCGGCTGACCGCCTGATGGATTGCCGGGGCCGCTGTGCGGCCCTTTCGCGACACAAGGCCGCTCCCACAGCAATACGCGATCCCTTACCTCACCGAGCTGGAGCCGAACTGGAAGGTCGGCGTCTACGAGCGCATGGACCAGGTCGCCGAGGAGAGCTCCAGCGCCTGGAACAACGCCGGTACCGGCCATTCGGCATTCTGCGAGCTGAACTACACCCGCGAAGGCAAGGACGGCAGCATCGACATCAGCAAGGCAGTCCCCAACGTCAAGCCCTTCCCGGTCGGTGGCCAGTTCCTGATGACCGACAACCCGGACATCGTCGCCCGGCACAAGGCCAAGCTGTATGGCAAGGCTTCGGTCGGGGCGCCACCGATGTCGGTACCGCACCTGGACACGCGCGTGATCGATGGCCAGGAAGTGCTGCTGTTCGGCCCGTTCGCGACCTTCTCCACCAAGTACCTCAAGCACGGATCGTTGCTGGATATGTTCGCCGCGCTGACTAGCCACAACATCCTGCCGATGGTGAACGCCGGGATCGATAACTTCGACCTCAGCACCTACCTGATGGGCCAGCTGATGCTCAGCTTCGACGACCGCATGCAGGCCCTGCGCGAGTACTTCCCCAATGCCAGTAACGAGGACTGGAAGCTGCTGCAGGCTGGCCAGCGCGTGCAGGTGATCAAGAAGGACCCGGTGCTCGGTGGCATCCTGCAGTTCGGTACCGAAGTGGTGGCCGCACAGGATGGCAGCATTGCCGCGCTGCTGGGGGCTTCGCCGGGCGCCTCGACGGCTGCGCCGATCATGCTGACGGTGCTGGAGAAGACCTTCAAGGACCGCGTCAAGACGCCGGAGTGGCAGGCGCGCCTGAAGCAGATCGTGCCGAGCTACGGGCAGAAGCTGAACAATGACATCGAACTGACCAACCGCACCCGCGAGTGGAGCAGCTCGCGTCTGCAGTTGCTGCATGTGCCGGTACAGGCAGAGCAGGTGACCGCGGTCGAGTAATTTCGCGAGGCAACAAAAAGCCCGCGCAAGGCGGGATTTTTGATGAGGATTCTGGTCGGAGAGACAGGATTCGAACCTGCGGCCTTCTCGTCCCGAACGAGACGCGCTACCTGGCTGCGCTACACTCCGATGAACAAAATCCTACTGCATAGCATTTTCGGCGGCAAGCCCTTGTTGCTGGAAGGGCTTGCCCACCAGAACACCCGGGTCAGAGCTCCTTGACGGTGCGGATCTGGTCCTTGTTCAGGCGCGTGCGCTTGCCGTCGAGCTGTTCGAATTCGTAGAAACCGGAGTCCTCGTCATAGGAGGGGGTATCCACTGCCTGGATTTCGCGGCCGTCGTTCAGGGTGATCACGGTCGGCGATGCGCAGCCGGCGAGGGCGCCAAGGCCCAGGGCAAGCAGGAAGGCGGGAAGGGTCCGTTGAATCATCGTGTTTCTCCAGTGCGATGGTGCAAGATGACTTTATGACGCAGGGCGTCCACGCAAGTTCCTTTTACATTCCAGCATAGCGGCACGCCTGGGTCATTGACCTGTGACTGCCTGCATGGCCGCCTGTGATATAACTGCGCCCATCCCCTTTCCCTGCGAAGGATACCCATGAAAGCCAAGGCAGATACCCCCTTCGTGGCGCTGAACATTGCCGTGCTCACGGTCAGCGACACCCGCACCTTTGAAACCGACACCTCCGGGCAGACCTTCGTCGACCGCCTCACCGCTGCTGGCCACACACTGGCTGCGCGTGTGCTGCTCAAGGACGACCTGTACAAGATCCGCGCCCAGGTCGCCACCTGGATTGCCGACGACAGCGTGCAGGTGGTGCTGATCACCGGTGGTACCGGCTTTACCGGCCGTGACAGCACGCCGGAGGCGGTCGCCTGCCTGCTGGACAAGCAGGTCGAGGGCTTCGGCGAACTGTTCCGGCAGATTTCCGTGGCCGATATCGGCACTTCCACCGTGCAATCCCGTGCCCTGGCCGGCCTGGCCAACGGCACCCTGGTGTGCTGCCTGCCGGGCTCGACCAATGCCGTGCGCACCGGCTGGGACGGCATCCTCGCCGAACAGCTGGATGCCCGCCATCGGCCGTGCAATTTCGTCGCCCACCTGAAGCAGGTAGCGGCCTGTGACAGCCGTGGCTGAGGCACCTGCTGTCCGGCCACTGATGCCGGTGGAAGAAGCCCTGGAGCGCCTGCTGGCGCTGGCCGAGGCCGCGCCAATCACGGAAACCGAAAGCGTCTCGCTGGCCGAGGGCGAAGGCCGCGTGCTGGCCGTCGAGCTGGTGGCCACGCTCGACCTGCCGCCGTGGCCGAACAGCGCCATGGACGGTTACGCCTTGCGCCTGGATGACCTGCAGGGCGAGCCTTTGCCGGTCAGTCAGCGGATCTTCGCCGGGCATGCTCCCGAGCCCCTGCAGCCCGGCACCTGCGCACGGATCTTTACCGGTGCGCCGATGCCGGCAGGTGCCGACTGCGTCGAGATGCAGGAAAACACCGAGGTGCTGGAGGATGGCCGGGTGCGCTTCCTCGAAGCGCTGACGCGTGAGCAGAACGTGCGCCCGCAGGGCCAGGAAACCCGCAAGGGCGAGCAGGTGATGGTGGCTGGTACGCGGCTCGGGCCTATCGAGCTGGGCCTGGCGGCGACCCTTGGCCATGGGCAGTTGCAGGTGGTGCGGCGGGTGCGGGTGGCGGTGCTGTCCACCGGCGATGAGCTGGTCGAGCCTGGCCTGCCACTGGGCCCGGGGCAGATCTACAACAGCAACCGGCGCTTGCTGGTCAGCTGGCTGCAGCGGCTGGGTTGCGAAGTGCGCGACATGGGCATTCTCCCTGATGACCTGGAACGTACCCGCGAGTGCCTGGGTGGCCTGGGCGATGTCGACCTGATCCTGTCCACCGGTGGCGTTTCCGTGGGCGAGGCCGACTACCTCGGTGCCGCACTGCGGGAGGCTGGCGAACTGGCGCTGTGGAAGCTGGCGATCAAGCCTGGCAAGCCGCTGACCTTCGGGCATTACCGCGGTGTGCCGGTGATCGGCCTGCCCGGCAACCCGGCGTCGACCTTGGTGACGTTCGGCCTGTTGACGCGGCCCTACCTGCTGCGCCGCCAGGGCGTGGCCGATGTCACGCCGCTACGCTTCGATGTCCCGGCCGGGTTCGAATGGACCAAGGCAGGCACCCGCCGCGAGTACCTGCGCGCGCGCATCGACAATGGCCAGGTGCGCATCTACAAGAACCAGAGCTCCGGCGTGCTGCGCAGCGCGGCCTGGGCCGAGGGGCTGGTGGAAGTGCGTGAAGGCAGCACGCCGAAGCCGGGCGACAGCGTGCCGTTCATACCGCTGAGCGAACTACTCGGCTGAGCGACCGAGCCAGGCGCCACCGCCCTGGGTGGCGTCGGCCGGCGCCGACTGGGTGAGGCGCATGTGCACCGTTTCCAGTTGCTGGGCGGCCACGCTCCAGTCGTGGCGATTGCGGGCAAACTGGCGGCCGGCCTCGCTCAATTGGCACATGCGCCACGGCTGGTTGAGCAGTTGCGTGACCAGCAGCGCCAGCTGGTCACCGTCGTCACTGCCCAGGTAATGCTCGCCGTTGTTGGCGGCCAGGCCTGATACGCCTTTGCCGGTACTGATCACCGGCAGCCCGGCGGCCATGGCTTCGAGGATCTTCACCTTGGAGCCACCGGCATAGCGCAAGGGTGCAAAGAACAGCGCGGAACGGCGTTGCAGTTCGCGCAGGTCAGGGCGATAGCCGACCCACTCGATGCGCGGGTCGTTCCAGCGCAGTTTCCAGCTGATCGGCAGGGCATGCCCGGCGATGGCCAGGCGTACCGCCGGATTGCTCATCCACACCTGGGGCAGGATTTCTTCCAGGGCCCATTCGATGGCCTCGACATTGGCGGCGTACTCGAAATTGCCCACGAACAGCAGGCGCTGGCTGTGCAGGGCTGGATGGACGTTCTGGTAGTAATCGCAATCGACGCCGTTGACCACCACATTGACCGGGCGGCCGCTGACCTGGCTGATCAGCTCGGCATCATGCGGGCTCACCGCCACCACTTCGGTGGGCTGGCGCAGCACGCGCTGCTCCCAGCGTCGATAGCGCCAACGGTCGAAGGCGTTGAGCGGGCGTAGCCACAGCGGCAGGCGGTCATGGCAGGCGGCGCCGGTTACCGACTCCAGGTTGTGTTCGCAGAGCACGTAGGGCAGTTCGCGTGCCTGCAGTGCTTTTTCGAATGGCTGGAAGCTGTAGCTGTGCTCGATCTGGATGACGTCCCAGGGCTCGTCCAGCAACTGCTCGAACTGGTGCCGCAAGCCAGGGGCCAGGCCGTTGATGATGGCCCGCATCGGGTAATCGATGATGGGCGAGGCGAGCAGGTTGAGCGGGCTGTGCAGTGGGCGCCGAGGCAGTACGATCAAGCGTTCGAGCAAGGGTTCGAGGGCTTCACGGGCGACATCGCACAAGGGAATTTTCGACTGGACCAGCAAGGTGATCCGGTGGCCCTGCTGCGCGAGGGCGCGCAGCAGGTGGTATTGCCGGGTCTTGCTGCCACTGGTGGTGGGCCAGGGCAGGTAAGGCAGAGTCCAGAGAATGCGCATGAACCGGAAACCTCGCTGAAGGCTGCGGACAAAAAACGCGTCCGCCAGCCCTCAACCGATGGCTGCTGCCGGGACGCGTCCGTAGATATCAGTAAAGCGCACGATGTCGTCTTCGCCCAGGTACTCGCCGCTCTGGACTTCGATCATCACCAGGTCGATGACGCCGGGGTTGGTCAGGCGGTGCGTGCGGCCGGGTTTGATGAAGGTCGACTCGTTGGTGTCGAGCAGGAACTCTTCTTCGCCGTTGGTCACGCAGGCCATGCCGCTGACGATGATCCAGTGCTCGCTGCGGTGATGGTGCATCTGCAGCGACAGCGATTCGCCAGGGCGCACCATGATCCGCTTGATCTTGAAGCGCGGGCCTTCCTCGAGCACGGTGTACATGCCCCAGGGGCGGATGACGGTGCGGTGCAGACGGTAGGCTTCATGGCCCTGATGCTTGAGCTGCTGGGCAATCACTTTGACCTCCTGGCTGCGCGCGGCGTCGGCGATCAGCAAGGCATCGGGGGTGTCGATGACGATCAGGTTGTCCAGGCCGACGGCGCCGACCAGGCGCTTTGGTGAGTCGATGTAGCAGTTGGTCACGTCGTGCAGCACGGCTTCACCGTTGCAGTGGTTGCCGTCGTCGTCGGTGTGGCGCAGTTCGCGCACCGCCTCCCAGCTGCCGATATCGCTCCAGCCCAGTTCGCAAGGCACCACGGCAACCTTGTCGGAGCGCTCCATCAAGGCGTAGTCGATGGAGATGTCCTCGGCCAGGGCAAAGCTGTCCGGGTCCAGTTCCACCTGCAGTGCCTTGTCGCCCTCCTTGGTCGCGCTCTGCTCCAGGCAGCAGGTCACGCAGGCCAGCAGTTCCGGGGCATGTGCCTGCAGCTCGGCGAGTACGCTGCCTGCACGCAGGCAGAACATGCCGGCATTCCACAGGTGGCGGCCGCCTTCGAGGTAGTCGCGGGCGGTGAGGGCATCGGGCTTTTCCACGAAGCAGCTGACCTGATGCGCATGCTTGCCGATTGCCTTGCCTTGTTCGATGTAACCGAAGCCGGTTTCGGCGCGACTGGGCAGCAGGCCGAAGGTGGCCAGCCAGCCATCGTTGGCCAGTTGCCGGGCGTGCTCGACGGCGTTGGCGAAGGCTTCGGCGTCCTGGATCAGGTGGTCGGCCGGCAACACCAGCAGCACGCTGTCGTGGCCGTAATGCCTGGCACAGTGCAGTGCGGCTGCAGCGATCGCCGGCGCGGTGTTGCGACCGCTGGTTTCCAGCAGGTAGTCGAGGGCCAGGTTGTCGGGGTTGACCTGGCGGTATTCGTCCTGGGTGCGGAAGAACACTTCGCGGTTGGTCACCGTCAGTATCCGCTCGACGCCCGGTAGCGCCGCAGCGCGGATGAAGGTTTTCTGCAGCAGGCTCTGGCCATCGGGCAAGCGCATGAAGGGTTTGGGCATGGCTTCGCGAGAAACCGGCCACAGGCGGGTGCCGGCACCGCCGGCGATGATGCAGGGGATCAGAACGCTCATTTCACAGCCTCGACTCATGGCGCTGGTTACAGCGCAGTGAAGGGGAACTTCGCGACCTGTCACGGTTTTGGCGGAAAAGTCAAAAAACCGACTTTTCACTAAAGCTTCGTCCATGAAGGCCAAATATTTGTCGATCATGCGCCCGATGAGAAAAGCTTTCAATGATATTTATGTGAATGTGACTGTTTTTTGCTCGGCTGTGATCTCGGTCAATGTGCGATCTAGAGCAGATTTGCCTGCGCCGTGCAGCATTTTGGCCCTGTTTGTGGTCGAGATCTGGACCGAACAAATGCCACGGAGACACGTGATGCCAGAGCGCAAGGCAATCTTGATCCTGCATGGCAAGCAGGCTATGAACGAAGCGGTACGCCAGGCGGTGTGCGCCATGCGCGAGCGTGGCTGGACGCTGGATGTGCGGGTGACCTGGGAAGGCGGTGATGCCCGGCGGCTGGTTGGCGAAGCGTTGGCGGCCGGGTACAGCCATGTGATCGCTGGCGGTGGTGACGGTACCTTGCGAGACGTCGCCGAGGCCATGGGCCAGGCGCGCAGCGAAGCCAGCCTGGCGCTGCTGCCGCTGGGGACAGCCAACGACTTCGCCAGGGCCGCCGGTATTTCACTGGAATCTGCCGAGGCCCTGGCATTGCTGGAACTACCGCCACGGCCGATCGACCTGGGCCAGGTGGGTGACCAATTGTTCCTGAACATGGCCACAGGCGGTTTCGGCAGCCAGGTTACCGCCAGCACCTCTGAAGACCTGAAGAAGATGCTCGGCGCCGCGGCCTACCTGTTCACCGGGCTGTCGCGCTTCAGCGAGCTGCAGGCCGCCTCGGTCGAGTTGTCAGGGCCGGGGTTCGACTGGCAGGGCGACCTGCTGGCGCTGGGGATCGGCAATGGTCGCCAGGCCGGCGGCGGGCAAGTGTTGTGCCCGGAGGCGCACGTCGATGATGGCCTGCTCGATATCGCCATCCTCCCGGCACCCCAGGAAATGGTGGGCGCACTGCGTGATTTGCTGGCGGGTGAGGGGTTGTTCGTGCGGGCGCGCTTGCCGTGGGTCGAGATCACCTGTTCGCAGGGGCTGGACATCAACCTCGATGGCGAGCCCCTGCAGGCCGACAGCTTGCGCTTTGCGGCGGTGCCGGGGGCGTTGCGCCTGCACTTGCCGCCTAACTCGGCGCTGATCAGTCGTCCAGGCTGATGATCTTCTCGCGCACGGCGAACAGGACCAGGCCGGCGACATCGTAGATCTGCAAGCGTTTCATGATCTGCGAGCGGTGGGTTTCCACGGTCTTGATCGACAGGCCCAGGCCGGCGGCGATCTCGCGGGTGGACTTGCCGCGCACGATCAGGCGCAGGATCTCCAGTTGCCGTGCGGTGAGGTTGTGGCGGTCGACGCCAGGCTGCTTGCCGTGCTGCGCACGCATGAGTGCCTGGTTGATCACCGTGTGGGCGATGGCCGGGCTGAGGTAGCGCTCGCCATGGCGCAGGGCAACCAGGGCCTGCTCAAGCTCGGTCGCCGTGGCATCCTTGAGCAGGTAACCGTGGGCGCCGCTTTCGAGCGCCCGCATGATCAGGTCCGGGTCGGTATGCATGGACAGGATCAGCACCTTGCAGGAGTTGCCAGTGGCGCGCAGCTGGGTGAGAGCATCGAGGCCGCTGGTCGAGCGCATGGAAATGTCCAGCAGGACGATATCGGGTGCCAGCTGCCGAACCTGCTCGAGCAACTGATCGCCGTCGTCGGCTTCGCCGACCACGGTATAACCGGGGATGTCGGATACCAGGGCACGGACCCCGGCGCGAATCAGTGAGTGGTCATCCACCAGCAGCAATCTACAGGTCATGATGAAGCGGTAGTCCTGGCGCGTTCATGGGTACGGGGTGGCCACGGGAACAGCACGTCGATCGTCGTGCCCAGGCCGAGCTGGCTGGTGATCGCCAGGCTGCCGTTGAGGGCGGTTGCGCGCTCCTGCATGCCGGCCATGCCGCGCTGGCCGGCCTCGGCCGGATTGGCGGCAGGGAGGAAGCCCTGGCCATCGTCCTGGATTGACAGGGCAAGCCCTGCGGCGCTGCGCTGCAGGCGGATGGTCAGGTTGCGAGCCCGGGCATGGCGCAGCATGTTGGTGACTGCCTCCTGGGTGATGCGAAACGCCGCCATGGCGACCTCTTCGGAGATACCGCCCAGGCGCTGATGGCATTCCAGGCTCCAGTGCACGTCGGTGCTTTCCAGGGTGCGCACCAGGTGCGCCCGCAGGCTGGCCTCGAGGCCAAGGCTGGCCAGTTGCCGCGGGTTGAGGATGGCGGAAACGTCGCGCACCTTGCTCAGGGTGTCTTCGAGGGTGCTGCGCAAGCTGCCACAGTGCACCTGCAAGTCGTTCGGTACGCGGCGTTGCAACCATTCCAGCTGCATCTTGGCGGCGGTGAGCAACTGGCCGATGTCGTCGTGCAGTTCGCGGCTCAAGTGCTGGCGCTCGCTTTCCTGGACCTTGAGCATGCGCCCGGCCAACTCGGCCGGGCGCAGACTGATCGACTTGGCACCGTGGCTCAGGTGCCAGCAGACGCCAAACGTGGCCACCAGCTGCAGGAGCAGCAGACTGGCAGGCATGCCGTGCCCGCCGGCAAACAGGGCCAGGTTGGCAAGCAGGGACACCACGCACAGCAATGCCGTCGCCCAGCGCAGCAAGGTGGCGCGTGAACGGCGGCGCAGAGATATCTTCAAGCGTGGGAACATAAAATGAGAAGCCACTGAAGTCTTGCTGATGGGGGACCGTGCACAGCTCTTGGCAGAGGCATTGGCGTTGTGCTTGCAACAAATGACGAGCGCGGCTCGAAGCGATACGTGAGGGCGCGGCCGGCATTTGTTTGCGCGCATCTTAACACTTCGGTGCAATTTGGTCGCGACTGGGCAATGCTATGAAACCTCGGCATTTTCGGGCTCCGGAGAGGGGCTCGGCGAGGTCGTTTGGTGTCAAGGTGCCACTATTGAGTCAGGTGATGACCGCCGCAAGTTCAACTTGCAGAAGACCGCTAAAGTGCAAGGGCCTGAACTAGTGAAGAACAGCACAAGTTCGGCCTCTTTTGCAGTTTTAATCCTGTGCTTAGTTGCGTTTGCCAAGCCGGCTAGTGGCGCAGCGCGGAGCCGCTGGCTGAAGATCTGGCAGGCACCGCCGAATGCGGATGCATGCAGTTGTTGCGGTTATCGTTGCAAGTCGCACACGTTTGCGGCAGCGGTTGATTCAGGGCGGCCGCCAGTTCGCTCAGTAGCGTGACCTGCTCGCAGGTATCGAGGGCGAGTCGGCCGGTGTGCAGGTCGACCAGTTCCAGTTGCCAGGCCAGCAAGGTCAGGCAGGCATTCAGCGTGGGCAGGGCGGCGTTGTCCAGGCGCTGCTGTTGGCAGGCCGGGGCGAGCAGCAGGTGCAGGACGCTTGCATAGTGGGCGACTTCGAGCAGGCCCAGGGTGCCGGCGCGTCGGGCCAGGGTCTGGAGGGCATTGCTGAGGCATTGGCAGGCGTCCGGATCATTGCGGATCAGTTCCAGATGCTGGAGGCATTCCTGGGACTGGGTCAGCAAGACTTGGGCATCCAGCAGGAAGTCCTGCAGGGTGTCGATGTTAGAGACGCTGCTGTCCATCAAGACACTCCGGCGCGTTGGGCTGGAGCAGGGGATGGCCACGCCATGTCGATCGCTAGCAAAAGCCTGACTCCATTCATGCAGTGAGAATGGCGTCACATTAATGGCTAAAGGATATCGCGAACATCAGGTTGCACCTGATTGCTCCTAGGGGTTTCCCTGAGGGTGCCTAAGGTGCGACAAGTTGCCCTGGAATGGATCCAAGCGGGTCATGCCGCAGTAAAGCATGATGCTAATGTGATATCAATTGCCCTGCAGAGCATTTTTTCGCGAGGGTCAAGATGCGCAGGGAAGCGCCGATATAGAACGGATCATTTCATATTTTTCGACACAACCCTGGGGGTTTTCCAATGGCTGGCATTCTCGACACGGTAGACCAACGCACGCAGCTGGTGGGTGAGAACCGTCTGGAAATCCTGATGTTCCGCCTGGCCGGTCGCCAGTTGTTCGCGATCAACGTATTCAAGGTGCAGGAAGTGCTGCAGCTGCCCAAGCTGACCCTGATGCCGCAGCGCCACGCGTTCGTCTGTGGTGTGGTCAACCTGCGTGGGCAGACCTTGCCAGTGATCGACCTGTCTCAGGCGATCGGCATGCGCCCGCTGCAGCCAGGGCCGGACAGCACCATCATCGTCACCGAGTACAACCGCTCGGTGCAGGCGTTCCTGGTGGGTGGCGTCGATCGCATCGTCAACATGAACTGGGAAGCCATCATGCCGCCGCCTTCCAGTGCCGGGCGCCAGCATTACCTGACCGCTATCACCAAAGTGGACGACAAGCTGGTCGAAGTGATCGATGTGGAGAAGGTGCTGGCCGAGATCGTGCCCTACAACGCCCGGGTCTCCGGTGACAAGCTGGCCGACCCGGTACTGGCGCGTGCGCGTGGCCGCGAGGTGCTGCTGGTGGATGACTCCAGCGTAGCCCTGGCGCAACTGCGCGATACCCTGTCGCAACTTGGGGTGAAGCTGCATGTGGCCAGTGATGGCCTGAAGGCCCTGCGCCTGCTCAAGGGCTGGGCTGATGCCGGGGAGGATGTCTGCGAGAAACTGTTGATGGTCTTCACCGATGCGGAAATGCCGGAGATGGACGGCTATCGGCTGACCACCGAGATTCGCAGCGATGCACGCCTGCGCAAGCTCTACGTGGTGCTGCACACCTCCTTGTCGGGCAGCTTCAACGAATCGATGGTGAAAAAGGTCGGTTGCGACAATTTCCTTTCCAAGTTCCAGCCTGATCGACTGGTCGATGTGGTCAAGCAGCGCCTGCTGCTGGATACCAGCAATGCGTGATCCCGCCGTCGGCCAGGTATAAGCTTGGCTTTTGACAAGGCATGAGGCAGGCAGGGATGTTTCTCAGTGAGTTGTATCGATACCCGGTGAAATCGGGGCAGGCGCAACGCCTGCAGGGTTCGCCGGTGGGGCTTCTGGGGTTGCAGGGCGATCGACGCTGGATGCTGGTCGAGGAAGAGAACGGACGCTTCCTCACCCAGCGTGCCTGGCCACAACTGGGCCAGTTGAAGGCCAGCGCGGGTGAGGCTGGCGAGTTGTGGCTTGAGCTGCCCGGGCAAGCGCCACTGCGCGTGGCGGTGCCTGCCGCTGACGATGCGCTGCGCGGCGTTACCCTCTGGCGCGACACCTTGCGCGTGCCCGATGCGGGCGACGAGGTGGCTGCTTGGCTGTCGCAATGGCTTGGCAAGGCGGTGCGCCTGGTGCATTGCCCGGAGCAGCGGGCACGCTACCTGCCCAATGGTTACGGCCTGAACAGTGACCGTGCGGCTTTCCCCGATGGCTTTCCGTTGTTGCTGATCGGCCAGGGCTCACTGGATGATCTGAGCCACAGGATCGGCCGGCCCATGGAAATGCTGCGCTTTCGGCCGAACCTGGTGGTGCAGGGGGCTGAGCCGTTTGCCGAGGATGGTTGGAAGCGGATTCGCATTGGTACGCTGGAGTTTCGAGTACTCAAGCCCAGTGTGCGGTGCATCTTCACCACGCTCGACCCGGCGACCGGGGAGCGCAGTGCCGACCGCGAGCCCTTGACTACCCTGAAGACCTTCCGCGAGAAGGAAGGCGACATCCTGTTCGGGCAGAACCTGGCCGTGGATGGTGCAGGTTGGCTTGAGGTGGGGATGGAAGTCGAAGTGCTCGAGTAACCTGTACCGGCCTCTTCGCGGGCTGCCCGCGAAGAGGCCGGTACAGGCTCAGCCATGATCACATGTCATCGAAGTACCGCTCATGCCAGTCCACCAGCGGCTGCGGCACATTGAGCTTCTGCCCGTAGATCACCGAGTACGACAGCACGTTCTGCACATACTGGCGCGTTTCGTCGAACGGAATCGACTCCACCCATACGTCGAAGCTCAGGTGCTTGGCGCCCTTGAGCCACTGCCGCACGCGCCCGGGGCCTGCGTTGTAGGCGGCGGACGCCAACACCCGGTTGCCGTTGAACTGGCCGTGCACCTGGCTCAGGTAGGCCGCACCGACCTGAATGTTCTTCTCCGGGTTGAACATCTGCTGCGGCGAGGCCAGCGGGATGCTGAACTTGCGCGCGGTTTCCTTGGCGGTGGCCGGCATCACCTGCATCAGGCCACTGGCACCGACGCTGGAGCGGGCATCCTCCATGAAGGCGCTCTCCTGACGGGTGATGGCGAACACCCAGCTCGAGTGCAGCCCACGCACCTTGGCTTCACGCACCAGGGTGTCGCGGTAGGCCATCGGGAAGCGGATATCCAGGTCGTCCCAGTACTGCGCCTGGCTGATGGTGCGGATGGCCGGGAAGTACCAGTGCATGTCGTAGGCCAGGCGTGCCTGGGCGACCATCTCGTCGCGGGTGAAGTGGCGGCTGACGTGGTACCACTCACGGCGGCCCTCCACGACCTGGCCGCGGGCGTGGAACTCCAGGGCGCGCTGGATGCCCGGGGTGTTGCGCACCTTGTTGACCAGTTGCGGGCTCAGCAGCAGTGGCTTGTTGTTCAACTGGTAAGGGGTTTTTGCCCGATCAGCTGCGAGGAAACCGTAGAAGTCACGCTCGCGCGCCACGTTTTTGTACAGCAACGGAATCTGCGGGTTGTTCGGCTGGGCCAGCTCCAGGCTGCGTGCTTGCCAGTATTTCCAGCGGCTGCTGCTGGCCAGGTCCTGCGGCAGCCGCCGGGTCAGCTCGTAGGCATCTTCCCAGCGGCCCAGGCGCAGCAGCAGGCGCAGGCGCCATTCGCTGACCGTGTTGTCGCGCAGCTCGGGGTCGTAGCGGGTCATCAGGTCCAGCGCGCGCGGGTCGTAACGGCGGGCCAGGGTCAGGCCGATCTCGCGGGCGATGGCGACCTTTTCGTCACGTGAAAAATGCATGCGCTGGGCGTAGTCGTCGAGCATCTCCATGGCCCGATCGGGATCCTGCCGGGCCAGGCGGCGCAGCCCGAGGCTGACCACGTCGGACATGGCCTCGTTGGCCGGGGTGAAGCGTGAAGGTTGGTTGAGCAGCTCAGGCTTCTGTGCCACGTCGATCAGCAAGCGGCCCTGCGGCCCGAGTGTGGTCAGGCCCTGCACCATGTTGCTGGCCAGCGCGTAGTTGCGCGCCTGGGCTGCGAGCTTGGCGCGGTTCCAGCGCCTTGCCTCGGTCAGCTGGCCTTCAGCGGCCCACATGCCGAACAGGATGTCACAGGCAGCTGGCTGCGATTTGCCGACGTTCCACAGTTTTTCGGCGCTGGCGAAGCCTTCGGCGCGTTGGCCGTGGCTCAACTGGTACTGGCCATTGAGGCAGTCGAGTTCGGTGAAATTGAGCTTGGGATCGTAGTATTTGACGAAGGTGTTCCACTCGCCGCGTTCGGCCAGCCAGCGCAGCCAGCGCAATTTCATCCAGTTGGCCTGAGGCAGGTCGCCGTGCTTGGCCAGGAAACCTTCGATTTCCTCGTTGCTGGCACTCTTCAGGCGCGCGGTCAGTTCGTCGTACGCCAAGTACGGCGTGAGCGGATAGTCGCGAAGCGCCTGGGCGTAGCGCAGGTAAGGGCCTTTGTCGCCCTTGGCCAGCGCACGCTTGGCCTCGTCGTAGTACTGGCGTTGCGTGGAAAGGTCGGTGGCCTGCGCCGCACTGACGGTGGCGGCGGTGAGCAGCAGGCAGGAAGCAATCTGTAACAGGCGGCTGCGCATGATACGTCCGGGCAGTTGAACCATGGGGAAGTGACGGCGAAGCCAGCACTGTTGAAATCTGATTGCCTTAGCTTAGCCGTTTGCCGGCGGCGGGTGATAGCGCTGTGCTTGTAACCGGGCGTTAACCCCGACCGGGTGTCACCAAACCCCTGTGCGGTAGTCAACTTAATGCCGGAAAGGGCCAAGTCAGGTAGAATGCGCGCCCGCTTTCTGGAGACGAACATGACCCTGCTCAAATTCAGCGATGTGTCCCTCGCATTCGGCGCGATGCCGCTGCTGGACAAAGTGTCCTGGCAGATCGCCCGTGGCGAGCGGGTGTGCATCATCGGCCGCAACGGTACCGGCAAGTCGAGCATGCTGCGCCTGGTCAAGGGCGAGCAGAAGGGCGACGACGGCGAGATCTGGCGCGCCCCTGGCCTGAAGATCGGCGAGCTGCCACAGGAGCTGCCGGTTGCCGACGAACGCACGGTGTTCGACGTGGTCGCGGCAGGCCTGGATGGCGTTGGCGAGTTGCTGGCCGAGTTCCATCACCTGAGCCAGAACATCCAGGGCGATGACGACCTGGAAAAACTCATGCACGTCCAGCACGAACTGGAGGCCCGCGACGGCTGGCGCCTGCAGCAGGTGGTGGAAAGCACCCTGAGCCGCCTGCAGTTGCCCGCCGACAAGACCCTGGCCGAGCTCTCCGGTGGTTGGCGCCGCCGCGTGCTGCTGGCCCAGGCGCTGGTGTCCGAGCCTGATCTGCTGCTGCTCGACGAACCGACCAACCACCTGGACATCGGTGCCATCGCCTGGCTCGAAGAAGCCCTGCGCGGCTTCAACGGCGCCGTGCTGTTCATCACCCACGACCGTTCCTTCCTGCAGAACCTCGCCACGCGCATCCTCGAGCTGGACCGCGGCGGCCTGATCGACTGGAACGGCGACTACGCCAGCTTCCTGGTGCACAAGGAGGCCGCACTGGCCGCCGAAGAAACCGCCAATGCGCTGTTCGACAAGCGTCTGGCCCAGGAAGAGGTGTGGATCCGCCAGGGCATCAAGGCCCGCCGTACCCGTAACGAAGGCCGTGTGCGTGCGCTCAAGGCCTTGCGCGTCGAGCGCAGCGAGCGTCGCGAGCGCCAGGGCAAGGCGAACATCCAGATCGAGGCGGCGGACAAATCCGGCAAGCAGGTGATGGTGCTGGAGAACGTCAGCTTCCATCACGCCGATGGGCCGCTGCTGGTCAAGGACTTCTCCATGGTCCTGCAGCGCCAGGACCGTATCGGCCTGCTGGGTGCCAACGGTACCGGCAAGACCACCCTGCTGAAGATGATGCTCGGTGACCTGGAGCCTACGGCAGGCAAGGTCGAGCGCGGCACCAAGCTGGAAGTGGCCTACTTCGACCAGATGCGCCATCAGCTGGACCTGGAAAAAACCGTCATCGACAACCTCGCCGAAGGCCGCGATTTCATCGAGATCGATGGCCAGAACCGCCATGTGCTGAGCTACCTCGGTGATTTCCTGTTCAGCCCGCAGCGTGCGCGCACGCCGGTCAAGGCGCTGTCCGGTGGCGAGCGTGCACGCCTGCTGCTGGCCAAGCTGTTCAGCAAGCCGGCCAACCTGCTGGTGCTCGACGAACCGACCAACGACCTGGATGTGGAAACCCTCGAGCTGCTCGAAGAGGTGCTGTCCAACTACAAGGGTACCGTGCTGATGGTCAGCCACGACCGGGCCTTCCTCGACAACGTCGTCACCAGCACGCTGGTGTTCGAAGGTGAGGGCAAGGTGCGCGAGTATGTGGGTGGCTACGAAGACTGGATTCGCCAGGGTGGTTCGGCGAAGTTGCTCGGCGTGACCGAGAGCAAGGGTGGCAAGTCCGAGCTCAACAGTGCCGTGGTCGAAAAGCCGGTGGAAGTGGCAGCGCCTGCGCCAGCCGCGCCGGTGGCGGATGCTTCGAAGAAGAAGCTCAGCTACAAGCTGCAGCGCGAGCTGGAAATGCTGCCGGGGCAGATCGACGAGGTCGAGCAGCGCATGGCCGAGGCGCAGGAAGAAGTGAACGCTGCCGGTTTCTATCAGCGGCCAATTGCCGAAACCTCGGCAGTGCTGGCCAAGATCGAGAAGCTGCAGGGTGAACTGGATGCGCTGGTAGAGCGGTGGGCTGAGCTGGAAGGCTAATCAGTCCTGACTGGCCTCTTCGCGGGTAAACCCGCGAAGAGGCCAGTGCAGGCTCCATCATTCTTTCTTCTGCAGTCGCACCGCCAGCACATCGCACGGCGCCCCGTGCAGCACGTCATTGGCGGTGGAGCCCAGCAGCAATGCCAGGCCATGTCGGCCGTGGCTGCCGACCACGATCAGGTCGCAGTGCTGCTCCTTGGCCAACTGGTGGATTTCCTGGCGCGGCTGGCCGTAAGTCAGGTGCGAATCGCCACGGTTGATGTCGGGGTACTTGTTGAACAGGCGGTCCATGCGCTCCTTGGCCTGGTCGAACTGCTGCTGTTGCAGTTGCGACAGGTCCATCGGCACGTCGCCGCCAAAGGCCATGGCCATCGGTTCGACGATATGCACCAGCGAGACCTTGGCATTCGACGGTGCCGCCAGCGCCATGGCACGTTTGATCACCGGGTCGCATTCTTCGGTAAGGTCGACGGCGACCAGAAGATGTTCGTAGGACATGAGCTGTACTCCTGACAATCGCGATAGTAGAAGTATGGTCGCTTTCCGGCAGGTCATCCGTGAATCCTGAGTAACCCGCTCATTTGCAACGTTTTATGGAATCTACAGATATGACGGTATGGCTAGTGGTGTCAATCCTTGCGCTGATTCTCAGTCCGCTTTCCTGGCTGCGCCTGTCGCGCAAGCAGGGGCAGCAGATGAGCCTGCGTCTGGAGGCGCGGCGCATGGGCCTGGCCATGCAGCTGGCACCGCAACAGTGGCCGCACTGGCTGGAGAACGAGCCGCCGAGCCCGTGCCCGCAGTACCATCGCGGGCGCCGTCGGGGGCATGAAGACAGCTGGTGCTACTGGCAGGTCAGCCCTGGCGTCTGGTGGAACCAGTGGAAGGAAGTGTGCGAGGAACCGCGCCTGAACGAGGTGTTCGCGCGCCTGCCGGAGACCGTCTACAAGGTCGAGGCCGACAAGCGCATGATCGCCCTGTACTGGAGCGAGCGCGGTGATGAATCTGTATTGCAGGATATTGCCCACGCCTTCGACACCCTCGCTTGATGGCCCACAACGACAAAGCGGCAACCCGGTAGCTACCAGGTTGCCGCTTTGTCGTTTCTGCAGCGCAGAAAAGGCCAGGCAGGCCGGGAAATTCTTGAATGCAGTCGCAGTGTAGCCATTGCCTGGCCGGTTGTATGAAAAAAATGCAGCGCCGGCCGTTTCCTTGTGGTCAATCGCTGACATGAATGATCGGCAATCACTGTCATCATGTTTTGCTCTCCGGCGATACAAAATGACCGCAAAGTCGCGTTTTCACCCCGTTCGGGAGCATTTGACAACGCCGATCTTTTCGGAGAATGTGTGCATACCCAAATCAAACGGGCGTATGAATTGAGCGTTTGTATGTCATACCGCTCATACAGAATCCCGACTAGCGCGCTGACGGGTGTGCCTGGGGCAAGGGCGGCAAGACCTACTCTTCCACCAGCGATCGGCGTGTACAGTTCAGCTTCCATATCGTGGAGATCAGTTGATGATTTACGAAGGTAAAGCCATCACGGTTAAGGCTCTTGAAAGCGGCATCGTCGAACTGAAGTTCGACCTCAAGGGTGAGTCCGTCAACAAGTTCAATCGCCTGACCCTGGACGAGCTGCGCCAGGCCGTCGATGCCATCAAGGCCGACGCCTCGGTGAAAGGCGTGATCGTCAGCAGTGGCAAGGACGTGTTCATCGTCGGCGCCGACATCACCGAGTTCGTCGACAACTTCAAGCTGCCCGAGGCCGAACTGGTTGCCGGCAACCTGGAAGCCAACCGCATCTTCAACGCCTTCGAAGACCTCGAAGTGCCAACCGTGGCGGCCATCAACGGCATCGCCCTGGGCGGCGGCCTGGAAATGTGCCTGGCAGCCGACTACCGGGTCATGTCCAGTAGCGCCAAGATCGGCCTGCCGGAAGTCAAGCTGGGTATCTACCCAGGCTTCGGCGGCACCGTGCGCCTGCCACGCCTGATCGGCTCGGACAACGCCATCGAGTGGATCGCCGCCGGCAAGGAAAACCGTGCCGAAGACGCTCTGAAAGTCGGTGCCGTCGATGCCGTGGTCGCCCCTGAGCTGCTGCAGGCCGCTGCGCTGGACCTGATCAAGCGCGCCATCAGCGGTGAGCTGGACTACAAGGCCAAGCGCCAGCCCAAGCTGGAAAAGCTCAAGCTCAACGCCATCGAGCAGATGATGGCCTTCGAGACCGCCAAGGGCTTCGTCGCTGGCCAGGCTGGCCCGAACTACCCGGCACCGGTCGAAGCCATCAAGACCATCCAGAAGGCCGCCAACTTCGGCCGCGACAAGGCGCTGGAAGTCGAGGCCGCAGGCTTCGCCAAGCTGGCCAGGACCTCGGTTGCCGAAAGCCTGATCGGCCTGTTCCTGAATGACCAGGAGCTCAAGCGCAAGGCCAAGGCCCATGACGAAATCGCCCACGACGTGAAGCAGGCTGCCGTACTCGGTGCTGGCATCATGGGTGGCGGTATCGCCTACCAGTCGGCGGTCAAGGGCACCCCGATCCTGATGAAGGACATTCGCGAGGAAGCTATCCAGCTGGGCCTGAACGAGGCCTCCAAGCTGCTCGGCAACCGCGTCGAGAAAGGCCGCCTGACCCCGGCGAAAATGGCCGAGGCGCTCAACGCCATTCGCCCGACCCTGTCGTACGGCGACTTCGCCAACGTCGACATCGTCGTCGAAGCCGTGGTCGAGAACCCGAAAGTCAAGCAGGCCGTGCTGGCCGAAGTGGAAGGCCAGGTGAAGGAAGATGCGATCCTCGCCTCCAACACCTCGACCATTTCCATCAACCTGCTGGCCAAGGCGCTCAAACGCCCGGAAAACTTCGTCGGCATGCACTTCTTCAACCCGGTGCACATGATGCCGCTGGTGGAAGTGATCCGTGGCGAGAAGTCCAGTGAGGTAGCTGTCGCCACCACCGTGGCCTACGCCAAGAAGATGGGCAAGAACCCGATCGTGGTCAACGACTGCCCGGGCTTCCTGGTCAACCGTGTGCTGTTCCCGTACTTCGGCGGTTTCGCCAAACTGGTCAGCGCCGGCGTCGACTTCGTGCGCATCGACAAGGTCATGGAGAAGTTCGGCTGGCCGATGGGCCCGGCCTACCTGATGGACGTGGTCGGCATCGACACCGGCCACCACGGCCGCGACGTGATGGCAGAAGGCTTCCCGGACCGCATGAAGGACGAGCGCCGCTCGGCCGTCGACGCCCTGTACGAGGCCAACCGCCTGGGCCAGAAGAACGGCAAGGGCTTCTACGCCTACGAGACCGACAAGCGCGGCAAGCCGAAGAAAGTCTTCGATGCCACCGTACTGGATGTGCTCAAGCCGATCGTCTTCGAACAGCGTGAAGTGACCGACGAAGACATCATCAACTGGATGATGGTGCCACTGTGCCTGGAGACCGTGCGCTGCCTGGAAGACGGCATCGTCGAAACCGCCGCCGAAGCCGACATGGGCCTGGTCTATGGCATTGGTTTCCCTCCATTCCGCGGTGGTGCGCTGCGTTACATCGATTCGATCGGTGTGGCCGAATTCGTTGCCCTGGCCGACCAGTACGCCGACCTGGGGCCGCTGTACCACCCGACCGCGAAGCTGCGTGAAATGGCCAAGAGCGGCCAGCGCTTCTTCAACTGAGTGGTCAACGAGCTAGAGCGAGAGATTTGATATGAGCCTGAATCCAAGAGACGTGGTGATTGTCGACTTCGGTCGCACCCCCATGGGCCGCTCCAAGGGTGGCATGCACCGCAACACCCGCGCCGAAGACATGTCCGCGCACCTGATCAGCAAGCTGCTGGAGCGCAACGACAAGGTCGACCCGAAAGAAGTCGAAGATGTGATCTGGGGCTGCGTCAACCAGACCCTGGAGCAGGGCTGGAACATCGCCCGCATGGCGTCGCTGATGACCCAGATCCCGCACACGTCGGCGGCCCAGACCGTCAGCCGCCTGTGCGGCTCGTCGATGAGCGCGTTGCACACCGCTGCCCAGGCGATCATGACCGGCAACGGTGACGTGTTCGTGGTCGGCGGCGTCGAGCACATGGGCCACGTCAGCATGATGCATGGCGTCGATCCCAACCCGCACCTGTCGCTGCACGCGGCAAAGGCGTCCGGGATGATGGGCCTGACCGCCGAGATGCTGGGCAAGATGCATGGCATCAGCCGTGAGCAGCAGGATCTGTTCGGCCTGCGTTCGCACCAACTCGCCCACAAGGCGACGGTCGAAGGCAAGTTCAAGGACGAGATCATCCCGATGCAGGGCTATGACGAGAACGGCTTCCTGAAGGTCTTCGATTTCGACGAGACCATTCGCCCGGAAACCACCCTCGAGGGCCTGGCGTCGCTGAAACCGGCGTTCAACCCGAAAGGCGGCACCGTGACTGCCGGTACTTCATCGCAGATCACCGACGGCGCTTCGTGCATGATCGTCATGTCCGGCCAGCGCGCCATGGACCTGGGCATCCAGCCTCTGGCGGTGATCCGCTCGATGGCGGTAGCCGGTGTCGACCCGGCGATCATGGGCTATGGCCCGGTGCCATCGACCCAGAAAGCCCTCAAGCGCGCCGGCCTGACCATGGCCGATATCGACTTCATCGAGCTCAATGAAGCCTTCGCCGCACAGGCCCTGCCAGTGCTCAAAGACTTGAAAGTGCTCGACAAGATGGATGAGAAGGTTAACCTGCACGGCGGCGCCATCGCTTTGGGCCACCCGTTCGGTTGCTCCGGTGCGCGTATTTCCGGCACCCTGCTCAACGTCATGAAGCAGAATGGCGGCACCCTGGGGGTGGCGACCATGTGCGTCGGCCTTGGCCAAGGTATCACCACTGTCTTCGAACGCGTCTGATCGCGTTGCGGGACAGCAGCCGGGGCCTTGTGCCCCGGTTTTTGTTTTTTACAGAATTTGTTTCAAGAGGAAGGGCGACATGCAGATACAACCAGGCGTATACCGGCATTACAAAGGGCCTGAGTACCGTGTCTTCAGTGTTGCACGGCACTCCGAGAACGAAGAGTGGATGGTCTTCTACCAATGCCTGTATGGTGACTACAGCTTCTGGGTGAGGCCCCTTGCGATGTTCCAGGAGTCCGTCGAGGTTGACGGCGAGCAGGTGCCGCGCTTTGCTTTGGTCAAGGCCGAAGAAGGGCTGCCCGAGCTGTCTGGCAAGTCGCAAGCGTGATCGACCACGCTTGACCTCACTCTTTTGCCACTATATATAGCGGTGCCGCGTCCGGCACCTGACGCGTTTTTCATCTTCAGATTCAGGAATACTCCGATCCATGGGCAAATCGCTGGTCATTGTGGAATCCCCGGCCAAGGCCAAGACCATCAACAAGTACCTGGGCAACCAGTACGTGGTGAAGTCGAGTATCGGCCATATCCGAGACCTCCCCACCAGCGGTTCGGCCAGCGCAAGCAAAGAGCCGGCCGCCAAGCGTGGCAAGGCTGCTGCGGGTGAGGCTCCGGCGCTGTCGCCGAAAGAGAAGGCCCGTCGCCAGTTGGTGGCGCGCATGGGCGTCGACCCCGAACACGGCTGGAAGGCCAAGTACGAGATCCTGCCCGGCAAGGAAAAGGTGATCGAAGAGCTGCGCCGCCTGGCCAAGGATGCCGACACCATCTATCTCGCAACCGACTTGGACCGCGAAGGGGAAGCCATTGCCTGGCACCTGCGCGAAGCCATCGGGGGTGACGACACCCGCTACAAGCGCGTGGTGTTCAACGAAATTACCAAGAAGGCGATCCAGGAAGCGTTTTCGCAGCCGGGCGAGCTGGACATCGACCGGGTCAACGCCCAGCAGGCGCGGCGCTTCCTCGACCGCGTGGTGGGCTACATGGTCTCGCCACTGCTGTGGGCCAAGATCGCCCGTGGCCTGTCTGCCGGCCGCGTGCAGTCGGTGGCGGTAAAGCTGGTGGTCGAGCGTGAGCGCGAGATCCGTGCCTTCGTCCCGGAAGAATACTGGGAAGTGCACGCCGACCTCGGCACCGCCAAGAACGCCAAGGTGCGCTTCGAAGTGGCGCGCGAGAAGGGCGAAGCGTTCAAGCCGCTGAACGAAGCCCAGGCGATGGCCGCGCTGGAGAAGCTCAAGGCTTCCAGCTACAGCGTGATCAAGCGCGAAGACCGCCCGACCAGCAGCAAGCCGTCGGCCCCGTTCATCACCTCCACCCTGCAGCAGGCCGCGAGCAACCGCCTGGGCTTCGGGGTGAAGAAGACCATGATGATGGCCCAGCGTCTGTACGAAGCGGGTTACATCACTTACATGCGTACCGACTCGACCAACCTGTCGGCCGACGCCCTGGACATGGCGCGCAGCTACATCGAGCGCGAGTTCGGCAAGCAGTACCTGCCGGAAGCCCCGCTGGTGTATGGCAGCAAGGAAGGCGCCCAGGAAGCGCACGAAGCGATTCGCCCCTCCGACGTCAACACCCATCCGACCAAGCTCAGCGGCATGGAGCGGGACGCGGAGCGCCTGTACGAGCTGATCTGGCGCCAGTTCCTGGCCTGCCAGATGCCACCGGCGCAATACCTGTCCACCAGCGTCACCGTGGCCGCTGGCGACTTCGAGCTGCGTGCCAAGGGCCGCATCCTCAAGTTCGACGGTTACACCCGCGTGTTGCCACAACAGAGCAAGCCGGGCGAAGACGACGTGCTGCCGGAAATGGCCCAGGGCGAAGCGCTCAAGCTGATTCAGCTCGACCCGAGCCAGCACTTCACCAAGCCGCCGGCGCGCTTCACCGAAGCCAGCCTGGTCAAGGAAATGGAAAAGCGCGGTATTGGCCGCCCGTCGACCTACGCAGCGATCATTTCCACCATCCAGGACCGCGGCTACGTGACCTTGCACAACCGTCGCTTCTACTCCGAGAAGATGGGCGACATCGTCACCGAGCGCCTGTCGGAAAGCTTCTCCAACCTGATGGACTACGGCTTCACTGCCGGCATGGAAGAGAACCTCGACGATGTCGCCCAGGGCGAACGTGACTGGAAGAACGTGCTCGACGAGTTCTACGGCGACTTCAGCAAGAAACTGCTGACCGCCGAGTCTGCTGAAAGCGGTATGCGTGCCAATCAGCCGACCATGACCAACATTCCGTGCAAGGAATGTGGCCGGCCGATGATGATCCGCACCGCCTCCACCGGTGTGTTCCTCGGTTGCTCGGGTTACAGCCTGCCGCCAAAAGAGCGCTGCAAGGCGACCGTGAACCTGGTGCCGGGCGACGAGATTGCCGCGGACGACGAGGGTGAATCGGAATCGCGCGTGCTGCTGGGCAAACACCGCTGCCCGATCTGTGCCACGGCGATGGATGCCTACCTGCTGGACGAGAAGCACAAGTTGCACATCTGCGGTAACAACCCGGACTGCGCCGGCTACGAGATCGAAGAGGGCAGCTACCGCATCAAGGGCTATGAAGGGCCGAGCCTGGAGTGCGACAAGTGCGGCAGCGAAATGCAGCTCAAGACGGGCCGTTTCGGCAAGTTCTTCGGTTGCACCAACCCGACGTGCAAGAACACCCGCAAACTGCTCAAGAGCGGTGAGGCAGCGCCACCGAAGATGGACAAGGTGGAAATGCCGGAGCTCAAGTGCGAGAAGGTCGACGACACCTACGTGCTGCGTGACGGTGCCTCGGGGCTGTTCCTGGCTGCCAGCCAGTTCCCGAAAAACCGTGAAACCCGTGCGCCGCTGGTGCTGGAGATCGTGCCGCACAAGCACGAGATCGATCCGAAGTACCACTTCCTGTGCGATGCGCCACAGAAAGACCCGGAAGGGCGCCCGGCGGTGATTCGTTACAGCCGCAAGACCAAGGAGCAGTACGTGCAGTCCGAGGTCGATGGCAAGCCGACCGGCTGGAAGGCGTTCTACGACGGTGGTAGCTGGAAAGTCGAAGACAAGCGCTGATCTGTCAGTGTTGTAGTTGGGGCTGCTTTGCAGCCCTTCGCGGGCTTGCCCGCGAAGGGGCGCAAAGCGGCCCCAATCATTTATGATGCAGCTATCCGCCTTGCAGCCTTACGGAGGGCACTGAAATGGCCCAGGAACTCTACACCCGCACCAACCAGAAACTGTTCTTCGCAGGCCTCGCCCTGGAGTCGATGGCCAAGGCCGAACAGAGCCAGGCCATGAACGCTCAAGGCCTGGTCCAAGCTGAGCGCGAGTCGGCGCTGTTTCACCTGTACGGCGCGCTGCTGGGGCTGTGTCATGAAATCGGTGGTTTCTACCGCCTGCCGGTGGTGGCTTCGGTCGAACAGGCGCTGGCCGACGATGCGCTGAACAACATCGCCATTCCTGAAGTTGCGGAGATGCTCGAGTTGGTTCGCCAACGCGAAACCTGGTTGGCGCAATTGCTCAGCGCTTATGCCGATTTGTTCCGACCACCGGTCGCGAAAAAAGCAGCAAAAACCGACGTCACCCAGCCGCTGATTCAGGCCGTCAATCTCGATGAGCCCGAGCATCCTGCGCTTTCACGGGAAGAGCTGGAAAGCTGGCGTAATAACCTCAAAGGCTTGGTGAGACGTTTCCGCGACGCGTTGAGTGAGTGCTGATAGCCGCAACGGCTGGTACACTAACGGCCTTTCGTGGAGAACAGCCCTATATGTCTACGTCGTTTCTGGAAATTGTCGAGTTGCCTGATGGCCGTATCGAGCTGCGTCGCGCCGAGGATGAAGGCTCCCTGGTAACCCTGGATTTCTCGGAAGACGCCAAGGCGTTTCTGCAGGGGCAACATGTCGAGGTCGCCAAGGCCATGCTGAGCGTTGGCGTGCAGATGGCAGGTCGCCTGATAGATGGTGAGCTGGAACGCGACGAAGGGCCGCGCGTACTGCACTAAAGCTCGCGTTTGCACTGCTTCACAGGCAAAGCCTGAACATCAGCCGAGGCGGATGTTCAGGCTTTGTGCGTTTCCGGCACTGGCTGCGCGTACCAGTTGTTGGCGAGCGGTAGCGTTGACGCTGCCAAGCCAGCTGACGACTGTGTGGCTGCGGCCCAGGCGCAGCGCTTCGCAGGCCAGTTGCAGCGCGCTCTGATTGCCGCGGGGATGCAGCAGCAGGATCCGTTCGCGGTTCAGCCCGGCATCACGCAGCCAGGCCTGGGTCAGGCTGGCCGGTGGGGCGATCAGCGTCAGCCAGCGGGCTTCTTCCTCTTCGCTCAGCTCACGCAAAACCGGTGCCAACAGGCTTTGGCAGTGCTCGGGGGCGCCACGCAGAGACAGCTCGCTGAACAGTTCCGGATGGCTGCTCTTGCGTGCCTGCTCGCTGGCCTTCAGGCCTGGCAGTACCGGCTGGGCGAGGAACGCTTCGAACAGCGGAAGCTGGACTTGCTGATGTGCTTGGATGGACTGCTGCATGACGCCTCCTGGATCAGCGGCGAATGACGCCGACACTCAAACCCTCGATCACCAGTTCCTGTTCTTTCAGGTCGACTTCGATGGGGGCGAACTCGGGGTTTTCGGCGATCAGCCAGACCTTGCTGCCTTCGCGCTTGAAGCGCTTGACGGTGACTTCATCGCCGATGCGAGCGACGACGATCTGGCCATTACGGGCCTCGCGGCAAGTGTGCACTGCCAGCAGGTCGCCGTCGAAGATGCCGACGTCCTTCATGCTCATGCCGTGCACGCGCAACAAATAGTCGGCACGGGGGTGGAAGAAGGTCGGGTTGATGTTGCAGGATTGCTCGATGTGCTGCTCGGCGAGGATAGGGGCGCCAGCAGCTACGCGGCCGATGATTGGCAAGCCGTTTTCTTCGGCCTTGGCCTCGAAGCCCGGGATGCGGATGCCACGGGAAGCGCCCGGGGTCATTTCGATCGCGCCTTTGCGGGCAAGGGCCTTGAGGTGCTCCTCGGCGGCGTTCGGCGACTTGAAACCCAGCTCCTGAGCGATTTCCGCACGCGTCGGTGGGAAGCCGTTGTCTTCGAGGCAGCGTTTGATGAAGGCCAGGATCTCGGCTTGGCGTGGCGTCAGTTTCAACATGGCAGGCGCTCTGTCTTTTTATACAGTGACTGGAATTATATACAGTACTGGATGCGCTGCAAGCACAAAGCAGCGGGAAATACCCAGGATGACGCTTGCAGCCTGCAGTCTGGCGCTTTTAAATGGCGACTGCCCAGTCACCGAGCCTTGACATAAGCAGGCCTGAAACGTATGTTTCAAACACCTGTTTGTCTCTGTCTGGCGGAGTAGTGATGGCCCAATCTGAAACCGTTGAACGCATCCTCGATGCTGCCGAGCAGCTGTTCGCGGAACGAGGCTTCGCGGAAACCTCATTGCGGCTGATTACCAGCAAGGCCGGGGTCAACCTCGCAGCGGTCAACTATCATTTCGGCTCGAAAAAAGCCCTGATCCAGGCCGTCTTCTCGCGCTTCCTCGGGCCGTTCTGCGCCAGCCTCGAACGCGAGCTGGAGCGGCGTCAGGCCAAGCCTGAACAGAAACCCAGCCTCGAAGAGCTGCTGGAAATGCTGGTGGAGCAGGCGTTGGTGGTGCAGCCGCGCAGCAACAACGACCTGTCGATCTTCATGCGTCTGCTGGGCCTGGCCTTCAGTCAGAGCCAGGGCCACCTGCGGCGCTATCTCGAAGACATGTACGGCAAGGTGTTCCGCCGCTACATGCTGCTGGTCAACGAAGCCGCACCGCGCATTCCGCCGCTGGAGCTGTTCTGGCGCGTGCACTTCATGCTCGGCGCCGCAGCGTTCAGCATGTCCGGGATCAAGGCATTGCGCGCCATTGCCGAGACCGATTTCGGGATCAACACCTCGATCGAGCAGGTCATGCGCCTGATGGTGCCGTTCCTGGCCGCCGGCATGCGTGCCGACACCGGTGTCACCGACAGCGCCATGGCCAGCGCCCAGCTGCGCCCGCGCAGCAAGACGGGCAGCGCCACCGCCAAGGCCTGAAGGCTGGGCGGGGCAGGGCGCTTCGGCTAAGCTAGCGCCCATGCCTGACCTCGATTTCCTGCACATCTCCCTTGCCGACCAGCGCCTCTACGGCTTTGCCCAGGGCCAGCTGCGCGTGCGCCTCGCGGTATCCACTGCGCGCAATGGCGCGGGTGAGCGTATCGGCTCGGGTTGTACGCCGCGCGGGCTGCACCAGGTGCGTGCACGGGTCGGCGCGGGCTTGCCGGTCAATGCCGTGCTGCAAGGCCGGCGCTGGACCGGCGAGGTCTGGTCGCCGGCGCTGCACGCGCAGCATCCCGGGCGTGACTGGATCCTGACCCGCATCCTCTGGCTCAGTGGCTGTGAGCCGGGCATCAACCGCCTGGGCAATGTTGACACCTTTCGCCGCTACATCTATCTGCACGGCACTCCGGATACGGAACCCTTGGGCGTGCCGCTGTCCCATGGCTGCATACGTTTGCGCAACACCGATCTGCTTGGCCTGTTCGAGCGCGTTCCGGCGCATTGCCCGGTGCGTATCGACGAGGCCGCCTGCCCCCAGTGGGCTTCACTGAATCTGCAATGAAGGATTGCCTATGACCGCCAGCCTGCAAGGCTCCCTGATGGTGGATATCGCCGGTAAATGGCTGACTGCCGAGGATCGCCAGCTCCTGCGCCAGCCGGAAGTGGCCGGCCTGATCATATTTGCCCGCAACATCGACAGCCCGCGCCAGGTGCGCGAGCTGTGCGCATCGATCCGCGCGATCCGCCCCGACCTGATCCTGGCGGTCGACCAGGAAGGCGGGCGGGTACAGCGCCTGCGCCAGGGCTTCGTGCGCCTGCCGGCGATGCGCGCGATCGCCGACAATGCCAATGCCGAGTACCTGGCCGAGCAGTGCGGCTGGCTGATGGCGACCGAAGTGCTGGCGGTCGGCCTGGACCTCAGCTTCGCTCCGGTGCTCGACCTCGATCACCAGCGCAGCGCGGTGGTTGGCAGCCGTGCCTTCGAGGGCAACCCTGAGCGCGCCACGCAGCTGGCCGGCGCGTTCATTCGCGGCATGAATGCCGCGGGCATGGCGGCCTGCGGCAAGCACTTCCCGGGGCATGGCTGGGCCGAGGCGGATTCTCACGTGGCGATTCCTACCGACGAGCGCAGCCTCGAGCAGCTGCGCCAGGCGGACCTGGTGCCGTTCTCCCGCCTCAGCGGGCAACTGGCGGCGGTGATGCCGGCGCATGTCATCTACCCGCAGGTCGACAACCAGCCGGCCGGGTTCTCGCGGCGCTGGCTGCAGGACATCCTGCGCGGCGAGCTGGGCTTCGACGGGGTGATCTTCAGTGACGACCTGTCCATGGCCGGTGCGCATGTGGTCGGTGATGCCGCCAATCGCATCGAGGCGGCGCTGAGCGCCGGTTGTGACATGGGCCTGGTGTGCAACGACCGGGCGGCGGCCGAACTGGCATTGACCGCAGCACAGCGCTTGAAGGTCACGCCGTCGCCGCGTATTGCGCAGATGCGTGGGCGTGGCTTTGCGCGTACCGATTATCGCCAGCAGCCGCGTTGGCTGGAGGCCCTGGGGGCCTTGAAGGACGCACAGCTGGTCGATTGACTGTGCTGGCCTCTTCGCGGGCTTGTCCCGTGAAGAGGCCGGTACAGGCTATCGGGCTCGCTTGCCAGGCAGCGGCGCAAACAGTGCGTCGATCTCATCATCACCCAGCCGCCACTGCCCCGTCTGCCCACCATCGAGCAGGCTTGCCGCCAGCGCCGCTTTCTCCTGCTGCAGCGCCTGGATTTTCTCTTCCACCGTCCCCCGGGTAATCAACTTGAACACGAACACCGGCTTGTCCTGGCCGATCCGGTAGGCGCGGTCGGTCGCCTGGTTCTCGCTGGCCGGGTTCCACCACGGGTCGAAGTGGATCACGGTGTCCGCAGCGGTCAGGTTCAGCCCCACGCCTCCAGCCTTGAGGCTGATCAGGAACACTTCGCTGTCGCCCTGCTGGAACTGCTGCACCGGTGTGCGCCGGTCGCGGGTGTCACCGGTGAGCAGGCTGTAGCGGATCTTGCGCTTTTCCAGCTCCTGCTCGATCAGTGCCAGCATCGAGGTGAACTGCGAGAACAGCAGGACCCGGCGCCCCTCGCTGAGCAGCTCTTCGAGCATCTCCAGCAGCGCGCCGAGCTTGCCCTTGTCGGCCTGGCTGCCCTTGGTCTCGACCCCTTTGACCAGGCGCAGGTCGCAGCACACCTGGCGCAGCTTGAGCAAGGCGTCGAGGATCACGATCTGGCTGCGCGCCGCACCATTGCGGGCGATTTCGTCGCGGACCTTCTTGTCCATTGCCACGCGCACCGCCTCGTAGGTGTCGCGCTGGGCGTCACTGAGCTCGACCCAGTGAACCATTTCGGTCTTGGCCGGCAGCTCGGTGGCCACCTGTTCCTTGGTGCGGCGCAGCAGGAACGGGCGCACCCGGCTGACCAGGTGGGCCAGGCGCTCGGTGTCGGTGTGGCGTTCGATCGGGGTGCGGTAATCCTGGTTGAAGCGTTTCACGTCACCCAGCCAGCCGGGCATGAGGAAGTGGAAGATCGACCACAGCTCCCCCAGGTTGTTTTCCATTGGCGTGCCGGTCAGGCACAAGCGCTGGTTGGCCTGCAGCTCGCAGACGGCGAGGGCGGCCTTGCTGGTGCTGCTCTTGATGTTCTGCGCCTCGTCCAGCACCAGCACATGCCAGGTTTGCGCGCGCAGGTGTTCCAGGTCGCGTGGTACCAGGGCATAGGTGCTGAGCACCAGGTCGTATTCGTGCAGCTTGGCGAAGTGCTTGCTGCGACCCGGGCCGTGCAGGGCCAGTACGCGCAGGTCGGGGGCGAAACGTCGGGCTTCGTCGAGCCAGTTGGGCACCAGGCTGGTGGGCATCACCGCCAGTGCCGGAGAACTCAGGCGCCCGGACTGTTTTTCCAGCAGCAGGTGAGCCAGGGCCTGCAGGGTCTTGCCCAGGCCCATGTCGTCGCCGAGGATGCCGCCGGTGCCCATTTCGCGCAGCGCCTGCAGCCAGTTCAGGCCCTGCTGCTGGTAGGGCCGCAAGGTGGCGTTGAGCCCGCTCGGCACTTCGACCTGCAGGTCGCGGGCATCGCGCAGGCGCCGGCCGAGGTCGCGCACATGGGCGCCGCCTTCCCAGTGCAGCGGCAGGTGCTCGATGTCGTTCAGGCGTGCGGCGTCGGCGCGGTCCATGCGCAGGGTCGGGCCGACCGCATCCTCGTGCAGGTACAGCTCGCCTAGGGTGCCCATCACCGCCTTGATGCGGCCGTAGGGCAGGGCGACGCGCAGCGCCGGGCTGTCCAGGCGGCCGCGGTTGAGGTCGATCAGCAGGTGCTCGTCGTCGCTGCGCCGTGCCAGCTCGCTGGGGCGCAGCAGCTCGGGGTTGCTGCGCAGCAGTTGCAGCACGATCGGCAGCAGGCTGTGACGCTGGCCTTCGACCACGATGCCCAGTTCCAGGTCGAACCATTCATGCCCTGGCGCCTCGTCGATGCTGGCGTACCAGTCGTCCACGTCCTGCAGGTTGAAGGCGAAATCGCGGTGGATGTCGATGTCCCAGCCAGCCTCACGCAAGCGTGGCAGGCCGTCGCGGGCGAAGCGCAACCAGGCTTCGTCGTCGGGCAGCTGGAGCATTTCGCCAGCACTGTCGGGCAGGGCCTTGCTCTGCCGGGTGGCGGGCTTGAAACCGAGGTCGCGCAGCATCTTGCGCAGCGCCTGCTCGGCCTGGGGCTGGCGGCGGACGCGCTGGCTGGTGGCGTCGACCAGGCGGGTCAAAGGCTTGTCGTCGCTGCCGCTGGCGCGCAGGCCGTCGTAATCGAACGCCAGCGCGGCGCGGTGCTGCATCTGCCGTTGCATGCGCCCGGTCTTGGGCATGTAGGCGCTGAATTCGAGGCTGCCGAGGGTCAGGTGTGGCCTGGGCTGCAGATCGTCGATGAGTTGTTCGTCCAGCGTTGTCGGCGTGGGGAGTTGGTGGTTCAAGGCGTTGAGCTTGTGGCTGAGAGGCACGACGAGGTGTTCCGGGACATCAGGAGCGATGGTCAGTTGCAGGGCAATGTGTGGATCGAGGCTGTGCTCGATCTTGCCCACTTCACTGCTCGAAAAATCGAAATAATAAAGTGGCAGTAGCGCAATCACACAGCTCAGCGGTGTTTCGCCGTGATACCAGATGCCGCGATAGTGACCATTATCCAGCCGCACCCAGCGGAATTCGGCCGCAAGCGCAGGCCCCTCGCGCAGCAGCGGCTTGTTCTCGTCGCACAGCATGCGCCCGGTATCCAGCGCGCGCTGGAACAGTTCGCCGCCTTCCTGGCCTCTGAGCTGGTAGCCGCGGTCCTGGCTACCGGTCTGATTCAGTGCCGAGAGCAGGCGCAGGATGCGGATGTCTTCTTCCTTGACGAAGCGCGGGGGCTCGTAAAGGAATTCGTACAGTGACTGCACGCGGCTGTAGCGCAGGCCCTGCTCTTCGCGCATGCCTTTGCGTACCCGCAGCGCGCAGCCGGGTTCTTCGGTCAGCCTGAGCTGGTAGCAGACCATGCGCCCGCGTTTGTCTTGCGCGTCGGGGGGCGCCTGCGCGGGTTGCTCGAGGCCTTTCAGCCAGCGCTGCAGGTCGGCCGGCAGTGCGTCACCGCCATCTTTCGGCGCTGGCTGCGGTTCGCTCAAAACGAACAATGCGGCGGCGCAATGCTTGCAGTTCTGCCCCACCGGGCAGCTGCACTGGCCGCGTACGTGGCAGCGGCCAGCCAGGGCAGTGAGGGTGATCTTCTGCCGATAGGGGCTGCCTTCGCTGCCACGACAGGTAGCTTCGATGAGCGGGCCGCTGCAGTGTTCGATTTCCACCCGGTCTTCCCGGGCGTAACGCTCGCCGCGCTGCAGAACCGGGTCGGTGAACGACTGGGTCCAGTTCGGGTACTCGCGCAGCAACTGGTGAGCGTCGCGGGTCATTGAATCACTGCTCCATCATCTCCGGGTCCATCACGGGCATTTTCGGCGTGCCCGGTGGCGTGACCTTCAGCAGCAGCGCCAGGTGGCCGCCATCAAGGAAGGTCAGCTGGCCGCCTTTCATGTTGCTGTTGCTCTGCTTGAACTGCTCGCTTTGCAGCACGTTACCGTTGTTGTCGAGCTGGTTGACCCAGAAGTTGGCCTCCACGGCGATAAAGCGGCCGGCGGTGATGCCCAGGTTGCCCTCGATGGGGAAGTGGCCGAACTGCTCGTTGCCGGCGCCCAGGGCGATGCGGCTTGTGTCGTTGCTGACCGGCTGCTGCCAGGCCTTGTGCAGCAGCACGGTGTAGTCGGCGGTGGCCTCCAGCCGGGTGGCCTCGTCCTGCAGGGCCAGCGGGCGTTCGGCGCCCTTGTCCAGGCGCGGGGCGCCTGCGCTCCAGTCTTCCGGGGCGAACGGGCTGGTGAAGGCAGGCACGCTGTTCTGCCGCACCAGGATCATTTCCACCTGATACATCCCTTCGGCAAAGGCGGCTGGCGCGAACAGCGCGAGCAGCAGGGTCAGGCAACGGATGGCACGCATGGATCTTCCTTAGGCAGGCTGTGGGGTCAGGCGCTCGAACAGCGCCTCCAGGGTATTGAAGCGTTCTTCGGGGCGTTCCATCGGTACCAGGAAACGGAACTGCGTCGCGCCCTCGAACTTGTAGCGTTTGGGCTGGCCCTGGATCAGCTTGATCAGGGTCAGCGGATCGACTGGGGTTTCGGCCTCGAATTCGAGCTTGCCGCCGTTGGGGCCGGCGTCGACCTTCTTGATGCCGAGGGTTTCCGCCTGCAGCTTGAGCTGGGTCAGGCGCATCAGGTTCTTGGTCGGCTCGGGCAGCAGGCCGAAGCGGTCGATCATCTCTACCTGCAGGTCCTTGAGGCCTTCTTCGTCGGCCGCCGAGGCGATGCGCTTGTAGAGGATCAGGCGGGCATGCACGTCGGGCAGGTAGTCCTCGGGGATCAGCGCCGGCAGGCGCAGGTTGATTTCCGGGCCGCCACCCAGCGGCTGCTCGAGGTTTGGCTGGGTACCCTTGCGGATGGCCTTGACCGCACGTTCGAGCATTTCCATGTAAAGGGTGAAGCCCACCGCCTGGATCTGCCCGCTCTGGCCTTCGCCAAGCAGCTCGCCGGCACCGCGGATTTCCAGGTCGTTGGTGGCCAGCACGAAACCGGCCCCGAGGTCCTGGGTGTTGGCGATGGCCTCCAGGCGCTTTTCGGCGTCGGCGCTGATCTTCTGCCGCTGCGGCGTCAGCAGGTAGGCGTAGGCCTGGTGGTGGCTGCGGCCAACCCGGCCGCGCAGCTGGTGCAGCTGGGCCAGGCCGAACTTGTCGGCGCGCTCGATGACGATGGTGTTGGCACTGGGCACGTCGATGCCGGTCTCGATGATGGTCGAGGCGATCAGCACGTTGAAGCGCTTGTGGTAGAAGTCGCTCATCACCTGTTCCAGTTCGCGCTCACGCATCTGCCCGTGGCCGATCCCGATACGCGCTTCCGGAACCAGCTCGGCCAGCTCGGCGGCGCACTTCTCGATGGTCTTCACATCGTTGTGCAGGTAGTACACCTGGCCGCCGCGCAGCAGCTCACGCAGCAGCGCTTCCTTGACCGTGCTCTTGTTCTGCTCCATGACGAAGGTGCGCACCGACAGGCGCCGCGCCGGCGGGGTGGCGATGATCGACAGGTCGCGCATGCCCGCCACCGCCATGTTCAGCGTGCGCGGGATCGGCGTGGCGGTCAGGGTGAGGATGTCCACTTCGCTGCGCAGGGCCTTGAGCTGCTCCTTCTGGCGCACGCCGAAACGGTGTTCCTCGTCGATGATGGCCAGGCCCAGGTCCTTGAAGCGCACGTCATCCTGCAGCAGCTTGTGGGTGCCGATGAGGATGTCGATCTTGCCTTCGGCGAGGTCGGCGGCCGCAGCGGCCACTTCTTTGGCCGACTTGAAGCGGCTCATCACCTCGACCTTCACCGGCCATTCGGCGAAGCGGTCGCGGAAGCTGTTGTAGTGCTGCTGGGCGAGCAGGGTGGTCGGCACCAGCACCGCCACCTGGCGGCCGCTGTGCACGGCGATGAAGGCGGCGCGCATGGCCACTTCGGTCTTGCCGAAGCCGACATCGCCGCACACCAGGCGGTCCATCGGCTTGGGTGCCAGCATGTCGACCCGCACCGCCTCGATGGCCGCTTGCTGGTCGGGGGTTTCCTCGAACGGGAAGCCTGCGCTGAAGGTGGCATAGTCGGCAGCCGGGTCGGCAAACGCATAGCCCTTGCGCGCGGCGCGGCGAGCATAGATGTCGAGCAGCTCGGCAGCCACGTCGCGGACCTGTTCGGCGGCCTTGCGCTTGGCTTTCTGCCAGGCTTCGGAGCCCAGCCGGTGCAGCGGCGCCAGGGCGTCATCGCTGCCGGTGTAGCGGGCGATCAGGTGCAGGTTGGCCACCGGCACATACAGCTTGGCGCCCTCGGCGTATTCCAGGGTGAGGAATTCGGCGGCCTGGCCGTCGATCTCCAGGGTAGCCAGGCCCAGGTAGCGGCCCACGCCATGGTCGATGTGCACGACCGGCGCGCCTTCGCGCAGCTCGGTGAGGTTCTTGATGACCGCGTCGTTGGCGGCCTCGCCGCGCTTTTCGCGGCGTCGGCGCTGCATCACGCGCTGGCCGAACAGCGGGCTTTCGGCGACCAGGGCGACGGCCGGATCGTCCAGCAGCAGGCCGTCGTCGAGCGGGGCGATGGTGATCGCCAGGCGCTCGCGGCCGGTAATGAAGTCGGCCCAGCTGTCGACCGTCTGCGGGCGCAGCTTGAGGCGCTCGAGCAGCTCCAGCAGCACCTCGCGGCGGCCCGCCGATTCAGCGGTGAACAACACGCGGCCGCTGAACTGGTCGAGGAACTCGGCCAGCGCCGCCAGCGGCTGGTTGGCCTTGGCTTCGATGGCCAGGTTGGGCAGGGCGCGTGCCGGGAAGCGCTCGCGGCCGGCACCGGCTTCGATGTCGTCGGCGCTGACCACCACCCGTGGCCACTGCTTGAGCTGGGCGAAGCAGTCTTCCACGGGCAGGAACAGTTCGGCGGGCGGCAGCAGTGGGCGGGTCAGGTCGCCACGGCGTTCTTCATAGCGCCCGCGCACGTCGTTCCAGAAGTGCTCGGCCGCCTGCTCGACGCCCGGCAGCGAGAACACCTGGGTGTCGGCGGGCAGATAGTCGAACAGGGTCGAGGTTTCTTCGAAGAACAGCGGCAGGTAGTACTCGATGCCGGCGGGAATGATGCCGCTGGCCAGGTCCTGGAAGATCGCGCTGCGGCGGAAGTCGACATCGAAGCGCTCACGGAAGCGCGCCTTGAAGCGGGTCACCTCTTCCTTCTGCATCGGGAATTCGCGCGCCGGCAGCAGGCGGATCGAGTCGACCTTGTCGATCGAGCGCTGGGTCTCCGGGTCGAAGGTGCGCAGGGTCTCGATCTCGTCATCGAACAGGTCGATGCGATAGGGCAGCTTGCTGCCCATCGGGAACAGGTCGATCAGGGCGCCACGCACGGCGAACTCGCCATGCTCGTAGACCGTGTCGACGCAGCGGTAGCCGGTGGCTTCCAGGCGCGTGCGCATCTGTTCGACATCGATGGTCTGGCCCACGTCCAGCACCAGGCTGCTGCCCAGCAGGAAGCGCGTGGGCGCCAGGCGGTGCAGGGCGGTGGTGATCGGCACTACAAGAATGCCGTGGCTCAGCTCCGGCAGCCGGTAGAGGCTGGCGATACGCTGGGAAATGATGTCCTGATGCGGCGAGAACAGGTCGTAGGGCAGGGTTTCCCAATCGGGGAACGGCAGCACCGGCAGGTCCGGGGCAAAGAAACGAAGTTCCTGTTCCAGACGATCGGCCGCCTGGCTGTCGGCGGTCAGCAGCAGGGTGAAGCGGCCCGCGCTGCTGGCGGCCTCGGCGATGGCCAGGCTGAGGGCGGCACCGGGCAGGTTGCCCCAGGTTTGTTTGCCGGCCGTGGCCGACATTTGCGGTAGGCGCAGAACTGACACGGGAGATTGCACTCCAAGCGTTGCGGCAAAGAGATCGATTGTACCGGTGACAGTGCCTGCTGTCAGGCTTCGCAGGCCATGAACAGCGGGCTTTGCCATCGGCGACAGGCGCTCATTGCCGGTTACGCGCAGGGGCGTCATAATGTAGCCCCTTTTTTCTGTCCCTACATGTGGAAGGTTCCCGTGACTCAGAAGCCCGACCAGTGTCTTGGTGAGTGGATTGATCGTGAAGCTCTGGCTGAAGCGATGATCCCGCTTATCGGTCAGCTCTACCGCAACAACAACGTGGTGAGCTCGATTTATGGCCGTAGCCTGATCAACCGTTCGGTTATCTCGATCCTCAAAGCCCACCGCTTTGCGCGTCACCGTCAGACCGACGAGACCGAACTGTCCGTACACGAGACATTCCCCCTGCTCAAGGCCATGAGCGAGCTGAAACTGGGCGCCGCTTCGGTCGACCTGGGCAAGCTGGCCAACAAGTTCAAGCAGGAAGGCAATGGCCGTACTGCCGAGCAGTTCGTCCGTGAAGAGCTGGCCGACGTGGTTGGCCAGCAGAACGCATCGGCCCGCAAGGGCACCGACGTCGTCCTGTACGGCTTCGGCCGCATCGGCCGCCTGCTGGCGCGCATCCTGATCGAGAAGACCGGTGGCGGCGACGGCCTGCGCCTGCGTGCCATCGTCGTGCGCAAAGGCGCCGAGAACGACCTGGTCAAGCGTGCCAGCCTGCTGCGCCGTGACTCGGTGCACGGCCCGTTCGATGGCACCATCACCATCGACGAAGCCAACAACACCCTCACTGCCAACGGCAACCTGATCCAGATCATCTACGCCAAGAGCCCGAGCGAAGTCGACTACACCCAGTACGGCATCGACAACGCGCTGATCGTCGACAACACCGGCGTATGGCGTGATGCCGACGGCCTGGGCCAGCACCTGGCCTGCCCGGGCGCCGCCCGCGTGATCCTCACCGCGCCTGGCAAGGGCGCGCTGAAGAACATCGTGCACGGTATCAACCACGGTGACATCACTGCCGATGACAAGATCATCTCGGCAGCGTCCTGCACCACCAACGCCATCGTGCCGGTGCTCAAGGCCATCAACGACCAGTACGGCATCGTCAACGGCCACGTCGAAACCGTTCACTCGTTCACCAACGACCAGAACCTGATCGACAACTTCCACAAGGGCAGCCGCCGTGGCCGTGCCGCGCCGCTGAACATGGTCATCACCGAAACCGGCGCCGCTACCGCTGCCGCCAAGGCACTGCCAGTGCTCAAAGGCAAGCTGACCGGCAACGCCATTCGCGTTCCGACGCCGAACGTTTCGATGGCCATTCTCAACCTGAACCTCGAGAAGCCGACCACCCGCGACGAGATCAACGAGTACCTGCGCCAGACCGCCATGCACTCGGAACTGCACAAGCAGATCGACTACGTCAGCTCGCAGGAAGTGGTTTCGACCGACTTCGTCGGTTCGCGCCACGCCGGTGTGGTGGATGCCGAGGCGACCATCGCCAACGACAACCGCGTTGTCCTGTACGTCTGGTACGACAACGAATTCGGCTACAGCTGCCAGGTCGTTCGCGTGATGGAAGAGATGTCGGGTGTGAACCCGCCAGCGTTTCCACGCTGATTCGCTTGTAAGCGCATGAAAAAACGGGAACCTTCGGGTTCCCGTTTTTTTATCCAGATTTTGTGTTGTCTGTACTGGCCTCATCGCGGATAAATCCGCTCCTACACAATCGGTGCATATCCTGTAGGAGCGGATTTATCCGCGATGAGGCCAGCACAGGCAACCGAGAACCCGACCCTTGCGCACAGCCCTCCTGTTCATTCTGATGCTCCTGACTGCCTGCAACCAGGGCCCGACCCTGGAGCGCCTGGGCGGCCCGACCATGGGCAGCAGCTACAGCATCCAGTACGTTCGCGACCCCGGCGGCCCGGCGCCGGCTCAGGTCCAGGCGGCGGTCGAGGCTATCCTCAACGATATCGATCAGCATTACTCGACCTACCGCGGCGACTCCACAGTCAGCCAGTTCAACCTGCTGCCCGCCAACCAGTGCATGGCCTTGCCGCCCGACATGCTCGAACTGGTCGCCTTCGGCCAGCACCTGGCCGAACTGAGTGACGGTGCTTTCGACCTCACCGTCGAGCCGCTGCTCGACCTCTGGGGCTTCGGTCCGCAGGCCCGTCACGAGCAGGTGCCCGACCCGCAGGCGCTGGCCCAGGCCCGCCAGCGCGTCGGTTATCGCCACCTGCGCATCGATGGCCAGGCACTGTGCAAGGACGCCCCGGTACAACTGGACTTCAACAGTATCGCCGCTGGCCATGCCGTCGACCTGATCGCCGAGCGCCTGCGCGCCATGGGCGTGGCCAGTTTCGTCGCCGAAGCCACCGGCGAGCTCAAGGCCGTGGGCCGCAAGCCCGATGGCAGCCCCTGGCGCATCGCCCTGGAACTGCCCCGCGAAGACCATCAGATCGCCCGCCAGATCATTGCGGTCAATGGCTTGGGGGTGTCGACCTCGGGTGACTATCGCCACTATTTCGAGGAGAATGGCCGGCGCTATTCACACACCTTCGATGCCCGCCTGGGGCGCCCGGTCGACCACGACCTGGCCGCGGCCACCGTGCTCGATGCCTCGGCGCTGCAGGCCGATGGCTATTCGACCTTGCTGTTGATCCTGGGGCCGGAGCGCGGTTGGAACTTCGCCGTGGCCCATGATCTGGCTGCGGTTTTGGTGACTCGGGCCGAGGGTGGCTTCGTCTCCCGAGCGACCCCTGCATTCGATCAGGCGGTGAAAGGCGATTGAAAGCGTTGGCAGGGATGATCGCCGCCAGGGATCGGTGAATGACATGTAGTGCAGGCAAAATTGGCCTACGACGCGACCAAGGGTTAATGTGCGCGGCGTTCACGCTTGATTAGACTGCACCCGAATTTTCTCATGACGCCCAGGCGGCATGATCGAGTCCCGCGGGTAACCGTAACCCCGGGCCAGTTCTGAAGGAGTACGCATGGCTGTCTATAACTACGACGTAGTGGTGCTGGGTTCCGGCCCGGCCGGTGAAGGCGCGGCAATGAACGCCGCCAAAGCGGGGCGCAAGGTGGCAATGGTCGACAGCCGCCGTCAGGTCGGCGGCAACTGCACCCACCTGGGCACCATCCCGTCCAAGGCGCTGCGTCACTCGGTGCGGCAGATCATGCAGTTCAACACCAACCCGATGTTCCGTGCCATCGGTGAGCCGCGCTGGTTCTCCTTCCCCGACGTGCTCAAGAGCGCCGAGAAGGTCATCGCCAAGCAGGTTGCATCGCGCACCGGCTACTACGCCCGTAACCGCGTCGATGTGTTCTTCGGCACCGGCAGCTTCGCCGACGAGCAGACCGTCGAAGTGGTCTGCCCCAATGGCGTGGTCGAGAAGCTCAACGCCAAGCACATCATCATCGCCACCGGCTCGCGCCCGTACCGCCCGGCCGACATCGACTTCCACCACCCGCGTGTCTACGACAGCGACACCATCCTCAGCCTCAGCCACACCCCGCGCAAGCTGATCGTCTATGGCGCCGGCGTGATCGGTTGCGAATACGCCTCGATCTTCAGCGGCCTTGGCGTGCTGGTAGAGCTGGTCGACAACCGCGGCCAGCTGCTGAGCTTCCTGGATTCGGAAATTTCCCAGGCGCTGAGCTACCACTTCAGCAACAACAACATCACCGTACGCCACAACGAAGAGTACGAGCGGGTCGAAGGCCTGGAAAACGGGGTGATCCTGCACCTGAAGTCGGGCAAGAAGATCAAGGCCGACGCCCTGCTGTGGTGCAACGGTCGTACCGGCAACACCGACAAGCTGGGCCTGGAGAACATCGGCATCAAGGTCAACAGCCGTGGCCAGATCGAGGTCGACGAGGCCTACCGCACCAGCGTGCCGAACATCTACGGCGCCGGCGACGTGATCGGCTGGCCGAGCCTGGCCAGTGCTGCTCACGACCAAGGCCGTTCGGCCTCTGGCAGCATCGTCGACAACGGCAGCTGGCGCTTCGTCAACGACGTGCCGACCGGCATCTACACCATCCCGGAGATCAGCTCGATCGGCAAGAACGAGCAGGAGCTGACCCAGGCCAAGGTGCCGTACGAAGTGGGCAAGGCGTTCTTCAAGGGTATGGCGCGCGCGCAGATCGCCGGCGAGCCGCAAGGCATGCTGAAGATCCTGTTCCACCGCGAAACCCTGGAAATCCTCGGCGTGCACTGCTTCGGCTACCAGGCCTCGGAAATCGTTCACATCGGCCAGGCGATCATGAACCAGCCGGGCGAGCAGAACAATCTGAAGTACTTCGTCAACACCACGTTCAACTACCCGACCATGGCCGAAGCCTATCGGGTAGCTGCCTACGACGGCCTGAACCGGCTTTTTTGAGCGGCTCCGGCCGGTGGCCTGAGCCGGTCGGGGAGACCGATTTCAGCCCTACCCGAGGGTGGTCTTGGCCAAACCGGGAAAGTCTGTAATCAGGCTGTCCACGCCAAAGTCAGCGAGCCGGCGCATCAGTGCCGGTTCGTTGACCGTCCACACCGACACATGCAGACCCTGGGCCTGGGCTTTGAGCAGGCGCTCGGGGGTGCACAGTGTCCAGTTCAAAGCCAGCATTTCGCAGCCATAGTTCTGCGCGACCTTCAACGGGTCGAGCCAGGCGTACTCGGCAACCAGTCCGCGCTTCACATCCGGTACCAATTCTTGCGCCGCGCTCAGCACTTCGCGTGAGCTTGAGGTGATGGTGACCTTGTCCAGCAGGCCGTATTGCTGGGCCAGTTCGCGGATAGCCAGCACGGTGGTGGCGGCACGGGTGCGCGAGGCGCTCTTGACCTCCAGCTGCCAATGCTCGAACGGGCACTTCTCGAACAGCTCTTCGAGTTTCGGAATAGGGCAGGGCTGCACGTGGCCCGGGCCGCCCTTGCGGGCATCGATCTTGATCAGCTCGGCGGCCGGGTGTTCGACCACCTTGCCGCGTCGGCCGGTGGTGCGCTTGAGGGTAGGGTCGTGGATCACCATCAGCTCGTTGTCGGCCGACAGGTGCAGGTCCAGTTCGCAGCGAGTCACGCCGTGGGACAGGCACTGCTGAAAACTCTTCAGGGTATTTTCGGGGGCTTCGCCCTTGGCGCCGCGGTGGCCGTAGATCAGGGTCACGTTCGTTCCTTCAAATCAGGGGGATAGGGCTCAGGAGGCGGGGCCGTCTTGTTCCAGCTGCTGGCGCCGTTGCTGCTGTTGGCGTTGCAGGATGTAGCGGGCCAGCAGTTGCCGTTGGGCATCGGTCATGTCGGTGAATTCCGTACCGACCCCGAAATCACCCTCCGGGCGCAGGTCGCAGTGGGTGACCCTGCCGCGCAGCAGCAGGCCGTGGGCACGCGGCATCAGCACCATCTTCACCTTCACCTGGGTGCCGGGGGCGATCTGCCGAGGTTGCGCGAACTCGATGCCGCCTTCGGAAATGATCACCCGCTGCGGTTGGCCGATTTCACCGAGCAGGGTTTGCGCGACCACAGCGCTGAGCAGGTCGAGGCGCTTGTTCTGTGCGCGCAGGAAGGCCGCCAGGGTACGGTCCTTGTCGCTCAGCTGGCGCAGCAGATGCTGCGACTCGAAGTCGGACAGGTGCAGCTCGCTGAGCAGGTTGAACAGTGGTGAATCATCCTGCAACAGTTCTGCCTCAAGGGCTTCGGCCGCGCTGAGGGGGCTGATTTCCAGTGCGATCCGATCTTCGATGCGGTAGTATTCGCGGCGATCTTCTTCGTCTAATGTCGTCATGGCGAACCCATGGTTGCGGCGGTGGTCCGAGTGTAAAGCCGCCGTAGGCGCCTCGCCACAAGGACGTTCCCTTTCATCCGAACAAGCCCCGACATGTTCAGACCTCTTTTCGCATTCATCGGTACGCGTTACACCCGTGCCAAGCGCCGTAACCACTTCGTCTCGTTCATTTCCCTGACCTCGATGATCGGCCTCGCCCTGGGCGTGGTAGTGATGATCGTGGTGCTCTCGGTCATGAACGGTTTCGACCACGAGATGCGTACCCGCGTGCTGGGCATGATCCCCCACGCCACGCTGGAGAGTGGCCAGCCGATCAACGACTGGTCTGCCCTTGCCCAACAAGTAAAGCAGAATCCTCAGGTGCTGGCGGTCGCCCCGTACACGCAGATGCAGGGCCTGCTGACCCACGACGGCAAGGTGCAGAAGGTGTTGCTCAATGGCATCGACCCGGCGCGCGAGCGCGAAGTGTCGATCATCGACAACTTCATCCAGCAAGGCAGCCTCGATAAGCTGGCGCCTGGCGAGTGGGGCATCATGATCGGCGACAAGGCCGCGGCCAAGCTGGGCGTCGCCATCGGCGACAAGCTCACGTTCGTCGCTCCCGAGGTCAGCGTGACCCCGGCCGGCATGTTCCCGCGCATGAAGCGCTTCACCGTGGTCGGCACCTTCCACGTTGGCGCTGGCGAGATCGACGGTTACCTGGGCCTGACCAACATCACCGACCTGTCCCGCCTGCACCGCTGGAAGCCGGACCAGGTGCAGGGCCTGCGCCTGAAGTTCGACGACCTGTTCCAGGCGCCGCGTGTAGCCTGGAGCATCGCCCAGCAGCTGGGCGAGCAGGAGTACTACAGCCGCGACTGGACCCGTACCCACGGCAACCTGTACCAGGCGATCCGCATGGAAAAGGCCATGATCGGCCTGCTGCTGCTGCTGATCGTCGCGGTGGCGGCGTTCAACATCATTTCCACCCTGGTGATGGTGGTCAACGACAAGCGTGGCGACATCGCCATCTTGCGTACCCTGGGCGCCACGCCCGGGCAGATCATGCTGATCTTCATGGTCCAGGGCACGGTGATCGGGGTGATCGGCACCCTGATCGGCGCCGTGGTCGGGATCGTCGCCGCGCTGAACGTGAGCGCGGCGATCGCCGGCATCGAGACGCTGATCGGGCACAAGTTCCTCAACGCCGACGTGTATTTCATCGATTACCTGCCGTCGCAGATCCAGGCCCAGGACGTGTACATGGTCTGCGGTGCGGCGCTGGTCCTGAGTTTCTTCGCCACCCTGTACCCGGCCTGGCGTGCGGCCCGCACCCAGCCTGCAGAGGCGCTACGTTATGAGTGAGTCGCGCATGAGTGATAAAGCCGTTCTGAGTTGCCGCAACCTGGGCAAGTCCTACGACGAGGGGCCGGAGTCGGTGCAGGTACTGTCCGGGCTCAACCTGGAGCTGCACGCCGGTGAGCGCGTGGCCATCGTCGGCAGCTCCGGTTCCGGCAAGAGTACCTTGCTCAACCTGCTCGGCGGCCTCGACCGGCCGACCCAGGGCAGCGTGTGGCTGGCCGGCGAAGAGCTGTCGGCCCTTGGCGAGCGCGCCCGCGGCCTGCTGCGCAACCGTGAGCTGGGCTTTGTCTACCAGTTCCACCACCTGTTGCCAGAGTTCACTGCCATGGAGAACGTGTGCATGCCGCTGCTGATCGGCCGCACCGCCATTCCGGAGGCCCGTGAGCGGGCCGAGGCGTTGCTCAAGCGGGTGGGCCTGGGCCATCGCCTGCACCACAAGCCGGCCGAGCTGTCCGGTGGCGAGCGCCAGCGGGTGGCGATCGCCCGCGCCCTGGTCAACCGCCCAGGCCTGGTGATGCTCGACGAGCCGACCGGCAACCTCGACCACCACACCGCCCAGGGTATCCAGGAGCTGATGCAGGAGTTGTCCAGTGCGTCGCGCACCGCCTTCCTGGTGGTGACCCACGACCTCAACCTGGCGCGCCAGATGGACCGCGTATTGAAACTCGACGACGGCCACCTGGTGGCGATCTGACCGAGTGCACGGGGTGGCAGTGCTGCCCCGTTTCCCCGTTTTAATTGGGTGTTTCCTACATGTTCAGACCCTTGCCCATCTTCATCGGCGCGCGCTACACCCGGGCCAAGCGCCGCAACCACTTCATCTCGTTCATTTCGATGACCTCGATGATCGGCCTGTCGCTGGGCGTGCTGGCGATGATCGTGGTGCTGTCGGTGATGAACGGCTTCCAGCGCGAAATGAGCTCGCGCATTCTTGGCCTGGTGCCGCATGCCTCGATCCTTGGCGTGCAGCCGCTGGACGACTGGCACAAGGCAGCCGACGCTGCGTTGCAGAACCCGGCAGTGATGGCTGCGGCGCCGATCACCGAGATGGAAGGCATGCTCTCGTACAAGGGCGCGATGCAGCCGATCCAGGTCAGCGGCATCGACCCGGCCGAGGAAGACAAGGTCTCGATTGTCGGCCAGCATATCGTCCAGGGCCGCCTGCAGGACCTGCAGCCGGGTGAGTACGGCGTGGTCATCGGTGAACTGACTGCGCGGCGCTTCCGCCTCAATACCGGCGACAAGCTGACCCTGATCGTGCCGGAAATCAGCAAGGAACCTGGCGGTATCACCCCGCGCATGCAGCGCCTGACCGTGGTCGGTATCTTCAAGGTCGGTGCCGAGCTGGATGGCTCGCAGGCCTACATGCATGTGGCCGATGCCGGCGAAATGCAGCGCTGGGCGCCGGGGCAGGTACAGGGCGTGCGCCTGAAACTGCACGACCTGTATGCCGCGCCGCAGGTGTCCAAGGCGATCGCTGCCGGGTTGGGCGATGGCTTCCGTGCCGATGACTGGTCGCACACCCAGGGCAGCCTGTTCAGCGCGATGAAGATGGAAAAGACCATGATCGGCCTGCTGCTGCTGATGATCATCGCAGTGGCGGCATTCAACATCATCGCCACCCTGGTGATGGTGGTGAACGACAAGGGGCCGGACATCGCCATCTTGCGGACCCTGGGCGCCACCCCTGCGCAGATCATGGGTACGTTCATGGTTCAGGGCAGCCTGATCGGCATTGTCGGCACCTTGATCGGTGGCGTGCTCGGGGTGATCGCTGCGCTCAATGTCAGCCAGATCGTCGGCTGGCTGGAGCGAGTGAGCGGGCAGCACATCTTCACGTCGGATGTTTACTTTGTAAGCAGCTTGCCGTCCGAACTGCAGGGCGGGGATGTGCTGATGATCTGTGCTGCCGGGTTGGTGATGAGCTTCCTGGCGACCATCTACCCGGCTTATCGGGCGTCGCAGGTGCAGCCGGCGATTGGCCTGGCAGTTTGATGTTTGCCTGGATCCTGGGGGCTGCAAAGCAGCCCCAATTTCACCGAGCTTCAGGCAGCTCGATCACGAACCTTGTCCAGCCGTCCTGGCATTGCGCCCGAATACTCCCGCCATGGGCCTGCACGATCGACCGGGTAATCGCCAATCCCAACCCGGCATGCTCACTGCTACCTTCCCGCCGCGCCGGGTCCACCCGGTAGAAACGATCAAACAGGCGCGGTAACGCCGCTGCTTCGATTGCCGCCCCGGTATTGGCCACGCAAATCCGCAATCCCGGCTCCAGCGTCACCCGGATCTGCCCGCCCGCCGGCGTAAAGCGCAAGGCATTGTCGAGCAGGTTGGACAGGGCCCGGCGCAGCATATGCCGGTCGCCCTGCACTACCGCCTCGCCTTCGCGCAGCAGGTGCACCTCATTGTCCTCGGCCAACGGCGCGTAATACTCCAGCAGTGCATCCACGTCTTCGTGCAAGGCCAGCGCCGCCTGCCCCGGCACCAGCAGGCCATGGTCGGCCTTGGCGAGGAACAGCATGTCGTTGATCATCTGTGCCATCCACTGCAACTCCTCGAGGTTGCCATGCAGTGCCTCGCGGTATTCCTCCAGGCTGCGCGGGCGGGTGAGGGTGACCTGGGTGTGGGTCAGCAGGTTGGACAGCGGTGTACGCAGCTCGTGGGCGATGTCGGCGGAGAACGCCGACAGGCGCTGGAAGGCGTCGTCCAGGCGTTGCAGCATGGCGTTGACCGTTGTGGCCAGCTCAGCCAGCTCCTCAGGCATTTGCGCCACCGGCAGGCGCGTAGTCAGTGAGCGCGCTGACACACTGGCGGCCACCTGGCCCATCTGGCGCAGTGGGCGCAGGCCGCTGCGTGCGGCCCAGGCACCGAGCAGGGCAGTGGTCAGGGCTGAGAGCCCGACGGTGAGCCAGATCAGGCGCTGCATGCCCTGCAGGAAGTGCTGGTGATGGGTGATATCGAGAAACAGCGTCAGTTGCGCAGCCGTCTGATCGTCCGCCGGCACTGCCAGGCTTCGATAATCGACGCCGTCTGCGTGCAGGGTCGTCAACCCGGGCGTTGATGGTTTACCTGGCAGGCCGTCGCGGCTGGCAAACCAGATTGCGCCGTCGCGGCCATCGATGCGCAGCGCCAGGTCAGCCTGGTGGCTGAGCTCGTTGCGCAGGGCTGGCAAGCGGCTTTGCAGTTCGTCAGGGCCCTTCAGGCCGGCGAGCTGGCTGCGAAACAGGGACAGGCGCGACTCCAGCAGTTGCTGGTCCAGTTCGACGAAATGCTGCTCGCTGGCACGGTTGAACAGCAGCCCCGCACCCAGCGACACGCTGGCGGTACAGGCGGCAAACAGCAGTGCCAGGCGCGTGCCGAGGGAAAGCCGGCGCATCAGTCCTGGCGCTCTTCGAGCACGTAGCCCATGCCACGCACGGTATGGATCAGCTTGTTCGGGTGCGGGTCGTCGATCTTCAGGCGCAGGCGGCGTACCGCCACTTCGATGACGTTGGTGTCGCTGTCGAAGTTCATGTCCCACACTTGCGAGGCAATCAGCGATTTGGGCAGCACCTCGCCCTGGCGGCGCAGCAGCAATTCGAGCAGGGCGAACTCCTTGGCGGTCAGGTCGATGCGTGTGCCGGCCCGTTCGGCGCGGCGGCGGATCAGGTCCAGGCGCAGGTCGGCCAGGGTCAGGGTGGTGTCCTGGCTGGGGCTGGCGCCGCGGCGTAGCAGGCTGCGTACCCGGGCCAGCAGTTCGGAGAAGGCGAAGGGCTTGACCAGGTAATCGTCGGCGCCCAGTTCCAGGCCGTGCACGCGGTCTTCGACGGCGTCGCGGGCGGTGAGGAACAGCACCGGGGTGTCCAGCCCGGCAGTGCGCACGGCCTGCAGGATCTGCCAGCCGTCACGCCCGGGCAGCATCACGTCGAGGATCAGCAGGTCGTGGTCGCCGGTCAGGGCCAGGTACTGGCCGGTCTCGCCGTCGGTGGCCAGTTCGGTGGCAAAGCCGGCTTCGCTCAGGCCCTGGCTCAGGTACTGGCCGGTGCGGGCCTGGTCTTCGACGATCAGCAGTTTCATGGGGTTCCCAAAGGGTCGGGTGATGGCTGAAATGATACGTGACGATGTGCCTGCTCGCCCAAGCTGACAAGGTTGTAATCTTCCCGTCAGCTAACCGCCAGCCGTGCCTTTCTAGAGTGGTCTCATCCCGCCGTGATTTTCGGAGTCATCATGAAACACCTGTTCATCGCCGCCGCGCTAGCCCTGGTCAGCTTGCCCACCCTGGCCGGCGAGGCGAAAACCTTCGCTTTCGGCGAGCCCGCCCCGGCAGCCAAGGCCACCCGCACCGTCGAAGTAGTGCTCAAGGACATCGCCTTCGAGCCCAAGAACCTGAAAGTGAAGGCCGGCGAGACCGTGCGCTTCGTGCTGATCAACGAAGGCAAGCTGCCCCATGAGTTCAACCTCGGTGACAAGGCCATGCATGCCGAACACCAGAAGCAAATGATCGCCATGCAGGGCATGATGCACAATGCTGCCATGCAGCATGAGGGTATGGACCATTCGCAGATGGGCCATGCGTCCGCCATGCCGATGGACCACGGTGCCCATCACAACGGCGGCAACACCGTGCTGGTGCAGCCTGGCCAGCGCGCCGAGCTCACCTGGACCTTCCGCAAGTCGGCGCCGATCGAGTTCGCCTGCAACGTGCCGGGGCATTATCAGGCCGGTATGGTCGGGGAGCTGACCATCGAGTGACTTGCACTCCAAGGCGGGGTGCAAAACCGGTAGACTAGGGGCAATTTCGAACCTCCAGGTCAGTTTCCATGCATCCCGCCGCCGAACATTCTCCGCTGGGCAAGTCCAGCGAATACATTGCCACCTACACGCCTTCGTTGCTGTTCCCGATTCCGCGTACGGCCAAGTGGGCTGAGCTGGGCGTGACTGCCCAGACCTTGCCGTGGCAGGGTGTGGACTACTGGAACTGCTTCGAGCTGTCGTGGCTGCTGCCCTCGGGCAAGCCGGTGGTGGCCATTGGTGAGTTCGCCATTGCGGCCGATTCGCCGAACATCATCGAGTCGAAGTCCTTCAAACTCTACCTCAACTCGTTGAACCAGACCGTGTTCGCCTCGATCGGCGAGCTGCAGGCGTGCCTGGTGAAGGACCTTTCGGCGGCCGCTGGCAAGCCGGTGGGTGTGCAGGTGCGCACCCTGGCGGAGGTGGAGGCGCAGGGCGTGGTTGCCTTGCCTGGGCAGTGCATCGATGTCCTGGATGTGGCGATCGACAACTACGAGCAGCCGCAACCGGAACTGCTGAGCTGCAACCCGGAGCGCATGGTCGAAGAGACCGTGCACAGCCACTTGCTCAAATCCAACTGCCCAGTGACTGGCCAGCCAGACTGGGGGAGCGTGGTGGTTGAGTACAAGGGCAGGGCGCTGGACCATGCCAGCCTGCTGACCTACCTGATCAGCTTCCGCCAGCACGCCGACTTCCATGAGCAGTGCGTGGAGCGGATATACCTGGACTTGAAGACCCTGCTGCAGCCTGAGCACCTGACCGTGTATGCGCGGTATGTGCGCCGCGGCGGGCTGGATATCAACCCATACCGCAGCACTGGGGCGATCAGCCCGGCGAACCTGCGACTGGTTCGCCAGTAAGCTCTGTGTAATTGGGGCCGCAAAGCAGCCCCAGCTTTGGCTTTGTCAGATGCCCATGCTGTGCAGCGAGTTGGCAATGCTGCGCAGGGTGGCGGTCAAATCCGGGTGTTCGGCCTCGAAGCGTTCGATCGCCAGGTTCACCCCGTCGACCACGTTGTTGTCCGGCGTGGCTTCCTCGAGCTTCAACTGCGCTTCGATCTGCCTGGCCTCTTCGTGCAGGGCGGCCAGTTCTTCATCCGTAAGCGGTACGTTGCGGTCCAGTTGCTCGCGCAGGCTGTTCAAGCGCTCTTGCAATTCGCGGGCAGGCATTGGCTGTTCTCCATCAATGGCTTGGCAAGGCATGGACCTCAGCGAAGCGGCAAAGGTTCTCGCCTGTCTCCTAGCGTAATCCACTCGCTGACGCTTTGCATGATCCGCATCAATGGGGCTGTGTCAGGGTTTTTCGCCCTTGCTGCAGCGCAGGGCGATGTCGGCAAGGCAGGTGTCCAGTTCGTCGAGGTGGTCGATCACCGAATGCACGCCCAGGCTGAACAGGGCCAGCGTGGCCTTGCCGCGGGCCAGATCCTGCTCTTGCTGGGTCATGGCCTGCCATTGCCTGGAGGAGAGGTCGCACGAGGGGCTGCAGGCCGCCAGGCCCACGGTCCACAAACCGGCGTTGAGGCCTGACTGCAAGAGCTTGGGCTCACCGCTGACCAGCACGCAACCTTCCAGGCGTTCGCTGTCCAGGCTCATCAAGGCCTGCCAGCAGGCATTTGGCGCGGGCCAGCGCACGCCGTTGACCGAGTGGCCCGGCAACCAGTCTGGTAACACGCTGGCCAGGCGCCTGCTTTGCAGGCTGCTCAGGTCGTCCAGCCAGATGCACGGCACCTGGGCATGGCGCAGGCCAGCCAGCGTTTCGAGTGCGCCAGGGGCGGGCAGGGGGCTGCCGTCGGTGGCCTGGACCAGGCAACCGCGCAGGCCGAACAGCACAGCGGTAATGGCGGGTGCAGCGAGCATGGTAACGTCCCTGAAATAGTCCGCAGGCTATTGGACGATTGTTACCGTGCTGTGACGGGCAACAGTTGTTCACAAATTATTGAGCAAAAATGTGTAAAGCTGTTTATCAGCGTGCAAGGCTCTATACTGCCGCGGTACAGCAGCGCACCCGTTGCGCTTGCGGCCGAGAATTTCGATGGAGAAACATCTATGCGTAGGATCGGTGCCGGAGTGATCGAGCGAGTCACCCAGGCCTTTGTCTGCGCCAGCTTGCTGCTGGCGCCCATGGCAGCCACTCAGGCCGCCACCGAGGAGGATCCTTGGGAAGCGGTCAACCGCCCGATCTTCCGTTTCAACGATACGATCGACACCTATGGCCTCAAGCCATTGGCCAAGGGCTACCAGTGGGTCACCCCGCAGTTCCTGCAGGATGGCATCCACAACATGTTCAACAACGTCGGTGATGTCACCAACCTGGCCAACAACGTGCTGCAACTCAAGCCCCATGCTGCGGGCGTGGATACCGCGCGACTGATCGTCAACACCGTGTTCGGCCTTGGCGGCTTCTTTGATGTCGGCACCAAGATGGGCCTGCAGCGCAACGACGAAGACTTCGGCCAGACCCTCGGTCGCTGGGGCGTGCCCAGCGGTCCGTACGTCGTGATCCCGCTGCTCGGCCCGAGCACCGTGCGTGACGGCCTGGCCAAGTACCCGGACAGCTACACCGAACCCTACCGCTACATCAACGATGTGCCGGTGCGTAACTCGATCTTCGCCCTGAACGTGGTCGACACCCGGGCCAGCCTGCTGTCGGCCGAGAAGCTGATCCAGGGGGACAAGTACATCTTCATCCGCAATGCCTTCCTGCAGAACCGCGAGTTCAAGGTCAAGGATGGCGAAGTCGAAGACGACTTCTGATCATTGCTGGCATGAAAACGGCGACCCAAGGGTCGCCGTTTTTGTTACAGATCAATGCATGGCCAGGATGCGCAGGCCTAATTTCTGCTGCCCGCCGGGCTGATCGGCGATCCACACCACTTCGGTACTGGCATGCAGGCCCTTGAGTGCCGGGTGGTCTGAGTCGATGCGCACCTCCAGATGGTCGCCGACCTTGAATGGCCGCGGCGCCTGCACCTGCATGCCGCCGCTGGAAAGGTCCAGGCACACCGCCGCGATGACCTGCCCCTCATGCAGCAGGCTGACCTCGGTGTCGATGCGCATGCGGATGAAATCGCGTTTCTCGCTGTGGTTGGAGGGCGTATGAGGCATGCTGCATCCTTCCCAATAGGTTGTACTGGTTGGCGTTTTTATAACTCTCGGTGATTTACCCTGTAAAGAGCAGCGGACTCCACCCATGTATGCTTGAAACACCTGGCGGATGGGAGTACCGTCTGCGCCTTACGAGTTGCCTCTGCTGGTTGCCTGGCCTGAGTTCTTGGCCTACAACTCAAGTAGAGTGTTACCACAGAGTATTCCAGCAGTTGGATGTCAGCCTTGCAGACGCCCCTGCACCAACCCAAATCGGCGCCGTTCGCCCACATGCAGAAAATCAGTGCAACGCTGCTGATCATCGATGATGACGACGTGGTCCGTGCGAGCCTCGCCGCCTATCTGGAAGACAGTGGCTTCAGCGTCCTCCAGGCCGGTAATGGCCAGCAGGGGCTCCAGGTCTTCGAAGAACACCAGCCCGACCTCGTGATCTGCGATCTGCGCATGCCGCAGATGGGCGGCCTCGAACTGATCCGCCAGATCAGCGAGCGCGCACCGCAGTTGCCGGTGATCGTGGTGTCTGGTGCCGGCGTGATGAGCGACGCGGTCGAGGCCTTGCGCCTGGGCGCTGCCGACTACCTGATCAAGCCGCTGGAAGACTTGGCCGTGCTCGAACACTCGGTACGCCGGGCGCTCGACCGTTCGCGCCTGGTACTGGAAAACCAGCGCTACCGCGACAAGCTGGAAGCGGCCAACCGCGAGCTGGAGGCCAGCCTGCACCTGTTGCAGGAGGACCAGACCGCCGGTCGCCAGGTGCAGATGAACATGCTGCCGGAAAGCCCCTGGACGCTCGGCGAGTTCACCTTCGAGCATCAGATCATTCCGTCGCTGTACCTGTCGGGCGACTTCGCCGACTACTTCCGTGTGGATGACCGGCGCATTGCCTTCTACCTGGCCGATGTCTCCGGGCACGGTGCGTCGTCAGCATTCGTCACGGTGTTGCTGAAGTTCATGACCACGCGGCTGTTGTTCGAATTCAAGCGCAGCAGCAAGCTGCGCGAGTTCAAACCTTCGGAAGTGCTGAGCCACATAAACCGCGGGCTGATCAACTGCAAGCTGGGCAAGCACGTGACCATGGTCGGTGGCGTGATCGACGAAGAAACCGGCCTGCTGACCTACGCCGTGGGCGGCCACCTGCCGCTGCCGGTGCTGTATACCCCGGGCCAGGCCCGCTACCTGGAAGGCCGCGGCCTGCCGGTGGGGCTGTTCGACGAGGCGACCTATCAGGACCAGGTGATCGAGTTGCCGCCACAGTTCAGCCTGAGCCTGATGTCCGATGGCATTCTGGACCTTTTGCCAGGGCATACGCTCAAAGATAAAGAAGCTGCCTTGCCGGAGATCGTCAATGCAGCGGGTGGTAGCCTGGATGGGCTGCGCCAACGTTTCGGATTGGCTACGCTTGGGGAGATGCCGGATGATATCGCCCTATTGGTGTTGAGCAGGAACCTTCAATGAGTACCGGTAGAATCCAGTTCGCCGAGCAGAGCGGTACCTTTGTACTGAAATTCGTCGGTGAAGTGCGCCTGACCCTGTGTTCGGCGCTGGATGCGACGATCGAGAAGATTTTCACCGCGCTGAACTTCTCGACCATCGTCATCGACCTGACCGAAACCGAAAGCATCGACAGCACCACCCTGGGCCTGCTGGCCAAGCTGTCGATCCTGTCGCGGCAGAAGGTTGGCCTGTTGCCGACCGTGGTCACCACCAACCCGGACATTTCGCGCCTCCTGCAATCCATGGGCTTCGATCAGGTGTTCAACATCGTCGACCGCCCGGTGCCACGTCCTGAGTGCCTGACCGACCTGCCGTCGCAGGATCAGAACGAGGATGTGGTGCGCTCCAAGGTGCTGGAGGCGCACAAGATTCTCATGGGGCTCAATGACTCCAACCGCGAAGCCTTCCATGACCTGGTGAATGCGCTGGAGCGGACCTGATCTTCAGCCTGTGCCGGCCTCCACAACGCCACCAGCCCAATCACGCTCGCTGGGCAAACTCGGTTGCCTCGCTGCCATCCGCACTCAGCTGAAACACCCGCGCCGGCCGCCCTTGCTCATCGAACAGCACCTGGCCCAACCCCGCCCCATTCCACAGCCGCTCCCCGGCCTTGCTACGGCTGGGGGGGCGTGGCAACACCTCCATCTGCCGGCGTTTGGTGAACCAGTTCAGCGGTGAGCGTGGCGAGTACAGCCAGCGGTTCAGCCTGTCCAGTACGTCCAGCAAGCGCCGTGGGAACTCGTTCTTGATCCCGCTGCTGGTCACCTGCCACAGATGCGGGCTGCGCTGGCGATGGCGGATCAGCACCTCGTAGACGAACGAATAGTGCACATCGCCCGAGAGGATCACGTAATGCCCCGGTGTGCGCGAATGGCGGAAGATGTTCAGGATCACCTGCGCCGCGCCACGGTGGGCCATCCAGTTCTCGGCATCCACCAGCAGCGGGTAGCCCAGCCAGCTGAACACCTTCTGCACGGTCTCGATCAGCTTGACGCCAAAGATCGGTGCCGGCGAGACGATGATTGCCGAGGGGTGATCCAGCAGCGCCTGCTGCAGCTCGCACAGCGCTTCCCAGTCGAGCAGGCCGGACGGCTTGCCCAGGTCGCTCTCGCTGCGCCAGCGGCGGGTGCGGGTGTCCAGCACCAGTAGCGGAGGCTCGCTGGGCAGGCTGTACTGCCAGCCCTGGAAGCGCAGCAGTTCACCGATCAGCTCATCCTGCTGCTGGGTCAGCGTCTGGCACTGCTCGACCAGTGTGTTGCAGCCATCCGGGTCGTTGCCCCAGGCCTGGCACAGCAGATAGCCCAGCAACGCATTGCCGATTATCCGCCGTGAGAAGGGATGGCCATAGGCGGTTTCTTCCCACTGTGCCGAGAGGTTCCAGTCGTCGGTGATGTCGTGGTCGTCGAAGATCATCAGGCAGGGCAGGTGGGCCATCACCCGTGCCACGTCGCCCAGGCTGGCGGCGAAGGCCGCGATCAGCGGCAGCTCCTCGCGATAGCGCGCCTGGTGCTGCGGGCTCAGGCCGGCAGGCATGTCCAGGTTCACCAGGCGCCAGGGCGCGGGCGCCCACACCAGCAGATACATGGCCATGACTTCGGCGAAGGTCACCAGGTGGTTGTCGGCGTTGCTGGAGGAAAAGATCGGCTTGCGCTTGCCGCCGAAGAAGCGTTCGCGCAGGGTTTCGTTGCGTGCCTGTGCGGGCAGCAGGTCGGCGCGATGGTAGTAGCTGGCTGGATGGCGGTAGAGTGCCTGGCTGTCGGCGACCACCGCGCCATCCAGCGCTTCGTCGAACAGGCCCAGGCGTTCGATTAGCGAATGGATGGCGCGCAGCATAGGGCCGGCGACGTCGTCGGCATAAATCTGGTCGCCGGTCATCAGCAGCACGGCGGGGCGGTCTTCCGGTCGATGGCTGGCCTGTAGCAAGCGGTCGGCGCAGAGCAGGCCGTCGGCTGCCGGGTGATGCGGTTTGCGACAGGATCCGTGCAGCAGTTGGTCGAGGCGGTCGCGCAGTACCAGGCTGGGGCGATGGCTGCCGGGGTAGAGCAGGTGCGGAGCCCAGCCGGCAATGCCTTGGCCGTCGAGCAGCAGGTCATACTCGATGGCGACGTTGCGCGGCAGAGGCTCGGCGAAGTGAATGTCCAGCAGGTGAATGAAGGCGTGCTGGCCGACAGCAACGACCTGGCAATCGACCGTGACGGTGCCGTCGAGGATGAATTCGGGTTGCAGGGGTTGGCTGCCGACCAGCCAGATGGCCAGCCTTTGTGGCTCGAGGCGGCGCAGTACCGGGCCGGCGAGCACGAGGGGCAATGGGGATGAGGTCATTTGGCCTTTGAGTTCAGGACGCGTTCACAGCCCGCTTAAACAAAACGGGCGGGAAATGCTGAACATTCCCCGCCCGCCTGGCAAACCTTAGATGTATCAGGCTTTTTCAGCCATCAACTTCTCGAGCTTTTCCTGATCCCGGGCAAACTGGCGAATACCTTCAGCCAGCTTCTCGGTGCCCATGGCATCCTCGTTCATCGCCCAGCGGAACTGGCTTTCGTTCAGCACCTGTCTGGCTTCACCGGCATTGCCTGGCTTGAGAATGCGCGGCAGTTCGCCCTGGTCGCTGCCCAGCTTGTCCAGCAGGTCCGGGCTGATGGTCAGGCGATCGCAGCCGGCCAGCTGTTCGATCTGGCCGAGATTGCGGAAGCTGGCACCCATGACCACGGTGTCGTAGCCATTGGCCTTGTAGTAGTTGTAGATGCGCGTGACCGACTGCACGCCCGGGTCTTCGGCGCCGACGTATTCCTGGCCGGTGCTTTTCTTGTACCAGTCGTAGATGCGGCCCACGAACGGCGAAATCAGGAACACGCCAGCATCGGCGCAGGCCTGGGCCTGGGCGAAGGAGAACAGCAGGGTCAGGTTGGTCTGGATGCCTTCCTTTTCCAGCTTCTCGGCGGCGCGGATGCCTTCCCAGGTGGAGGCCAGCTTGATCAGCACGCGGTCTTTCGACACCCCGGCGGCTTCGTAAAGGCCAATCAGCTGGCGCGCCTTGTTCAGCAGGGCCGGCTCATCGAACGACAGGCGTGCATCCACCTCGGTGGAAATACGCCCCGGAATGACCTTGAGAATACCCGCGCCCACAGCCACGGCGAACTTGTCGCAGGCCAGGTCGACATTGCCTTTTGCATCGGCCTTCACCTGCTTGAGCAGCTCGGCATAGCCCGGGATGGCGGCGGCCTTGAGCAGCAGGGACGGGTTGGTGGTGGCATCGACCGGCTTGAGACGGGTGATGGCATCCAGGTCCCCGGTGTCGGCAACCACGGTGGTGAACTGCTTGAGTTGTTCCAGCTTGGAGGTCATGGGCGTGCTCTGTCCTGTGCGTTTACTCGACATTACCCGAGGCCCGACGGGCGCTCAAGAGGCCAGTGGGGCGGGGCAGAATTGCCGAAGGTGATGATTCGAGTCAGCAGCGCACGCGAGGTTCCCTGGCCCGCCCAGGCAACCTCACCGCCCTTGCATCAACTCCGCCGCCTGGTCGAACACCTTCAGCGGCTCCGCCGCCTTGTGGATATCCGCCGACAACAACTGCCGGAACCGCCGCGCCCCCGGGAACCCCTGGCCAAGCCCCAGAATATGCCGGGTGATGTGGTGCATCGCGCCACCGCTTTCCATGTGCGCCACGATATAAGGCCGCAACTGCTCCAGTGCCTCGCTGCGGCTCACCACCGGCGCTTGGCTGGCAAACAGCTGCTGATCCACTTCGGCCAGCAGGTATGGGTTGTGGTACGCCTCGCGCCCCAGCATCACGCCATCGAAGGTCTCAAGATGCGCCTGGCATTCCGCCAGGGTCTTGATCCCGCCGTTGAGCACGATTTCCAGGTCCGGGAAGTCCGCCTTCAGCTGCGCGGCCACGTCGTAGCGCAGCGGCGGGATCTCGCGGTTTTCCTTCGGCGACAGCCCCTCGAGAATTGCGATCCGCGCATGCACGGTAAAACTCCGGCAACCGGCGTCACGCACCTGGCCAACGAAGTCGCACAGCTCGGCATAGCTGTCGCGGCCATTGATGCCGATGCGATGCTTGACCGTCACCGGCGTGGACACCGCGTCCTGCATGGCCTTCACGCAATCGGCCACCAGTGCCGGGTGGGCCATCAGGCAGGCGCCGATCATGTTGTTCTGCACCCGGTCGCTTGGGCAGCCGACGTTGAGGTTGACCTCGTCGTAGCCGGCTTCCTCGGCCAGCTTGGCGCAGGCGGCCAGGTCGGCTGGCACGCTGCCGCCCAGTTGCAGGGCCAGCGGGTGCTCGGAGACGTCGTGGCGCAGGAAGCGGTGGGCCTCGTTGTGCAGCAGGGCGCCGGTGGTGACCATTTCGGTGTAGAGCAGGGTGTGCTTGGAGAGCAGGCGCAGGAAGAACCGGCAATGGCGGTCCGTCCAATCCATCATCGGCGCGACGGAGAAGCGCCGGGAGAGTGGGGTGGGTGTGGCGGAGATTGGGGGCATTGGGTTACGAAATCGGTGTGGCTGGGAGGTGGGGGAGTTTATCAGGAATGGCCGGTCGGGCTCAGTGATATCCGGCGGAAATGCAACCTCTTCAAGCGTGGGATTAGGCAAGACAGCCACGAAATGGGCTGATAGCATTGGGCTATCAATTCACAGTAAGGAATGGACCCCATGCTGAAGAAAGTCGCGTCATCCATCCTCGTTGCTGGCGCCCTGCTTGCCTCCGCTCAAGGGGCTTTCGCCGAAGAAAAGCTGTTCAAGAACTACGTCTACCAAACCCCCCTCGCAAAATTCACTGAAGCCGCCGGTTACTATGACTGCTCCGAAGACGTCGGCGGGACCGCGAGGTGTATTGACGATGTGGATTTCCTGGAAGAGAAATTCACCGTCGCGCTGATCTTCTCCGGCGACAAGCTGATGATGGTTTCATTGATCAGCCCGTTTGATCAAAACCTCTACGCCAAAGCCATCGCGGGCCTTTCCAAATCATTCACGCTGGTTTCCATGAACGATGAAAAATCCATCCTGGATGTGTTTGATACCGCGAAGAAGTCGAGAAGCACTGACGAGCTGACGACGAAGATTTCCAATTTTGAGCAGGTCGGTCTGGCGTCCGGAAGCCTGACTTACACCTTTCTCGAAGGGCTGAGTGCTGAAGGGCAAACCAATGCTGTGAGTGCGTTGGCTGCTGCGCCGGAGAATATTCGGTCCGCCGAATTGGTGATGGCTGGGCAAGGTGCGGATTCGGGGATAATTATTCGTTTTACGTTTCCGCGGTTAGAGGCGAACAAGTTCCTGGCTGAGTCTGAGAAGCCTGTTGAGTCGTTTTGATGAGTTGATTGCTACGAAGGCGTTCAGTCCCAGAGCGTCATGATGCATCCGTCTTGTGCGGGGCTGAGGATGCGCCATGGCTTTCTGGGGCTGAACACCTGAACGTCGCTATGAACTCAGCCTCGCACCCAGCCTGCCCGTATGGGTGTCGCCATCAGCCTCCGATAAAGCCGTTCCGTCGTATTGGTGATACGCAGACCGAAACGCCTCCAGATCGGCGAAAACCCTGAATAAACCAGAAACGAAACAACCACCGCCCCCACCATATCCAGCGGAAAGTGCACCCCCAGAAATACCCGCGCCCAAGCCACGCTCAACCCGGTCACCAAAATGACCACGCCCCACCCAGACAAACCATCCAGCAACAAGGTCAAGCCCATGCAGGCAAACACGGTCATATGATCGCTAGGAAATGACGAATCCGGCGCATGCAGCATCCAGTTATGCCCCAACCCGATCATGAACGGTCGTGGATGCGGCCATACCGCCCAGATGACCTGATTGACCACCAACGCGATCACCGTCACCAGCGTCGCCTTGAGCACCAGCCTGCGCTCCCCGCAATGCCCCCACAACCAGAACCCCAGCATCAACACGGGCAGCAGAAAGATCAGCACCTTGGCAATGCCGATGGCGAGCAGGACTAGCCACTGCGGCGTATCACCGCCGCCGTTGATCAGCAGGAAGAGGGAGCGGTTGAATGTTTCGAGTTCGCCCATCGTGTATGTCCCCGCCGTGCGTTCAGACACTGTTTCAATTTCAATTTAAGCCGCATGCGCGCATTGCACCGCAGTCGACAAGCAAAAAAGCCGATGGCGCGATCAGGGATATCGCCATCGGCTTTCAGACGTCTGTTTCCGTCCGCGCGCTACTTCTGGTCGTTGGCCGCCGTCTGCTGAACCTGCTCAGCCTGGTCCTGCGGCAGCTTGTCGAACTCATGCAGCCCATCTTTACGGTACGGGTCGCCAATCCAGCGCGGTGCCGCGGCAAACTGTGCGCTCACCAGGCTTTTCGCCGGCTCGTACTTGTCGTAGCTCAAACCGGCCAGGTCCGACAGCGTGTGAATCAGGTGCGAGCTGCTGTAGGGGCGGCTGGCCATCGACTGCAGGTCGCGTGGGTGCTCGGCCTGCCAGCTCGGTGAGGTCCACAGCAGGAACGGCACGGTGTACATCGGCCGGGTCGGCGCGCCTTCGTTGCGGCCCAGGCGGTCGTGGTTGCCGGAGCTGTACACGTCTTCGCCGTGGTCGGACAGGTACAGCAGGAAGCCGTTGGGCGTGGCTGCCGAATATTGCTTGATCAGGCTCGACACCACGAAGTCGTTGTAGCGCACGGCGTTGTCGTAGAAGTTGTAGGTTTCCACCTGGTCATCGGTCAGCGCAGCCGGCACACCTTTGCGATCGGTGAAGTGCTGATAGGCATCCGGGTAGCGGTAGCGGTAGTCCATGTGCGTGCCCAGCAGGTGGACGATGATGAACTTCTTCGGCGCCGGGTCTTTCAGGGCCTTCTCGAACGGTGGCAGCACCACTTCGTCGTACTGGCTGGCGTTCTGGTTGCGCTGGTTGTTCAGGTACACCGGCTCGTCCGTCTGCTGCGAGAAGGTGGTGAGCATGGTGTTGCGCTTGGTCATGGTCTGCTGGTTGGTGATCCAGAAGGTCTTGTAGCCCGCCTGTTTCATCAGGTTGATCAGCGATGGATCGGTGAGGAAGCGGTCGGGGTGCTCCTCGTCACCGAAGGTGAGGATCTGCTGCATCACCTCGATGGTGTAGGGGCGTGGGGTGACCACATTCTGGAACACGGTCAGGCTCTTGTCGGCGGCCAGGGCATCCAGGTTGGGGGTGGTGTCGCGGTTGTAGCCATACAGGTGCATGTGCTCGCGGGTGGTCGACTCACCCAGCACCAGCACCAGCGTGCGCGGGGCGTCGCCGCTGCTGTCCTGGAGGTTCTGCAGGGGCGGCAGGGCGGCGTTCTGGGCCAGCAGGTTCTGCATGTTGTTCAGCTGCTGCAGGTATTGGCGGTAACCGACCACCAGCTGCCACGGTACGGCCGGTTCCATGCGTTGCTGGACCTTCTCCATGGCATCGGCGAAGTTGCGCTCCTGGGTGACCATCTGCTTGTAGAACGGCAGCACCAGGTTGGCGGCCAGCAACAGCACCACCACCGGGATACGGCTGCGCAGGCGCAGGGTGACCGGGCGTACGCGGGTCCACAGCAGCACGGCGCCCACGGTGTAGGCCAGCAGACCGAGCATCAGGCCAATGCTGAAGTACTGGCTGAAGTATTCGCCCGCTTCGGCGGTGTTCGACTCGAACATCACGAAGATGACGCTTTGCGAGAATTCCTGATGGTAGATGCCGAAGTAGCTCAAACCCACCAGCGAGGCGGCCCACAGCACCACGCCGATGACGGCGGCGAGGGTGCGGGTGAGGCGTGGCAGCAGCAGAACCGGCACGAACCACAGGGTGCTGAGGAACAGGGCGTCACGGAAACCGGCGAAACCGGTGGTGCCACTGAACAGCAGAAGCGCCTGGGTGACGCCGGAGAAGTACCAGAAGAACAGCAGGAGCCAGCCCAGGCCGGCCCAGTCCACGCGCTTGGGCGCGGATGGGGATGCGGTGTTTGCCACGTGTGCCTCGTAGAACCATGGCGGCAGCCAGAAGAAGGGGCTGCCGGAAAGGCAGAGAGGCTAGAGGGCGGATCGTGAAAATTACGTTAACGAAAGATGGAAGAAACCTTAACTGGCGAGCCGTGGCTGGACCATGACGAACGCTATCGCCGTTCCGAGGAATTCATCCGGGCGCTCAAGGGCATCTGGACTGAAGACAACTTCACCTTCAACGGCGACTCCTATCGCTTTCGCAATTACAACCTCAAGCCCAAGCCATTGCAGCAGCCGCACCCGGAAATCTTCCAGGGCGGCAGTTCGCGGGCGGCGCGGGACATGGCGGCGCGGGTGTCGGACTGGTACTTCACCAACGGCAATACGGTAGAAGGGATCAAGGCGCAGGTCGATGACATCCGCGCCACGGCAGATTGCCGAGCGCATCGTGGCATTGAAGGCGGTAGGGGTGGATCTGATTCTGTCCGGATTCCTGCATTTCCAGGAGGAAGTGGCTTACTTTGGTGAGCGTGTGTTGCCGCTTGTGCGGGAGCTGGAAGCCGCCGGGCAGGAAGAGAAAGCGGTCGCCTGATAATTCTGTCAGTTCTCACTCATGCTGGACTTCCCTACAGTCTGTTTTCCTGGGATCGGGGTCCAGCATGGCTAAGATCGCTAGTTTCCGCCGCATAAGGCTTCTGCTCTATACCCCTTATGGTTTCCGCCCTCATTTGGAAGGGACGGTGCTTCGATTTGCCGGCCAGGCTCAGGACCCGGTTACGGGTCACTACCTGCTGGGTAATGGCCAGCGCAGCTACAGCCCATGGCTGATGCGCTTTTGCTCAAGCGACCGGCTAAGCCCGTTCGGTCATGGCGGAATCAACAGTTATGCGTATTGTGCTGGTGATCCTGTGAACCAGGTGGATCCGTCAGGGCATGCGCCCTTGCGGAGACTTTCCGGCGATAGCACTGTGTCCGAACCGTCACGGCTCCAGCATTACGCCGCGCGTGTAGCAACGGCTGCAGGTTCTGGCATCGGGATGGTGATAGCGCTTGTGGACATTGCCAGCGAGCATCAGAACGCGCCTGCGGGGTCCATCCCACCAGGCCAGCGACTCAGGCGCATCGCCGGATTTCACGCGCTGGCAATCGGTGCAATATCCGATGGCTATGAAGTGTTCCTTCCCGTTGGTGATGCTGGTCGAGTCGGTCCGGTCGATAACATGGGACTTGCGGGTGCTGGCTTTTTCGCACTGGACGCTTCAATCGGGGTTGCCTCAAACGTGTATCAGCACGGCTGGCGCGGGTTGGCAGTGAATGTGCGCTCTTTGGCATATGCGTTGGGTGAGGTCAGCCTGATCGGGCCTCTGAAAGACCTGATGATTTATGGTTATAAAAGGATGTCAGCCCGATCGGCGCAGCAAAATCCCGTGGAGCTGATGAATGTAATCAGGCAGTCAGGCTCCAGGGTATGAGTGTTTCCATTCGGTTACGGAGCAGCTGTCGAACTGCCGCAAAGGCACCTTGTCAGCAGTCCAATTCCTCAGGTCGGTTTCAGGATGCGCCTGGTCGCTCGCACACAACCTTCCGGCGCCACAAGTGCCATGCTTGTGGGATGCCCATGAGCCCAGTGCGCGCAGACGCACGGCCATTGGCAAGGAGGCCTCCGTGCCCACGCCACCGTGACGTGGCCGGTGAGCCGCAGCAGAACACGCCGGATACCTGCCCTCCATAACCGTTCAGGCGGGGTCCGTGATGCCGAGGTCCGCTGTATGCCTGATGAACTGCTCCACCTGCCGGTAATCCAGAGCATCCTGACCCGCGAGAAGGACACCCCCGGCGCGCTGTTGCCGATCCTTCACGCCGTCCAGGAAGCCATCGGTTTCATCCCCGAAGCTGCCGTCCCTGAAATCGCCCATGCCCTCAACCTCAGCCTCGCCGAGGTGCGCGGGGTGATCAGCTTCTATCACGACTTCCGCACCACGCCACCTGCTCGCCACACCTTGCGCCTGTGCCGCGCCGAATCGTGCCAGAGCCGTGGCAGTGAAGCCCTGGCGGCGCAACTGCGCGAACAGCTGGCGCTGGATGACCACGGCACCAGCGCCGACGGTGCCATCAGCTTGCGTCCGGTGTACTGCCTGGGCGCCTGCGCCTGCTCGCCGGCGCTGGAGCTGGATGGCCAGGTGCATGCACGGCTTACCCCTGAACGCCTGCGGGCGTTGGTGAACGGTTGCCTGGAGGGTGAAACATGCTGAAGTTGTTCCTGCCCTGTGACTCGGTCGCCCGTGCAGTCGGCGCCGACCAGGTCGCCGATGCTATCAAGGCCGAGGCCGAGACCCGCCAGTTGCCCATCGAGATTCAACGCACCAGCTCGCGCGGCCTTTACTGGCTGGAGCCGTTGCTGGAGTGTGAAGGCAGCGAAGGGCGCCAGGGCTTTGGCCCGGTCACCCCGGCAGACGTGCCGTCGCTGCTTGACGCCCTGGCCGGCGAGCCCGGCGGCCATTCGCTGGCGCTGGGCCCGGTCGAAGACATCGCCTACCTGAAGTCCCAGCAACGCCTGCTGTTCGCCCGTGCCGGTATCACCCGTCCATTGTCGCTGGACGACTACCGCGCCCACGGCGGTTTCAAGGGCCTTGAGAAGGCCGTGGCACTGGATGGCGCCGCCGTGGTCGCTACCGTGCTCGATTCCGGCTTGCGCGGCCGTGGCGGCGCGGCGTTCCCGGCCGGCATCAAGTGGCGCACTGTGCGTGACGCCAAGGCAGGGCAGAAGTACGTGGTGTGCAATGCCGATGAAGGCGACTCCGGCACCTTCGCCGACCGCATGCTGATGGAGGGCGACCCCTTCCTGCTGATCGAAGGCATGATCATCGCCGGCCTCGCCGTCGGGGCCGACAAAGGCTACATCTATGTGCGCTCGGAATACCCCGACGCCATCCGCGTGCTCGACCAGGCGTTCGCCATCGCCCGCGATGCCGGTTACCTGGGCAGCAACGTGGCCGGCAGCGGTCAGGCCTTCGACCTGGAAGTGCGGGTGGGGGCCGGTGCGTATATCTGCGGCGAGGAAACCGCACTGCTCGAATCGATCGAAGGCAAGCGCGGCATTGTTCGCGCCAAGCCGCCGTTGCCCGCGCTCGAAGGCCTGTTCGGCCTGCCAACCCTGGTGCACAACGTGCTCACCCTGGCCTCGGTGCCGACCATCCTGGCCGAGGGCGCGGCGTTCTACCGCGATTTCGGCATGGGCCGCTCGCTGGGCACCATGCCGTTCCAGCTGGCCGGCAACATCCGTCACGGCGGCCTGGTGGAACGCGCCTTTGGCCTGACCTTGCGCGAACTGGTGGAAGGCTACGGCGGCGGCACTGCCAGCGGCCGCCCGCTCAAGGCCGCCCAGGTCGGCGGCCCGCTCGGTGCCTGGGTACCGCCCAGCCACTTCGATACCCCGCTGGACTACGAGGCCTTCGCCGCCATGGGCGCGATGCTTGGCCACGGCGGCGTGGTGGTGGCCGACGACACCCTGAACATGGCCAGCATGGCGCGCTTCGCCCTGCAGTTCTGCGCCGAGGAATCCTGCGGCAAATGCACCCCATGCCGGATCGGCTCGACCCGTGGCATGGAGGTGGTCGACCGCCTGATCGCGACCAGCGATCTCACCGAGCGCCATGACCAGGCTCTGCTGTTGCGCGATCTGTGTGACACCATGCAGTACGGCTCGCTGTGCGCCATGGGCGGCATGACCGCCTATCCGGTGGCCAGCGCCCTCAAGTACTTCCCCGCCGATTTCGGGCTGACCACCACGGAGGCCGCACAGTGATCAATTACTTCGACCCCGCTTCTGATAGAAGCAGCGACCTCGGCACGCCTGCCCGAGAAAGCGACGTGCAGGTCAGCGTGAACATCGACGGCCGCAGCATCAGCGTACCGGCCGGCACCTCGGTGATGCGCGCCGCCGCCATGCTCGGCTCCAGCATCCCCAAACTGTGCGCCACCGACAGCCTCGAAGCCTTCGGCTCGTGCCGCATGTGCATGGTCGAGATCGACGGCATGCGGGGTTACCCGGCCTCGTGCACCACGCCGGTCAGCGAAGGCATGGTCGTGCGTACGCAAACCCCGCGCCTGGCCGACCTGCGCCGCAACGTGATGGAGCTGTACATCTCCGACCATCCGCTGGACTGCCTGACCTGTTCGGCCAACGGCAACTGCGAACTGCAGACCGTTGCCGGCCAGGTCGGCCTGCGCGAGGTGCGCTACGGCTATGACGGCGCCAACCACCTGGCCGAGAAGAAAGACACCTCCAACCCGTATTTCGACTACGAGCCCAGCAAGTGCATCGTCTGCAGCCGCTGCGTGCGCGCCTGCGAGGACATCCAGGGCACTTTCGCCCTGACCATCACCGGGCGCGGTTTCGATTCGCGGGTGGCCGCGGCCGGCGGCGACAACTTCCTGGCCTCCGAATGCGTGTCCTGCGGCGCCTGCGTGCAGGCCTGCCCGACCGCGACCCTCACTGAGAAGAGCCTGGTCCAGCTCGGCCAGCCCGAGCGGGCGGTGATCACCACTTGTGCCTACTGCGGCGTAGGCTGCTCGTTCCGCGCCGAGATGAAGGGCGACCAGCTGGTGCGCATGGTCCCGGACAAGAACGGCGGTGCCAACCACGGCCACGCCTGCGTCAAGGGCCGCTTCGCCTGGGGCTATGCCACCCACCCCGACCGCATCACCAAGCCGATGATCCGCAAGCGCCTGGAAGACCCGTGGCAGGAAGTCAGCTGGGACGAGGCGGTGACCTACGCCGCCAGCGAGTTCCGCCGCATCCAGCTCAAGTACGGGCGCGACTCCATCGGCGGCATCACTTCCAGCCGCTGCACCAACGAAGAAGCCTACCTGGTGCAAAAACTGGTGCGCACGGCGTTCGGCAACAACAACGTCGACACCTGTGCCCGGGTGTGCCATTCGCCGACCGGCTATGGCCTGAAGCAGACCCTCGGTGAGTCGGCCGGCACCCAGAGCTTCGACTCGGTGATGCAGGCCGACGTGATCCTGGTGATCGGCGCCAACCCCACCGACGCCCACCCGGTGTTCGGCTCGCAGCTCAAGCGCCGCCTGCGCCAGGGCGCACGGCTGATCGTCATCGACCCACGGCGCATCGACCTGGTCGACTCGCCCCACGCCCGTGCCGAACTGCACCTGCAGCTGCGCCCGGGTACCAACGTGGCCATGCTCAACGCCCTGGCCCACGTGATCGTCAGCGAGGGCCTGCTGGCCCAGCGTTTCATCGACGCCCGCTGCGAGACCGAAGACTTTGCCCGCTGGCGCGACTTCGTCAGCCTGCCGGAAAACGCCCCGGAAGTTCTGGGCCCCGTATGCGGCGTGCCCGCCGAGCAGATCCGCGCCGCCGCCCGGCTGTATGCTACCGGCGGCAACGCGGCGATCTACTACGGCCTGGGGGTGACCGAGCACAGCCAGGGCAGCACCGCAGTGATGGGCATCGCCAACCTGGCCATGGCCACCGGCAACATCGGCCGCGAAGGGGTCGGGGTGAACCCGCTGCGCGGGCAGAACAACGTGCAGGGTTCCTGCGACATGGGCTCGTTCCCCCACGAGCTGCCCGGTTACCGGCACATCTCCAACGAGGGCGTGCGCGCCGAGTTCGAGCAGGCCTGGGGCGTGACCCTGCAGCCCGACCCGGGCCTGCGCATCCCCAACATGTTCGAGGCGGCGCTGGATGGCAGTTTCAAGGCGCTGTACTGCCAGGGCGAGGACATCGCCCAGAGCGACCCCAACACCCAGCACGTCACCGCCGCCTTGCGCGCCATGGAGTGCGTGGTGGTGCAGGACATCTTCCTCAACGAGACGGCCAAGTTCGCCCACGTGTTCCTGCCGGGCAGTTCGTTCCTCGAGAAGGACGGTACCTTCACCAACACCGAGCGGCGTATCTCGCGGGTGCGCAAGGTCATGGAGCCGCTGGCCGGCAAGGCTGACTGGGAGGCTACCGTGGCCCTGGCCAATGCCCTGGGCTACCCGATGAACTACCGTCATCCGTCCGAGATCATGGACGAGATCGCCCGCCTGACGCCGAGCTTCCACCGCGTCAGCTATGCCGAGATCGACCGCCATGGCAGCTTGCAATGGCCGTGCAACGACGCCGCCCCGGACGGCACCCCGACCATGCACATCGACCAGTTCGTGCGCGGCAAGGGGCGCTTCATGCTGACCGGTTATGTGCCCACCGACGAGAAGGTCAACAGCCGTTATCCGCTGCTGCTGACCACCGGGCGCATCCTCAGCCAGTACAACGTCGGCGCTCAGACCCGGCGCACCGCCAATACCGCCTGGCATGATGCCGACCGGCTGGAGATCCACCCCAGCGACGCCGAAAGCCGTGGCATCCACGACGGCGACTGGGTGGGTATCGGCAGCCGCGCGGGGCAGACCGTGCTGCGGGCCAAGGTCAGTGCGCGGGTGGCGCCGGGGGTGGTGTACACCACCTTCCACTTCCCCGAGTCCGGCGCCAATGTGATCACCACCGACAACTCCGACTGGGCCACCAATTGCCCGGAATACAAGGTCACGGCGGTGGAGGTGGTGAAGGTGTTCCACCCCTCGGAATGGCAGAAGCGCTACCAGGACTTCAGTGACGAACAGCGGCGCCTGCTCAAGGAACGCCGCACTGCGGAGAAAGCCGAGGTGCGCCGATGAGCAGCGACAACCTGGTCAAGATGGCCAACCAGATCGCTCACTATTTCGACAGCGAGCCAAACCGGGCGCTGGCGGTGCAGGGGGTGAGGCAGCATCTGAACAGCTTCTGGACACCGGCCATGCGTCGGCAACTGGGCGAGTGGATTGCCGAGCATGGCCAGGACGGGCTGGATGCCAAGGTGGTGGAGGCCCTGGCTTAGCGGCTGCCTGTCCCGGCCCTTTCGCGGGCAAGCCCGCTCCCACAGGGTGATTGTGTGAGCGGGCTTGCCCGCGAAAGGGCCGGTACAGGAAAAATGAAATGTCCGTCATTTATGCAAGACGAATCCCACCGCGATGCTACGCTCGCGGAAACACTCGTCACGGATACCTGTTATGGACATGAACTGGCACCAGGCCCTGCAAGAGAGCCTGAGCTGGCTTGCAATCGCCTCGTTCATCACCCTCATCGGCTTTACCGCCGCTGCTTCCCTGGCCGTGCGCTACACGCGCTGGGGCAGCCAGTTCTGGCAGCTGGCGGGGCCGTACTTCACCTTCCGGCGCAGCTGGCGCCCGCTGCTGGTGTTCGGCCTGCTGCTGGTGCTGACGCTGTTCTCGGTGCGCCTGAACGTGCTGTTCTCGTTCTGGTACAACGGCTTCTACAGCGCCCTGCAGGCCCTCGACCAGAGCGCCTTCTGGTACCTGCTGGGGGTGTTTGCGGTGCTGGCCACCATCCATGTGCTGCGTTCGCTGTTCACCTTCTACGTGACCCAGGCGTTCAGCATCCAGTGGCGGGTGTGGCTGACCGAGCGCCTGACCGGCGACTGGATGAAAGGCGATGCCTACTACCGCGGCCGCTTCCTCGCCGAGCCGGTGGACAACCCCGACCAGCGTATCGAACTGGACGTCAGCGCGTTCGTCACCAATTCGGTGTCGCTGGCCCTGGGCGCGGTCAGCGCGCTGGTCTCGCTGGTGGCCTTTACCGGCATCCTCTGGGGCCTGTCGGCGCCGCTGACGGTGGCGGGGTACGAGATTCCCCGGGCGATGGTGTTTGCGGTGTATGTCTATGTGCTGATTGCCACCTGGATCGCCTTCCGCCTGGGCCAGCCATTGATCCGCCTGAACTTCCTCAACGAAAAACTCACGGCGAACTTCCGTTATGCGCTGATGCGCCTGCGCGAGAACGCCGAGAACATCGCCTTCTACCAGGGCGCTCCGGTCGAACGGGCGACTCTGCTGGGGCGTTTCGGCGCGCTGATCGTCAACGTCTGGGCACTGGTGTTCCGGAACCTGAAGTTCAGCGGCTTCAACCTCGGTGTCAGCCAGGTGGCGGTGGTGTTCCCGTTCATTCTCCAGGCGCCACGTTTCTTCAGCGGGGCGATCAAGCTGGGTGACGTGATGCAAACCTCCCAGGCGTTCGGCCAGGTACAGGACTCGCTGTCGTTCTTCCGTGAGTCCTACGACACCTTCGCCCAGTACCGCGCCACCCTTGACCGTCTGACCGGTTTCCTCGATGCCAACGACCAGGCCAGCACGCTGCCACGGGTGCTGACCGAAGACCAGCCGCGGGCGCTGGACATCATCGGCCTGCAGGTGCTGCGCCCGGACGGCCACGCGCTGATTGCCGACCTCGACCTGCGCCTGCACGGTGGCCAAGCGCTGTTGATCAAAGGGCCGTCGGGCAGTGGCAAGACCACCTTGCTGCGCGCCCTGGCGGGCCTGTGGCCGTATGCCGAGGGTGAGGTCCGGCGGCCGTTGGGCACCCAGGCGTTGTTCCTGTCGCAGCGGCCCTACCTGCCGCTGGGCGACCTGCGCACCGCCATTGCCTACCCGGCCGACAGCCAGCCGGAGGATGAAGCACGCATGCAGCACGCCCTGCGCGAGGTCAACCTGGCGCACCTGGCCGAGCGGCTGGCGGTGAGCTGCGACTGGTCGAACATCCTGTCGGTCGGCGAGCAGCAACGCCTGGCGTTTGCCCGGGTGCTGTTCAACCGGCCACAGGTGGTGTTCCTCGATGAGTCCACCTCGGCGATGGATGAAGGGCTGGAGCATGCGATGTATGCGTTGTTGCGCAAAGAGATGCCCGAGACCTTGCTGGTGAGCGTGGGGCATCGCAGTACCCTGGCCGATTTCCATACCCATCGGCTGGAAGTGGACGGGCAGGGCGGCTGGGCGCTGCGGCAGCAGGAGGTCCTGGCTTGACCAGTGCCGGCCTCTTCGCGGCACTGGCGGCAAAGATTCAGGGCTGATGCTCGGCATCGAGCATCACGATCAGTTCAGCCCCTTCATTTCGCACATTCCCCACGCCCTTGCCCACCGCAAACCACTCGAACGCCTCCACCGGCAGGCACTGCTCCCGCGCCAGGCGTTCGGCCTCCTCGGCAGGTACCTCAGGGTCGATCCACGCCCTTGCATGCTCAGGGCTCAGCACCAAGGGCCGGCGGTCATGGATATCGACCATCCCCGCATCGCTGGCGGCGGTGATGATGACGAAGCCATCCCCCTCGTTCGGCTCCAGCCCCGCATGCACTTCGGCCAGTGCCGCCATGAACATGGGTGCCTGGCTTTTCAGGCGAATGAACCAAGGCTGCTTGCGCTTGGGATCCTGTGGGTCGGCCACCCACTCATACCAGCCATCGGCCATCACCAAGGCCCGCCCTTGCGGCCAAAGGGCCTTGAAGAACTTGCCGGTGGTCACCGTCTCGACCCGTGCGTTGATCGGTGCCGGCCGTTTACCCGTGGCCCAGAATGGCGCCCAACCCCAATGGCAGGGGTCGATGCGCAGGCCATCGGTGGCGTGATGCAAAATCAGCACGCGGCTGCCGGGGGCGACGTTGTAGCGGCCGATGGGCACGTTGTCGTAGCCGCTGATCACGTCCTGCTCGGCGTCCAGTTCACGCAGGTAGTCGGCCAGGCCCTGGTACTGGGCGAAGCGTCCGCACATGGCATGTCCCCCATTTGTCGAAATATCCTACGGCGAAATTGACCGGATACTCGCTACAGCGTTTACTGTATATACATACAGTTTAATATCAAGGCCGTCGCATGACTTCCATCCTGGGTCCCATCACGGGCGGCAGTGCTGCCGTGCCGCGCTACCTGTTCCGTGTCCCGGCGGGCTTTCCGTCGCCAGCCGCCGACCACATGGAGCAGCCCATCTCGCTGGACGAGCTGCTCAACCTGCGCGCACCGCACATCTATCTGGTCAGGATAGACGGCGACAGCATGCAAGGCGCCGGGATCTTCGACGGTGACCTGGTGCTGGTCGACCGCTCGATCGAGGCGCGCCATGGCCATATCGTGATTGCCGCAGTCAACGGCGAGCCTTTGTGCAAGCGGTTGCAGCGCGTGGCCGGGCAGGTGCTGCTGCGCTCGGAGAACCCGCGCTATGCGCCACGCTACATCATGGAGGGTGACGACTTCATGATCTGGGGCGTGGTGACCTTCAGTGTGCGCAGCCATGACCCGGCAGCCTGAACCGGCTTAGCGCAGCAGCGTCACCCCGACCAGGGTGGCACCGGCAAAGCCCGCCCCGACCAGGAAGGTCGCCTGGAACCCCGCGCCATCCCACAGCAGCCCGGCCACCACGCTGGCGATCAGCAGTGCCACACCGGTCAGCAGGTTGAACAGGCCGAATGCCGTGCCACGCAGGTTGGCCGGCGCACTGTCGGCGATCAGTGCGGCGAAGATGCCCTGGGTGAAACCCAGGTGCAGCCCCCAGGCCGCTACCCCCAGTGCCAGCCCGGCCCAGCCTGGCATCAGTGCCAGCAACAGGTCGGCGGCGATCAGCAGGCCCAGCCCCAGCATCAGCACGCCACGGCGGCCTGCGCGGTCCGACAGCGCACCGGCCGGGTAGGCCGACAGCGAATAGGCCAGGGCCATCAGCACCAGCACCGCGGGCGCCCACAACGGCGCCAGGCCCATGTCCTGGGCGCGCAGCAGCAGGAACGCCTCGCTGAAACGGGCCAGGGTGAACACCATGGCCAGGCCGGTCAGCCGCCAGTAGGCCGGGCCCAGGCGCGCCAGCTCGTGCAGTGCCAGTGGCGAGCGCACCGGCCGTGCGCCGGGCGCCGTCTCGGGCTCGCGGACGAAGGCGACGAGAATGTACACGGCGACGAATGCCGGGATCACCGCCACCCAGAACACCGTCTGGAAATGGCTCGCCGTCAGCCACATCAGCACGATCGCCAGCAACGGGCCGAGAAACGCACCGACGGTGTCCAGCGTCTGGCGCAGGCCGAACGCCGCGCCACGCAGCTCGGGCGGGGTCACATCGGCCACCAGCGCATCACGAGGGGCACCGCGGATGCCCTTGCCGATACGGTCGACGAAGCGCGCCGCCGTCAGCCATTCCAGTCCGGAGGCCATGGGGAACACCGGCTTGGTCAACGCGCCCAGGCCATAGCCCAGCACCGTCAGCAGCTTGCGCTTGCCGAGGCGGTCGCTGAGCGCGCCGGAGAAGACCTTGGTGATTGCCGCGGTGGCCTCGGCGATGCCTTCGATGAAGCCGACGGCGACCACCGAAGTGCCGAGCACGGTGACCATGTACAGCGGCAGCAGGGCGTGGATCATCTCCGAGGAAATGTCCATGAACAGCGACACGAAGCCCAGCGCCCAGACGCTGCGGGGCATCTTCGGCAGGGCCTTGGCGGTGGTGCTGTGCTCGGTTTTTTCGGCGCTGCGCATCGGGAGCCTCGGCGCGGTTGTCACAGTTCGAAACTGTAGGAGCCCGTGCGCAGGATGCAAATCGGATGAGTGGCTGGAGGCATCGGCAGGGTGTTGTGGTTAACTGTATATAAATACAGTATTGCTGGCGCTGCCCGATGAACCCCACACCTGTCTTTGCCCTGATCGACTGCAACAGCTTCTACGCCAGCTGCGAGCGCGTGTTTCGCCCCGACCTGCAGCGTACGCCCATCGTCGTGCTCAGTAACAACGATGGCTGTATCGTCGCTCGCAGCGCCGAGGCCAAGCCGCTGGTGAAGATGGGCCAGCCGTACTTTCAGGTGAAGGACCTGCTGCGTCGGCACGGGGTGGTGGCGTTTTCCTCCAACTATGCGCTGTATGGCGACATGAGTCAGCGAGTGATGACGGTGATCGAAGGCATGGTCCCGGCGCTGGAGGTGTACTCCATCGACGAAGCGTTCGCCGACCTGGCCGGCATGCCCGGCGACCTGGAGCGCCTTGGCCGGGACATCCGCGCCCGGGTGTTCAAGCACACCGGCATTCCGGTGGGGGTTGGCATTGCAGGCACCAAGACCCTCGCCAAGCTGGCCAATCACGCAGCCAAACGCTGGTCGGTGCAGAGCGGTTGGGTAGTTGATCTGCGTGACCCGCTGCGTTACGAGCGGGTGCTGAAGCGCTGTGATGTGTCCGAAGTTTGGGGCATCGGCAAACGCCTTACGGCCCACTTGCAAGAGATGGGTATCCGCACTGCCTGGGACTTGTCCCGCGCCAACCCCGGCCTGCTGCGCAAGACCTTCAGCGTGGTGGTGGAAAAGACCGCCCGCGAACTGGCCGGCACGCCTTGCCTGCAGCTGGAGGAGGTCGACCCGCCGCGCCAGGAAATCTGCTGCAGCCGCATGTTCGGCCAGCGCCTGACCAAGCTCGCGCCGCTCAAGGAAGCGGTGGCCACCTACGTGATGCGCGCGGCGGAAAAACTGCGCAAGCAGCGCTCGCTGGCGCAACGGATGCGGGTGAGCATCCGTACCGGCATGTTCAACCCCGAAGAGCCGTGCTACGCCAACGGCGTGGTGGTGCAATTGCCGTATCCGACCGATGATGAGCGGCTGCTGACACGCATGGCGCTGGAGGCAGTGGAGCGGGTGTATCGCGAGGGGTTCCGCTACAGCAAGGCCGAGGTGTTGCTGATGGAGCTGTGCCAGCGCGGGGAAGTGACGGGCGACCTGTTTGCGCCGACGCAGAGCGTGAAGGCCGAGCGGGTGATGCAGGTGATCGATGGCGTCAACGGGCGCTGGGGGAGGGGGACACTGCGCAGTGCGGCAGTGCCGGCGCAGGCGCAGTGGGCGATGCGGCGGGAGCTGATGAGTGCGGGGTTTACCACGCAGATGGCCGGGTTGTGGCGGGTCAATCCTTGAGCCCATTGGGGGGCGGATGAGCAGGTTCGGTGGGCGCGGTCAGGTGTAGGAACGACCTTGTGTCGCGAAAGGGCCGCGCAGCGACCCCGGCAATCTCAAAGGCTCAACCGCACTGCCAGTGCCGCCAGGGTCACCAGCAACACCGGCACGGTCAGCAGCACGCCAACCTTGAAGTAGTAACCCCAGCCAATCGTCACCCCCTTGCGCGCCAGTACATGCAGCCACAACAGGGTCGCCAGGCTGCCGATCGGGGTAATTTTCGGCCCCAGGTCACAGCCGATCACGTTGGCGTAGATCATCGCCTCGCGGACCGCGCCGTGCGCCTCGCTGGCCTGGATCGACAGTGCGCCGATCAGCACGCTGGGCAGGTTGTTCATCACTGAGGACAGCAGCGCGGCAATCAGCCCGGTACCCAGCGAGGCGGCCCACAGGCCTTGCCCGGCAAGGCCGTTCAGCGCCTGGGTCAGCGAGTCGGTCAGGCCGGCATTGCGCAACCCGTAGACCACCAGGTACATGCCCAGCGAAAACACCACGATGTGCCATGGCGCCTCGCGCAGTACACGGCGGGTCATGATCACGTGGCCACGCGCTGCCACCGCGAACAGCACCAGCGCGCCAGCAGCGGACACCGCACTGACCGGGATACCGAGCGGCTCCAGCACGAACAGCCCGGCCAGCAACCCAACCAGCACCACCCAACCCACGCGGAAGGTGGCGCGGTCGCGAATCGCCAGGGCTGGCAGCTTGAGGTCCGCGATGGCGTAACGGCCGGGAATGTCGCGGCGAAAGTACAGCCACAGCACCAGCAGCGTGGCCGCCACCGCCACCAGGTTGACCGGCACCATCACGGACGCATAGGTATTGAAACCCAGGCCGAAGTAATCCGCCGACACGATGTTCACCAGGTTCGACACCACCAGCGGCAGGCTGGCGGTGTCGGCAATGAAGCCGGCGCCCATGACGAAGGCGAGGGTCGCGGCGGGGGAGAAGCGCAGTGCCAGCAGCATCGACATGACGATCGGGGTGAGGATCAGCGCCGCCCCGTCATTGGCAAACAGCGCCGACACTGCGGCCCCCAGCAGCACCATGAAGGCGAATAACCGGCGCCCGTCGCCACGCGCCCAGCGCGCCACGTGCAGCGCCGCCCACTCGAAGAAGCCCGCTTCATCCAGCAGCAGGCTGATAACGATCAGGGCAATGAACGTGGCAGTGGCGTTCCAGATGATCGCCCACACGGTGGGGATGTCGTGCAGCGAGACCACCCCGAACAACAGCGCCAGCACGGCGCCGAGGCTGGCGCTCCAGCCGACGCCGAGGCCCCTGGGTTGCCAGATGACCAGGGTCAGGGTGAACAGGAAGATCAGCGCGGCTGGGAGCATGAGTAGAGTATTCAGTGGTTGTGGGAGCCGACTTGAAACATCCGTGGGTCGTACATGAAATCGTACATTTCAACCACCTGGATCTGATTCACCGCTGGGTGGCCGGGGTTGATCACGATATTGCGCTCCAGCGGCAGGATGGCAGATGGGATGATCAGCCCAAGGTGGCTGTTCGACTTCAGCCAGGCAGTGCCGAATTCCATGCTTGGGCGGTCGGCAGGCAGGCTGGCCCAACCTTCGGGCAGATCCGCCGCATCGACGTGCAGATACAGCGAAGTCTCTGCAGGTAGCTCGAAGCAGGTGATCTTCAAGGGAACGGTGGGTTCGCCCGCCGCATGTACAAAGGTTTCCAGGCAACAGATTGCCGGCGTCATGCCCATGTATACGGCAGGTACGTCCTGATCGTTCCAGCGCCCGCCTTCGATGGCCGCACCCTTGCCGCTCAAGTCAGTGGCGCGTTTTGCCTTCGCTATTCGCCACCCCCGCATCAGGCAACCCCACCCCATTCCAGGGCCTGCAGTACCCGGCGCACCTGCTTGGCACCGATTTCGGTTTCGCAGAGCAGGATCGGCGCAATATCACCCAGGGCCTTGTTCGGCTTCGATAGCCACTGTGCAGCAGCCTCGCGGCTCTCGAAGACTTCCTCGGCCTGATGGGACACCGAGGCGATGCGGTCCAGGCGTTCGGAGGCAACGGTATCGAGCACTTCGTGCTCCCGAACACGCCGCTCCAGCGTGGAGATCGAGGCATTGAGCAACAATGCCAGACTGGGTTCTTCCAGGTTGAAGGTGTAGCGCACGGCACGGAAGAGGTGGGCAGAAAAGCCGCGCTTGATCTGCACCAGCCGCTCCGACTCCCGGAGTGCATAGCGGCTGGCGCTGAATGCCCAGAATTCATCGATGCCTGAATTGCGCACATCCTCTCTGGCTTTTTCCTGGCGCCGCTGGGCGATTGAAGTGCTCATCACGCCTCCGTCAATTGACTGCTTTTTTTGCGTCAAATGAAGTATAGGTGTGTCTGGCACTCAATTGCACCTACCTTCCGGCAGGTGCATGGTTTCCTGCTCGCTTATCCGGCCGTCACCCTGGCAAAGGCTTCCCGAAAGCGCAGCATGTCTTGTTCATCGCCGACACTCACCCGCATCCAGTTCGGCCAGCTTGGCCACACCCGCCCCACCAGCACGCCGTGCTGCGCCAGCCGGTTCGCCACCGGCTGTGCCGGCCCGCGCATGTCGATCATGAAGCAGTTGGTCTGCGACGCCGTGCAGTGCCAGCCGCGCGCGCCCAGCCAGGCGATGGTGTGGTCACGCAGGCGAGCGTTCTCGGCCTTGCGCCGGGGCACCAGTTGCCGGTCGTTCAGGCTTGCCAGCCCCGCCAGCAAGGTCGAGGCAGCGGCGACGTTGTCGCCGTCATACACTTCCAGGCGCTTAAGCAGCGGCGCCTGGCCGATGGCCAAACCGAGGCGCGCCCCGGCCATGCCGTAGAGCTTGGAGAACGTCTGCAACACCAGCAGCTGCGGGTGCTCCTTGACCAGGCCGATGCAGCTTTGTGCGTCGCTGAAATGGATATAGGCCTCGTCCACCAGCACCACGCTGTCGGCTGGCGTGTGCTCGAGCAGGCGCTCGATATCCCGCCGCGGGGTGAGCGTGCCGGTGGGGTTGTTGGGGTTGCACAGGTAGATCAGCCCGGGGGTGCTGTCGGCCGCCAGCATGGCATCGATGTCATGGGCATGGCGCGCATCCAGGGCCACCGCGTGCACGGCACTGCCATGGCCGCGGGCGGCTTCGGCAGCGGCTTCGTAGGACGGTTCGGCGAGCACCAGGCTTCGTGGACCAGTGAAGGCCATCACCGCGTGCTGCAGGGCCAGTTTCGAGCCACAGAACACCTGGACCTGCGACGGCTCCAGGCCATGTTCGGCAGCGAAGGTGTCGATCAGGCGGTACTGCGCCTTGTACGGGTAACGCCCGCATTGCTCGATGCCGTCACGCATGGCCTGGCGAGCAGCGGGGCTCGGGCCCCAGGGGCTTTCGTTGTAGTTGATGCGCACCGGGCCCCGGTCGGTGCCTGGCGCTACAGGGGCTTCGCCGGCCCAACCCAGTTGGCCAAACAGCGGTAGGGCCATGCCCAGGCCCACCAACGAGCGACGTGTCATATCGGTCATGAATCGACTTCCTTGTTGTCATTGGATACAACAAGTAACGAGAGCCGGCGCTGGCAATTCATGGTGGCAAAGCGCCGAATAGCGCCTGGTAAAGGCTCTAATTCAACACATTGCGCTGGCCGAGCCACTGTTCGAAGTGTGTGAACGTGTCGATGGCGGCCTGTACCGTGGCGGCTTGCGCCGGCCCTGTAGCCGATGCCTGGCCAAGCCGCTCGAGGAAGCTGCGCCAGTAGCTGCCGGTCAGCGGCCCGTACACATCGAGAAAGGCTGCACCGCTGTCGTGGCCGATGCCCAGGCGCTCGGCCATCGCCCGCTTGAGCACCTGGCCACCCAGGGTCGAGCCCTCCAGCACATACATCACCCCCAGCGCGCTGGCCTCGTCGCGAATGGCCGGCAGTGCCTGGCACAGTGGCAGAGCGTCGATGTCGGCTTCGCTCAGCTTCAGGGCCTGCAGGTCGCGGGCCAAGGTCGCGGTCTTGCGGCGTTCCGGCCCCTGATAAGCGCTCAGGTGATGTTCCAGGGGGGCATGAAAGCCGTAGTAGGCCTGCAGCAGGCGACGGTAGGCGGCACTGTCGAAGCCAGGGCTGAAGAAGGGCAGGCGGGCTTCCAGCGCCTTGTGGCAGTCACGGGTGCCTTCACGCAAGGCGAGCAGCAAGGGGCTGGTTGAGGTGGCGGGCATCGATAGGGCTCTGGTGGCATTTCGCCTAGGTTGGAGTGGCGATGCTAACCCGGCGTTCCGCGTTGGCGCGACTTTGTTGCGGTAAAAATGCGGCCGGCGTGTTAAACCAGTCGGCCTGACTTTCAGTGAAGAACGCCCTGGTGAAAGCCGTACGCCTGACCTTGCTCTGCCACGCCCTGACCCAGGCCCAGAAAAGCGCGCGCCTGGCGCAGCTTGACGACGGCATTTTGCCTTTGGTCGTCGAGCCTTTGGCGATCAGCCCCGATACGCAGCTGCTGGCTGCCCCTGAGCGGCGTGCAGCGCAGACGGCGGCGTGGCTCTCGTCCCAGGCGCAGATCGAGCCGGCCTTGGCCGATTGCGATCTCGGCCATTGGCAGGGCTTGCCACTCAAGCAGTTGCAGGCCGAGCAGCCTCAGGCGTTGGCGCAGTGGCTCAACGAGCCGTTCAGCGCACCCCATGGCGGTGAGTCGTTCGCGCAGTTGTGCGAGCGTGTGGGGGCCTGGTTGATGGCCTTCGACAGGCCGGGTGAATGGCTGGCGGTGACTCACCCTTGGGTGATCCGCGCGGCGCTGGTGACGGTGCTGGAGTGCCCGCTCGCTGCCGCGCAGCGGATCGATGTGCTGCCGTTGTCACGGGTCGCGTTGAGCTTTACCGGGCAGTGGCGCTTGCGGCTGGGTTGAGCAAGCGCCGCTTGCCGGGTCAGAACGCCAGCTTGTAGCCGATCAGCAGCAGCATGGTCGCCAGGCACGGGCGCAGCACGCGGTCGGAGATGCGCCCGGTGAGGTGGCTGCCCAGGTAGATGCCGGGCAGCGAGCCCAGCAACAGGTAGCCCAGCAGCGACCAGTCCATGTTGCCCATGCCAGCGTGACCGATACCGGCGACCAGGGTCAGGGGCACGGCGTGGGCGATTTCGGTACCAACCAGGCGGCGGGTGGCCAGGAACGGGTAGAGCAGGAACAGCGCCACGGTGCCCAATGCGCCAGCGCCGATCGAGGTCAGGGTGACCATCACCCCCAGCACCACGCCGGTCAGCACGGTGAGGGTGTTCAGGCTGCGGTCGCTGAGGTGATAGTGGTCACCGGCGTGACGACTGGCGAAGGCTTGCAGGCGCGACTTGAACAGGATCGCCAGGGCAGTGAGGATCAGCACCACCGCCAGGCCTTGCTTGATGATGGCATTCAGCGCCGTGGTGTCGGTGTGCAGGGTGCTGAGGAACCACAGGGTCAGGGCTGCCGCCGGCACGCTGCCGAGGCTGAGCAGGCCGGTGATCTTCCAGTCGATGTTCTTGTTGCGCGCGTGTACCCAGATGCCACCGCCCTTGGTGATGGCGGCATACAGCAGGTCGGTGCCCACGGCAGTCGCGGGGTTGATGCCGAACCACAGCAGGATCGGGGTCATCAGCGAGCCGCCGCCGACGCCGGTCATGCCGACGATGAAACCCACAACCAGTCCGGCAATGGTGAAACCGAAAGATCCTACATCCATACGCTACTCGACTGCCCAGCTTTGCCCGTTATCGGATGGGTGCCAGCATATAGGGAGTTTTTATAGCCAAATAGACTTGTTCGTTATTAGGTTATAACCGGCCTCAGCGATCGGTCATCACCACCATCACATGGGCATCGCCGCCATCCTCGCTTTCCGACAGGTAGATATGCCCCACCTGGCTGTCGAAATACGCCGTTTCCTGTGGCCCGATGCTGACGGCCTCGCCGGTTTCGAATTCGATGCGTACCCGGCCGCTCAGCACCACTGCGAACTCCTGGCCTGGATGGCGGATAAAATCGTCGAACTGGCCACGTTCACGCGCGATGATGCGGGCGCTGGCGCTGGTCCCCAGCCTGAACGCAGACAGCCTGGCCGGTGCGGTGCATGAGCCGGGCGCCATGGACCTCGACGTGCACGCCCTGCACCAGGGCTTCCTGCGTGGCTACCGGGCCGCTGGCGGCGAACTGCGTTGCAACGCCGAATTGCTGCGGGCCTGGTACCTCGACGACCTGTGGCACGTGCAGCTGGCCGATGGCAGCCACGTGCAGGCCGACACCCTGGTCAATGCCGCCGGTGCCTGGGCTGACCGGGTGGCCGAGCAGTGTGGCGTGGCCCGCGTCGGCCTGCAGCCGTGCCGGCGCAGTGCGTTCACCTTCCCCGGCCCGGCCGATCAGGACTTTGCCCGTTGGCCTGCGGTGATCGGTGTCGACGAGCGCTTCTACTTCAAGCCCGACGCCGGCCAACTGTTGGGCTCACCAGCCAATGCCGACCCGGTAGAGCCCCAGGATGCCGCGCCCGAGGAGCTCGATATTGCCCTGGGCATCTACAACATCGAAGCCATGACGTCGCTGTCCATCCGCCGTCCCAGCCACACCTGGGCGGGCTTGCGTTCGTTGTTCACCTTCCTCGGCATGGCCCTGGCCGGGCTGGGCAACCGCCAGCGCGCCACCTCGCACAAGGATGTGATCCAGGCCATCTGCGGGCGCCATCTGGGGCTGTTCGTCGACGGGCTGATCACCTTCTTCATGTTCGCCGTGACTGTGGTCATGCTGGCCGGTGGTGGTGCATTGCTGGAACAGCAGTTCGCCATCCCGGCGCTGACCGGCAGCGTGCTGGTGACACTGCTGGTGGTGGCGATCGTGTGCCTGGACGTGCGCAAGGTCATCGTCGCCATTGGTGCCATTACCCCGTTGCTGATCCTGGTGGCCTCGGCGATTGCCCTGTACGCGGTGTTCACCCGCGGGCAGAGCCTTGCCGCGCTCGACCAGCTGGCCAGCCAGCAGCAGGCCGGCACCCGCCACTGGTTGCTCGGGGCGTTTCTGTACGTGTCCTACAACATCGTTGCCGGGGCACCGATCCTGGCGATCCTCGGCGGTTCGGCCAAGGGCGAGAAGGCCGCCGTATGGGGCGGCCTGCTCGGTGGTGACCGGGGCGGTGGCATTCGTCTGCAGCCTGGTGGGGTTCATCAGCCTGGTGGGCGAGGTGTATCCGCTGTTTGGCTATCTGGGCTTTGTGCTGATGGCGGCGGTGTTGCTGGCCTGGGTGCGGCGGGGCAGGCGCGGCCAGGCAGTGGTCGCGTAGCGCGCTAACCCCTCGTCGGCGAGCGCCGACGAGGGGCGCTGCATCAGATGCGGAAGCTGCCCACCAGCTGCTTCAGGCGCCCGGCCTGCTGCGCCAGGGCATCGCAATGCTGCAGGGTCTGGTTGAGGTTCTCCACCCCTTGCTGGTTCAGCGCGTTGATCTGGGTGATGTCCAGGTTCAGGCTCTCGACCACCGCGGTCTGCTCCTCGGTGGCGGTGGCCACCGACTGGTTCATGCCGTCGATTTCACCGATGCGCTGGGTCACGCTGGCCAGGCGCTCGCCGGCCTGGTTGGCCACTTGCACGGTCTGTTCGCTCGATACCTGGCTGGTGTTCATGGTGTGCACCGCCTCGCGCGAGCCTACTTGCAGGCTGGTGATCATGCGGTGGATCTCTTCGGCCGACTCCTGGGTGCGGTGTGCCAGGTTGCGGACCTCGTCGGCAACCACGGCAAAGCCGCGCCCGGCCTCACCGGCACGGGCGGCCTCGATGGCGGCGTTGAGCGCCAGCAGGTTGGTCTGCTGGGAAATGCCCTTGATCACGTCGAGGATCTTGCCGATCTCGTCGGTGCTGGCATTGAGGGTTTCGATCTGTTCGCACGACTCGCTGATGCGCTGGGACAGCGCGGTCATGGCGTTGATCGCCTGCTCGACCACCTCACGGCCATCATGGGCCTGGTCACTGGCGCCACTGGCGTGTTGCGAGGCATCGGCCGCATTGCGGGCGATCTCCTGGGTCGCGGCGCCCAGCTGGTTGATGGCCGCAGCCACGCTGTTGGTGCGCATGCTCTGTTCTTCGGAGCCGATGATCGAGGCATTGGAGGCGTTGACCACTTTTTCCGACAGGTCGTGCACCAGGCGGGTAGCCGAAGACACTTCGCTGATCGAGGTATGGATACGCTCGACGAAGCGGTTGAACGAGCTGGCCAGTTCGCCGAATTCGTCCTTGTGCTGCACATCGAGGCGGCGGGTCAGGTCGCCTTCACCTTCGGCGATGTCGCGCATGGCGCGGCCCATGGTGGTCAGCGGGCGCATCAGCACTGGGATCAGCAGGCCGAGCAGCACGGCGATGGCGACCACGGCGATGAGCATGGCGATGATCGCCGAGGTGCGGAACTGACTGAGGGCGGCGTAGGCCTTGTCCTTGTCGATCGACAGGCCGATGTACCACTGCGCCGACGGCAGGCCCGCGACCGGGGCGAACGAGATCAGCCGTTCTTCGCCGTTGAGGGTGACGTCCTGCATGCCGGCAGTCACGCGCAGGCCGCTGCCTGGGTAGATGTCTTTGAGGTTCTTCATCAGCTGGTCCTTGTCCGGGCTGACGATCACCTGGCCACTGCTGTCGGCGAGGAAGGCGTGGCCGATGCCGCCGAAGTCGACCGAGTTGATGATCTCGACCAGGGTGTCGAGGGTCAGGTCGCCACCCACCACGCCGATCAGCTCGCCGCTGCGCTTGCTTTTCACCGGTACCGCGATGGTCACCATCAGGCCCCCGACGGCGCCCTGGTACGGGGCGGTGAGCACGGTCTGGCCAGCGCTGACCGCGCTGGCGTACCACGGCCGCTGGCGTGGGTCGTAGCCGGCCGGCATCTGCGTGTCAGGGCGCTGGGTGAACACGCCGTTGGCCTGGCCCAGGTAAGTGAAAAGGAAATTTCGTGTGTAGGAAGGCTGCTCGATCAGCCCGCCCAGAGTCTCTCCTGCCCCTTGTTCGGCAATGTCCTGCGCCAGGTTTTCCAGCACCAGAATGCGCCCGCTCATCCAGTTCTGCACGCTGCTGGCGGTCAGTGCGCCGGCCTGCTGTACAGAAGATTCGATGTTCTGGCGAAGGGTGTTGCGTTGCAGATAATCGTTGTAGAGCGTGAACAGCGCAAAGGCCAGCACCACGACACCGCAGGCGCTGAGGAGGATCTTGTGGCGAAATTTCAGGTTCATGTTTCGAGACCTTGAGCCATGGAGGGGAGGGCGCCGCGCGCTTGTGGCGCGATGGCGGGGCCTGTCCCCTGGCATATCGGCATGGCCGGTAAAAGGTTGAAACACTTAGCTATTTTTTTGCAGCCCCGGTCGACGGACGGTGAGCTAGCCAGCGGCCAGCAGGTCGATCAGCAGGCGTGCGCCCCGGCGCAGGGGCTGCTGCTTGCGCCAGAAGGCGTGGATCGGCAGCTGCAGTTCGTTGCGGGTGTTGCGAAACTGCAGGCGCACCAGGCGCCCGGCATCGACCAGCGGCGCCACCCGGGCCAGTGGCAGGTCACCCCAGCCAAGGCCGGCTTCGACCATCTGCAGGGCCAGGTCGAAGCTGTCGGTGGACCAGTGCGTGGCACCGATCAGCGGGCGTGGGTCGAGCAGTGGCAGGTCGCGGCTGCGGACCAGGATCTGGCGCACATTGACCAGGTCTTCGAGGTAGTGGATACGGCCCTCGCGCAGGGCCGGGTGGGCCGGCGCCAAGGTGGCCACCAGCGACTCCATGCCGATGTGCTGGAAGCTGCGGCGAACATCGACCTGCAGGCCGGCAAAGGCCAGGCACAGGTCGGCGCGGCCGCTGTCGAGCAGGAGCAGGGCTTCTTCCTGTGGGGCGCTGAGCAGCTGGATGTCGAGCAGTGGGTAGCGTGCACCGAGGCTGGCAATGGCGGCCAGTAGCGGGCGATGGTCGATATCGGGGACCACGGCAAGGGTCAGGCTGCTTTCCAGGCCCTGGGAAAGCTCCAGCGCGTGCACCTGCAGCAAGCCCAGCTGTTCGGCGATCAGCCGCGCATGGGGTTCGAGGGCCAGGGCCTGGGCCGTGGCGCGGACCTCGCGTGGGCCGCGCTCGAACAGGGGGTAGCCCAGTTCGGCTTCAAGGTTGCCGATGGCCATGCTCACCGCCGAAGGCACGCGCTGCAGGGCGCGGGCAGCGGCGGAAAACGAACCGCGGTCGAGCACGGCGAGAAACAGCTGGATGTTGTCGCTGGAAAAATTCATGGCAGCCTCCTGTCAGGCAATCTGAAAGCTGCTGACTTTTTCTGTCAAGCGGATTGAATCATTCTTGCGCCTCATCGCATTTCGACACATGAGGTAACCCGTGCAGGGCGTCAAACGCAAACTGGTCTACGTGACCTTCTATGAACTGATCGGCCTGTGCATGTCGACGCTGGGGCTGGCCTACCTGTCGGACACCCAGGCGTCGCACACCGGGCCGCTGGCGGTGATGATCACCACCATCGCCATGCTCTGGAACCTGATCTACAACAGCCTGTTCGAGTACTGGGAGAGCCGCCAGGCCAAGCGGGGGCGCAGCGTGGCGCGGCGGGTGGCGCATGCCGTCGGTTTTCAGCTGACCTTGGTGGTGTACCTGATTCCGCTTATTGCCTGGTGGCTGGACATGAGCCTGGTGGAGGCGTTTCTGGTGGACCTGGCGTTCATCATTCTGATCCCGTGTTACACCTTCGCCTACAACTGGGCGTTCGACCGGATCTTTGGCCTGCCGACTTCGGCCATGGCTGCGGCCTAAGGCAGGCGAATCAGCAGCGGCTCCTGTGATGCCGGCGCCTGCCGTTGTTCACTCTGCTGCTGCATCGAGGGTTGTGGCATGGTCGCCAGCAGGCTGTCCTCGACCTGCCCGGACAGGTAATACACCCCCGCCAGGGCGCCGCTCTGGCGGTTCTCCATCAGCTCCTGCCATTCCTGGTTGAGGGCCACATTCAAGATCACCCGCAACTGTTCGATCATCTGCGGCTGGTCCCGGTTATGGGCCATGATCCCGTAGCCGGTCGAGACAATCGAAATCATCGCCCCGGCCACCTTGCCCACGGCGCTGGCCACGGCGCTGGCGATACCGCGTGGGGCCAGGGTGGCACCGATTTTTTCGCTGGCATCCGTCGCCACGGAGGACAAGCCCGCGTCGGTTTTGCCAGGGCCTTTGGCGGCCTGCTTGTGCAAATGGTCACGCAACGCCAGCCAGGCCGGTTGCTGCTCCAGCGACTTGGCCCGGAGCAATTCATACAGCGAGGCATTGCGGGCAGGTGGTGGCCCCAGGTGGATGGCCGGGATACGGTTAAGACGTTGGCTTATCTGCTCGGGGGCGGCGTTGTAGCGCTGGATGATCGCCGGTAACTGCTGGCCGAAGAGTTGCACGTAAAGCTCGCAGGCACGATCGCGGATGCCTTCGGGGTTGATCTGTTCAGCCACCGGCTCGATCACACGCTCGTGATACTGCTCTTGCAGGTACAGCGCCAGGCGTTTTTCCGCAGGCTCGCGGCCCTCGCCGCTGTCGAGCTTGTACCAGGCCACCTTCATGGTCAGCCATTGCTGGGTCCAGTAGCCGGTGAACCATGGGATGAAGTCTTTTTCGGTGCGTTGCTGCACCTGCTCTTTCCACACCCGCATCGAACGCCGTGCATAGTCGTTGGCCGACCCAGCGGCACCGGCGGATGCCTCGATCAGTTCCTGGTCGATGCGCTGCCAGGTCGCCGGGTCGAGCACCGCCGGCGGGGGCGGGGCAGGCGTGCGCTTGCCGGCGCAGCCGGCGATGGCCAGCAAGAGGCACACTAGAACCAGGATGCGTCGGCTCACTCGGCTGCCTCCCGGGGGTAGAGGCTGGGTGGTTATCCGAGTATAGGGCGGTGCTTATGGGGCCGCACAGCGGCCCACTGCTTAATCGAGGTCGAGCTTGTCTTCGAGGCGGTCGAGGTGATCATGCATCAAGGTCAGCGCCGCCCCCGCATCGCCCGCTTCCACGGCATCGATGATCGCCGCATGTTCCTCCCAGGCGCAGTGGTCGCAGCAAGGCGATTCATAACGGGCGATGATCAACGAGGTCATCGGCACCAGGCCGTTGAGAAAGCGCGCCAGCGGTGCATTGGCCGCCACCTGGGCGAGCTTGAGGTGAAATTCGCCACCCAGGCGGATGGCGGCGCAGCGCTCGCCGCGTTCGTGGTGCTGGCGCTCGCGTTCGACCAACTGGCGTAGCTGGCGAATCTGCGTTGGCCGGGCGCGTTGGGCGGCCAGGCTGATCAGGGTGGTCTCGGCCAGGCGCCGGGCGCTGAGCACCTGACGCGCCTGCTCGGGGTCGGGGGCGGCCAGGTGCGCGGTGTGGCTGGGGCGCTGTACCACCACTTGCTGATCCGACAGGCGCCCGAGCACCCGGCGGATCACCGTGCGGCTGACGCCGAAGGCATTGCCCAGGGCCTGTTCGGGCAACAGGCTGCCAGGTGGCAGGCGCTGTTCGAGGATCGCGTCGAACAGGCGCGGGTAGATCTGCTCGGCCGACAGGCGGGTCTCGCCTGCGGCGAGCAGGGCAGGCAGGCGGGGGGCGGCTTGGGCGCAGGCGGTCATGGTCGCTCTCCTGGGGTCATTGGCCGGGCTGGTCGTCCGGAATGTTGAGTTGAATGCCCATGCGCTGGCCTTCGGCGAGGATGTGCTGGCGCATCTGGGCGCTGGCCTGGGCGCTGTTGCGTTCGCGAATGGCGCGCACCACGGCTTCGTTTTCCTTGAGCCGTGCGGCCAGGTGTTCGGGCGAGTTGCGCAGCATGCTGGCGCTTTGCTTGAGGGCGTTGCCGGTCTGCTGCACCACGCTCTGGAAGATCGGGTTGGTGGTCAGTGCGAACAGTGCTTCGTGGAAAGCGATGTAGGCCCTGACCCCGGCTTCGCTGTCTTCGGCTTCCAGGGCTTCGCGCATGTCCATCAGGGTCAGTCGCAACTGGCCGATGTCCTGATTGTTGGCCGATTGCGCGACCAGGCCGACGATGAACGGTTCGAGGGTGTAGCGCAGCTCCAGCACATCGGCCAGGCTGGCCGCCGCGGCGCTTTCGCTGGCCGGGTCCTGGGAGGCCACCTCGGCATCCAGCACCAGCACGCCCTTGCCTGGCAGCGAGCGCACCAGGCCGAGGGTTTCCAGCACAGTTACTGCTTCGCGCAGGCTGGGGCGGCTGATGCCGAGCTGTTCGGCCAGCTCGCGCTGGCCGGGCAACATGTCGCCGGAGCGCCACTGGCCGCGGGCCAGGGCCTGGCGCAGTTTTTCCACCACTGAGGTGACGACGGTTGATGAGCTGATCACGGTTTGCTCCTGAAAAGGCCGGCGTCGGTGCCGGCCACGCGGGCTCAGAATTCCTGCTGATGGGCGTTGGGTTGTTTGCGCGGCGTATGGGCGAAGCCGGGTTTGCCATCGAGCACGTTCTGCGCGCGCTCAAGGTCGATGTCCTTTTCCCAGCGGGCGATGGCCACGGTGGCCACGCAGTTGCCGATCAGGTTGGTCAATGCCCGGCCAATGCCCATGAACCAGTCCACCGCCAGCACCAGTACCAGGCCCACCACCGGGATCGCCGGCACGGCGGTCAAGGTCGCGGCGAGGATCACCAGCGCCGAGCCTGGGATGCCGTGAGCGCCCTTGGAAGTCACCAGCGACACCAGCAGAATGGTCAGCAGGTCGGTCATCTCCAGCGGTGTGCCGGTAGCGTTGGCAATGAACACGATGGCCAGGGTCAGGTAGATGGAGAAGCCGTCGAGGTTGAACGAGTAGCCGGTGGGGATCACCAGGCCGACGGTGGAACTGCCGATGCCCAGGTGTTCCAGCTTGCGCATGATCTGCGGCAGCACGGCGTCGGACGAAGCGGTGCCGAGAACGATGGTCAGTTCTTCACGCAGGTACTTGATGAACGGCAACAGTTTCAGGCCCGACACGCGCATCACGGTACCCAGGACGATGAGCACGAAGCCGGCGCAGGTCAGGTAGAACAGTGCCACCAGGCCACCCAGGTGCTGCAGCGACTCCAGGCCGTACTTGCTGGTGGTGAAGGCGATGGCACCGAACACACCGATCGGCGCCAGGCGCACGATCATGCCCATGATGCGGAAGATCACGTGGCTCAGTTCGTTGATCAGTCGCGAGATGCCGGCGGCCGATTCGCCCACCAGGTTCAGGGCGCTGCCGAACAGCACCGAGAACAGCAGCACCTGGAGGATGTTGTTGTCGGCGAAGGCGCCCACCACCGAGGTCGGGATCAGGTCCATGAAAAACGCGGTGGCCCCATGTATATGCTGGCCGCGCTCGGCCAGGCTGCTGGCGTCGGCGCTGGACAGTTGGTCGAGGTGGATGTTGGCGCCACTGCCGATGCCGCTGCTGAAAGCGAACACCAGGCCGATGACCAGGGCGATGGTGGTCAGCACTTCGAAGTAGATCACCGATTTCAGGCCGATGCGCCCGACCTTCTTCAGGTCGCCAGCGCCGGAAATGCCGCTGACCACCACGCAGAAGACGATCAGGCCGATGAGCATCTTGATCAGTTTGATGAAGCCATCGCCAAGGGGTTTGAGCTGCAGGGAGACTTCGGGAAAGCTGAGGCCGCAGGCGATGCCGAGGGCAAGGCCGAGCACGACTTGCAGGAAGATCGAACGCGAGCACCATTTGAGCATGGGAGTGATCTCTGATCGGTGTCCTTGCTTCGGTGCCGCACGGGGCGAAAGAGCGCAGGACTTCATTATTGTTGTGGTCTTACCGGTTTGTTCAGCGCCGGATCATAAAACCGCGAAAAATCCGACATTGCAAGGGATTTCGGCCTTACCGGTCTGACCAGTTGTGGGGCATTGGCACCGATCGGGCTCTAGTTCGGTGCATGGGGCGTTACCGCCACCCCAGGCAGCCCGACGAAATGAGGTAAGTACGGGTCAATGCCTGGTCAGGCGATGCAATCAGCTTGCCAGAGTCCCAGGGCGGGGGAGGCGCCCGTGCCGGGTCACCGACACGGGATGACTGGCTCAAACGTCGGGCACGAACGCTCGCGGATGGGCTTCGCTCATGCTGGCGGTCAGGCCGGCCAGTAGCGCTTCCCGGGCTTGCAGGCGACTTTGCAGCAACAGTTGCGAAGCCCGCAGGTAGCGCTCACTGTCGTTGGAAAGGTCGACACGCTGCAGCACACCTGCGCGGCGCCAGGCAATCTGCCCCATGTGCTGCTCAAGGCTGGCGATGTAGCCCGGCGGGACTTCGGGCCCGGTGTAAGCTCCAGTCTCGGCGGTGCTGTCATTGAGCGTGTCGAAGTATTCCGAAGCGCCTTCCCAGTGCCGGGCAAAGGCCTCCATGTCATGAGGGTGCAATCGTTCAAGCCAGCGCTGCCAGAAGGGTTGATCGCTGGCCCAGCCATTGAGGTGTTGCGCGCTGGCCTCGGCCCACACTGCGTGCTCCAGGCGCTGTAATGTGTTGTCGCTCAGGCGCGCGAGATATTCATACTGCATGGTGGCCGGCTGCGCAGGCAGCCGGAGCCGCTGCTGCAGGCGGATGCGTGCGAACAAGGCCATTTCCAGTTCATCCAGAAGGAAGTCCGGTTCGCTCAACAGCGCGTCGCTGAGGTCATCATGGTTCGACAAAGCCGGTGCCGCCTCGCGTTCGTCCGCATTGCCGGCCTCGGCCAAGGCCCTGCGTCGGGCACGCCGTGCGTTATACAGCCCGCCGACGTGCTCATCGAGCAGGTGCTGGCGCATCAGGCTCGCGGCGCTTTCGATGGCGACCTGCTCATTGCTGGCCCCCGGTTGTGCGTGGACCACCGATTGCCACAGTGTCACCTCGGTCTCGACCTGCTGGAAGAGCAGGCTGGCCTGGTCGACGCATTGCTGGCCTGCATCTGTCAGCAGGTCGTTGATCTGCTGCTGCAACTGGGCAATACCTGTACCAGGCTGATCGGCATGCGCACCGTCGACCAGTGTCTGCAGCACGTGGCGCATGCGTTCATCCATCGTCGCTGCGCTGGCCCGGTAAGCCTGTGTACCGGGCATGCGCTGATACAGGTCAAACAGCGGTTGCCAGTTTGCATCCATCCAGTAATGGGACACGTGCTCCCGCAGTGCGCCGGGCCAACCGGCTGACCAGTCTTCTTCGCTGGTGCCTTGCTGGGGCGCCAGTCCGGCGTCGTCGAGCCGTTGCAGCGCCAGATCGCTGAGCGGATTGTCGTCGAAGGCATGGCTCAGTTCAGCGTCGCCTTCGCGTACTCGGCGGGCGAACGCCGTATCGCGCAACACAGGTACATCGATCAGTTCGTTCAGGCTCAGATCGATGGCGCGCAGGTTCATGGGCTCTTGATTCATCAATGCGATCAGCCCGGTAGGCCATTCGAAGATCAGTGTACGTTCCAGGTCGAGTTGTTCGAGCGCGGTCCAGCCGGTCAGGTCGGGCGCCAGTTCCAGCGGGTTGTAGCGCAGCGAAAGCAGGCGCAGGCGGTTCAGGCCGGCAAGCGCCGAGCGGCTTTCTTCGGTCAGCACGATTTCATTGCGCCCCAGTTCGAGGTGGGTAAGGCTGGGCCAGCGCTGCAATGCCTGAAAATGCTCCGCGCCGAAGGTCAGATTGTTGAGGTCGGCCTGGAAAAAGCTCAGGGCCGGCAGTGCGGCCAGCCGCTCAAGGGCGCTGACGGAGAGACTCTGCAAACTTTGTGACAGGTTCAGGCGCTGGAGGTTGAGCAGGCGCGTCAGCGTCGTGAGATCGGCCTCCCGTGAGAGGTCGAGCAGGTTGTGCGACAGGTCGAGCGATTGCATGTCGGCGAGTTCGCCCACCGCTGCAGGAACTGCCCGCAGGGCGTTGTCTTCGAGGTCCAGGTTGCGTACCCGAGGGAAGGCTCTGAGAAAACCATCCAGCTGAGTATCGGCACGATCCGTCAGGCCGCTGATGCGCAGCTGGCGAACTTGGGGAAGGGTTACGCTCAGCGTTGGCAGAGTCCCTAGTTGTGCTGCATCGATCTCGACTATCACGAAGTCGACGGCGCCAGTCGTGTCCACAGGGTTTTCCCGTCGCCACGCCTGGCGTATGAACTGGGCTTGCAGGTCGCGTGCCGTGCGCTGCTGGCCTCGGGCAGTTTCGACCCAGCCTTGCAGCTCGCCGTCGAGGCGTTGGTAATCGGCGCGCAGTCCTTCGAGCAGGCGGGCGAATGCGCCAGGCCAATCGCCAGCTTCATGCCGCAGCTGCTGGCGCAACCATTCGCGCTCCTCAAGGTTGCCGGCCGGGTACAGTTGGTCGAACAGTTCGTCGTCGCTCAGCCAGCCGCGACCGCGGCCACTGAGCCGGTAGCCCGGCTTGCCGGCCAGCCAGCTCGGTGGGTTGTACAGCGGGCGAACCGGCGCCATGCCCAAGTCGCGCGCAGTGGTTTCGCGATCCTGGCATGCCAGTTCGAACAAGGCGTCACGCAGCCCCGTTACATCGTGGATATCCAGCTGCAGAGCGTTGCGTTCGCTATCGGGCAGGGCTCGCAGGATGGATGCCAGCAGCTCGTCGCGGTTGCCCAGGACCTGGCCTGAGTCGTCGGCGGGCTCATAACCCAGGTCGCTGCGCAGCACCTGTTTGCCTGTCGCACCATTGCCGGCAACGTCGATCAGGCGGCCATTGTCGTGCAGCTCCAGGCGTATGTCGCCAGTCCACCCAGGTAGCCGAGGCAGGTTGGCGAACACCAGCCGGTCGCGGTCCGCACCGCTTCCCGGCACTTGCCGGAGCTGACCTAGCGCGCGGTTGAGGCGCGCGTCACGCAGGTACAACCGCGCCTGTTCGGCCAGGCGCAAGGGCAGCCGACCACTGTGCTTGAGAGCGGCCAGGTCCTGGCTGGAAGCGGTTGCCAGGATTTCGTTGCGCATTCTGGGGCTGAGTGAAGGAAAGTCTCGAGCCAGCACGCTGCTATCGCCGAGGCCGGCGTTTTTGGGCAGCTTGGCGCCAAAGGCTTCCAGGCTGTCCAGGAGCAGGGCCGGCAAAGGGCGATGATCCTGCAGCAATCGGCGCAAGGCTGCATCGTCATAGCCACTGCTGCGCAGTGCATGCGTCAGCGCGGTATCGTCCAGACCGGCGCTTGCCTGGCCGAGGCGACGTACCAGGCCAGGGCTTTGCCAAGCCAATGGCCGCTCGTGCTCCAGCAACCAGGTACCGTCACCGTTGCCCAACAGCCTGGGCTGGTGACGATGATACTTGCCAGGTGCGAGGCGCCAGCGGCCCTTGCCGGCAGATTCCACGGCGTATGCCTGGCCTTCGTGTAGCCACCAGCGCTGCCCTTGCCAGGCGTGCAAGCCGTTGGCGGGCAGCGCAGTCTGTGTCGGCCAGGGGCGAGGCTGGGCGAACGCTGACAGGCTCCCGTGCCAGAGGCGTTCGCTGTCGCCGTGACCGACGCGCTGCCAATCATGCAATGGCCCGGTCGGTTCGACGAAGTGCCCGGCGGCGCCAATGGCGGCGAACTGTGCCAGGTTTTCGAACACGGCAAACAAATGGCTGACAGCCGCATCGGTTTCGCCTTCATTGGCCGCATGCACGCCTTCGAGAAATTCGTCGACCACTTGCGCTGCGCCCACCACCAGCATGACTTCGGCAAGCCCGGGGACGAAGAAGCTCGCGACATTCAAGATGTTCAGCCCAGCCCCCAGCCAACCTTCGACGGTTGCGCGCAGGGCCGCCGCATCGCGCTGCTCGGTCGGCACCACGATATGGGCTGCATCCTGGCGTTTGCGCTCAAGCATCGTGCGTGCGCGTTCGGCGAAACAGTCTTTGCGCCAAGGCGTTGCGCTCCACGGCAATCTGGCGTTTTTATCCAGGGTCTCCTGCCACAGATGGCGAGGGTTGGGAAACAGCCGGGAGATCCAGCTGAAATGCTCGCCTTTTTCCAGGCTCGGTGTAACTGGCAGCAGCGTGGCATAGGGGAAGCGAGGAAACAGCGTCTCGCGTAGCCGCTTGGCGAATAGAGGCTGTTGGTCATGGCTGACATAGCGCAGGAAAAAGCGCCGTTGCTCGTCGTGCCAGAGCATTTGCGTCATGGCTTGGCCCAGCGCTGCGAGCGAAGGGTACTGGCGCAGGGCCTTGGTGGGGTGCCCGGGCAGGTAAAGCAGGCACACTTGTTTGTTGGTCTGCGACGGCATACGGATCAGCAGCGGGCCGTTGAGCGGGCAGTCGAGCAGGGTGAGGTAGCAGCATTCCAGTGCTTGCACGCTACCATCGGGGCGCGGGAGCGAAAATGCGCCCGCCAGTGCTGCCTCGCCCAAGGCCTGACCGCGGCTATCGATGTGCCCGTGCAGCTTCGCCAGGCTGGTTTCGGCGGCAAAGGCGGCCTTGTCCTGACGCTGTTGCATGTGCCGTGTCAGGTCGGTGTCGAGCAGATCAGCCAGGTGAGCCTGGTAACGTCGCCCGAGGTCCAGATTCCGGACTGCATTGACGAAGCGTCCGGCATCGATGTCGGTGCCGGCCGCTGCGTCTTTGCTCAGATACAGCCTTACCCGGTCGCCCTCGCCGAAGTTCAGCATGGCCGCCTCCAACCATGACCTGTCGCGTCCTTGGGCGATGTCCCAGAGCCAGCCCTGGCCAACATCAGGCAGTTCCCGTTCGGCAAACCAGTGCGCCAGGGCATCCTCCAGTTGCGGGCGGCAGAAGGCTTCGGGTGTCTGCACACCGGCCAGATGCAGGCGAAGCTGACGGGTGGCACGATGGCTTTCCCGTACACGCAATTCCAGTTGCTTGCGTTCTGCGGGCGTACTGGTTGTCAACCATTGCGGTGCGCGTCGTTGTATGAACGCCAGGTGAGGCGAAGGCTGTCTAGGCATGAGCCGCTCTCCAATGTCGGGACGGCCAGCGTAGTAAGGGGCACGAGGCGATTGGGTTATCGGGTTACAGCCCGGTCGGTGGTGGTATACATTTGATCGCGGCCAGTTCCGGGTGTGCCACCAGTTTGTCGATATGCAGCGAATCGTCGTCCATCCAGCTTTCGCTGAGCACCCGATAATGCTCCATGTCGCGGCAGCGCAGGCGCAGGCTGTAGTCGAAGTGGCCGCTGATCAGTTGGCATTCGTAAACTTCCGGGCACTTCAGCATGGTGGCCTCGAAGGCTTTCTGCGCGGTGCGCCCGCTCTGGTTGGACAGGGCTACCAACACCAGCAGCGACAGGCCTGGCGCAAGTTTCTGCAGGTCGATGATGGCGCCGTAGCCGCGGATCACGCCGCGGCGTTCGAGCTTGCGCACGCGCTCCAGGCAGGGGCGTGGGGTGAGGTGGACCAGGGTCGAGAGCTTTTCGAACGTGATGCGCCCGTCGTGGCGCAGCACCTCGAGGATGGCTTCGTCGATGCGGTCGAGTGGCGGGGCATTGGCGTCCTTGGTGTCCATGCGTGCGGCTTCTTTCGAAAGTGGGCATGGACAGGGTAGGCGCAAACCGGGGCCGTTGCGCGGCCCCAGGGTTGATTACGCGCAGGCGGTATCTGCCTTGTGCATCGACCGTACTCCCACCACCCGGGGTTGCAACAGCGAATACAGGTCCTTTGGGTTCTCCAGCTTGGGCACCAGCGCAATGTCCTGGCCGATTCCCAACATGCGCGCGCTATCCAGCACGTAGCGCAGCGCCGAGTAGTCTTCCAGGGCAAACCCGACCGAGTCGAACAAAGTCACCTGTTCGGCATGCTCGCGGCCTTGCACAAGCCCCGCGATCACTTGCCAGAACTCGACCACCGGCGAGTCGCCAGGCATGTGCTGGATCTCGCCCTCGACACGGCTTTGTGGCTCGTACTCGACGATCACCCGCGCCTGTTCGACGATGTCGCGGTGCAGTTCGGTCTTGCCTGGGCAGTCGCCCCCCACGGCGTTCAGGTGCATGCCCGGCTCGATCATGTCCGGCGTGAGGATGGTCGCACAGGCCTTGTCGGCGGTGACCGTGGTGACGATGTCGGCACCGCGCACGGCTTCGGTAACCGAACTGGCGACGCTCAGTTTAAGGCCGGGCCGGCCGGCCAGGTTGGCCACCAGCTTGGCAGAGGCCGTCGGGTCGATGTCGTACAGGCGGATTTCGTCGATACCCACCAGGGTGTTGAAGGCGATGGCCTGGAACTCGCTCTGCGAGCCATTGCCGATCAGCGCCATGCTGCGGCTGTCTTCACGCGCCAGGTAGCGTGCCGCCAGTGCCGAGGTGGCGGCCGTGCGGATCGCGGTGGTCAGGGTCATCTCGCTGAGCAGCAGCGGGGTGCCGGTGTCGACATCGGCCAGGGTACCGAAGGCCATGACCGTGGGCAGGCCATGGCGGGTGTTCTTCGGGTGACCGTTGACGTACTTGAAGGCGTACAGGTCGGCGTCGGACACCGGCATCAGTTCGATGACGCCGTCGGGCGAGTGGTTGGCCACCCGTGCACACTTCTCGAAGGCCGGCCAGCGCAGGTAGTCCTGGCGGATATACTCGGCCATCTCCACCAGGCAGGTGGGCAGGCCTTTGCGGTTGACCAGGCGGGCGAGGTCTTGCACATCGATATAGCGGGTCATGACGGGTCTCCTTGCGGCGACGCTCCAGTAAGGGCTGTGGAGGTATTGTCAGACGCGCAGCGTTGCGATGCTGGCTGAAGCAGGGGCTGGCGACAGCGGGGGCGGCTGATTTCGGCCAGGTGGCAGCAGAATCGGCTGTGTTCGCCGTGATCGGGTTGGCGCCTGTGAGATCGAGCACCGCGCGGGCGGCGCATCGCAGGTTTGCCCGCGAAGAGGCCTGCGCAGATATCACAGGCAAAAAAAACGGCACCTGCCAGAGGTGCCGTTTTTTCGTATCACGCGCTGTTACTTGTGCAGCTCTTCGGCTGCATACAGCGTGTTCTCCAACAGGCAGGCGCGGGTCATCGGCCCGACCCCGCCCGGAACCGGCGTGATCCAGCCGGCGCGCGGCAGGGCGGTCTCGTAGACCACGTCGCCGACCAGCTTGCCGTCTTCCTGGCGGTTGATGCCGACGTCGATGACGATGGCGCCTTCCTTGATCCACTCACCCTTGACCAGGCCCGGCTTGCCGGCAGCCACGACCACCAGGTCGGCGCGGCCGACGTGGCCAGCCAGGTCCTTGGTGAAACGGTGGCAGACGGTCACGGTACAACCGCCCAGCAGCAGTTCCATGGCCATCGGGCGGCCTACGATGTTGGACGCACCGACGATCACCGCGTTCATGCCGTACAGGTCCTGACCGGTGCTTTCCAGCAGGGTCATGATGCCTTTGGGGGTGCACGGGCGCAGCAGCGGAATGCGCTGGGCCAGGCGGCCGATGTTGTACGGGTGGAAACCGTCGACGTCTTTGTCGGGGCGGATGCGCTCGAGCAGCAAGGATGCGTCCAGGTGCGCTGGCAGCGGCAGTTGCAGCAGGATGCCATCGACGGCCGGGTCGTCGTTGAGGCGGTCGATCAGCTCGGTCAGCGCTTGCTGCGAGGTCTCGCTGGGCAGGTCGAATGCCTGGGAAATGAAGCCGACCTCTTCGCAGTCCTTGCGCTTGTGCGAGACATAGACTTGGGAGGCGGGGTCGGTGCCGACCAGGATCACCGCCAGGCCCGGCGTGCGCAGGCCTTGCTGGCGACGCTCCTCGACACGTTGAGCGATCTGCTTGCGCAGGTTGGCGGCGATCGCCTTGCCATCGATTAGGTGTGCAGTCATAGACGCGTGATTAACCATCGAGAAAGGAACAATAAAGAGGGCGCATTCTCGCACGACATCGCCCAAGGGCAAAGGCGGGTGGTCGGGCAAATCCCCTAACCCCTTAAATAATTTAAATTTTTTGGAGAAAGGTGTTGACGACCTAGAGGCTCGCCTATAAGATTCGCCGCACTTGTCGGGCACAGCCTAGCACTGGTTGGCGAGGTCGGGCAGAATGAGTGGTTTAGCAGTTACCTGTTAAAGGCTTGTTCGGTTAGGCTTCAAGCTTAAGCGCCCGTAGCTCAGCTGGATAGAGCATCCGCCTTCTAAGCGGATGGTCGCAGGTTCGAGTCCTGCCGGGTGCGCCATTTAGGCAGCTTGGGCAAGCAAGTAAGGCTGTAATGCAATATGGTGGGCGTAGCTCAGTTGGTAGAGCGCTGGATTGTGATTCCAGTTGTCGTGGGTTCGATTCCCATCGTCCACCCCATATTCGACGAAGGCGCCTTTGATTGAATGATCTGGCGCCTTTGTTTTAAGCGTTACGCGGACGTGGTGAAATTGGTAGACACACTGGATTTAGGTTCCAGCGGCGCAAGCTGTAAGAGTTCGAGTCTCTTCGTCCGCACCATGCTTCTGTAAGGCTGTATCGCAACACTGCAACACCGCAATATGGTGGGCGTAGCTCAGTTGGTAGAGCGCTGGATTGTGATTCCAGTTGTCGTGGGTTCGATTCCCATCGTCCACCCCATATTTTTCGAAGGCGCCTTGGTCGTGAGATCGGGCGCCTTTGTTGTTTTCGGGGTGTATGCCTTGGGGCTTTCAGCGCCTCAAGCCATGAGCTTCGCAGCCATCACTCAATCCCCCTTGTAATCCTCTGGTGGCACCCCAATAAAAGCTGTTAGATTTCAGCCGGTTGAAACACCGGCCCATTTGGCCGGCAGAGGAACACCCCGATGATTGCAAAAGAAGCCCGCCAGGCCCTGGCGTTGCAGCGCTTTGCCGAAGCCAATCCGCAGCTGCTCGAGGAAATCCGTGAGCTGGATGCGCGTGAGCAGGCCCAGCAGATCGAGTGGGCATTCGAGGATGCCGCCGATGAGCAGGGGGTTCAGCCCTGGGAGTTGGCGCTACAGTTGATCGCCGAAAGCCCCGAGCAACTGCAGGCCATGCGCCTGGAGACCCATCGCGAAGTGGCTGAAGCGCTGGGTATGGAGTGGGAGGAGTACTGCCAGTTCAACGAGATCGATCCTGAGTAAGCGGGTCGCCTTCAAGCTGGCGGTTGTTTGACAAGGTATTTCGGTTGTGTGCCACCCATCGGGAGGTATGCGGCTCTCTGTATAAAGAGGCTCGGCACTTCACCGTGCGGGCCAAGCAAGTTAATTGACCGGCGTGGTTTCCCGTCGTCCCGGGTGGGGTGACTTCTGGTGCGTGACTCACTAGAATGTTTGCCCTTGATTCTGGAGTCGGGCTATCGCCGGCTAACGTCTGTGCAACGAGGAATATCCATGCAAGTTTCTGTTGAAAACACTTCCGCTCTCGAGCGTCGCATGACCATCGCCGTTCCGGCCGAGCGCGTCGAGAACGAAGTCAACAAGCGTCTGCAACAGACTGCCAAGCGCGCCAAGGTCGCGGGCTTCCGCCCAGGCAAGGTGCCGATGAGCGTGATCCGTCAGCGTTTCGAAGCCGATGCTCGTCAAGAGGCTTTCGGTGACCTGGTCCAGGCTTCCTTCTACGAAGCCATCGTCGAGCAGAAGCTGAACCCGGCTGGCGCGCCGGCCGTCGAGCCGAAGTCCTTCGAGAAGGGCAAGGATCTGGAATTCGTTGCCATCTTCGAAGTGTTCCCGGAGTTCACCGTTGCCGGCTTCGAGTCGATCAACGTCGAGCGCCTGAGCGCCGAAGTGGCTGACGCCGACCTGGACAACATGCTGGAAGTCCTGCGCAAGCAGAACACCCGCTTCGAGGCCGTCGAGCGCGCCGCGCAGAACGACGACCAGGTCAACATCGATTTCGTCGGCAAGGTCGACGGTGAAGTGTTCGCCGGTGGTTCCGCCAAGGGCACCCAGCTGGTACTGGGTTCCGGCCGCATGATCCCTGGCTTCGAAGATGGCCTGGTGGGCGCCAAGGCTGGCGAAGAGCGCGTTGTCAACGTGACCTTCCCAGAGGACTACCAGAACCTGGATCTGGCTGGCAAAGCCGCCGAGTTCACCATCACCGTCAACAGCGTATCGGCCCCTGCGCTGCCAGAGCTGAACGAAGAATTCTTCGCCCAGTTCGGCATCAAGGAATCGACCCTGGAAGGCTTCCGCACCGAAGTTCGCAAGAACATGGAGCGTGAGCTGCGTCAGGCGATCAAGACCAAGGTCAAGAACCAGGTCATGGACGGTCTGCTGGCCGCCAACCCGATCGAAGTGCCAAAGGCCCTGCTGGAAAACGAAGTCAACCGTCTGCGCGTCCAGGCTGTTCAGCAGTTCGGTGGCAACATCAAGCCTGAGCAACTGCCGGCCGAGCTGTTCGAAGAGCAAGCCAAGCGCCGCGTGGTCCTGGGCCTGATCGTCGCCGAAGTGGTCAAGCAGTTCGAACTGAAGCCGGACGAAGGCAAGGTTCGCGAAATGATCGAAGAAATGGCTTCGGCTTACCAAGAGCCTGAGCAGGTCATCTCCTGGTACTACAAGAACGACCAGCAACTGAACGAAGTTCGTTCGGTTGTGCTGGAAGAACAAGTTGTAGATACTGTTCTGCAGAAAGCGACTGTGACCGACAAGTCGGTCTCGTACGAAGATGCCGTTAAGCCAGCACAGGCTCCTGCCGCCGCTGAGTAACAGGCTTCTCTCGTAGGAAACCCCCACAAGCCAGCCTTCGAGCTGGCTTGTGCGTATTCAAGCCATGACTATTTGGGAGTGAGCGCAGGACATGTCCCGCAATTCTTATATTCAGCAGAGCTCTGACATCCAGGCCGCAGGCGGCCTGGTCCCGATGGTTATCGAGCAGTCCGCCCGTGGCGAACGTGCCTACGACATCTACTCGCGCCTGTTGAAGGAGCGAGTGATCTTCCTGGTTGGCCCGGTAGAGGATTACATGGCCAACCTGGTAGTGGCGCAGCTGCTGTTCCTTGAAGCGGAAAACCCGGACAAGGATATCCATCTGTACATCAACTCCCCGGGCGGCTCGGTGACTGCTGGCATGTCGATCTACGACACCATGCAATTCATCAAGCCGGACGTCTCGACCATCTGCATCGGCCAGGCCTGCAGCATGGGCGCGTTCCTGTTGGCCGCAGGTGCCAAGGGCAAGCGTCACTGCCTGCCGAACTCGCGCGTGATGATCCACCAGCCACTGGGCGGTTTCCAGGGGCAGGCCACCGATATCGAGATCCACGCCCAGGAAATCCTCAATATCAAGGCGCGCCTGAACGAGCTGCTGGCCTACCACACCGGCCAGGAACTCGAGACCATCAAGCGTGACACCGAGCGTGACAATTTCATGAGCGCCTCGCGCGCGGCCGAGTACGGCCTGATCGACTCGGTATACGACAAGCGGCAACTGGCCTCCTGAACCCAGGTGCCAGAGCAGGTAGGTGCGCAAAGCGCCTACCTGCGGACTTGAAAAAGCCCGCAATTGCCTTCATCTTGTGTTGCAAGCCTACCGGATTGGATCGATCGAATGACTGACACCCGTAACGGCGAGGACAGCGGCAAATTGCTTTATTGCTCCTTCTGCGGCAAAAGCCAGCACGAAGTGCGCAAACTGATTGCCGGGCCCTCGGTATTTATCTGCGACGAGTGCGTCGACCTGTGCAACGACATCATCCGTGAGGAGGTGCAGGAAGCCCAGGCCGAGAGCAGCGCGCACAAATTGCCTTCGCCGAAAGAAATCAGCGGCATCCTGGACCAGTACGTCATCGGTCAGGAACGCGCGAAGAAGGTGCTGTCGGTAGCGGTGTACAACCACTACAAGCGCCTGAACCAGCGTGACAAGAAGGGCGACGAAGTCGAACTCGGCAAGAGCAACATCCTGCTCATCGGGCCTACCGGCTCGGGCAAGACCCTGCTCGCCGAAACCCTTGCGCGGCTGTTGAACGTACCGTTCACCATTGCTGACGCCACCACCCTGACCGAAGCCGGTTATGTGGGTGAGGACGTCGAGAACATCATTCAGAAACTGCTGCAGAAGTGCGACTACGACGTGGAAAAGGCCCAGATGGGCATTGTCTACATCGACGAGATCGACAAGATCTCGCGCAAGTCGGACAACCCGTCCATCACCCGCGACGTTTCCGGTGAAGGCGTGCAGCAGGCGCTGTTGAAGCTGATTGAAGGCACCGTTGCTTCGGTTCCGCCGCAAGGCGGCCGTAAGCACCCGCAACAGGAATTCCTGCAGGTTGATACCCGCAACATCCTGTTCATCTGCGGTGGCGCCTTCTCCGGCCTGGAAAAGGTCATCCAGAACCGCTCCACCAAGGGTGGCATCGGTTTTGGCGCCGAAGTACGCAGCAAGGAAGAGGGCAAGAAGGTTGGCGAATCGCTGCGCGAAGTCGAGCCGGACGATCTGGTCAAGTTTGGCCTGATCCCTGAGTTCGTCGGCCGCTTGCCGGTTCTGGCGACCCTCGATGAGCTGGACGAGGCTGCGCTGATGCAGATCCTCACCGAGCCGAAGAATGCCCTCACCAAGCAGTACGCCAAGCTGTTCGAGATGGAAAGCGTGGACCTCGAGTTCCGCACCGACGCCCTCAAGGCCGTCGCGCGCAAGGCCCTGGAGCGCAAGACTGGCGCCCGTGGCCTGCGTTCGATCCTCGAAGGCGTGCTGCTCGACACCATGTATGAAATTCCTTCGCAGAAGGATGTCAGCAAGGTGGTGATCGACGAGAGCGTCATCGAAGGCACCTCGCAGCCGCTGATGATCTACGAGAACAGCGAGCCGCAAGCCAAGGCCGCGCCCGACGCCTGATTTCAGGTAAATGCCGGGTAATGGCAGCAAGCAAGAAAGGGGCCTACGGGCCCCTTTCTGCTTTTCCTATGCAAGCGCTTGTAATTTCCCAAGCGTGCCCCCACATTAGGTCCAAGCATCATTTCCACCGGTTTCCGGCCATAAGGCCGCTGTAGAGGCGAAATCATGAAGACCACCCTCGACTTGCCTCTTTTGCCATTGCGCGATGTCGTCGTCTATCCGCACATGGTCATCCCACTGTTCGTGGGGCGTGAGAAGTCAATCGAAGCCCTCGAGGCCGCGATGACGGGCGAGAAGCAGATCCTGCTGCTGGCCCAGAAGAACCCGGCCGATGACGATCCAGGCGAAGACGCCCTGTATCGGGTCGGTACCGTCGCTACTGTATTGCAACTGCTGAAGCTGCCCGATGGCACTGTCAAGGTGCTGGTCGAGGGCGAGCAGCGCGGTGCGGTGGAGCGCTTCACCGAAGTAGAAGGGCACATCCGTGCCGAAGTCTCCCTGATCGACGAAACCGACGCCGCCGAGCGTGAGTCGGAAGTCTTCGTGCGCACGCTGCTGTCGCAATTCGAGCAGTACGTGCAGCTGGGCAAGAAAGTCCCCGCCGAAGTGCTGTCGTCGCTGAACAGCATCGAAGAGCCTGGTCGCCTGGTCGATACCATGGCCGCGCACATGGCGCTGAAGATCGAGCAGAAGCAGGAAATCCTCGAGATCGTCGACCTGGCCACCCGTGTCGAGCACGTGCTGGCACTGCTGGATGCCGAAATCGACCTGCTGCAGGTCGAGAAGCGTATCCGTGGCCGGGTCAAGAAGCAGATGGAGCGCAGCCAGCGCGAGTACTACCTGAATGAGCAGATGAAGGCCATTCAGAAGGAGCTCGGCGATGGCGACGAAGGCCACAACGAAGTCGAAGAGCTGAAAAAGCGCATCGAAGCCGCTGGCCTGCCGAAAGATGCCCTGGCCAAGGCCCAGGCCGAGCTGAACAAGCTCAAGCAGATGTCGCCGATGTCCGCCGAAGCCACCGTGGTGCGCTCGTACCTCGACTGGCTCGTGCAGGTGCCGTGGAAGGCCCAGAGCAAGGTGCGTCTGGACCTGGCCAAGGCCGAGGAGATCCTCGATGCCGACCACTATGGCCTGGAAGAGGTCAAGGAGCGGATTCTCGAGTACCTCGCCGTGCAGAAGCGGGTGAAGAAGATCCGCGGCCCGGTGCTGTGCCTGGTCGGCCCGCCTGGCGTGGGCAAGACCTCGCTGGCCGAGTCGATCGCTGCCGCGACCAATCGCAAGTTCGTGCGCATGGCCCTGGGCGGCGTGCGTGACGAGGCCGAAATTCGGGGTCACCGTCGTACCTACATCGGTTCGATGCCTGGCCGCCTGATCCAGAAGATGACCAAGGTGGGTGTGCGCAACCCGCTGTTCCTGCTCGACGAGATCGACAAGATGGGCAGCGACATGCGTGGCGACCCTGCTTCGGCGCTGCTGGAAGTGCTCGACCCGGAACAGAACCACAATTTCAACGACCACTACCTGGAAGTCGATTACGACCTCTCGGACGTGATGTTCCTGTGCACCTCGAACTCGATGAACATTCCACCGGCGCTGCTCGACCGCATGGAAGTCATCCGCCTGCCGGGTTACACCGAGGACGAGAAGATCAACATCGCGGTCAAGTACCTGACGCCCAAGCAGGTCAAGGCCAACGGCCTGAAGGCCGAAGAGCTGGACATCGACGTCTCGGCGATTCGCGACATCATCCGTTACTACACCCGCGAAGCCGGTGTGCGTGGCCTGGAGCGCCAGATCGCCAAGGTCTGCCGCAAGGTGGTCAAGGAACATACCGGGCAGAAACAGGTCAAGGTCAAGGTCACCAGCGAACAGCTCGAACACCTGCTTGGCGTGCGCAAGTTCCGCTACGGCCTGGCCGAGCAGCAGGACCAGATCGGCCAGGTTACCGGCCTTGCCTGGACCCAGGTGGGCGGCGAATTGCTGACCATCGAGTCGGTGGTCATTCCTGGCAAGGGCCAGCTGATCAAGACCGGCTCGCTGGGTGATGTCATGGTCGAATCGATCACTGCCGCGCAGACCGTGGTCCGCAGCCGTGCCCGCAGCCTGGGGATTGCCGCCGACTTCCACGAGAAGCACGACGTGCATATCCACATGCCCGAAGGTGCCACGCCGAAGGACGGCCCGAGCGCCGGTATCGGCATGTGCACCGCGCTGGTGTCCGCGCTGACGCAGATTCCGGTACGCGCCGATGTGGCCATGACCGGTGAAATCACCCTGCGTGGCCAGGTACTGGCCATTGGCGGGTTGAAGGAAAAACTGCTGGCCGCACACCGTGGCGGGATCAAGACGGTGATCATTCCCGAGGAGAATGTTCGCGATCTGAAGGAAATTCCGGAAAATATCAAACAGGATCTGCAGATCAAACCGGTCAAATGGATTGACGAAGTCCTGCAAATTGCGCTGCAATACGCCCCGGAGCCCTTGCCAGATGTGGCTCCGGAGATTGTCGCTAAAGATGACAAACGCGACGGCGATGCTAAGGAAAGAATCAGCACGCACTAGTAGTTTTTGGCCGGGGGGCTTTCCTTGACAGTTTTTTCGGGGCCTTGCTATAAAGCGGCACGCTATTGTCAAGCTGCCACCCGGCACACGTTTCATAAGCTTTTCTTTACATACTTAGAAACAAACTCAATAGAGAAATAAGGGGACTTAGAGTGAACAAGTCGGAACTGATTGACGCTATCGCTGTATCGGCTGACATTTCCAAGGCTGCCGCCGGCAAAGCTCTGGACGCTGTGATCGACTCCGTGACTGGCGCCCTGAAAGCAGGCGACGACGTCGTTCTGGTTGGCTTCGGTACCTTCTCGGTCAAAGAGCGCGCCGAGCGCACCGGCCGTAACCCACAGACCGGCAAGGCAATCAAGATCGCTGCTGCCAAGGTTCCAGGTTTCAAGGCAGGCAAAGGCCTGAAAGACGCCGTCAACTAAGTCGTCTCTTTCAGCCGGACCCGGCCTGGCCAGGTCCGAGCACGCTGATGGCGGGCCGCAAACGTTCCCGCCTGACACGTTTGCTAAGAAAAGGCGCATCCTCGGATGCGCCTTTCTTTTATCAGGATTCTACCCACGCTCCGCGGTTGTCGACGCAGTGGTACAGCCGTTTCTGGGGGACGCATGCTGCAAAATATCAGGGACAATTCACAAGGTTGGATTGCCAAGACCATCATTGGCCTCATCGTCGTGTTGATGGCGTTGACCGGCTTCGACGCCATTTTCAAGGCCGCCACCCATAGCCAGGACGCGGCCAAGGTGAACGGCCACACCATCAGCCTGAACGAGCTGAGCCAGGCCGCCGACATGCAGCGCCGCCAGCTGATGCAACAGCTGGGCAAGGATTTTGACCCAGCGCTGCTGGATGAAAAACTGCTGCGCGACTCCGCGCTCAAGGGCCTGATCGATCGCAAACTGCTGCTGCAGGGTGCCGAAGATGCCAAGTTCGCCTTCTCCGAAGCCGCGCTGGATCAAGTGATCCTGCAGACGCCTGAATTCCAGGTCGATGGCAAGTTCAGCGCCGATCGTTTCGATCAGGTCATTCGCCAGATGGGCTATGGCCGCATGCAATTCCGCGACATGCTCGGGGAAGAGATGCTGATCGGCCAGTTGCGTACCGGTATCGCCGGCAGCAGCTTCGTCACCGACCAGCAGGTCGACGCCTTTGCCCGCCTGGAAAACCAGACCCGCGACTTCGCCTCCCTGACCTTCAAGGCCAACCCGGCTGCGGTCAAGGTCAGCGATGACGAGATCAAGGCGCATTACGACCAGCACGCCAAGGAGTTCATGACGCCGGATCAGGTGGTCATCGACTACATCGAGCTGAAGAAGTCGGCGTTCTTCGATCAGGTCAAGGTCACCGACGAAGAGCTCAAGGCCCAGTACGAGAAGGAAGTCGCCAACCTCGCCGAGCAGCGCCATGCCGCGCATATCCTCATCGAGGTCAACGACAAGGTCACCGACGCCCAGGCCAAGGCCCGTGCCGAAGAGATCGAGCAGCGCCTGGCCAAGGGTGAGGATTTCGCCAAGCTGGCCAAGGAGTTCTCCCAGGACCCAGGTTCTGCCAGCAATGGCGGTGACCTCGGCTTCGCTGGCCCGGGCGTGTATGACCCGGCCTTCGAAGACGCGCTGTACAAGCTCAACGACGGCCAGGTATCGGCCCCGGTGCGCACCGAGTTCGGTTACCACCTGATCAAGCTGCTGGGCAAGCAGGCGCCGGAAGTACCGAGCTTCGCCAGCCTGAAGGACAAGCTGACCCGCGACCTGAAGACTCCGCTGGTCGAACAGCGTTACGTCGACGCCAGCAAACAGCTGCAGGATGCTGCCTACGAGGCTTCCGACCTGGCCCAGCCTGCCCAGGACCTGAACCTCAAGGTGCAGACTTCCGCTGCGTTCGGCCGCGAAGGCGGCGAGGGCATCACCGCCAACCGTGGCGTGATTCAGGCGGCGTTCTCCGAAGAAGTGATGGATGAAGGCGCCAACAGCACCGCCATCGAGCTTGACCCGGAAACCACTGTGGTGCTGCGCGTCAAGGAGCACCGCAAGCCGGAGCAACTGCCGCTGGAAGCTGTGGCCAAGCACATCAGCGAACACCTGGCCAAGGAGAAGGCGACTGCCGAGCTCAAGACCAAGGCGGACAAGCTGATTGCCGGTCTGCGTGACGGCTCCATCGTTGCCGCTGGCGCTCACGACGGTCAGGGATGGAAGACTCACGAAGCCGTGACCCGTGGTCAGGACGGTATCGATCCGGCCGAACTGCAGGCGCTGTTCCGTCTGACCAAGCCGCAAGCCAAGGACAAGCCGGTGTACGGCAGCGTGGTCCTGGCCGACGGCAGCCTGGTCGTGCTGCAGCTCAAGGGCGTCAACGAAGGTGCCGCCGCCAGCGACGACGAGAAGCAGCAGATCCGCCGCTACCTCGCTTCGCGTGCTGGCCAGCAGGACTTTGCGGCCTACCGCAAGCAGCTGGAAGGCACTGCCGACATCACCCGTTACTGAGTGATGGATGCATGATGAAACGGGCCGCTAGATGCGGCCTGTTTCATTTCTGTCGCCTGTGTAGTACCTGTAGGAGCGGGCTTGCCCGCGAAGAGGCCGGTACAGGCAAAACAAGGCCTAGCGCTTCTTGCCTTCGTAATTGTCCAGCGTATCCCGCGCAATCTCCCGCCCCAGCGCTATCAGTTCCGGCGCCTTGTAGAACTCGAAGAAGCGGCACACCCGCTTGGGCACGTTGATCAGCACATCCGGCGGATACCCGGCAATCTTGTACTGCGCCAGTGACGTCTGCATCACCTCGAAGCTCTGGTTGATCAGGTCGAGCAGCGAGGCCGGCCCGACGTTGTCGATGATGAATGAGCCGGTCGCTGACTTCGGTGCGCCTTCGCGCTCCGGCGCCGCAGCGGGTTGCTGGGCCTCGGGGTCGGCCGTGTCGGCCAGCCACGGGTTGGGCGGCGCCAGTCCTTCGGCGACGATCTCCTGCTCGATGCGAATCAGCTCCTCGGCAGGCTTGCGTCGAAACGGCAGGCGCGACCCGAGTGAACTCAGCAAGGCGTCAAAGCGCATCTTGAAGGCTGCGGGCCGCTCGATCACCGGCAGCTGGTACTGCTTCTGGTTGGTGGCGTTGAGGTTGACCGCGATGATCAGGTCACAGTGGCTGGACACCACCGGTACGATCGGCAGAGGGTTGAGAATGCCGCCGTCGACCAGCATGCGGTTGCCCTGCATCACCGGCGTGAACAGGCTCGGAATCGCCGCCGAAGCACGCATGGCCTGATGCAAGCAGCCTTCCTGGAACCAGATTTCCTGCTGGTTGGTAAGGTCGGCCGCTACCGCCGTGTAAGGGATGCGCAACTGCTCGATGTTCATGTCGCCGACGATCTTGCGAATCTGCCCGAACACCTTGTCACCGCGGATGGCGCCAAGGCGGAAGCTGACGTCGACCAGGCGCAGCACGTCCAGGTAGTCCAGGCTTTCGATCCAGTTGCGGTATTCGTCGAGCTTGCCGGCCGCGTAGATACCGCCAATCACCGCACCCATGGAGCAGCCAGCGATACAGGCGATGTCGTAGCCGCGCCGTTCGATTTCCTCGATCACGCCGATATGGGCATAGCCACGGGCGCCTCCCGATCCCAACACCAATGCCACGCGTTTACTCATGAACTTTCCCCGGCTGGTACAACCATGGTCCTACAATGCACTCATCGCTGCCTGTGCTTCAATCCAGAGCGTGCTGAACTACTCTAAGCAAAGCATATCGAACCGGGCACTTTTCAGTGGCGCGGGCGTCGAACAGCCACTCTTTTGACCTTTGAGGTATTACTGATGAAAGCCTGGATCTGCCTTCCACTGATCGCCCTGGCCCTTGCCGGCTGCGCGGGCAAGACGGCCTACCGCGAAAGCTGCGCGACTCAGCTGGATGGCGCCTGGAAGGAGCTGGACCTGGCCAAGGCCGAAGGGTTTGCCGGCACCGTCAGCTATTCCAAGGCCCTGTCGCTGCTGACCGGGGCCAAGACGCAGCAGCAGTTCGAAGGGTACGAAGGCTGCACCCACAAGGCCGAAAAGGCCCGCTTCTACATTCGTGAGTCGCGCGCCGGGCGCTGACCGAGGAGCGTCACATGTCCGCCATGCTCGATCATGTCGTTGCCCAGCTGCTGACCTTGCAGGTGCGCCTGCTGGCCTGTCGCGAGCGCCTGGCCGCCAATACCGACAGCGAGGCCCTGCACGACCTGCGCACCAATCTGCGGCGCCTGCGCAGCCTGTTGCGGCCGCTGAAGGGGCTGCCGGGGGTGGAGCAACTGGAGGAGGCGGCCAGGTCATTGGGAACGTTGACTACCCCCCTGCGTGATCGTGAGGTGCTGGCCGCCGAGCTGATCGGGCGCGGCCATGCCGGCGCCGGGCAGCGGCGCCTGGCAGGGCGGGACAGGACCTTCGCCAGCGTTGCCGCCAGCCCTCAGCTGACTCGGGTGCTGGCGATAGTCGATGCATTTCCGCTGTTCTTGCGGGCAGCGGATCGCGAGGGGCTGGCCAAGTCGCTGGACAAGCGTATCGACAAGCGCCTGGTCAAGCAGTGGCAAAAACTGCGCGAGGCCCTGCAGGACCCCGCCCATGATCGCCATCGCTTGCGCCTGCTGATCAAGCGGGCGCGCTATGGCGACGAGGCCTATCCGCAGCTCGATCATGCCGGCAAGAAACTGCAGCGCCTGTTGAAGAAGGCCCAGGGCGATCTGGGTGATTGGCATGACCGCCTGCAGTGGTTGCTGCAGGCCAAGGATCACCCCGACCTGGCGCCCTGCAAGGCCGGCTGGGAGCAGGAGCTGCACGAGGCTGAGCGCAGGTCCGATATCACCCTTGATGCGTTGCAGGCCGCGCTGAAGCGGCGTTAGCCCGGCAATTGACCGATATGCGGGCTGATCGCCTCGGGTTTGCTGGCTAGTATTGGCGAACCTTTCGCTACAAGGCAGGAGCCAGGAGCCGGCCGATGAATTTCAACCAACTGCTCAACGCCGTGCGGGAAAACCCCGACGCGGTCAGCATTCCGCCCAGCTGGACCCAGGGGCGTGCCGTTTTCGGTGGCCTGATGGCGGCGATGGTCTATGAAAGCATGCGTCTGAAGCTCGCTGACGATCGCCCGGTGCGCTCGCTGGCCATCAGCTTCGTCAGCCCGGCGGCAGCGGATGTGCCCATTCGTTTCGAGGTCGAAGTGCTGCGTGAGGGCAAGGCGGTCAGCACGCTGCTGGGCCGGGCCATTCAGGCGGGTCAGGTGGTGACGCTGGTGCAGGGTAATTTCGGTGCGGGTCGGCCATCGGTGGTCGATGTTGCGGCTGCCCCTGCCGCGCAGATGACGCCGCTTGAGCACGCGGCACCAGAGTTGCCCTACATCAAGGGCGTCACCCCCGAGTTCATGCGCCATGTCGCCTTGCGCTGGTCGGTCGGAGGCCTGCCGTTCAGTGGCAATCAGTCGCGCCACATGGGCGGCTGGGTACGCTTGCGCGATGTTGCCGAAGAGCAGGTCAACGAGGCGCACCTGCTGGCGCTGGTGGATGCCTGGCCACCGAGCCTGCTGCCGTTCCTCAAGCAGCCTGCAGCGGGCAGTACGCTGACCTGGACCATCGAATTCATCCAGCCGACGGCGAAACTGTCAACGCTGGACTGGTGCCATTACCGTGTCGAGACCGAACATGCGCGCGATGGCTATGGCCATGCGGCGGCGGCATTGTGGAGTGCAGAAGGGCAGCCGCTGGCCTTGAGCCGGCAAACGGTCACGGTATTCGCCTGATCATCAGCGCCGGTGCTTGTGCCGTTCGCGCCAGGCCTTCCACCAGGCACCGCTGAGGACGAAGCGTGGGAATGTGATGAACTGCTCGGTCAGCAGCCGCTGCACGGCGTCCTTGCGGTTGGCAAACGGTTCGGGCTGTTCGGCTTCCAGGCGATGCCCTTGGCGCTGCAGGCCCAGGCCGGCGACAAGGGCAATGATGCCGACGGCAATCTGGCCCAGGTCCAGGGCGAACAGGCCTGACAGCACCAGCAGGGCGCCCAGGATGAACAGCGGCACGGCAATCAGGTGCAACACCAGGTTGGTCGGGTGCCGGTGATTGTGGTGGTAGCCGCGCCATTGCCAGGTGTGCAGGTTGGGCAGTCGTTTGCTCATGGGCAGGTCCTCGCGATGTTCGTTGCAAGCATGCCCAAAGCTTAGTGCGGCCCCGGTGGCGGGGCCAATCGAGGCTGGCTATGGCGACTATAGCTTGAGCTGGCCAATGGCCTTGCTCAGTTCGCCGGCCAGGGTCGCCAGCTGGCTGCTGGTGGTGGCCGAGCCGACGGTCTGCTGCACGGTTTCTTCGGTGACATCGCGGATGCTCACCACCGCGCGGTTCATTTCTTCAGCTACCTGGCTTTGCTGCTCGGCGGCGACGGCAATCTGCGTGTTGCTCTCGCGCATCTGGGCGACCGCACCGGTAATCTCGGCCAGTGCCGCGCCGGCCTCCTGGGCCTGGCGGACGCAGTCGTCGGCCTTGTACGAACTCTCCTGCATGAACTCCACGGCGTCACGGGTGCCGGTCTGCAGGTCGGCGACCATTCGGGTGATTTCGTCGGTGGAGGTTTGCACGCGCTTGGCCAGGTTACGCACTTCATCGGCAACCACGGCAAAACCACGGCCCATTTCCCCAGCGCGGGCGGCTTCGATGGCGGCGTTGAGTGCCAGCAGGTTGGTCTGCTCGGCAATGCTGTGAATGACCCCGACCACGCTGTTGATCTTCTGGCTGTCGTCGGCGAGCTGACGAATCATTTCGGCGGTTTGCTGAACGCCGCTGGAAAGCCCGGCGATCGAATCCTGCACCCGGCTGACCACTGCCTTGCCGCTGCCGGCGAGGGTGTCGGCAGTCTGCGACAAGTCCCGGGTGGCGCCGGCATGCTGGGCAATGTGGTGCACGGTGGCCGACATCTCGTTGATCGCCGTGGCCGCCTGGTCGGTCTCGCTCTGTTGGCCGAGCATGCCATGGCGCACATCGTTCATGCTCGCGGCCAGGCGTGCGGCCCCGGAGTCCAGTTGCGCGGCGGTGTGGGCGACGGTGGCGACCACCCGGTGGTAGGTGGCCTGCATGGCGTTGAAGGCGCCGGCCATCTGACCGACTTCATCGCCGCAGGCCAGGGGCACGCGAGCCGACAGGTCGCCAGTCTTTTCCACGTGCAGCATCACGTCCTTGAGGGTATTGAGCTGGCTGAGCAGGAAGCGGATCAGCAGCTGCGAGGCACCGAGCATCGCCAGCATCAGGATCAGCACGCAGAAGGCGTAGTTGCTGAAGCGGTCGAAGAACACCTGGCGCAGGCTTGGCGCTGCAGCCAGCACGGCCAGTTGCTGGTCGCCATGGCGCAGCACCTGGGCGCCGCGCAGCGGGTTGTCGCCCAGGATCCAGGCAGCCGGCAGGGCTACCCAGCCTTGTGCATTGGCCAGGGCTTCGAGATTTTCACCCGCGTAAGTCGGGGTCTGGCCGGGTTGCCAGGTGATCAGGTTGGCCAGGCGGGGCAGGGCCTGCCCGCTGGGCCAGGCAGCCAGCAGTTCGGCCTGGGCTTGCGCCTGGGCCTGCGCGGCATCGGCGCGGGCGCGTTGCTCCAGGTGCACTGCATACAGCACCAGCAGCAAGGTCGTGACGAAGGCCACCGCGTTGACGGCCCAGAATTTGTACTTCAGGGAAATATTGCTAAGCCAGGCACCCATGGGTAGGTCTTCTCTGAGTTGAGCGGAAACAGTATTGGCAAGGTGCCATCATTGTGCCCGCGCACTCGAGAATCGCTCATGACATGGGTCAAGGAAGTTGGAAGAAGGCCTTTGCCGTGGCGCTGGTGTGCTGGGCGCAGTGCTCGATGCGCTCGTTGCGATGCAGCGCCACTTCACGCAGCACCTCGGTGAGGAATGCCGGCTCGTTGCGGCCGTTTTTCGGCTTCGGTCGCAGGCTGCGTGGCAACAGGTAGGGCGCGTCGCTCTCCAGCATCAGTCGGCCTTCGGCAATATTGCCCACCAGTGGGTGCAGGTGGGTGCCGCGCCGCTCGTCACAGATCCAGCCGGTGATACCGATGTGCAGGTCCATGTCCAGATAGGCGAACAAGGCTTCGCGCTCACCGGTAAAGCAATGCACCACGGCGGCTGGCAGGTGGTCGCGGTAATCCTTGAGGATGGCCAGCAGGCGCTCGCTGGCATCGCGTTCGTGCAGGAACACCGGCAGGCGCAGTTCTGCCGCCATTGCCAACTGGGCTTCCAGGGCTTTCTCCTGCAGTGGGCGAGGGGAGAAATCACGGTTGAAATCCAGCCCGCATTCACCCACGGCACGCACCCGTTCTTCAGCCAGCAACTGGCGCAATTGCCGCTCGCTGTTGCCATCCCATGACTTGGCATCGTGTGGGTGTACGCCGGCCGTGGCGAACAGGTGCTGGCCGTCGCCATCGAGCTGCTGGCAGAGCTCCAGCGCCTGCTCGCTGACCTCCAGGCTGGTGCCGGTCAGGACCATCTGCACCACGCCGGCCTCGATGGCGCGCTCGACGATGGCGGCCTGCTGGTCGTGGAAACTGCTGTTGGTCAGGTTGACGCCGATATCGATCAATTGCATGGTGCTACCTCGTGCCGCGGGGCGGCCAGCATAGCAAAAAGCGTGATATTCGGAAAAAACCAAGAACTTCAGGCGTTTGCCGTGGTCTTTTACCGTCATTTCTCACGACTGCGCGTACCGCCATGGCTGCCGCCCACCGACCACGGACACGAATTCGCATGCTGCGATACCTGCTGACCCTGTTGCTGATGCTCGGGCTGACCACGGTCGGTCCGGCTTATGCGCGGCTGCCGGGGCCACAGCAGAGCGTGCCGGTGAGCACGGCCCGTGACCTGCAGCAGATCCGCAGTACCAAGGTGCTGCGTGTGCTGGTCAACCAGAGCCGCAACAGTTCGGGTGAGATCAAGGGCGAGCCGGTGGGTATCGAATACTACCGCCTGCGTGGCCTTGAACATTATCTCAATGCCCGGGCCGGCGATGGCCAGCAGATCAGCCTGAAGATCATTCCACGGGCCAAGGAGCAACTGCTGGGTGCCTTGCAGCGCGGCGAGGGTGACCTGGCTGCTCCGGGCGAACTGCTTGACCCGGCCGTGACCGGTGGGGTCAACAGCAGTGCACCGGTGCTGGACCGCGTGCCGTTGTTGCTGGTCGGACGCAAGGGTGAGCGCAGCTATACCCGTGCCGAGCAGCTGTCCGGGCGTACGGTGGCATTGACCAGCGCCAGCGCGGCGGGTGCGGTGATCCAGCAGCTCAACCAGCAGCTGGCGCTGCGCAAGCGGGCGCCGATCAAGATCGAATGGGTCGATTCGACCCTGGCGGTGGAAGATGTGCTGGAGATGGTCCAGGCCGGTATCTATCCATTGACCATGGTGGAGCGCCCGATCGCCCAGCGTTGGGCCAGGGTCATGCCGAACCTGCGCCTGGACACCCGTGTGCAACTGGGGCAGGCGCAGGCCATGCGTTGGTATGTGCGGCATGATGCGACCATGCTGCTGGCCACGGTTGATCGCTTTCTCCAGGGCTATCATGCACCGGAAAACCAGGATGCGGCCTTCGAGCGCATCTACCGGCGCCAGTACCGTGTGCACAACCCGTTGGCGCGCAAGGACCGTCAGCGCCTGAACGCACTGCGCCCGGTGTTGCAGAAGCATGGCGAGGCGCAGCAGATCGACTGGCTGAACCTGGCGGCCCTGGCGTTCAAGGAGTCCACCCTCAACCCTGCGGCGCGCGGCAGCGGCGGGGCACACGGCCTGATGCAGATCACCCCGTCGGCTGCGCAACGGGTGGGGGTCAGTGACACCGGCTCGGTCGATGGCAATGTCCAGGCCAGTGCGCGCTACCTGGCGCTGATCCGCCGCAAGTTCTTCGCCAGCCCGCAGATCAACGAGCGCGAGCGCATGGCATTTGTGCTGGCGGCCTACAACCTTGGCCCGGAGCGGGTCCAGGCCATGCGCGCCGAGGCCCGCAAGCGCGGCCTCAACGGTAACCAGTGGTTTTTCCAGACCGAGCGCATCGCCATGGAGCAGGTCGGCATGGGGCCGGTCAACTTCGTCAACAGCGTCAACAAGTACTTCCTGGCGTTCAATCGCGAACGCCCGGCACTGGAGCGTGTGGTCAGTCGCTGACAAATCGATTTTGTCGATTGTTATGCTGGGTTTTTTGCGATTTTCATATCGTATGAATTGATTATGATGGCGCCCATCCCAACACAACATCCCGGTTTCAAGGAATCATTCGAAATGAACAACGCAATCAGCAAACTGCTCTCGACCCGCGCTAGCCTGGGCCTCAGCGTGATCCGCATCCTGGTCGGTGTGATCTTCATGGCGCACGGTGCGCAGAAACTTTTCGGCTTGTTCGGCGGCTATGGTCTGGAAGGCACCGGGCAATGGATGGAAAGCATCGGCCTGGCGCCGGGCTACCTGATGGCCCTGTTGTCCGGTAGCGCCGAGTTCTTCGGCGGCCTGGCCCTGGTGATCGGCCTGCTGGCCCGCCCGGCAGCACTGGCGCTGACGGTAACCTTGGTGGTGGCGATCTTCTCGGTGCATATCAACAACGGCCTGTTCATGTCCAACAACGGCTATGAGTTCGCCCTGGCGCTGCTGGCCGGCACCGTGGCGGTGCTGATCGAAGGCGCGGGCCGCTTCTCGCTCGACCGTCTGATCGCCCGCTGATGCGGCAACGCTGCAAACCCGTGGCAGGCTGCGATAAAGGTCTACTTGCAGCTTGCCGCTCCAGGCTCTAGGATACCGTCTGCGCCGATTTAAACAGCTACTTGCGGGGCGCAGGACTGGCCCCCTCTCCGGGTCATCCGAAATACCGCTAAAGCGCTGGTTCGGTGACGCCTCCCACCGCTGCCCAGCGGGATTCGCGAGGCGGAGAGAAACTCCATGAGTTGTCCACGTACCAGTGTCTGTTTGAGCCCATTGCCTGCCAGCCAGGCTTCCCGCACACCGCGCATCCTGCTCGGTGGCCAGCATCAGCCCACTCTCTTGCGCCACCTTGAAGGTTTGTCGCGCCGCAAGGGCCAGGCCCGCGCCTTTCTCATTCAGTTCGCCGAAGAGGCATGCCGCCTGGAGCAGTTCGGCAACGACCGCTTCGACCTGGCGGTGATCCAGGCACCCGCCCGGGAAGACGCGGCCGAAGTCATTGGCCAGCTTACCCGCATCGCGCGTCAGGGCCTGATTACCCGACGCTGAGGAGCGCGCCGTTGAGCACCAATATCATCACCACGGAAGGTCATGAGGCCCTGAAGAAGGAGCTGGATCATCTGTGGCGGGTGTATCGCCCGGAAATCACCCAGAAAGTGACCTGGGCTGCTTCGCTGGGTGACCGCAGCGAGAACGCCGACTACCAGTACAACAAGAAGCTGCTGCGCGAGATTGACCGCCGGGTCCGCTATCTGCGCAAGCGCCTCGAAGACGTGAAGGTGGTCGCCTACTCACCGCAGCAGGAAGGCAAGGTGTTCTTCGGTGCCTGGGTCGAAGTCGAGAACGATGATGGCGAGACCATGAAGTTTCGCATTGTCGGGTATGACGAGATCTATGGCCGTAACGACTATATCTCGATCGACTCGCCGATGGCCCGGGCCCTGCTCAAGAAGGAGGAGGGCGATGAGGTGCTGGTGAATACACCGACCGGCCAAGCGACCTGGTATGTGAACAGCATCCATTACGGGCAATGAACCGGTGTTGCCGGTACTGGCGACGAGCCAGTGCCGGTAACCATCAGGCTTCGCGCAGTACTGTCAGCGGGCTGGCATTCAGGGCTCGCTGAGTCCCCAGCACTCCGGCCCCACCCACCAGCAACGCCCCGGCCAGTGGCAATACCAGCAGCCACGGATGCGGGTTCCATTGCAGGTCGAACGCATAGCGATACAGCACCAGGGTAATCAATTCGCAGCCCAGCGCCGCCAAGGCACCACTGGCCGCCCCCAGCAAACCGAACTCGATGCGCCGAGCCTTGACCAGCAAGGGGCGAGCAGCGCCCAGTGCGCGCAGCAGGGCGCCTTGGCGAATCCGCTCGTCGAGCGTCGCCTGCAACCCGGCGAACAACACGGCAAGCCCCGCCGCCAGCACGAACAGCAACACATATTCGACCGCCAGGGTGACCTGGGCGAGGATGCTGCGTAGCTGCTCGAGCAAGGCATCGACCTGCAGGATGGTCACCGCCGGAAACGCCCGCGACAGCGCCACCACATCCAGGTCATGGCCCGGGGCCAAATAGAAGCTGGTCAGGTAGGTGGTTGGCAGCCCCTGCAGGGTGCCTGGCTGGAAGATCATGTAGAAGTTCGGCTGGAAGCTGTCCCAATGCACGCTGCGCAGGCTGCTGACGCGTGCCTGACGCTGCTCGCCTCCGATGTCGAAGGTCAGCAGGTCGCCCAGTTGCAGCTTGAGGCTGGCCGCCAGCTCGGCCTCGACCGACACGCCGGGGATTTCATTGGCGCCAGGCAAGGCCTGCCGCCAGCGGCCTGCGCTCAGCACGTTGCCCTCAGGCAGTTCGGCAGCCCAGGTCAGGCTGAGGTCGCGTTGCACGGCTCGCTCGCCAGCGGAATCCTTGCTGACGATCTGCTGTACCGGTTGATCGTTGATCTGAATCAACCGGCCGGGAGTCACCGGATACAGCGGTGCCGAGTTGGCATTCACATCGTGCAGGCGCTGGGCGAACGGCTCGCGATCAGCGGGCAGGATGTTCAGGGCAAAATGGTTGGGGGCGTCCTTGGGCAGTTGCGCCTGCCAGTTGTCGAGCAACTCTGCCCGCAGCAGCGCAACCAGGGCCATGGCCAGCAGGATCAGGCCAAAGGCCAGGGCTTGCCCGGCAGCGGCCATCGGGTGGCGCAGCAGCTGGCCGAGGCCCAGGCGCCAGGCCAGTGGCGCGCCAGCGAGTGCCTTGCGCAGGCTCTGCAAACCGAGCAGAAGCAGCCCGCCCAGCAGCAGCGCGGCGATCAGGCCACCGCCCAGCAGGGCGAAGGTGAGGAGCAAGTCGAGGCTCAGGCGCCACATGATCAGGCCCAGGGCGAGCAGGGCGGCGCCATACACCAGCCAGCTGCTCGGTGGTACGGGCAGCAGATCGCGGCGCAGTACGCGCAATGGTGGTACCTGGCCCAGTGCGGCGAGCGGCGGCAAGGCAAAACCGGCCAGGGCCACCAGGCCGGTGGCGATGCCGGCCAGTGCCGGAACCATGCCCCCGGCCGGCACTTCGCTGGGCAGCAGGCCATGCAGCAGGCGGAACAGGCCCAGTTGTGCCAGCCAGCCGAGCAGGGCGCCAGTCAGGGCGGCGACCAGGCCGAGCATCGCCAGTTGCAGGCAATACAAACCCAGCGCCTGGTGCCGCGACAGCCCCAGGCAGCGCAGCAAGGCGCTGGCATCCAGGCGGCGCGCAGCGTAGCGGCTGGCCGACAGCGCCACGGCGACGCCCGCCAGCAGCACGGCGACCAGGCTGGCCATGTTCAGGTAGCGCTCGGCCTTGCCCAGAGCGCCGCCGATCTGCCGGTTGCCATCACGGGTGTCGAGCAGGCGCTGGTTGGCGGCAAGGTGCTTGCCCACGCCCTTGTGATACTGCGCGATGGCTTCGGCATCGCCGCGCCAAAGGTCGCGGTAGGTGACCCGGCTGCCTGGCTGGATGACCCCGGTAGCCTGCAGGTCGGCCAGGTTCATCATCAGTCGGGGTGTCAGGCTGTAGAAGTTGTTGGCACGGTCTGGCTCGTAGGTCAGTACCCGGCTCATGCGCAGGGTCTTCATGCCGACGTCGATGCTGTCGCCCACCTTCAGCCCCAGGGCCGCGAGCAGGCGCGGTTCGACCCAGGCTTCTCCGGGGGCCGGGCCGCCCCCAGGGGCTTCCTCGGCATAGGGGGCGGCAGCACTGCGCACCTGGCCGCGCAATGGATACGCACCATCCACTGCCTTGATGCTCGAAAGCTGGATGCCGGCATCGCTGCCCACCACGCTGGTGAACTCCACCACCTGGGCATGCCGCAGCCCCAGTGCCTGACCCGCGCCGAGCTGTTCTTCACGGGCTGGTGCGCTGCCCTGTAATACCAGGTCGGCGCCGAGGAACTCGCTGGCGCGCAACTGCATGGCGCCATTGAGCCGGGCGCCGAAATAGCCGATGGCCGTGCTGGCGGCGACCGCTACCAGCAAGGCAAAGAACAGTACGCGCACTTCGCTGGCGCGGATGTCGCGCAGCAGCTGGCGCAAGGCCAGGCCGCACAGGCGAGACAGCGGCATGTGCTTCATCAGGCCTCCACCGGCGCCACCAGGCGGCCTGCGTCCAGGCGGATCTGGCGCCGGCAGCGCCGGGCCAGGCGCTCGTCATGGGTCACCAGCACCAGGGTGGTGCCGCGTTCCTTGTTCAGCTCGAACAGCAGGTCGCTGATGCGCTCGCCGGTGTGGCTGTCGAGGTTGCCGGTGGGTTCGTCGGCGAACAGCACTGCCGGTTGCGCAGCGAAGGCGCGGGCGATGGCGACCCGCTGCTGCTCGCCACCGGAAAGCTGGCGCGGGGTGTGGGTCAGCCGCTTGCCCAGGCCGACCCGCTCCAGCAGGGTGCGGGCGTGCTCGCGGGCGTCGCGCCGACCGTCCAGCTCCAGGGGCAGCATCACGTTCTCCAGGGCGTCGAGGCTGTCGAGCAGCTGGAACGACTGAAAGACGAAACCGACATGCTCGGCGCGGACCCTGGCGCGCTGGTCCTCGTCCAGCGGGCCGAGGTCGTGCCCGGCGAGGATGACCTGGCCGGCGCTGGGGCGGTCGAGGCCGGCGAGCAGCCCGAGCAGGGTCGACTTGCCCGAGCCCGAGGCACCGACGATGGCCAGGCTGTCGCCCTGGGCGAGGTCGAGGGAGAGGGCGTGGAGGATGGTCAGGTCACCTTCCGCGCTGGGGACCACTTTGCTAAGGTTCTGCGCAACGAGAATACTGGGGCCCATGGAGAATCCGATGCGAGTGTGGTGGTTGAGTGCCGGTCTGGCCCTGTATTGCCTGGCCCAGAGCGCGGCGGCGGGAACATTGCTGGTTGTCGGCGATAGTATCAGCGCCGGTTTTGGCCTGGATACCCGCCAGGGGTGGGTCTCTTTGTTGCAGACCCGGCTCAAGGACGAAGGTTTCGACGATCAGGTGGTCAACGCGTCGATCAGTGGCGACACCAGTGCAGGTGGCCAGGCGCGGCTGCCGGCGCTGCTTGCAGCGCACAAGCCGAGCCTGGTTGTGCTGGAGCTGGGGGGCAACGATGGCCTGCGCGGGCAGCCTCCGCAGCAATTGCAACAAAATCTTGCCTCGATGATCGAGAGTGCCCGCAAGGCGGGGGCCAAGGTGCTGCTGCTGGGCATGCGCCTGCCACCGAACTATGGCGTGCGCTATACCACGGCCTTCGCCAACGTCTATGAACAGCTTGCAACGGAAAAACAGGTGGCGCTGGTGCCGTTCTTCCTCGAAGGGGTTGGCGGTGTGCCGGGGATGATGCAGGCCGATGGCATCCATCCGGCACAGGGTGCCCAGCAGCGTTTGCTGGAAAATGCCTGGCCGGCGATAAAACCCTTGCTGTGACGCTTTAAACGGGGCCGGCTTTCGGCTAATGTTGCGCCCCCCGTTTCGAGAGCCCCCGATGCCGCGCCCTGCCTGGTCCTTGTTTGCCTACCAACTGATCGAGCCCGATGAGCAGCTCGACCTGTTCGCTTGCCAGGAAATCCGCGTCCACCTCGTGGCCCGTCAGCTCGAACTCGGCGTGCCGGTCGACCGAACCTTGTGCGGCGGCCTGCTGCCTGCGCAGCCGCGCTGGTCCGGTGTGCCTCGCAGCATCTACCGCGACGGGCGCCTGTGCGACCTGTGCCGGGCGATTCTCGATGCCCAGCGCCGCGGCATGCGGCCGGTCTGGCCCGAGCTCTGAGGTGAATGGCAGGTGCGCAACCGAGCGCACCTTTCATCATCTGAAACGTCTGTAAGGCGCCAATGCCTCCCGCTCGCAGCGAGGCGGGTGTACAATCGTGCTTCTTGACTACCTTTCGAAGGATTTACCGGATGTTGCCGCGCTTTCCCGCCGTCACCCGTTGCCTGTCCCTGGCCGCCCTGCTGGTAGCGGGCCCCGCTGCTGCGCTGGAACTGCCACTGCCACCACCCGGTGAAGACGTCGTTGGCCAGGTCCAGACGATCAAGGCCAAGTACGAAGACACCTTTGCCGACATCGGCACTGCCAATGACCTCGGTTACCTGGAAATGATCGCTGCAAACCCGGGTGTCGACCCGTGGCTGCCGGGCGCCGGCACCGAGATCGTCCTGCCGACCCGCTACATCCTGCCGCCGGGGCCGCGTGAAGGCATCGTCATCAACCTGGCCGAGTACCGCATGTACTACTTCCCGAAAGGGCAGAACGTGGTGCATACCTTCCCGCTGGGTATCGGCCGTGAGGGCTGGGGTTCGCCTGTAGCGCTGACCAAGATCACCGCGAAGACGCCGAACCCGACTTGGACCCCGCCCGCTTCGATCCGTGCCGAGCACGCTGCGGACGGTGACATCCTGCCGACCGTCGTGCCTGCTGGGCCGGACAACCCGCTCGGGCCGTTCAAGTTCACCCTGGGTGTACCGGGCTACCTGATCCATGGTTCGAACAAGAAGTTCGGTATCGGCATGCGCACCAGTCATGGCTGCTTCCGCATGCTCAACAACAACGTGCTGGAACTGTCGAAGATGGTGCCGGTGGGGACGCCGGTGCGCATTATCAACGAACCTTACAAGTTCGGCATCAGTGGCGGCAAGGTTTACCTCGAGGCGCACACGCCGCTGGACGATCATGGCAACCCGTCTGTGGTCGACAAGCACACGGCGGTCATCAATGCCTTGCTCAAGCGTGAAGACCTCGCCAACAACCTGCGCATGAACTGGGACATGGTGCGTGACGTGGTTGCGGCAGAAGACGGTATGCCGGTTGAAATTGCCGTGCCTGTCAATAACCAGGGTGCTGCCCCCATGGTTACGAGCATCCCGCCCGAACTGCAGTAACGCTTTTGCAGCACCGCCGGGGCCCGCTCAGGTAAACAGCCTGCTGCGGGCCTCTTCGTTTCCGGTGGGAGACTTTCGTCCAGGCAATAAAAAAGCCGACCCACAAGTGGGTCGGCTCCATAACAATCCGTGAGGACTATTACTTGCGGCTGGCTTTGTCCAGCATACGCAGAGCGCGCTCGTTGGCTTCGTCAGCGGTCTGCTGAGCCTTCTGAGCGGCTGCCATTGCGTCGTCAGCCTTACGGTAGGCTTCGTCAGCACGGGCTTGAGCGCGAGCTGCTGCGTCTTCAGTCGCAGTCAGACGAGCTTCGGTTTCTTTGGATACGCTGCTGCAACCGGTAGCCAGAACTGCGGCCAGAGCCAGAGCAGAGAATTTCAGAACGTTGTTCATCGTGTTCCCCTTCAAGGACTTTCTATTAAATAGCCATCTCTCGGAAAAGAGAAACTGGCCGGCGTACATAGTACCCATTACTTGTAGTAAGTAAACTGACAGAGCGCAAGAACTGCAAAAAAAATGTTGCCGGGGGGCACGCCGACAAGATTTGCGGGTTTTTTGTGAAAAAACCGTGTAGCGGGCGCAAGCGATTGTAGTGCAGGAACTTTTTTGTTGAACTAACGGTGACTTTAACTGTCCTTCAGCGTCTCAAGCACAACAACATCCGGTTGCTGTAGCAGGGCATGCCAGGGCAAGGTCCTGGGTTGCCTTCCTGCTACTATTTAACGCTGGCCACCTTGAGCAATCCCGCTTGCGGCGCCTACTATTTGGGAGTGCCCGATCCGGCCGAACGATTGCTGTCGGCTGATGGTCCAAGGGGCAAGACGTGGCGTTGAGGTTCCTCCGCCGGATAAACCACATCGGTCAAGGTAAGGGTCTGCCAGAAAGACCTGCGAGGAGTAGTGATGAGTGAAGCGCTGACCATCCACCATGACCAGGCCGGTCATCAGTTCGAAACCAACGTGGACGGTCATCGTGCCTACCTGACGTACATGGACCTGGGCAAGCAGACGCTGGACATCTATCGCACTTTCGTGCCCAACGCCCTGCGTGGCCGCGGGATCGCAGCAGCGCTGACCGAGAAGGCCCTCGAGTACGCCGACCAGATGGGTTACACGGTGATCCCTTCCTGTTCGTACGTCGAGCGCTACATGGAGCGTCAGCAGCGCCATTCGAGCAAGGTCTGAACGGGCGACAAGCACCAGATACAATAACGCCGGGCAATGCCCGGCGTTTTTCATTGCGCTGAAACTCAGCTGCGCTTGCGCTGAGGCAACACGTCCTTGAGCTTGGCGTGCATGCTGCGCAGGGTTTTCTCGGTGGCCGACCAGTCGATGCAGGCATCGGTGACCGACACGCCGTACTGCAGTTCGTCGAGGTTTTTCGGGATCGACTGGCAGCCCCAGTTCAGGTGGCTTTCGACCATCAGGCCGATGATCGACTGGTTGCCTTCGAGGATCTGGTTGGCGACGTTCTCCATGACCAGCGGCTGCAGGGCCGGGTCCTTGTTGGAGTTGGCATGGCTGCAGTCGACCATGATATTGGCCTTGATCCTGGCCTTTGCCAGGTCCTGTTCGCACAGGGCGACACTGACCGAGTCGTAGTTCGGCTTGCCGTTGCCGCCACGCAGCACCACGTGGCCATAGGGGTTGCCCTTGGTGGTGACGATCGATACGCCGCCTTCCTGGTTGATACCGAGGAAGCGGTGCGGCTTGGACACCGACTGCAGGGCGTTGATGGCCACGGTCAGGCCGCCATCGGTGCCATTCTTGAAGCCGACTGCCGAGGACAGGCCCGAGGCCATCTCGCGGTGGGTTTGCGATTCGGTGGTGCGGGCACCGATGGCCGACCAGCTGATCAGGTCTTGCAGGTACTGCGGGGAGATCGGGTCGAGCGCTTCGGTAGCGGTCGGCAGGCCCATTTCGGCCAGGTCCAGCAGCAGCTGGCGGCCAATGTGCAGACCGTCCTGGATCTTGAACGAGTCATCCAGGTACGGGTCGTTGATCAGGCCTTTCCAGCCGACGGTGGTGCGTGGCTTTTCGAAGTACACACGCATGACCAGGTACAGCGTGTCAGACACTTCCTCGGCCAGCACCTTGAGGCGTTCGGCGTATTCGTGGGCGGCCTTGATGTCATGGATGGAGCAGGGGCCGACCACCACGAACAGGCGATGGTCCTTGCCGTCGAGGATATTGCGCACCACTTCGCGGCCGGCAGTCACGGTCTGCAGGGCCTTGGCGCTGAGGGGGATTTCCTTCTTGAGCTGATCGGGGGTGATCAAGGTCTCGTTGGAAGCAACGTTAAGGTCGTCGATCGGTAAATCAGCCATCGTGTTACTCGTCAGGTCACGGGTGCCGGCCGCCAGCAATCCCCGTGCGGCCCAGCAGCAATAATGTTCGCAGCGGGGAGCCGAACCTTAGCGCGTTACAGGGGGCGCGACAATGGGATTCGGCGCGTGTTGACACACTTGTGTGTGCCTGGCTGGCCCTGAAGGTGTAAAAAAGCGGATCAACCTGTCCGGGAGAATGACATGGCTTTTCGCAATCCACGTATCGGCATCATTGGCAGCGGTGCTATCGGCGGTTTCTATGGGCTGATGCTGGCACGCGCCGGTTTCGATGTGCATTTCCTGCTGCGCAGTGAATATGACGTGGTCCGCGAACAGGGCCTCAAGCTCGAGCATGCGGTGCATGGCGCGCTGCAGATGCCGGTCAATGCCTATGCCAGCGCTGGCGACATGCCGCCCTGCGACTGGCTGCTGGTGGGCGCCAAGGCGACCCGCAATGCCGAGCTCGCACCGCTGATCGTCCAGGCCGCCGCTGCCGATGCCAAAGTGGTGCTGCTGCAGAATGGCCTCGGCGTGGAGGAGCAGCTGAGGGCGGCCTTGCCGGGCAGCCTGCATTTACTGGGAGGCCTGTGTTTCATCTGCGTCAATCGCCAGGCTCCAGGGGTGATTCGTCACCAGGCGCTGGGTGCGGTCAACCTCGGCTATCACAGCGGGCCAGCCGAAGATGGCGGTGCGGCGATCGTCGAAGCGGGCGCCGGGTTGTTCCGTGCGGCGGGCATCGACTCCCAGGCCATGGCCAATCTCGGCCAGGCGCGCTGGCAGAAACTGGTGTGGAATGTGCCGTACAACGGCCTTTCGGTGTTGCTGGGAGCCAGCACCGCGCCGCTGATGGCCGATGCCGACAGTCGCGAACTGATTCAGGCACTGATGGCTGAAGTGGTGCAGGGTGCCGCCGCGTGCGGTCATGTGTTGCCAGCTGGCTACGCCGAGCAACTGTTGCGCATGACCGAACAGATGCCCGATTACTGGCCGAGCATGTACCACGACCATGCCCAGCAGCGCCCGCTGGAACTGCAGGCGATCTATGCCGAGCCGATTGCCCGCGCGCAGGCGGCCGGCTGCAGTCTGCCGCAGATGCAAATGTTGTATCAGGCCCTGGCCTTCATCGACCGCGCCAACCGGGCTGGCTGAACCCTCTGCAGGCCGCACCAGCAGTGCGCCGGACGGCAAAGCGCGGGTCCGGTGCGCTGCTAAGCTGAAGCTTGCTCTGCCGCAACGGCAGTCGAGGAGGTCGAATGATCCGCTCCATGCTGTACGCCACCGACCTCGGTGTCTACGCGCCTTTTGTCATGCAGCACGCCCTGACCCTGGCTCGCGCCTTCAGCGCAGAGCTCTACGTGATTCATGCGGTGGAGCCCATGGGGCAGTTCGCCGAGTCCCTGCTGCAGAGTTACCTCGATGAGCAGACGCTGGATGAATTGCACAGCGAAGGCGTCAACACGGTGATGGCCAATATCGAACAGCGGGTGCTGGAAAACTTTCGTGACGAATTGGGCGAGGACGCAGATCTGGCACTGATCAAGGCGGTGCGGGTGCGTCAGGGTGATCCGGCGCAGGTCATCCTTGACCAGGCGCAGCGGCTGAGCGTCGACCTGCTGATCTTTGGCAGCCACACCGCCGGTGCCGGGGTGGATGTGCCGATTGGCCGAACGGCAGTGCGCTTGCTGCAACTGTCGCCGGTGCCGGTGTACATGGTGCCGCTCTCTCAGCACCTTGGGCGTAGGAAATCGTGAAGCTGGAGGTAGGCTGTTTCGGAGGCGCGTGTAACAAAATAGTTCTAGTTTTATTTCGAGAACCACTAATATAGTTATATCTCGTCGCTGCCTGCTGCCGCTGACTTACCGCCGATTCGAGGGAAACCTATGAAGCTTCAACAACTGCGCTACATCTGGGAAGTGGCGCACCATGACCTCAACGTCTCCGCGACGGCGCAGAGCCTGTACACCTCGCAGCCGGGGATCAGCAAGCAGATCCGCCTGCTCGAAGACGAACTGGGTGTTGAAGTCTTCGCTCGCAGCGGCAAGCACCTGACCCGGGTAACCCCGGCCGGTGAGCGCATCATCAACACCGCTGGCGAGATCCTGCGCAAGGTCGAGAGCATCAAGCAGATCGCCCAGGAGTTCTCCAACGAGAAGAAAGGCACGCTGTCCATCGCCACCACCCACACCCAGGCACGCTATGCGCTGCCACCGGTGATCAGCAGCTTCATCAAGCAATACCCGGAAGTGGCCTTGCACATGCACCAGGGCTCGCCGATGCAGATCGCGGAAATGGCGGCCGACGGCACCGTCGATTTCGCCATCGCCACCGAGGCGCTGGAGCTGTTCGGCGACCTGATCATGATGCCGTGCTACAAGTGGAACCGTTGCGTGGTGGTGCCGCAAGGTCACCCGCTGACCAAGCTGCCGAAGCTGACCCTGGAAGCCGTTGCGGAATACCCGATCGTCACCTACGTGTTCGGATTCACCGGCCGTTCGAAGCTGGACGAAGCCTTCAACCACCGTGGCCTGACGCCGAAAGTGGTGTTCACCGCTGCTGACGCCGACGTCATCAAGACGTACGTGCGCCTGGGTCTGGGCGTGGGCATCGTGGCCAAGATGGCAGTCGACACCAAGCTCGACAGCGACCTGGTGGCGTTGGATGCCAGCGAGCTGTTCGAGGCCAGCATCACCAAGATCGGCTTCCGCCGTGGCACCTTCCTGCGTGGCTTCATGTGCGACTTCATCGAGAAGTTCGCACCGCACCTGACCCGTGAAGTGATGGCCAAGGCCATTCAGTGCCACAACAAGCAGGAACTCGAAGAGCTGTTCGAAGGCGTCGAGCTGCCGGTGCACTAAAAGCAGCGGCAAGCTGCAAGCGGCAAGATACTAGAAAAAGCAGACCGTACGCGGGCTGCTTTTTTCTTGCAGCTTGCGGCTTGCTTTCAGGCCTTGCCGATCAGGTTGCCGGCATGTAGCCCGCATTCCTTCTGGGTCGACTCTTCCCACCACCAGCGGCCTTCGCGCTCGTGCTGGTTCGGCAGCACCGGTCGCGTGCAAGGCTCGCAACCGATGCTGATGAAGCCGCGTTCGTGCAGGCTGTTGTACGGCAGCTCCAGCATGCGGATGTAACCCCACACTTCCTCGCTGGTCATTTGCGCCAGCGGGTTGAACTTGTACAGGGTGCGCTCGGGCGTGGAGAACGCGCCGTCGATTTCCAGCGCTGCCACCTGGCTGCGGGTACCTGGGCTCTGGTCGCGACGCTGGCCGGTGGCCCAGGCGCTGACGGTGGCGAGCTTGCGCCGCAGTGGTTCGATCTTGCGGATGCCGCAGCATTCGCCATGGCCGTCCTTGTAGAAGCTGAACAGGCCTTTTTCCTTGACGAACGGGTCGAGCTTGGCGCGATCCGGGCTGAGGATTTCGATCGGCAGGTTGTAATGCTCGCGCACCTGGTCGATGAAACGGTAGGTCTCCGGGTGCAGGCGGCCGGTGTCGAGGCTGAATACCTTGACCTGCTTGTTCAGCTTCCAGGCCATGTCGACCAGCACCACATCCTCGGCGCCGCTGAAGGAGATCCACAGGTCATCGCCAAAGTGCTCGAAGGCGAGCTTGAGGATGTCCTGCGGGGACTTGTTGGCATAGGTCGCGGCCAGGGCGGCGACGTCGAAGGGTTGGCTCATCAGGCGGTTTCCATCTTGGCTGTGGCGCTGTGCGCTCGTAATGGGGTGATGGTAACAAAAAATGGCGGGGTAGACGCCTGGCGATGAGCCTCAAAGGCTCTGCAGCGTTTCCATCAGCACCCGCACCTTGGCAATCGATTCCTCGTATTCGGCCTGCCAGTTCGAGTCGGCCACCACTGCGCCGCCGCCCCAGCAACTGACTTGGCCATCCTTGACCAGCAGGCTGCGGATGGCGATGGAGCTGTCCATTTCGCCACGCACGTCCACGTACAGCAGCGAGCCGCAGTACAGCGCGCGGCGGGTGGGTTCCAGCTCGTCGATGATCTGCATGGCGCGGATCTTCGGCGCACCGGTGATCGAGCCGCCCGGGAAGCTGTCGCCGATCAGGTCCAAGGCGTCCTTGTCGCGGGCCAGCTGGCCGGTGACGCTGCTGACCAGGTGGTGGACGTTGGGGTAGCTTTCCAGGCTGAACAGCTCCGGCACCTTCACCGAGCCGATTTCGCAGGTACGTCCCAGGTCGTTGCGCAGCAGGTCGACGATCATCAGGTTTTCCGAGCGGTCCTTGGCGCTGTGGCGCAGCTCTTCGGCATTGCGTGCGTCCTCGGCAGGGTCGGCCGAGCGCGGGCGGGTGCCCTTGATCGGCCGCGTTTCCACCTGCCCCTGGCTGACGCGGATGAAGCGCTCCGGGGAAAAGCTCAGCAGCGCACTGCCGTCAGCCAGCTGCTGGTAGCCGGAGAACGGCGTCGGGCAGGCTTGACGCAGAGCCTGGTAGGCGTGCCATGGGTCGCCCTGGCAGGGCGCGCGGAAGCGCTGGGTGAGGTTGATCTGGTAGCAGTCGCCGGCCTGGATGTAGCGCTGCACCTGGTCGAAGGCGGCTTTGTACTGTTGCGGTTGCAGGTCGCCCCGCATGGGGGCGAGCAGCTGGAAATTACCGCACGTCGAAGTGTCGACAGTCTCGAACAGTGCCGTCAGGCGAGCCCGCTCTTCATGGGCCAGGCTCGGGTGGAACACCAGTTGGCTGGTACCAAGCTGGTGGTCGGTCACCACTGCCCAGGCGTACAGCCCCAGCTGCGCATCGGGCAAGCCCAGGTCGTCGCTCGACAGGCTGGGCAGCTGTTCCAGGCGACGGCCGAAGTCGTAACTCAGGTAGCCGATCAGGCCGCCGGCGAAGGGTAGCTCGATGCCGGCCGGCAGCTGTGCTTCACCCAGTTGCGCCAGGCTGGCGCGCAGGCGTTCGAGGAAGGCCCGGCCGTTCTCGTCGGGCTGGGCCTGTAGCTGCTGCACGGGCCAGGCGCTGAGCAGGTCGAAGCGGCCGCGCTCGGCACCGGGGCGGGCGCTGTCGAGCAGGATCGCGCCGGGTGCCTGGCGCAGGCGGGCGAAATAGGCAGCGGGGTCGGGCTGATAGGGCAGGGGGTGGAGCGTACAGGTCGGCATCAGTGTGGACGGCGATGTAAAAGCGAGGAGGGCGATTGTAGACCTGTGTAGGAAATGCGCCTAGCTCTGATGCGACATTCAAACATCGCGTTTGGACGGGGCCGCTTTGCGGCCCTTTCGCGACACAAGGCCGCTCCTACAGGGGGCGCATCAATCTGTAGGAGCGGCCTTGTGTCGCGAAAGGGCTGCGCAGCAGCCCCAGGGGGCTTAACGCGGATGCACGTGCCCGAACAGGTTCTGGGTCACCCGCACCCGCTGCTCGGCGTCTTCGGTGATCCCTTCCTTGGCCAGCGCTTCGATGTGCGCTTCGATGGCATGGGTGCGCTGGGTCAGCCCGGTGTCGTTGGCGATCTGGATGTTCAGGCCAGGGCGGGCGTTGAGTTCGAGAATCAGCGGCCCCTTGTCCTGATCCAGCACCATGTCCACGCCGATGTAGCCCAGCCCGCACAGCTCGTAGCAGCCGGCGGCCAGCTTCATGAAGCCGTCCCAGTTCGGTAATTGCACGCCGTCCACCGCGTTGGTGGTGTCCGGGTGCTTGCTGATGATGTTGTTCAGCCAGGTGCCGCGCAGGGTAACGCCGGTGGCCAGGTCCACGCCCACGCCGATGGCGCCTTGGTGCAGGTTGGCCTTGCCGCCGGACTGGCGGGTCGGCAGGCGCAGCATGGCCATCACCGGGTAGCCCATCAGCACGATGATGCGGATGTCTGGCACGCCTTCGTAGCTGATGCTCTTGAAGATCTGGTCCGGGGTCACCCGGTACTCGATCAGTGCACGGTCTCGGTGGCCGCCGAGCGAGTACAGGCCGGTGAGGATGCTCGACACCTGGTGCTCGATTTCCTCGTGGCTGATGATCTTGCCGGACACCGTGCGATAGCGGTCCTCGAAGCGGTCGGCGATCACCAGGATGCCGTCACCGCCGGCGCCCTGCGCCGGCTTGATGACGAAGTCGTTGCGCCCGCCGATGATTTCGTGAAGCTTTTCGATCTGCTTCTCGGTCTCGATGATGCCGTACATCTCCGGCACATGGATGCCGGCTGCGAGTGCTCGCTCCTTGGTGATGATCTTGTCGTCGACGATCGGGTACAAATGGCGCTTGTTGTACTTCAACACGTAGTCCGCGTTGCGCCGGTTGATCCCCATGATGCCCCGGGCCTCCAGGGCTTTCCACGTCTTGATCAGGCCAAACATCAGGCGTCAGCCTTCTTCAGGAATGCCTTGAAGCGCACGAGCTCGGTCAGGCGGTAGCCGCGGTAGCGGCCCATCGCCAGCATGAAGCCCACCAGGATCAACAGCACGGCCGGGAAGGTGAAGACGAAGTACACCAGCTCCGGCACCATCATCAGCAGGTGCGCCAGGGATGCGGCGAACAGGGTGCCGATCGCCACTTTCATGGCATGGCCACCACCGCGCTCTTCCCAGGTGATCGACAGGCGTTCGATGGTCATGGTCAGGATCACCATCGGGAACAGCGCCACCGACAGGCCGCGCTCCAGGCCCAGCTTGTGGCTGAACAGGCTGATGGCGGCAATCAGGACCACGACGAAGGTCAGCACCACCGACAGGCGCGGCAGCATCTGCAGCTTCAGGTGCTCCAGGTACGAGCGCAGCGACAGCCCCAGCGCGGTAATCACCGTGAACAGCACGATGCCGAAGCCCAGCTGGGTCTCACGGAAGGCCAGGGCGATCAGTACCGGGGTGAAGGTACCCAGGGTCTGGATGCCGATCAGGTTGCGCAGGATCAGGATCACCAGCACGCCGATCGGGATCATCACCATGATCATGAAGGTCTGCTGGGTCTGCAGTGGCAGGCCGTACAGCGAGTACTCGAGGAAGTCGGCGTCGGTGTTCTCGTCGGTCAGCTTGGCCAGGCGGATGGCGTTCATCTCGCTGTTGTTCATGCTGAAGGTGACGTTGGCCTTCTTGCCGCCATCGACGGTGATCAGGTTGTCGTCACCGGTCCACCACAGCAGGCGGTCGGCTGGCAGGCCCTGTTCGCCGGTGTCCGGGTTGAAGTACAGCCAGTCGTTGCCGTTGAAGCTGCGCAGCCACAGCTCCGGGGTCTGGGGTGTGTCGGCAACCAGCCGGATGGTGTGGACCTTTTCCATCGGCACATGGGCGATCGACAGCAGCAGGTCGATGACCTGGGCCTTCTTCATCGGCGAAGTGTCGCCGGCCAGCAGCAGCTTGACGTTATCGTCGTTGAGGTTGTTGACCCGCTTGATGGTCTCGCTGACGAAGGTCTCGACGTCAGCCGAGTGCTGGCGGATCGGTGCCATCAGGGCTTCGGCGGCGATCTTCTCGGGGCCGTCGATGGCCAGGCTGTCACGGAAGGTCGGGCCCTTGATGGCGGACTTCTCGTTGCTGTAGCGCTTGGTCAGCACCAGGCGGTAGTACAGGGTCTGGTTGCCGCTGACGCGGCGCGCCGACCAGGTCACCTTGCGGTTGCCGTCGACGCGGTTGACGCTGACCCCGTAGTTGTTGGAGATGAAGCTCTCGTTGAGGCTGACGTAGTCACGGTTCAGCGGCGGCACGAACATCTGGATCTTGACCGGGTCCTTGGAGCTGGCGACGAACTCGACCTTGGCGTCGATGTTCCACAAGTCGTCGGTCTCGTCCTCGGTCACCGGGATGCCGAGCACGAAGATCTGATAGGCCGTGACCGCCACGCCGAGCAACACCAGCACGGTGATCAGGACTTTCAGATGGAGGGTAAGAGAGCGCATCGGGGTTACTCTGCTTTGGGAGCGTCGGTGGCACAGGCAGGTTTGCCGGCCGCGTATTTAAGGCTTGGGTCGACCAGCGCGTCGAAGTGCTTGAGCGCCTCGGAGCCGATCAGCAGCGGGAACTGGAAGGCGCTGCGGTCGGTGAGGTTGACTTCGATGGTGCGCCGGGCCTGGCCCATGCAGATTTCAAGTTCGATGACCGGGCGGGCGGTGTAGGCCTTGCCGGATTCCGCATCATAGTCGCCGGCACGGCGCTTGATTTTGCTCACGCGCGCCAGGGGGCGTTCGATGGGGTGCGAATGGGCGGCGTCGATGGCCAGGTAGAAGCGCACCCAGCTTTCGCCGTTACGCTTGAAGCGCTTGATGTCGCGGGCACTGAGCGACGCGGTCTTGGCGCCGGTGTCGAGCTTGGCGGCCACTTCCAGGTCAAGGTCGCCGAGCCGGGCGTACTCGTTCAGACCGTACACGGTCTTGCCCGCCGCCTGGCCAAGGGCCGGCAGCAGGGTGAGGCATAACAGCAATAATACGGGTGTAAGTCTCATAATCCTGGCGCGGTGCTGAGCTGTGCGGGGTTCGGGGCAAAGGTGACTGGCAACGACTGCACAAGCTTCCTCGTTCATCTGTCATCAACATGAATTGATGACAAACACACTATCGATACTCCGTTGGAGGCGCGGCATTCTATCACGCCGACGTCTTGACGCCAGCGTGCCGCGATCTGACAACGCCATCACTGGGTAAGTTCGTTCTTAGACGATTGTCGACAATATTCATTTTGTCTTTGACTGTGCGCCTTTGATTCGCTAGTTTCTGCTCAAGCGATTAGCAAGGTGTCGACAATATGCTGGACCTCACCACCCCAAGCCCCGTCGAGTCAGACGAAACGGAAACCTTGTCCGAGAATGTCTTCCGGCGTATCCAGGCGGCGATCGTCAAGGGTGACATCGCCCCGGGCAGCAAGATCTCCGAACCGGAGCTGGCGCGCACCTATGGCATCAGCCGCGGCCCGCTGCGCGAAGCCATCCATCGGCTGGAGGGTCAGCGCCTGCTGGTGCGCGTGCCGCATGTCGGCGCGCGGGTGGTGTCGCTCAACCACGCCGAGCTGATCGAACTGTACGAAATCCGCGAATCGCTGGAAGGCATGGCTTGCCGCCTGGCGGCCGAGCGCATGAGCCAGGCTGACATCGACGAGCTGCGCCGGGTGCTCGATACCCATGAGCGCGATGCCGCGTTCCAGGCCGGGCTTGGCTATTACCAGCAGGAAGGCGACTACGACTTCCACTACCGGATCATCCAGGGCAGCGGCAACCAGACCCTGGTCAAGATGCTCTGCGGCGAGCTGTACCAACTGGTGCGCATGTACCGCATCCAGTTTTCCGCCACGCCCAACCGCCCACGCCAGGCCTTCGCCGAACACCACCGCATTCTCGATGCCATCGAAGGCCGTGACGGCGAGCTGGCCGAACTCCTGATGCGCCGCCACATCGGCGCGTCCAAGCGCAACATCGAGCGTCACTACCTGGACGCCAACAACAACAGCCCACGAGGTGAGAAATGACTGTGAAGAGCACCCCCGGTCAGCGTTTCCGCGACGCCGTTGCCGCCGAACACCCCCTGCAAGTGGTCGGCGCGATCAACGCCAACCATGCACTGCTGGCCAAGCGTGCCGGTTTCAAGGCCATCTACCTGTCCGGCGGCGGCGTTGCCGCTGGCTCCCTGGGCCTGCCTGACCTGGGCATCAGTGGCCTGGATGACGTGCTGACCGATGTGCGCCGCATCACCGACGTCTGCGACGTGCCCTTGCTGGTGGATGTCGACACCGGTTTCGGCGCGTCGGCCTTCAACGTTGCCCGCACCGTGCGCTCGATGTGCAAGTTCGGCGCTGCGGCCATCCATATCGAGGACCAGGTTGGTGCCAAGCGTTGCGGCCACCGCCCGAACAAGGAAATCGTCACCCAGCAGGAAATGGTCGACCGTATCAAGGCTGCGGTAGACGCCCGCACCGATGACAGCTTCGTGATCATGGCGCGCACCGACGCCCTGGCGGTGGAAGGCCTGAACGCCGCCCTGGACCGTGCCGCCGCCTGCATCGAGGCTGGCGCCGACATGATCTTCCCGGAAGCCATCACCGAACTGTCGATGTACAAGACCTTCGCCGATCGGGTGAAGGCGCCGATCCTGGCCAACATCACCGAATTCGGCGCCACGCCGCTGTATACCACCGAAGAGCTGGCCTCGGTCGACGTGTCGCTGGTGCTATACCCGCTGTCGGCGTTCCGCGCCATGAACAAGGCGGCTGAAAACGTCTATACCGCACTGCGCCGCGACGGCACGCAGAAGAACGTGATCGACACCATGCAGACCCGCATGGAGCTCTACGATGCCATTGGTTACCACGCCTTCGAGCAGAGCCTCGACGCGCTGTTCGCCCAGAAGAAAGGTTGAGCGCACTGCTCCCGAATTAGCCAGATCGCTTCCTATAACAAGTTCAAGAAGGAGAAACACCATGGCCGAAGCAAAAGTACTCAGTGGCGCTGGCCTGCGCGGCCAGGTGGCCGGCCAGACCGCACTGTCGACCGTGGGCCAGGCCGGTGCCGGCCTGACCTACCGTGGCTACGACGTCCGTGACCTGGCCGCCGCTGCCGAATTCGAAGAAGTCGCCTACCTGCTGCTGTACGGCGATCTGCCGAGCAAGGCCGAACTGGCAGACTACAAGCGCAAGCTCAAGGGCCTGCGTGACCTGCCGCAGGCGCTGAAGGAAGTGCTCGAGCGCATCCCGCGCGATGCCCACCCGATGGATGTGATGCGCACCGGTTGCTCGGTGCTGGGTACCCTGGAGCCCGAGCTGACCTTCGATGCCCAGCACGAGAAGACCGACCGCCTGCTGGCGCTGTTCCCGGCAGTGATGTGCTACTGGTACCGCTTCACCCACCACGGCGTGCGCATCGACTGCACCAGCGACGAGGACACCCTCGGCGGCCACTTCCTGCACCTGCTGCATGGCAAGAAGCCGAGCGAGCTGCACGTCAAGGTGATGAACGTGTCGCTGATCCTCTACGCCGAGCACGAGTTCAACGCCTCGACCTTCACCGCGCGGGTCTGCGCCTCGACCCTGTCCGACCTGTATTCTTGTGTCACCGCCGCCATCGGCTCGCTGCGCGGCCCGCTGCACGGTGGTGCCAACGAAGCGGCGATGGAACTGATCGAGCGCTTCCAGAGCCCGCAGGAGGCTACCGCCGAGCTGCTGCGCATGCTCGAGCGCAAGGACAAGATCATGGGCTTCGGCCACGCGATCTACAAAGAGTCCGACCCGCGCAACGAGGTGATCAAGGGCTGGTCGAAGCAGTTGGCCGATCAGGTCGGTGACACCGTCCTGTACCCGGTTTCCGAAGCCATCGACAAGACCATGTGGGAGCAGAAGCGCCTGTTCCCCAACGCCGACTTCTACCATGCCTCGGCGTACCACTTCATGGGCATTCCGACCAAGCTGTTCACCCCGATCTTCGTCTGCTCGCGCCTGACCGGCTGGGCTGCGCATGTGTTCGAACAGCGCGCCAACAACCGCATCATCCGCCCGAGCGCCGAGTATGTCGGCGTCGAACAGCGCCAGTTCGTGCCGATCGAACAGCGCTGAATAGATAAAGAGAGGCAACCCGCTTCCCTTGTGGAAGCGGGGGCAACCTTCCGAATCCTGTGACCGAGCCTGATTCCAAGATGAATACTGCATTCCGCAAGAACCTGCCAGGCACAGCCCTGGACTACTTCGATGCCCGCGCTGCCGTCGAGGCCATCAAGCCCGGTGCCTACGACAGCCTGCCGTATACCTCCCGCGTGCTGGCCGAAAACCTCGTGCGCCGCTGCGACCCGGCCACCCTCGACGCCTCGCTGGGCCAGCTGATCGAGCGCAAGCGCGACCTCGATTTTCCCTGGTTCCCGGCCCGCGTGGTGTGCCATGACATCCTCGGCCAGACCGCCCTGGTCGACCTCGCCGGCCTGCGCGATGCCATCGCCGACAAGGGCGGTGACCCGGCCCAGGTCAACCCGGTGGTGCCGGTGCAGCTGATCGTCGACCACTCCCTGGCCGTGGAGTGCGGTGGCTTCGACCCGCAGGCGTTCGAGAAGAACCGCGCCATCGAAGACCGCCGTAACGAAGACCGCTTCCATTTCATCAACTGGACCAAGAAGGCGTTCAAGAACGTCGACGTGATCCAGCCCGGCAACGGCATCATGCACCAGATCAACCTGGAGAAAATGTCGCCGGTGATCCACAGCGACCGCGGCGTGGCCTACCCGGACACCTGCGTCGGCACCGACAGCCACACCCCCCATGTCGACGCCCTGGGCGTGATCGCCATTGGTGTCGGCGGCCTGGAAGCCGAAAACGTCATGCTTGGCCGTGCCTCGTGGATGCGCCTGCCGGAAATCGTCGGCGTCGAGCTGACCGGCAAGCTGGCACCGAACATCACCGCCACCGACCTGGTACTGGCCTTGACCGAATTCCTGCGCAAGCAGAAAGTCGTCGGCGCCTACCTCGAGTTCCATGGCGAAGGCGCGCGTGCCCTGACCTTGGGCGACCGGGCCACCATCTCCAACATGGCGCCGGAATACGGCGCCACCGCTGCGATGTTCGCCATCGACCAGCAGACCATCGACTACCTCAAGCTGACCGGCCGCGATGACCAGCAAGTGCAGCTGGTCGAGACCTACGCCAAGGTCGCCGGCCTGTGGGCCGACAGCCTGGCCAAGGCCGAATACGAGCGCACCCTGAGCTTCGACCTGTCGAGCGTGGTGCGCAACATGGCCGGCCCGTCCAACCCGCACGCCCGCGTCGCTACCAGCGAGCTGGCGGCCAAGGGCATCGCCGGCGCCTGGGAAGAAGTGCCGGGGCAGATGCCCGACGGTGCGGTGATCATCGCCGCCATCACCAGTTGCACCAATACCAGCAACCCGCGCAACGTGATTGCCGCAGGCCTCCTGGCGCGCAACGCCAACAAGCTCGGCCTCAACCGCAAACCGTGGGTCAAGTCGTCGCTGGCTCCAGGCTCCAAGGCCGTGCAGCTGTACCTGGAAGAAGCGGGGCTGGAAAAGGAACTGGAGCAACTGGGCTTCGGCATCGTCGCCTTTGCCTGCACCACCTGCAACGGCATGTCCGGCGCACTGGACCCGGTGATCCAGCAGGAAATCATCGACCGTGACCTGTACGCCACCGCCGTGCTGTCGGGCAACCGCAACTTCGACGGGCGTATCCACCCTTATGCCAAGCAGGCGTTCCTCGCCTCGCCGCCGCTGGTGGTGGCCTACGCGATTGCCGGCACCATCCGCTTCGACATCGAAAAGGACGTGCTGGGTGTGGTCGACGGCAAGGAAATCCGCCTCAAGGACATCTGGCCGAGCGACGAAGAAATCGACGCGGTGGTGCGCGCGGCGGTCAAGCCGGAGCAGTTCCGCAAGGTCTACATCCCGATGTTCGCCATCGAGGAAGACCGCGGGCCGAAAGTCGCGCCACTGTATGACTGGCGCCCGATGAGCACCTATATCCGCCGCCCGCCTTACTGGGAAGGCGCCCTGGCCGGCGAACGCACTCTGCGCGGCATGCGCCCGCTGGCGGTGCTGCCGGACAACATCACCACCGACCACCTGTCGCCGTCCAACGCCATCCTGCTCGACAGCGCTGCGGGTGAATACCTGGCGAAGATGGGTCTGCCGGAAGAGGACTTCAACTCCTACGCCACCCACCGTGGTGACCACCTGACCGCGCAGCGCGCCACCTTCGCCAACCCCAAGCTGTTCAACGAAATGGTGCGCAAGGATGACGGCAGCGTGAAGCAAGGCTCGCTGGCGCGCATCGAGCCGGAAGGCAAGGTCACGCGCATGTGGGAGGCCATCGAAACCTACATGGAGCGCAAGCAGCCGCTGATCATCGTTGCCGGTGGCGACTATGGCCAGGGCTCGTCCCGTGACTGGGCGGCCAAGGGGGTGCGCCTGGCCGGTGTCGAGGCGATCGTCGCCGAGGGCTTCGAGCGCATTCACCGCACCAACCTGGTGGGCATGGGCGTGCTGCCGCTGGAGTTCAAGCCGGGCACCGACCGCAAGACCCTGGGCCTGGACGGCAGCGAGACCTATGACGTGCTCGGCGAGCGCAAGCCACGGGCGACGCTGACCCTGGTGGTCACGCGGCGCAATGGCGAGCGTGTGGAAGTGCCGGTGACCTGCCGCCTGGACACCGCCGAGGAAGTGTCGATCTATGAGGCGGGCGGGGTGCTGCAGCGCTTTGCCCAGGACTTCCTCGAAGCGACCGCTTGAACAGGACTTGAACATGGCACATGTAGCGCAAGTGAGAATCCCCGCCACGTACATCCGTGGCGGTACCAGCAAGGGCGTGTTCTTCCGCCTGCAAGACCTGCCGGAAACGGCCCAGGTCCCGGGCCCGGCCCGCGACGCCCTGCTGTTGCGGGTCATCGGCAGCCCCGACCCTTATGCCAAGCAGATCGACGGCATGGGCGGGGCCACTTCGAGCACCAGCAAGACCGTCATCCTGTCGAAAAGCATCAAGCCCGGGCACGATGTCGATTACCTGTTTGGCCAGGTCGCCATCGACAAGGCCTTCGTCGACTGGAGCGGCAACTGCGGCAACCTGTCCGCGGCGGTCGGCTCGTTCGCCATCAGCAACGGCCTGGTCGACCCGGCGCGCATTCCGCGCAATGGCATCGCCACCGTGCGCATCTGGCAGGCCAACATCGGCAAGACCATCATCGCCCATGTGCCGATCAGCGAAGGTGATGTGCAGGAAACCGGCGACTTCGAACTGGACGGCGTGACCTTCCCGGCCGCCGAAGTGCAGCTGGAGTTCCTGGATCCGGCCGCTGACGAGGATGGCGACGGTGGGGCGATGTTCCCCACCGGCAACCTGGTGGACGACCTGGAAGTGCCAGGTGTTGGCACCTTCAAGGCGACCTTGATCAACGCTGGCATCCCGACCGTGTTCGTCAATGCCGCCGACATCGGTTACAGCGGTACCGAACTGCAGGATGCGATCAACGGCGATCCGCAGGCGTTGCTGCGCTTCGAGACCATCCGCGCCTATGGCGCCGTACGCATGGGCCTGATCGAGCATGTCGACCAGGCTGCCGGGCGTCAGCACACGCCGAAGGTGGCTTTCGTTGCGCCGCCGAGCACCTACACTGCGTCCAGTGGCAAGGTGGTTGTGGCCGGTGACATCGACCTGCTGGTGCGTGCGTTGTCCATGGGCAAGCTGCACCACGCGATGATGGGCACCGCAGCCGTGGCCATCGGCACCGCCGCAGCCATTCCGGGCACCTTGGTCAACCTCGCTGCGGGCGGGGGCGAGCGCAGTGCCGTGCGATTCGGTCATCCGTCCGGCACGTTGCGGGTCGGGGCCGAGGCGCGCCAGGTGGATGGCCAGTGGACGGTGACCAAGGCAATCATGAGCCGCAGTGCTCGCGTGCTGATGGAGGGCTGGGTTCGCGTGCCCGGCGATAGCTTCTAACGCACCACTGGCGCTCGGCTTTAGTTCGCAGGGGCTGCGTTGCAGCCCTTTCGCGACGCAAGGCCGCTCCTACAAGAGTTACGCGATACCTGTAGGAGCGGCCTCGTGTCGCGAAAGGGTCGCGAAGCGGCCCCGGCAATTCTGAAGGGAGCTGGCTATGAGCGCCAACGTGGACCTGAACGACCGCCCGGACTACGACCGGGTGCTGCAAACCCTCGCCGACTACGCCCTCACATACCGGGTCGAATCCCCCGAAGCCCTGGACACCGCGCGCAACTGCCTGATGGACACCCTGGGCTGCGGCCTGCTGGCCCTGCGCTTCCCTGAATGCACCAAACTCCTCGGCCCTCTGGTCGAAGGTACCGTGGTGCCCAATGGCGCAAGGGTCCCCGGCACCGCCTACCGCCTCGACCCGGTCAAGGCCGCCTGGGACATCGGCTGCACCGTGCGCTGGCTGGACTACAACGACACCTGGCTGGCCGCCGAGTGGGCGCACCCCTCGGACAACCTTGGCGGCATCCTGGCGGTTGCCGATCACCTGTCACAGAAGCGTGTGGCCAGCGGCGAAGCACCGCTGCTGATGCGCGACGTGCTCGATGCCATGGTCATGGCCCACGAGATCCAGGGCGTGCTGGCGCTGGAGAACTCGTTCAATCGGGTTGGCCTCGATCACGTGATACTGGTCAAGGTGGCCTCGACCGCCGTGTGCGCCAGGCTGATGGGCGCCAACCGCGAACAGATGCTTTCAGCCTTGTCCCATGCCTTCGTCGATGGCCAGGCGCTGCGCACTTATCGCCATGCGCCCAATGCCGGTTCACGCAAGTCCTGGGCGGCCGGTGATGCCTCCAGCCGTGGCGTGCGCCTGGCCGATATCGCGCTACGTGGCGAAATGGGCGTGCCCGGGGTGCTGACGGCGGCGCAGTGGGGGTTCCATGACGTCTCGTTCAGTCACACCAACAAGGACCTGGCGGTAAAACCGGCCGGCCATTACGAATTGCGCCTGCCGCAACCCTTGGCCAGTTATGTGATGGAAAATGTGCTGTTCAAGGTCAGCTTCCCGGCCGAGTTCCACGCCCAGACAGCCTGCGAGGCGGCGGTCACCCTGCACCCGCTGGTACGCAACCGCCTGCATGAAATAGACCGCATCGTCATCACCACCCAGGAGTCGGCGATTCGCATCATTTCCAAGCGTGGCCCGTTGGCCAACGCCGCCGACCGTGACCACTGTCTGCAGTACATGGTGGCGGTGCCGCTGATCTTCGGCCACCTGGTGGCCGAGCATTATGAAGATACCTTCCATGCCCATCACCCGAGCATCGATCGCCTGCGCGAGAAGATGGAGGTGGTTGAAGACCCACGTTTCAGTCGCGAGTACCTGGAAGCCGACAAGCGCTCGATTGCCAATGCCGTGCAGGTGTTCTTCAAGGATGGCAGCAGTACCGAGCAGGTGCTGGTGGAATACCCGATCGGGCATCGGCGGCGGCGCGAGGAGGGGATACCGTTGCTGGAAGCCAAGTTCAAGGACAACCTGGCGACACGCTTTGTGCGGCAGCGCTGTCAGCAGATCTTCGAACTGTGCAAGGACCAGCAACAGCTGGAGCAGATGGCAGTGCACAGGTTTGTGGATCTGTTCGTGATCTGAGGCCGGTACAGGTAAAACAAAAAGCCCCGGCATTTCTGCCGGGGCTTTGTTTTACAGCCTACAACCGATGCTTACGCCTGAACCACCGGGATCTTGGCGTTGGCAGCCGCTTCGCGGAACTCGGCGATCTGGTCGAAGCTCAGGTAGCGGTAGACGTCGGCAGCCATGCTGTCGATGTCTTTGGCGTACTGCATGTACTCTTCGACGGTCGGCAGCTTGCCGATGATCGACGCGACCGCAGCCAGCTCGGCCGAGGCCAGGTACACGTTGGTGGCGTCGCCCAGACGGTTCGGGAAGTTACGGGTCGAGGTGGAGACCACGGTCGAACCGGTCTGCACACGTGCCTGGTTACCCATGCACAGCGAGCAGCCTGGCATTTCCATGCGCGCACCGGCCTTGCCGTAGATGCCGTAGTAGCCTTCTTCGGTCAGCTGGTGGGCGTCCATCTTGGTTGGCGGGGCCAGCCACAGACGGGTCGGGATACCGCCCTTGACCTTGTCCAGCAGCTTGCCGGCAGCGCGGAAGTGACCGATGTTGGTCATGCACGAACCGATGAACACTTCGTCGATCTTCTCGCCCTGTACCGAGGACAGCAGGCGGGCATCGTCCGGGTCGTTCGGCGCGCAGAGCACAGGCTCCTTGACGTCGGCCAGGTCGATTTCGATGATTTCGGCGTATTCGGCATCGGCGTCGGCCGACAGCAGCTCAGGCTTGGCCAGCCAGGCTTCCATGGCCTGGGCGCGGCGCTCCAGGGTGCGGGCATCGCCGTAGCCTTCGCCGATCATCCAGCGCAGCAGGGTGATGTTGGACTGCAGGTACTCGGCGATGGCCTTTTCCGGCAGCTTGATGGTGCAGCCGGCAGCGGAACGCTCGGCCGAGGCGTCGGACAGCTCGAAGGCTTGCTCGACGGTCAGTTCGTCCAGGCCTTCGATTTCCAGGATGCGGCCGGAGAAGGCGTTTTTCTTGCCTTTCTTCTCGACGGTCAGCAGGCCCTTCTGGATGGCGTAGTAAGGGATGGCGTGGACCAGGTCACGCAGGGTGATGCCGGGTTGCAGTTTGCCCTTGAAGCGCACTAGGATCGATTCTGGCATGTCCAGCGGCATGACGCCGGTGGCGGCGGCGAAGGCCACCAGGCCGGAACCGGCCGGGAACGAGATGCCGATCGGGAAGCGGGTGTGCGAGTCGCCACCGGTACCCACGGTGTCAGGCATCAGCATGCGGTTCAGCCAGCTGTGGATGATGCCGTCGCCCGGGCGCAGCGACACGCCGCCACGGGTGCGGATGAAGTCTGGCAGGGTGTGGTGGGTGTTGACGTCGATCGGCTTCGGGTAGGCCGCGGTGTGGCAGAACGACTGCATCACCAGGTCAGCGGAGAAGCCCAGGCATGCCAGGTCTTTCAGCTCGTCGCGGGTCATCGGGCCAGTGGTGTCCTGGGAACCGACGGTGGTCATCTTCGGCTCGCAGTAGGCACCTGGGCGTACGCCCTGGCCTTCTGGCAGGCCGCAGGCACGGCCGACCATCTTCTGTGCCAGGGTGAAGCCCTTGCCGGTGTCGGCAGGCTGCTCTGGCTTCTTGAACAGGTCGGAAGCACCCAGGCCCAGTTCGGCACGGGCTTTTTCGGTCAGGCCACGGCCGACGATCAGCGGGATGCGGCCGCCAGCGCGGACTTCGTCGAGCAGCACTTCGGTTTTCAGCGCGAACTCGGTGACCAGCTCGTCGCTGCCGTGACGGCGCACTTCACCTTTGAACGGGTAGACGTCGATGACGTCGCCCATGGCCAGGTTGGTGCAGTCGAATTCGATCGGCAGGGCGCCGGCGTCTTCCATGGTGTTGTAGAAGATCGGGGCGATCTTGGTGCCGAAGCAGAAGCCACCGGCGCGCTTGTTCGGCACGTACGGGATGTCGTCGCCGAAGAACCACAGCACCGAGTTGGTGGCGGATTTGCGCGAGGAACCGGTACCGACCACGTCACCGACGTAGGCAACCGGGAAGCCCTTGGCCTTGACCGCTTCGATCTGTGCCAGCGGGCCGACCGAACCCGGCTGCGACGGCTCGATGCCGTCACGGGCCATTTTCAGCATGGCCAGGGCGTGCAGCGGGATGTCAGGGCGCGACCAGGCGTCCGGAGCAGGGGACAGGTCGTCGGTGTTGGTTTCGCCAGGCACCTTGAACACGGTCAGGGTGTACTTGTCGGCGATGGCCGGACGCGAGGTGAACCATTCGCCGGCAGCCCAGGATTGCAGCACGGCCTTGGCGTGAACGTTGCCGGCCTTGGCCTTTTCGGCCACGTCGTGGAAGGCATCGAACATCAGCAGGGTGTGCTTGAGCTGTTCGGCCGCGACGGCGCCCAGTTCGGCGTCGTCGAGCAGCGCAACCAGCGTCTCGATGTTGTAGCCGCCCTGCATGGTGCCCAGCAGTTCAGCAGCGTGCTTGCGGTCGATCAGTGGCGACTTGGCTTCGCCCTTGGCCACGGCGGAGAGGAAAGCGGCCTTGACGTAGGCAGCTTCGTCGACTCCTGGCGGAACGCGGTTGGTGATCAGGTCTACGAGGAAGGCTTCTTCGCCGGCTGGCGGGTTTTTCAGCAGCTCGACCAGGCCTGCAGTTTGTTCGGCGTTCAGCGGCTGGGGCACGATACCCAGGGCGGCACGCTCTTCGATGTGTTTGCGGTAGGCTTCAAGCACAGTTATTACCCTCATCAGTGGTCCCTAAAGGGAGTCCGGGACGCTCATCCAGCATTCAATGCACCCATGCGCTGCCACGGCTTTGTGGGCCGCCCAGCCAGAGTCGCAAAGAATCCTTACAGAAGCTGCTTTCAAAGTTTTACGCCTGCAGAACGGGAGCTGATGAGGGCTGGCGCGGGCATGCGAGGGGTGCATGGCCCGGGCCAACGCCGTTCTACCGGATGAACTGTGCTCGTGACGCTTTGAAAACAGCTTCCAACGGACATTGTTGCCTTGAAAAGGCGGGATGATTCTACGGCAAAAAAAGCCCGAAGGTAAGGCAGCTATCATGACTTTAACGGGTGACCCTGGTTAGACAAAGGGCTAACATGACCCCGTGTTCCACCGCCAAGCCGTTGTTTTCAATGTCCAACCAGTCCATCAAGACCCCTTGCGTCGGCCTCTGTTCCACTGTTTACGGGGACACCGTGTGCCGTGGCTGCAAGCGCTTCCACCACGAAGTGATCAACTGGAACGGTTACGACGACGAGCAGAAGCGCGCCGTCTGGCTGCGCCTGGAACAGCTGCTGGTGCAGGTGATGATGGCCAAGCTGGAAGTGTTCGACAAAAACCTGCTGCGCCAGCAGCTGCAGCAGCGCTCGATCCGCTTTGTCGAACAGCAGTCGGAATATTGCTGGGCGTATCAGCTGATAGCCCGTGGGGCGCGGATGATTCGCGACCTGGAAGCTTACGGCATGGTGCTGCTGCCGGAGTTTCGCGATTGGGAATTACCGCAACTGCGCGATGCTATCGATCGTGAATTCTTCCTCCTCTCCGAGGCGCATTACCAGCGCTACATTGCCCCCGCCTTTCTCCAGGGCGGCCTGGATTAGGGCTGCTTCCCTCTGCGCTGCCGTGTGGCCCAGGCGTACCGTGCACACCCTTGATCACGGTTAGGACGCCAACATGAAAACCGTCTACATCCACGACCCCGACGATTCCTTTTACGCCCAGTGCTGGTGGCAGCTTGACGGTGTACGGATTGACACGCAGGAGTGGGATTACGCCACGCCGAACCTCGCGCCGATCTGGGTCCAGTTCTACAGCGGCGATGGTGATGACGGCTGGATGCGCAGTGAGCCTGAGGGGGCGAAGCGTTCGGATTTCAAGCTGCCGGTGAGGAGCCCGGCAACGCGGGTTCGCTGTGAACTGCTGTGGTTCGGCCTGTACCGCAAGGGCCTGGCGAGCTACTACGAAATCCGGCCTGTCGACGACAAGTTCGAGCGCAGGCAGTTTCTCATGGAGGACGACGGCGTTGCGGGGTATGTTGGGATGTACGATTGTTCCCACGACGCCGGGCTCGAAAAGGTGTTGGAGAATTGGTATCAGCGCTCCACGATGTGGCAGATCGAAGGGCTGCCGGCAACGCTCCAGCGTCAGCAGCTGATATGCAATCTGCGCTTCATCTCCCCTGGAGGTTACCCGATGAACCGTTACAAGCAGTTCGGGCGCCCGTATTTTTATACGGGGGGCGGCACTCCGGGGTTGGTCGCCATGAGGATCATCCACAAAGGCCTGCGCCCGTAACGGTCAATCGCCGGTGTATTCACAACCGCTGGTGCAGGTTTCATGGATGCGCACTTTCGACAGCTCTGGCATCAGCGGCTTGACCTGGTCCCAGATCCATTTGGCGATCACTTCGCTGGTGGGGTTCTCCAGGCCGGGAATGTCATTCAGGTAGTTGTGGTCCAGTTGCTCATAGATCGGCTTGAAGATCGCCTTGACCTCGGCGAAATCGCGGATCCAGCCGGTGTGCGGGTCGAGCGGGCCGGTCAGGTGCAGGCCGACCTTGAACGAGTGGCCGTGCAGGCGGCCGCACTTGTGGCCTTCCGGTACGTGGGGCAGGCGGTGGGCCGATTCGAATGTGAACTCTTTGAAAATTTCCACGCGGTGATAACTCTGTGTGAATCAATAATGCGCGCAGTCTACCAGCATGCCCGCTACAAGGCTTGCAGGCGTTCATGCAACCGCCCGGTGGCAATCAGTTCCAGCAGCTCATCGCCCAGCCGCTGGCTTTCGGCAATCGCCTTGTACCAGTAGCGCTTGCGGCTCGGCGCGTCGCCCATGAAGCGCTTGAAGTCGTTGCGGTCCGGCAGCTTGCCGAAGGGCAGGGCGGCCAGGTACTGCGGCGAGGGCGTCATCAGCAGCACGTTCTGCAGGCGCGTGGCATCGCCCTTGCGCCAGGGCAGTGCCTTGTCGAACCAGCCGGGCACCACCTTGTCGGTAAAGTGCGGGTACAGCACCAGGTCGTCACCTCGGTAGGGCAGATCGAGGTGGTAGTCGAGCAGGCCGCCGTCGCGGTAGGTGCCAGCACCTGCACCGGGAATGTCACGCACGCCTTCCATTACCATCGGGATCGAGCCCGAGGCGAGCAAGGCCTGGCGCAGGTTGGCCAGGTCCAGCGGCAGGCAGCGCGAGGGGAAGTCGGTCAGCGCATCGAGCGGCGGCTCGCTGCGCTCATCATGCAGGATGATCCGTTCAAAGTGCCGGGCCAGGCGCGAGCGCCCCAGCAGGTTGCTGGCGATCACCGAGCCCAGGCCCATGCCCAGGCGGCCACGATGGTCGTGCGCGAGCTGGCCGTGGCTCTTTACCACCAGGATGTTCAGGCGGTAGTGCGGGTTGGCGAGGATCTGCCCGTCGCGGCCCTGCAGCAGGTCGTCGAGCATGCGCTGGCAACTGCGGCTGATCTCGGCGGGGGTGACGCCCTTGGCAAAGTCCTGTTCGGTGTACAGCTCGCCCAGGCGGCGGAGGCCGGCGACCGGGTCGTCGAGGCAGGCACTGGCGAAGCGCCAGGAGCCGATCGAGGCGCCGATCAGCGAGCGTTGTCGCGGCGCCGAAGGCAGCCATTCACCGAACAGCGCCAGGTCCAGGCCCTGGATACCCAGGGGTTTGGGCCCACCCGCCGCACCTGGCAACACGCCCACATCGGCTGCCTGCAGACCCTGCTCGCGAATTTGCTGCAGCGCACGCCGGCCAGCCTTGAAGCTGAGTGCAGGAAATTTGATGTGAATGGCGCTCATGACGGATCTCGCGACTGACAAGCCGGTCATTATAGGGGCTTGATCCCGTTGCAGCTGCGCTATCATGGCGCCAGCTGTTTTCAGGTTGAATTAAGGACCGCTGGTTAGTCTTAACCCCGTAGACAACTTGAACGTCGCTCAGGAGAGCCACCATGAAAACCTTGACTGCCCTGTTCACCGCCGCCGCCCTTGCCCTGGGCGCCAATGCTGCCTTCGCCAAGGACGTCCAGCCCGACGAAGTGGTCAAACTGGTCAATGCCAAGACCATCAAGTCGCTGGACGAACTCAAAGCCACCGCCGTGGCCAAGCACCCAGGCGCCACCGTCACCGATACGGAGCTGGAAGACGAGTACGGTCGCTACATCTACAAGGTCGAACTGCGCGATCAGCAGAACGTCGAGTGGGATGTCGATCTGGATGCCAAGACCGGTGAGGTGCTGAAGGACAAGCAGGACAGCTGATGATCCACTTGCCCCGGCCTGCGAGGTACCTGGCGCTGTCGTTGCTGGCCGTCTGCTCCCTGGCCGTTGCCCGTGACCTGGATCAGGACGAAGCCCTGAAACTGCGCCAGAAGGGCATCATCCTGCCACTCGAGCAACTGCTGGAAACCGCCCTGGGGCGTTACCCCGGGGCGCGCCTGCTGGAGGCCGAGCTGGAAGAACACCACGGCCGCTACGAATATGAAGTCGAGCTGCTGACTCAGCAAGGCGTGGTGCGCGAGATCAAGCTTGATGCCAGCAGCGGTGCCCTGCTCAAAGACGAGGAAGACGACTGACATGCGCCTGCTGCTTGTCGAAGACAACGTGCCCCTGGCCGACGAACTGACCACTAGCCTGCAGCGCCAGGGCTATGCCGTGGACTGGCTGGCCGATGGCCGCGATGCGGTGTATCAGGGCCAGAGCGAGCCTTACGACCTGATCATCCTTGACCTCGGCCTGCCAGGCTTGCCCGGCCTTGAGGTGCTGGCACAGTGGCGCGCCAGTGGCCTGGCCACGCCGGTGCTGATCCTCACGGCGCGAGGCTCGTGGGCAGAGCGCATCGAAGGCCTGAAAGCCGGTGCCGACGATTACCTGAGCAAGCCCTTCCACCCCGAGGAGCTGCAGCTGCGCATTCAGGCGCTGCTGCGCCGTGCCCGGGGCCTGGCCAACCAGCCAACGCTGGAAGCTGCAGGCCTGCACCTGGATGAAAGCCGCCAGTGCGTGAGCCGCGACGGTGCCGACGTGCAGCTCACTGCGGCGGAGTTTCGCCTGTTGCGCTACTTCATGCTGCACCCGCAGCAGATCCTGTCCAAGAGCCACCTGGCCGAGCACCTGTACGACGGCGAGACCGAGCGCGATTCCAATGTACTGGAAGTGCACGTCAATCACCTGCGACGCAAGCTGGGTCGCAGCGTCATCGAGACCCGTCGCGGCCAGGGCTACCTCTATGCCGGGAGCAGCGGGTGAAGTCCATCCAGGCGCGCCTGAGCCTGGGCCTGGTTGCCGTGCTGGTGGTGGTCGGCGTGGTGCTCGCGCAGCTGACCCTGTGGCTATTCGAGGCAGGTTTGCAACGCTACCTGGAAAACGGCCTGCGCAAGGAAAGCGAGAACCTGCTGGTGGCGTTGGTGCGTGGGCCGTCTGGCCTGCAACTGGATGAGCGGCGCATCTCCGCGGCTTACCAGCGGCCTTTCTCCGGTTATTACTTCCGTATCGATTTCGAGCAGGGCACCTGGCGCTCGCGCTCGCTGTGGGACCTGGACATGCCCAGGCCGGCCGCACCGGGGCTGTCCGATAGCCACGAGCTGGGCCCGGAAGGGCAGCAACTGCTGGCCTTGCGCGCCGATTACCGGCGCCTGGGCCAGGCCATCTCGATCAGCGTGGCGCAAGACTATTCGCCGGTGCGCGAGGGCTTCCGTCGTCTGCAGCAGATCGGCCTGGGCATGGGCCTGGTGGCGTTGCTGATCGTGCTGGTGCTGCAGCGCATCACCGTCACCCGCTCGCTGCGCCCGCTGGAGCGCGCACGCCAGCAGATAGCCCAGTTGCAGCAAGGCCAGCGCTCGCAGCTCGATGCCCAGGTGCCCAGCGAGCTGGCACCGCTGGTGGACCAGATCAACCACTTGCTCAGCCACACCGAAGACAGCCTGCGCCGCTCGCGCAATGCCCTGGGCAACCTCGGCCATGCACTGAAGACACCGCTGGCGGTGCTGCTCAGCCTGGCGTCCAGCGAGCGTCTGCAAGACCGCCCAGAGGTGCAGGCGCAGCTGCGTGAGCAACTGGAGCAGATTCAGCAGCGCCTGGCCCGTGAGCTGAACCGGGCGCGCCTGGCGGGCGATGCCTTGCCAGGGGCGCAGTTCGACTGTGATGCCGAGCTGCCGGGCTTGCTCGCAACTTTGGGCATGATCCATGGCGAAGGCTTGCTGCTCGAGCGCGATGTGCCGCCGGGGCTGCTGCTGCCGTGGGATCGCGAAGATGTGCTGGAGCTGCTCGGCAACCTGCTGGACAACGCCTGCAAGTGGGCGGACAGCGAAGTGCGGCTGGGGATTGCGCCGATGGCCGAGGGCTATCGGCTGTGGGTCGATGATGACGGCCCCGGGATACCCGAAAGCCAGCGCCTGCAGGTGCTCGAGCGCGGCTCGCGGCTGGATGAGCAGGTCGATGGGCATGGGCTGGGGCTGGGGATCGTTCGCGACATCGTCGAGGCGTGGGGCGGGCAGTTGGCGTTGCTGCAGAGCCCGATGGGCGGGTTGCGGGTGAGCATCGAGTTGCCGCGCAAGGCTCGCTAGCGCCGGGGGCGCAAAGCGCCCCCCATGGCCAGATCAGCACTGCAAAAAAATTGCAGTACAGCCGCATTTTTTTGAATTAGCCCAATCGTCCCCTGCCCGGCACAATCCCCCACACGAAACCCTGCGGTTTCCATCTCTCCACGGACGGAGCCCCTTGAGTTATTGCATCGGCAATACGAGGCCCAGGCCACTTCGGCTGGGCTTTCTTTTTAATCAGAAAAACTACAGATCCCGATTACCTAAATGTCTGCCATGCGTTCCGAAAGTCGTCTGCAGCGGCTGTTGCCAGCGCCCCTGAATATCCCCCCCAAACAATGGCTGCGTGCCGGTGTCGGCGCGTTGATCGGCCTGTTCCTCGCCGGCTGGCTGACCAGCCTGGCCTATGGCCCGGGCATTGCCCTGCACCTGCTCGGCCCGTTGGCAGCCTCGGCGGTGCTGGTGTTCGCCGTGCATTCCGGGCCCTTGGCGCAGCCGTGGCCAGTGCTCGGCAGCTATGCCCTGGCCACTGCGGTCGGCCTGGCCATGCGCCAGGGCTTCGGTCCTGAACTGTGGGTGGCAGCCGTTGCCCTGGGGCTTTCGATCCTGGTGATGTGCCTGCTGCGTTGCCTGCATCCACCCGGTGGTGGGGTGGCGGTGAGCGCGGTACTGGCCGACCCGGGGCTGACGGCCCTGGGCGATCACCTGCTCGAACCGGTGCTGCTCAACGCGCTGATCCTGGTGGCCGTGGCCGTGATCTACAACCGCCTCACTGGTGTGCACTATCCGAAAGGCGTGGCACCGCGCAAGGACGTGCACCACACCCACGACCCGCTGCCTAGCGAACGCGTGGGCATCCGTGGCGCCGACCTTGATCAGGCCCTGGAAGAGTTGGGCGAATTTGTCGACGTCACCCGCGACGAGCTGGAACGCATCATCCTCGCCACCGAGCAGCATGCGCTGCAGCGCAGCCTCGGCGGCATCACTGCCGGGGCGGTCATGTCCCGCGATGTGCAGTTCGCTTCGCCGCAGACCACCCTGGAGCAGGCCTGGAAAATGCTCGCCGACCACCACCTGAAAGCCTTGCCGGTGCTGCAGCAGGGCAAGCTGGTGGGCATTGTCAGCCTCAGTGACCTGGTCGGCCCGGCCATGCAGCGCGGCCAGTTCAGCTGGCGTGGCCTGTTCGGCCGCAAGGCGGTGTGCATGGAGCAGGTGATGAGCCGGCGAGTGGTCAGCGTCAGCAGCCAGCACCCGCTGGAGCGCCTGCTGCCGCTGCTGTGTGAGCAGGGCTTGCACTGCCTGCCGGTGCTCGACGGCGAGCAGTTGGTTGGCGTGGTTACCCAGACCGACCTGATCGCCGGCCTCAAACGTCAGTTGCTCAGTGCTGCCGGCGCGGCCTCAGATCACCGGGTCCCAGCGTTGTGACCAATCGCTGGCGCCGGCGGCCACCAGCTGGCGCAGCACCGCGAAGGCCTGCTGCAGGGCCTCGCTGTCGCGCTTGCGCGGGTAGACCAGGTAGGTCGGGTAGGTGAATTCCGGCGCCTGGGGCACGCGCTCGAACACACCGGTCTCCAGGTAGGCCTGTACCACGCGGGTACGAAAATAACCGCTGCCACCCTGGTCGAGGATGAACTGCAGGGCCAACGGCCCGAGGTTGAAACTCAGCGCCGGGCGTGCGCAGTCGGGCAGGGCGGCGTCATGCTGGCGGCGGAAGGCTTCGCCCCAGTCGATGTAGATGTACGGCTCGGGTCGATCGACCCGGCGCACGCGGATCAGCTTCTCTTCCATCAACTGCTCCACCTGCAGCCCCGGGCCATAGGTCGGCTGGTACACCAGTGCGGCGTCGAGCAGGCCCATCTCCACCTTGCGCAGCAACGACTCGCCATCGCTCACCTCGCTGCGGATGGCATGGCTGGGCAGCTCACGGTGCAGGGCGCCGACCCAGTCGAGCAACATCGGGTTGCCCAGGCTCACTTCCGCGCCCACATGCAGCACCTGCTGGCAGCCCTCGGGCAGCGGCAGGTCGCGGCGTGCCGCTTCCCAGGTCTGCACCAGCTGGTTGGCGTAGCTGACGAAGGCTTCGCCGTCACTGGTCAGGCTGGCACCGTTGCGGCTGCGTACGAACAGCTGGCAGCCCAGTTGCTGCTCCAGGCGTTGCACACGGGCGGTGATGGCGGTCTGCGACACGAACAGGCGTTCGGCGGCGGCGACCAGGCTGCCGCAACGCACGATTTCCAGAAAGGTTCGGGCCTGATCAATGTCCATGAGCTGCTCTGTAGCGGGAGGGTGGCCTATTCTAGAGGCTTTGCACCATTCTGGGTCATGGAGAACGGGGCAATTTTGCCATGTCTGCAAATTTGCAGGTCCGTTGTGACTTTAGTCCCATGGCGGCCCCGGTGTGGCGGGCCATACTCACTGTTCGCCCTTCAATAACAACAAGTACCGGGTTTTCATCAACATGACCTACCAGCACAGCTACGCCCAATCCATTGCCGACCCTGCTGCCTTCTGGGCCGAACAGGCCGAATCCCTGGCCTGGTACCGCAAGCCTTCGCTGACCCTGCAGGACAACCCCGACGGCACCCACCGCTGGTTCGCCGACGGCCGCCTGAACAGCTGTTACCTGGCCCTTGACCGGCAGATTGAACTGGGCCGGGGCGAGCAGCTGGCGCTGATCTACGACTCCCCCGTGACCGGTGTGCAGCAGGCCTTCACCTACCACCAGCTGCGCGACGAAGTGGCACGCCTGGCCGGCCTGCTGCGGCAGCTGGGCGTGGGCAAGGGCGATGGTGTGATCATCTACATGCCGATGGTGCCCCAGGCGGCCATGGCCATGCTCGCCTGCGCGCGGATCGGCGCGGTGCATTCGGTGGTGTTCGGTGGCTTTGCCGCCAATGAGCTGGCGCTGCGTATCGACGATGCGCGGCCGACGCTGTTGCTCACTGCGTCCTGTGGCCTGGAGTTCGATCGGGTGATCGAATACAAGCCGCTGGTCGACCGCGCCCTGCAGGTGGCCCGCCATCAACCTCGCAATGTGCTGGTGCTGCAACGGCCCCAGGCCCGTGCGCAGTTGCAGGCAGGCCGTGACCTGGACTGGCAGCAGGCGCTGGCCAGTGCCGAACCGGTGGCGCCCGTCGAGCTGGAGGCCGGCGACCCGCTGTACATCATGTATACCTCCGGCACCACCGGCAAACCCAAGGGCATCGTCCGCGAAAATGGTGGTAACGCGGTCGCGCTGTGCTATGCGATGCGTCATATCTATGGCATGCAGGCCGGGGATGTGTGGTGGGGCATTTCCGATGTCGGCTGGGTGGTCGGCCATTCGCTGATCGTCTACGGGCCGCTGATGAGCGGCTGCACCACGGTGTTCTATGAGGGCAAGCCGATCCGCACGCCGGACGCCTCGGCCTACTGGCGGGTGGTCGAGCAGTACAAGGTCAATGCCTTGTTCTGCGCACCCACCGCCATGCGTGCGATCCGTAAGGAAGACCCGGATGGCGAGTTGATCCGCAAACATGACCTGAGCTCGCTGCGCCAGCTGTTCCTGGCTGGGGAAAAGCTCGATTCCAGTACCCATGAATGGCTGGAGCGGGTCACTGGCAAACCGGTGCATGACCATTGGTGGCAGACTGAAACCGGCTGGCCGGTCACCGCGCCTTGTGTAGGGCTGGAGGGCAGTGCGGCGCGGCCGGGATCGAGCAATCGCGCAGTGCCGGGCTACCACGTGCGCGTGCTGGATGATGACGGGCATCTGCTGGGCCCTGATCAACAAGGCTCCATTGTCATCGCCCTGCCGCTGCCGCCTGGGTGCAGCCAGACCCTGTGGGGCGACCATGATCGCTACCTGCAGGCGTACCTGCAGACCTACCCGGGTTACTACCACACCGGTGATGGCGGCTACCTGGACGAAGAGGGCTTTGTCTACATCATGGGTCGCACCGATGACGTGATAAACGTCTCCGGGCATCGGCTGTCCACGGGGGAGATGGAAGACCTGGTTGCACGCCACCCGGCGGTGGCCGAATGTGCGGTGATCGGCGTGCATGACGAGATCAAGGGCCAGGTGCCGCTGGCGCTGGTGGTGCTCAAGGATGGCGAGGGTATAGCCGAAGCGCAGTTGCTGGTGGAGCTGGTGGGCAGCGTGCGTGAGGAAATCGGCGCGCTGGCGTGCTTCAACCGGGTGCGCCTGGTGAAGCGCTTGCCCAAGACCCGCTCGGGGAAAATCCTGCGGGCGGTGTTGCGCAAGATTGCCGATGGGCAGGCCTATGTGCCGCCTTCGACCCTGGATGACCCAGCGGTGCTGGGGGAGATCGAGGCGGTGCTTGCGGATTTGCCACGGGCTGGTTGATGGGTTGACCTGTTCCGGCCTCTTCGCGGCTAAAGCCGCTCCTACAGGGATAGCACCGTACCTGTAGGAGCGGCTTTAGCCGCGAAGAGGCCCGATCAGGCAATAGCGCTATCGGGCCCGATCAGGTGCAACTGCCCCAGGCGGCTCCGGGTCCGCATCAGGTCGGCCAACGGCCCGCCGAGGCTGTCCTCCAGTGGCCTGCGCCCGATCACGGTCACCTGCCGATCCTGGTCATACAGCACATCCACCAGGTTGACGAAGCGCTGCTGCGCCGCCAGCGAGCATTCCGCCAGATCATCCAGCCCATCGATGACCCACTCGTCGTACTGCCCGGCCAGCACCAGGTAGTCGATGACTGCCGTGGCCTTCTCGCACAAGTCGTCAAAGGCCAGCACCACACGTCGGCCATCGACGGCCAGGGCGCGCAGCGGGCGTTTGTTCACCTCCAGTACCACCGGTTGCTCAGCCGGCACCTTCAGCGCCTGGCGCTGCGCTGCATCCCCTGGCCACACATAGTGCCCCTGGGTAAAGCGCTGGTGCTCGCGGTTGGCCGGCAAGCTGCGAAAATCGGTGTCGCCACCGACTTCAAGCACGTCCATCGAGCTGTTGATCAGGCGGATCACCGGCAGGAAACGCTCGTGGTACAGCGGGTTGGGCAGCAGCCCTTCAGGCGCGTAGTTGGAGGTCACCAACAGGAAGATGCCGCGGGCGAACAGGGCGTTGAACAGCCGGGTGAGCAGCATGGCATCGCCGATGTCATGCACATGGAACTCGTCGAAGCACAGCACCTGGCAGTCACCCAGCAACTCGTCCAGGGTGGCGCCCAACGCATCGTCCAGCAGGCGGTGCTGGTGCATGCCCTGGTGCAGGCGGGCGAAAAAGTCGTGGAAGTGCAGGCGCCTTTTGGCCGCTACCGGTACCGCCTGGAAAAAGCCATCGAGCAGCCAGCTCTTGCCGCGGCCGACCGAGCCATGCAGATAGAGGCTGCGAGGCTGGCCTCCCTCCGGCAGCTGCGCCAGCTGCGCGGCCATGCTGGCGATGACCCGGCGCTGGCCGTCACTGAGCTGATAGCCACGGCTGTGCGCCTTGTCCTCGAACCAGCTGAGCAGTTCACTCTGGTGGGGCGACGCACCGCGCAAGCGCTGGCCGAGCTGGCGCAGCGGGGAAGGGATCCAGGCAGACAAAAGCTAAGCTCCTTGGGCAAAGGCAGGGCAGCGTGCAGCTTGCCCGAGGGCGGCCATTGTGACTAATAGATAAAGTGCCGGGCAATGATCGGCTGGCGAGATAGGTCGGCCGAACAGGCGTAGGCTAGGAGGATGAGCCAAGCAGAGGAGCCGCGGCCATGCCTGCCGATTTCAAGCTCGAGCGTTTCGTCGAAGCCCAGGACCGGGTGTTCGACCAGGTCATGCAGGAGCTGCAGGCCGGACGCAAGCGCAGCCACTGGATGTGGTTCGTGTTCCCGCAACTCGACGGCCTGGGCCACAGCATCATGGCCGAGCGTTATGCGCTGTCCGGCCTGGATGAGGCCCGTGCCTATCTCGCTCATCCAGTGCTGGGGCCACGGCTGGAAGCCTGCGTTACTGCCCTGGTGCAGCACAGCGACAAGAGCGCCCGAGAGATCCTCGGCAGCCCCGACGATCTCAAGTTGCGCTCCTGCCTGACCCTGTTCGGCCAGGCGGCGCCTGAGCATCCGCTGTTCCCGCTTGGCCTGGTGCAGTTCTATGGCGGTGAACCGGACATGCGTACCCTGGCGCTGCTGGAACGGTAGCTCAGGCCTTGCGCTCCAGTTGGCGCTCGATCATGTACTTCACGGTCAACCGGCGTTCTTTCAAATGGCGCAGGTCTTCGTCGACAAAGTTGCCGGCCGAGATCGATTCGGCGGCCAGCACCTGGTTGTCGATGTCCATGTACTCGTCGAGCAGCCGGTCCAGGGTCTTGTCCGCCTGGCGCCGCTGCTGAACGATTTCGCGCGGGTAGTGCAGGTCCTGGTAGAGGTCGTGGGAAACGGGCATGGGGTCCTCCTTGGTCAATGCAGTTCGCTTATCTGATTGGAAGGGAGGAATGCGATTGTGTTGACGCGCAGCGGTGGAAAAACGACGGGCGGTCGCGCGGACAGCCTGTGGGTTTGGCTCGAGAACACTAACTTGCTGTTTTAAAGCATTTTTTTTCACGTTGGGGGTTTACAGGGCGAATCTATGTGTTAAAGTGCCGCGCATTCCAAGACAACAACCCAGTTGTCACTCAGTTGGAATTGTCAGAGCAGCTTCAGCTGCATCCGATACAGGGGCGTCGCCAAGCGGTAAGGCAGCAGGTTTTGATCCTGCCATGCGTTGGTTCGAATCCAGCCGCCCCTGCCATTTTTCAGCTTCAAATACCTATTCCTGATTCAGTGCAGGCGACAGTCGGCGCTGGGTTTTGTCGTTTCTGTCTCTTGCGCCGGCCTCTTCGCGGCGGTGCAGGCCTATCTGGCCGCCCGCAGCAGTTCATTCAGTACCCTGGCCAGTTCATCCGCCTGCACGGGCTTCTGCATCACCAGGCTCCCTGGCACCTCCAGCCCTTCAAGCTCCGCATACCCGGTCAGGAACACCACCGGCAGTTGCGGATAGCGGTCGCGCGCCGCCAGAGCCAGTTGCCCGCCGTTGAATTCGGGCATGGCAAAGTCAGTCAGCAGCAGGTCGATATCGTCGTCCAGCAGGGCCAGCGCCTGCTCCCCACTGTGCGCCTGACGCACCTGGTAGCCGTACTGGCGCAACACGTCACCGAGCATGTCGCGTACCAGGTGATCGTCATCCACCAGCAGCACCGTGCGGTCCCGGCCACTGTCATCGCTCGACGGGGTGACTGTCGGCGCCACAGGGTCGATGGCCATCTGCTGCTTCACCGCCGGCAAGTACACCGCCACCTGGGTGCCATGGCCAGGCTCGGTGTCGATGCGCACACCGCCGCCGGACTGCTTGGCAAAGCCGAACACCTGGGCCAGGCCCAGGCCGGAGCCTTTGCCGATGTCCTTGGTGGTGAAGAATGGCTCGAACACCTTGGCCAGCACCTCTTCACTCATGCCGCAGCCGGTGTCACGAATGCTCAGCATCACGTACTCGCCAGGCTCGGGATCTTCCGGGCGCTGCGGGCGGGCCTTGATGCGGGTGTTGCGGGTCGACAGGGTCAGCTGGCCGCCATCGGGCATGGCGTCGCGGGCGTTGATGGCCAGGTTGAGGATGATCATCTCGGTCTGGGTCGGATCGGTCAGCGCCTGCCACAGGCTGTGGTCCAGGTCCAGGCGCACCAGGATGTTGCCGCCGAGGGTGCGACGCAACAGTTCTTCCAGGCCAGTGAGGGTACGGTTCAGGTTCAGCGGCACCGGCTCCAGCCGCTGGCGACGGGAGAAGGCGAGCAATTGCGAGGTCAGCTTGGCGCCGCGCTCACCGGCTTCGCGGATATGCGTCAGGCGGCTGCTGGCCTTGTCCAGGTTACCCTTGGCCAGGTCGCGCTCAAGGAAGCTGGCGCCGGTGAGGATGACCGTGAGCAGGTTGTTGAAGTCGTGGGCGACCCCGGCGGTGAGCTGGCCGACGGCCTCCAGCCGCTGCATCTGCTGCAGCGCCGCCTCAATGCGTTCGCGCTCGGTGATCTGTTCGCGCAGGCGGGTGTTGGCTTCGGCCAGGCCCAGGGCCGTTTCGCGCTCGCTGGTGATGTCCCGCGCCACCACGTAGAGCAGGGTGTCTTCCGGCACCACCACCCAGGACAACCAGCGCAACTGGCCGCCGGCATGCTGGATGCGGCCGACGAAACGGACGCTGGTGCGGCCGTGGGCGAGGGCGGCCAGCTCGGCGAGCAACGCCTCCTGATCCACTTCGGGCAGCAGGTGCAGCAGCGACGTCTGGCTCAGGCGCTCGCGGGAAAAGCCCAGGCTGGCCTCCCAGGCCGGGTTGAGGGCCACCGGGGTCAGGTCCTTGTTGAGCACCGCCAGCAAGTCCTGGGACAGCTCCCAGGCGCGGTCCCGCTCGCGGGTGCGGCGCTCGACCCGTTCGCCGAGCATTTCGTTGAGCTGCCTGAGCGCCTGGGTCGCCTGGCGCTGGGTATGGATGTCCTGCAGTACCCCGGAAAACCGCGTGCACTGGCCGTCGACGAACTGGCACTGGCCGCTGCTGAGCAGCCAGCGCGGCTCCAGGCCGTTGGGCTGGGCGATGCGGAACTCGACCCGGTACAGGCCGTCGCTGTCCGGGCGCATGGCCTGCTCGACGGCTTCGCGCACCTTGGCCTGGTCGTCGGGGTAGATGCCGGCATAGAACACCTGCAGGTTCATCTCGGTATCGACCGGCAGGCCGAACAGGGTCTTGCAACGGTCGTCCCAGACCAGCTGGCCCTGTTGCGGGCGGAAATCCCAGGTGCCCATGCCGGCGGCATCGATGGCAATGCGCGCGCGGGCCTCGACATCGGCCAGGGCTTCTTCCGCACGGCGCCGGCGCTGGCGCTCCTGCACTTCGGTGAGGGCCCGGCGCACGGCCTTGGGCAGCAGCGGCAGGTTCTTCTTCAGCACATAGTCGGTGGCACCCAGGCGGACCATTTCCACCGCATGTTCTTCGCCATAGATGCCTGAGAGGAAAATGAACGGCGTGTCGGGTGCCAGGCGCTGGGCGATGGCCAGCACCTCGGTGCCGGAAGAACCCGGCAGCACGCAGTCGCAAAGGATCAGGTCGAAGCTGGACTGGTGCAGCGCGTGCTCGACGCCGACATGGTCGAACACCAGCCGTGACTGCACCTGCAACCCGCTGCGCTCCAGGCGCATCAGGGTCAGCTCGGCATCCATCGAGCTGTCTTCGACCATCAACAATTTCAGCGGTGTCGGCAACATCTTTGCGGGGGCCTCAGTTGCTGGCGCGACGGTTCAGGCGCAGCGAGCCGGGTGGCGGCTCGTTGAGTACCGCCCAGAATACCCCCAGGTCGGAAATCGCCGCGACGAACTCCTTGAACTCCACGGGCTTGACCACGTAGGCATTGACCCCCAGCTCATAGGCGCGCAGCAGGTCAGGTTCTTCACGGGAAGAGGTCAGCATCACCGTCGGGATGCTGCGCAGCTCTGCGGTGGCGCGGACTTCCTTGAGCACTTCCAGGCCATCGACCTTGGGCAGTTTCAGGTCCAGCAACAGCACGGCCGGGTTGCCATCGTCGCGATTGGCGTAAGCGTTGCGCCGCAGCAGGTAGTCGAGGGCATCGGCGCCGTCGCGCAGGACGATGACCTCGTTGGCCAACTGGCTGCGCTCCAGGGCCAGCAGCGTCAGCTCCAGGTCCCGGGGGTTGTCTTCGACCAGCAGGATGGGCTTGAGCATGGTGATACGGTTACCTCAGTTGGTTGCGGGTTGACGGGGCAGGGTGAAGTGGAAGCTGGCGCCCCGGTCGACCTGGCCTTCGGCCCAGACTCGCCCGTCATGGCGCTCGATGATCCGCCGCACGCTGGCCAGGCCGATGCCCGTGCCTTCGAAGTCTTCCATGCGGTGCAGGCGCTGGAACACCCCGAACAGCTTGTTGGCGTAGGCCATGTCGAAGCCTACACCATTGTCACGGATGTACACTTCGGTCTCGTCCCGGTGCTGGCGGGCGTGGACCGCAATGTGGGCGGGTTCACGGCCACGGGTGTATTTGATGGCGTTGGCGATCAGGTTGTGCAAGGCCATGTTGATGAACGCCGGGTCGGCGATCACCTTGGGCAGTGGCGCGATGTCCCAGACGATGTCGCGGCCTTCGTAATCGGGGGCCAGTTCCTGGCGGATGCTCTCGACCAGCGCGTTGAGGTCGACATCCGACAGGCGCAACGCCGAGCGGCCCATCTGCGAGAAATTGAGCAGGTTGTCGACCAGGCTGCCGGCGAAGTGCGCGGCTTCCTCGATGTGCTGCAGGAAGCGCTTGCCGCGCTCGCTGAGGCCCTGGCCCTCGATTTCGCCGAGCAGCTCGGTGTAGCCGGCGATATGGCGTAACGGGGCGCGCAGGTCGTGGGACACACTGTAGGAAAAGGCTTCGAGTTCCTTGTTCGAGCGACGCAGCTCGTTGGCCAGTTGCGCCAGCTCCTCGGCCTTGCGCAGCACGATACCCAGCACTGCCGTGCGCAGTTCGAGCACGCCCTCGATGACCAGTGGGGCCCAGGGTTCGCAGTAGCCGCTGATCTGTTCCCGCCAGCGATCGAAGCTGTGTCGCGGGTCGAGCGCACCCTGGGCGCCGATCTGCTTGTCGGGGCGTCCGGCCCAGTCGACCGTGCGCACCTGCTCGGGGCGGAACCACAGCAGGTAATGCGAGTGGATCTGCGAGATGGCCACCGCCAGCACGCCTCCGGCATGGGCTGCCAGCTCTGGCAGCTCATCGATGTCATGGCGCAGGTTGTCGCTGTGGAACACGGTCTCCTCGCCGCGTTGCTCCAGCCAGTGCACCAGGGCCGTGACTTGCGCCGCAGGCGGGGTCTGGCCGATCAGGTCGCAGCGCTCGGCGGAGATGACCGCCGCGCCGCTGGCCCCGGCGAATGCCAGCAGCACCTCAGGCAAGTCGCGCAGGCCATCGCTGACGCTGTCGTGGTCGGCCATCGACGAGATCATGCGCACGATGTGCTGGCGCAGGTCGAGCAACTGGCGCGTCCTGGCGTGCGACTCACGGGTCTCGATCTGCAGCGACAGCACGCTGGCCAGCAGTTCGCAGGCGGTGCGGGTACGGAACTCGACCGCGCGCGGCTGGGCGTGGTGGCAGGAGATCAGGCCCCAGAGCTGGCCATCGACCACGATCGACAGCGACATCGACGCCAGGGTGCCCATGTTGCGCATGTACTGCAGGTGCACCGGTGACACGCTGCGCAAGGCGGTGAAACTCATGTCCAGGGGCTTGCCGGTGCGCGGGTTGATGGCTGGCAGCAGGGGGGAGGGCTGATAGTTGGCATCCTCGATCACGCGGATGCGGTTGACGCGGTACAGCTCGCGGGCCTGGCGCGGGATGTCCGCCGCGGGAAAGCGCAGGCCGAGGTAGCGCGGGTAACCGGTGTCGGCCAGCTCGGCGAGCACCTGGCCATTGCCCTCGGCGTCGAAGCGGTAGGCCTTGACCCGGCCGAAGCCGGTGATGCGCTTGATCTGCACCACGCACTGCTGGAGCAGCGCTTCGAGGCTGTCGGCGTTGTGCAGGCTGCTGACGAATCCGCGCACCAGCGGGTAATAGTCGCCCTGATCGGCCAGGTCCGCTGGCTGGCGGAAGGGTTCGAACTCGGCGATCAGCACCTGGTCGTGGCGGTGCGTCAGCAGGCGCAGCATGCCCGTGAACGGTGCCCCTTGGCGCAAGCGCACATCGCCGATATGGAACGGGAAGGCCTCGTCGCCAGGCAGGCGTTCGAGCCTGGCGCGCAGCTCGAAGCTTTCGCTGACCACGTCAGCGAAGGTGCAGCCGATCAGTTCCCAGGCCGGCACGCCCAGCCAGCGTTCGACATTCTCGCTGGCCTGGAGAATGCGCAGGTCGTGCTCATCCAGCACCAGCAGAAAGCCGTGCGGCTGGATGCTGCCGGGCACCTGGATCGGCTCTTCGGCGCAGCGCTCCATGGCTGCGGCGAGTGCGTTGTCTGCAGTCATCAATGGAAAGGCTCCTGTGATGTTCTTCCATGCCACCTGTGTCGGGCGCCGGGCACCGTAACAGAATGTCGACCGCTTTGCCGGCCCATGGCCATTGGAGGCATGGGATGCCCAGGGGTTCGCCCGGATTGGGAAATTTCTTGCCGGTTCGCCCGCGCTTTGTCGTTAGCACAAAAGAATGGCACCCGGCCATCACGGTTCGGCCACCTGCTGCTACGCTCAAGTTCAGAATAGAGGAACAAGGATCACCCAGTGACGGAACGCTTTCTGGCCGCGCTGTTGGGCCTGTTTTTGAGCGGCATTGCCGGGGCGGCGGACTTCCTCGTGGAAGTGCGGGTCCTGGTAGAGCGTGGCTGCATGCTGACCCTGCAACAGCGTGATGCGGGTGCACAGGCCCTGGGCGTGATCGACCTGGGCACTGCCGCACGCCTGGATGGGCCTGGCGGGCCATTGAGTGGCGTGCTGATCAACCAGCGGCCACCGCGCCTTGAGTGCAACCCCGACACGCCTTACCAGGTGCGGGTAGACGGCGGTCAGCACGGCGGCGTCGGCGAACTGCGGTTTCTGGGCAGCGGCGATGGCCAGGCCAGGCCGATCCCGTATCGGCTGTACCGCGATGCTGCCTGGCGCGAGCCGGTTGTCGTCGGTGAGGCCCATGCCGCGCGCGTACCGGACAGCGGTTCGGTTGAGCTGCCACTCTACGCCCGGATCGACAAGCTGGCCTGGGTGCCACGCGCCGGGCAGTACGGCGACCTGCTCAAGATCACGGTCACCTGGTAGCGAGGCCGCCATGCACAAGGACGACACGCCATGAACCGCACATCGATCCTGTTGCTCAGTCTCGGCCCGCTGCTGTTGCCCTGTGGTGCGGCGCATGGCACCACCACCGGGTTCATCCAGGCCCGCCTGGTGATCAGCGCCGCCTGCCAGATCAACAGCGGTGACCAGCCGCCAGCCACGCTGGGCAACCCGGGCCTGATGGATTTCGGTCAGCGCGGCCCGAACTGGGACACACCGCTGCGCAGCCGGGTCGACGAAGCGGGCGGCGAGGGCAGCCTGCAGATCAGCTGCACGCCCGAGGTGCGGGCATTCAACGTGCGCATCAACGGTGGCCTGAATGGCGACGACGGTGTGCGCCGGCTGAGCAATGGCCGCGAAATGATCCCCTACCAACTGGCGGTCGACCCGGGTGGCAACAGCCGCTACGGCATCGGCCAGGCCCGCGCCTTCACCGTCAGCAGTTCCGCGCAGATCCCTATTCCCATCTACGGTGTGGTAGTGGCGCAACCGCGCGCGCTGCCCGCCGGGCTGTACCGCGACACCCTGAGAGTGACCCTGGACTGGTAAACGACGCAAGGAGACTCCGATGCGAACGACTTTCCCCCGCTGCATGCTCGCCGGCCTCGGCCTGGCCATGGCCGCTCATGCCCAGGCCGCCACGGTGACCGGGACCATCACCTCGACCTTGACCCTGACTTCGGCGTGCCAGGTCAACGGCAGTGGCGGCAACTCAGGGCTGAACTTCGGTACCCTCAACTTCGGCACCCAGGAAGCCCTGTTCACCACGGCCAATGCCCAGGTGCTGGGCGGCGGCGGTGGCGCCATGAGCATTCTCTGCTCGGCCGGCACAGTGCCGGCGATCCGCGTGCGCGCCGGCACCCACGACGGCCAGTCGGCCGGCGGTACCCGTGCGCTGGCCGATGGCGCCGGCAATTTCGTGCCCTACGACTTCTACACCGATGCCGGGCACACCACGCTGCTGGCCATCGACGGCACCATCACCTTGCCGACCAGCACCGGTGTGGCGCAGACCGTCAACCTGTATGGCCAGGCCCGTGGCAAGGCCGGCCTGCCGGCCGGGACGTACACCGACACGGTGGCGGTCGAGTTGTCGTTCTGAGCCATGTTCGCCGCCATGCGCGCCTGGCTCGCGGGTTGCCTGACGGGGCTCGGCCTGTTGCTGGCCGCGCCCCTGGATGCGGCGACCAGCAGCACCTTCCAGGTGAGTGCGCAGATTGTTGCCGGTTGCCTGGTGGTGGGCGGGGTGACCAGCTATGGCGTGCTCGATTTCGGCACCCAGTCGGCGCTGTCCACCGGCATTCTCAGTACCTCGCTGGGCGGCACCACGGTGACCTTCCAGTGCACCCCCGGGGTGAGCCTGAGCATGAGCCTGGACGGTGGCCAGAACAGCGCCAGTGGCACGCGCAACCTCAAGCGTACGGGCGGCACCCAGGTGCTGGCCTACCAGTTGTACCAGGACGCGGCCTACAGCCAGGCCCTGGGCATTGGCCAGAGCGTGGCGGTGAGCTACACCGACGCCACGGCCATCAAATTGCCGGTGTATGGCCGTACCCAGTTGCCCGGCACCTTGCCGGCCGGGACCTACACCGATGTGGTGCAAGTATCGGTGACCTGGTGAATACACCAGCACCCAAGAAGAAAAGAGACCAAGGAGAGCGGCATGGGGGCAGGCGCGAAGTGGGCGCAAGGTGTGATCGGTTTGTTGCTGTTGGCGAGCCTGCCGGCAGGGGCGGCCACCTCGGTGCTGATCTGGCCGATCGACCCGGTGCTGGAGGCTGACCAGAAGGCCGGTGCGCTGTGGCTGGAGAATCGTGGCACGGCGCCGGCCAGTCTGCAGGTGCGGGTATTCGCCTGGCGCCAGGGTGACTATCAGGAGCAGTTCCAGGCCCAGCGCGAGATCATCGGCAGCCCGCCGGTGGCCAACATTCCCCCGGGGCAGAAGCAGCTGATCCGCCTGACCCGCACGGGCAGCTCGCCGGCCGGCCAGGAGCAGGCCTACCGCATCATCATCGATGAGATCCCCTCGCCATTGCCCGCCGATGCCGCCAGCCAGGGCACCACTGCAGCGATCCGCCTGCAGATGCGCTACTCGGTGCCGTTGTTCGTCTATGGCGAAGGTTTGTGGGGCAAGCCCGACCCGCAAGGCAAGCGCAACGCCGACGGCGTCGGCAAACCGCAGCTCAGCTGGCGCCCGGTGACGGTGCAGGGCAAACCCTATGTGGAGATGCGCAACACCGGCCCGGTACATGCGCGCCTGACCGATGTAGTGGTGCAGCAGGGCGGCCAGGGCAAAGCCTTGGCCGAAGGCCTGCTCGGCTACGTGCTGCCTGGCGCCAGCATGCGCTGGCCGGCGCCGGTGGTGCCGAATGCGGGCAGTGTGATCAAGGGGAGGGTGAACGGCCAGGAAGTGGCCGAAGCGATCCGGCAAGGGCAGTGAGCCCGCTACTGAATGAAGGGCAAGGGCCATGGAGGACCTGGCAATGGTCGGAATCCGTGCGTGAGATGGCTGTCGCGGGCTTCGCGTTGCTGGTGCCTGGGGCTGACCTTGTTCGGCCCCGGCCTGACGCTGGCCGACGACTTGCCACCGCCGCCCAGCGAAACCACTGCCATCGCCGACGCCACGCTGTACCTCGACCTGCTGGTGAACCAAGTGCCCAGGGCTGAGCTGGTGGCGGTGCAGCAACGGGCCGGGCGCCTGTACCTGGACAGCGAGGTGCTGCGCAACCTCGGCATCCAGCTGCCAGGCGACCCGCAAGGTGAGCTGGCGCTGGACGATGTGGCGGGCCTGCACACCGATTACGACAGCCAGAACCAGCGCTTGCTGCTGCAGGTGCCCCCGGCCTGGCTGCCAGACCAGCAGGTCGGTGACCGCGGCCTGTACCCGGCCAGCGAGGCGCGCAGCAGCTTCGGCGCTTTGTTCAACTACGACCTGTACCTCAATGACACCGACGATGGCGGTTCCTACCTGGCGGCCTGGAACGAACTGCGGCTGTTCGACAGCTGGGGCACGTTCTCGACCACCGGCCAGTGGCGCCAGTCGTTCAACGGCGCGCAGCGCGATGACAGCCGCCAGGGTTTTCTGCGCTACGACACCACCTGGCGTTTCACCGACGAGCAGCGCCTGCTGACTTACGAGGCCGGCGACTTCGTCACCGGGGCATTACCGTGGACCAGCTCGGTCCGGGTTGGCGGTCTGCAGCTGTCGCGGGATTTTGGCGCGCGTCCGGACCTGGTCACTTATCCCTTGCCGGCCTTCGCCGGTGAAGCTGCGGTGCCGACCTCGCTGGACCTGTTCATCAACGGTTACAAGTCCAGTACGACCGAATTGCAGCCCGGGCCCTACACCCTGACCAACGTGCCGTTCATCAACGGCGCTGGCGAGGCGGTGGTGGTGACCACCGATGCGCTGGGCCGGCAGGTGTCGACCACCTTGCCGTTCTATGTCACCAGCAGCCTGTTGCAGAAAGGCCTGTCGGACTTCTCGGTGGCTGCGGGCAGCCTGCGTCGGGACTATGCCGTGGAAGATTTCGGCTATGGAACGGGGGTTGCCTCGGCCAGCCTGCGCCACGGCGTCAGTGACAGCTTCACCCTGGAGTCCCATGTCGAGACCGCCGAATCGCTGCTGCTCGGTGGTCTGGGTGGCAACATGCGCCTGGGCACGTTCGGTGTGCTCAATGCAGCCTTGGCGCAGAGCCGGTTCGAAGGGGAGACGGGCCACCAGGTCGCCCTCGGCTACCAGTACAACAGCCAGCGCATCGGCTTCAACTACCAGCGCCTGCAACGGTATGGCGAGTATTCGGACCTGACCCGGGTCGACATCCCCGACATGCAACTGAGCCAGCGCAGCGAACAGGTGACCCTGAGCGTCAACCTCGACCAGTACGGCAGCCTTGGCGTTGGCTATTTCGATGTGCGCGCCGGCGACGACACGCGCACCCGGCTGATCAACCTGAGCTGGAGCAAGCCGCTGTGGGGCAACAGCAGCCTGTACCTGTCGGCCAACCGCGAGGTTGGTGACAGCAACTGGGCGGTGCAGGCGCAGGTGGTGATTCCGTTCGACTTCGGCAGCACCCTGGCAGTGAGCACCGAACGCAGCAAAGATGGCGAAAGCCTGCAACGGGTCAACTACAGCCGCGCCGTGCCGGTAGGCGGCGGCGTCGGCTACAACCTCGGCTATGCCGGCGGCAGCGACCGCGATGCCTACCGCCAGGCCGACGTCACCTGGCGCCTGCAATCGGTGCAGGTGCAGGCCGGCGTGTACGGCAGCAGCGGCGAGATGACCCGCTGGGCCGACGCCAGTGGCTCGCTGGTGTGGATGGACGCTGGGCTGTTTGCCGCCAACCGCATCGACGATGCCTTCGTGGTGGTCAGCACCAGTGGCTACGCCGACGTGCCGGTGCGTTACGAGAATCAGGAAATCGGCCGCACCGACCGTAGCGGTCACTTGCTGGTGCCGTACAGCAGCGGCTACTACCGCGGCAAGTATGAAATCGACCCGATGGACTTGCCGCCCGATGTGCTGACGGCCGAGGTCGAACAGCGGGTGGCGGTGCGCCGTGGAAGTGGTTATCTGCTGGAGTTCGCGATCCGGCGTGTCATGGCGGCGAGCGTCGAACTGGTCGATGGCAATCAGCAGCCGCTCAAGCTGGGCAGCAAGGTCAGCCATCAGGAAAGCGGCAGTCAGGCTGTGGTCGGCTGGGACGGCTTGGTGTACCTGGAGAACCTGTCGCCGCACAACCGCCTGCAGGTGGCGTTGGAGGGGGGCGGGCAGTGCCAGGTCGAATTCGATCTGCCGGCATCGGCAGGCTCGATTCCACTGATCGGTCCGCTGGTATGCAGATGAAAGGCCTGTTGTACAGCCTGCTGCTGTTGCCGGCCGGTTCGGCGTGGGCGCTGTGCTCGTCGGTGGCAACCCTGCCCGCGGCGTTCGGCACGATCAACTCGACCCTGGTGCGTACCACGGTACAGAGCGCTTCAAGCACCAACTCCGGGTTGCAGTGCACCGGCTCGCTGCTGAGCCTGCTCAGTTCCACCGACCACTTCTACGCCACCATCACGTCCTCCACCAGTGGGCTGGTCGGCCCTACGGGCGACGTCATTCCATACACCCTGTACGCCGACAACAGCACCAGCTATCCGATCACCCGCGGCGTTGCCTTTGATTTCGCCCGTAACGGCATCCTCGATCTGCTGGGGTTGCTCAATGGCACCACACCCAAGTCCGTGCCGCTGTACATGAAGACCCAGGTCGGCAGCAACGTCGCCGCGGGTGTGTACCAGGAGACCCTGACCATCGCCTGGAGCTGGGACTACTGCTCCGGGATCGGTATTGGCAGCATCTGTTTGGGCCGTGACGTAGGTTCCGGCAGCCGAACTTTGAACGTCAGCTTGACTGTGAGCAACGACTGCCAGATCACCACGCCCAACATCAGCTTCGGCAGCGCGCCGGTAGTGGCGGGGTTCGGTACCGTAAGCCAAAGCGTGAGTCTGTCGTGCACCAAGGGCAGTGCCTACACAGTGGGCTTGAACGATGGGGAGAATGTCTCGGGCGGGCGGCGGCGGATGAAGTCCACGGCCGGCAACTACCTGGCCTATGACATCTTCAAGAGCGCCGGCACCGTGCGTTGGGGTTCGCTGACCACGGCCCGGCGCTCCAGCAGCGATGCCGACGTGAACCCCGGAAACGGCACCGGCACCGGGAGCCAGATGTTCAACTACAACGCCAAGGTCTATACCGACCAGACGACACCGCCGGCGGCAAGCTATGTCGACAATGTGATACTCGATGTGCAGTTCTGACAGTGCAGTCCTGTACTTGCCCCGCGAAGAGGTCGAACCTGCTCAACGCAAATCGTCGACCATTTTCAGCAAGGTCTCCAGCACCGCCCCGGCCAACGCCTTGGAGCGCGCCCCTGACCACTGGGCCACCGGCTCCGGCGCATCGTCATGGTCCTTGAACGGCATCTCCAGGGTCAGCGACAGGCAGTCATAGGCCATCCCCACCGCATTGCACGCCAGCGTGATATTCGCCTGGCCCGGCTCGTCCCGGGTGTAGCCATGTACCGTCTGAAAGTCCTTGGTCACGCTGCACAAGGTCGTGCGGAACTGCTCTTCCAGCCTGGCCAGCCGTGGCGTATACCCCGGGTTGCCCTCACAGGCCGCCGTGAACACATGGGGAATTTCCTCGTCACCATGCACATCGATGAACGCATCCACCCCGTACTGCTTCATCTGCGCCTGGGCGAAGAACACCTCCGGGCTCGACTCGACACTGGCATCCTGCCAGGCCCGGTTCAGGTCCTTGCCCTTGAAATTGGTGCGCAGGTGGCCAAGGAAGGCGCCGTCCGGGTTCATGTTCGGGATCAGGTACAGGTCGGCCTTTGCCAGCAGTTTCTGAACGGTTGGGTCATTGGCTTGCAGCCGGTCGATCACCCCTTCCATGAACCACTCGGCCATGTGCTCGCCCGGATGCTGCTGGGCAATCAGCCACAGCTTGCGCTTGCCCGCCGCGCCATCGCCTGCGCGCAGCAGCGGGATATCCCGGCCTTGCACGCTGCGGCCGCAGGCCAGCAGCTCGACGGCAGGGATCTGCCGGGCACGTTCGATCAGCTGGTTGTGGCGGGCACGCGGGTAAGGCTCGAAGTAGGCGAACCAGACTTGCTCCTGCTCGGCCTTGAGCTCGAACGACAGCGCCTTACCATCGAACTGGCTCGGCACGCGGAACCAGGTCTGCTGGTCGTAGGAGGCCACGGCGTTGTAGCCGCTCCAGGCGTTCTTGTAGGAAGACTCGCTGGCGTTGTCCAGGCTGAAGCGATGGACCTGGCCCGGGGTGAGACCGCTGACCTTGAAGTGGAACCACTGGAAGTGGCCGCTATTTGTGTCCGGGCGGATGGCCAGGTGCACCTGGGCCGGGTTGCTGGCATCCAGGATCAGGATGTTGCCGGAATCGAAATCGCAGTCGATTTGCAGGGGGGACAGCGTCACGGTCATGGGCGGGCTCCTTGGGATTTGTTGTGGGGGTACTGTACACCGCTTGAGGGTGGGGCGTGTGAGGAGAAGGGCTGGATCGCTTCTCTTGATCGCGATCAGTAGTTGCTTTGTAACTTGAGTAACCAAGTCTGAGTTGGCTGAGGAACACCAGAGATTTCATGCTGCTCAGCTGCTGAATGCTGCGATTTCTTTGCTGTTCAGTGAATTGCGAGGTTTGGAGTTTATGGCGGGAACCAAGCTCGAAAAACGCCAGTACTGGAAAATTCCTACAAATCTTTGGGGGGTTTCCTTCAATGATTCAGCTTGTGCATCTTGCATTGATGACTAATTATTAGTTCGTCGCAATGACGCGGCACTCAATGGAGAAATTGAAATGAAAGAAGTCAAAATGGAGTCTCGTAAACTGGCCAATCTGGCTCACCTGGTCAAAAAGGCCTGATTAGGCTTTTAGGCTGATAACTAAGCGCAGAGCCGGCCTGCGCTTAGTCAGCCAGTGGAGGAACTGATGATCAGTGAAGATTGTTTTTTTATAGTGCTCGGCTCATCCCTCATTTGCTGGGATTTCAAGGCGCATAAGCAGTATGAGTTGTCAGCCGCTCATGCTCGGCGCTTGATTTTTTTGATTTATAATCAGGATTGCATTGATCAGAGCTGCAAAGTTGATCAGGAGTTGATTCGCGCAGGGCTCGTGAAAACTACTCAAGAGCAATCGGACTATTGGGGGTGGGACGTACTGTCCAGAATTTTTCACTTCGGCACGAAGAATATTCCCCTGGACGATATACCTCAAGATGAAGAGGAGTGGGCGAAGCTGTATTTGGAGCATTGTGACGGTGCATGGGCGAAACCGCTGCCTATAGATTACGCGCAAGATGGAGGTGGAGCGGGTGTCTTGCTACCTCGGAAGACGTGTAAAGGGGAACTCGAGCAAGGTCTGTGTCGTCGCTCGACTACCAGGGAATTTATTGATATACCACTTCCGCTAGAAATATTGGCGAAAATTTTGCAGTTTACATTGGGGTTTGTAAAAGACCGCGAAGTTCCGGAGGCTAGTGGGTTGCCTGATTCCCTCCGAAAGCGCCGGTGCAGCCCATCCGGCGGGGGACTGAATTCAACTGAAGGCTATGTGCTGGTGAGAAATGTCGAAGGGCTTGACGAAGGGATCTATTACTATGATGCCGCCAGTCATCGATTGCTTCTCAAATCTACTGACGTGCCGTCAGTAGGGCAGATGCTATCGGGGCAACATTTTGCGAATAATCTGTCCGCTGGCGTATTTTTTACATCAAGGTTCGATAAGTTGTGGTGGAAGTATGAGCATTCGCGCGCTTATCGCAATGCACTACTGGAAGTGGGACACATCGCTCAGACGTTTCAGATTATCAGTACTTCCCTTGGTTTGGGGACCTGGCTCACAGGAGCGCTGTGCGAACAGGATATAGAGCCTTTCCTAAAGTTGGAAAATCCCCACGAGCAGGTGCTTTTCTTTGTGGGTTGTGGGTACACCAGTGGTGAGGCCACACCTGAAAGCCTGAGGATGCTGTCACGCTAGGGGGCGTCGTTTGGATGAGCCAACAGAAAGAAGTAAGTCGTGCCGTCATGGTGTTCAATACGTGGGATAGCACCAGTTCCGTTCGTGCTCGCCCTTATGCATATGAACTCTCCGGACAGGATTTTCTACGGGCAGAGCCGAGCTTATGGTTTCCCGCGGCTTTAATGCCGATCATGGAGTGCCCGGGAATAGAAAATTTGCCTCTTCAGGAAGTTCGCAAGCTGCATGTCAGTCATTTGCTGTATTTCCTGGACTATACAACTGAGCTTGAGATGACTATCGTCAACAAGGCGGTCAACTGCATGGTGCATGGCGAGTTATCTATGCACTTTTCGGTGGGGGAGCGTTGTCAGGTCTTAAAGCTGTATGCTGATGAAGGGTATCATGCCCTGTTTTCCAAGGATCTGGCCGAGCAAATTGCTGGTTACCATAGGCTGGAAAGGTATCGTTCAGTTCGCTTAAAACATTTGAGTAGGCTTTTGGCTCGCTATTCCGGCAAGTGGGAAGAACTTGCCTTATTTGTGATGGCGTTCATTTCTGAGACCGTCATAACACGTGAGCTATCGCTGTTGGGGCAGGATGACTTGAATGTGCCTGTTTTCAGCATGCTGACAGATCATTTGCATGATGAGGCCAAGCATTCGGTTTTTTTTGCCGACTGCTTTGTCAAGCTGTGGGGGCAGGCGTCGACCGCCGAAAGGGACTTTGTTGTAAATGCATTGTTAGTGGTGGTGCGTATTTTTTGCCGTCCAGATATTTCATTTATAAGGTTTCAGGTAAAAGATACAGCGCTTTGTCGTGAGCGTGTTGCAAATCATCTTAGGCGAAACTGGCGTCGTAGGGTTGCCTCTACTTTGCAATTGACTCTGAAAGCTGTAAGGCGTACCGATCTGCTCTCGAATGCATCCTACTTTCGCCAGTTGAAAAATGAGGGTTGGATCGATGAATAGACGAGACGCTTCGCAGTCCACTCGCTGTTATGTTTTATTGCTCCTCCTCATCAGTCTTCTGGGCGTGTTTCCGCTCGATGTGATTTTGCCCTCTGTGCCTTTGATGGCCCGGGATTTTCGTGTCGATGCGCAGTACATTGCATATTCGATCAGCCTGTTCGCTGTCGGTGTCGCCATTTCGCAAACTATCATCGGTCCGCTTTCTGACCGAATGGGGCGAAAGCGTCTGCTGATAGCTGGTCTAGTAGTTTCCGTTGCAGGTGCGGTGGGATGCACCCTCGCAACAAGTTACCAAGGCTTCATGTTTTTCCGCCTTCTACAGGCGGTGGGATGCGGGTGCTTCGTGCTTAGCCAGGCCCTGGTGCAGGATAGGTTCAACGGCCATCAGCGCAATGCGATGCGTATCCTGATGACCAGCGCAAGTGGCTTGTTTATTTCTTTATCGCCCCTTGCAGGCAGTGTGCTCCAGCAATATCTCGGTTGGGCAGGCAGCTTTCAGGTCTTTGTAGTGCTGGCCATTGTTGTGCTGGCGCTTGCGTTGAGGTTACTGCAAGAGAAGCCGACATCATCTGGCAGTGCAGGCGTTTTAAATAGTTATCAGGCTTTGCTCAAAGACCGTGCGTTTCTCGTCAGTTCGCTATTTTCATGCTTGGCGTTCGCTTGCCATTTTTCATTTGTGGTCGTCTCCCCATTGTTGCTCATCGAGCAACTTGGCCTGACGGAGTTCGCCTTTTCCATAGTCTTTCTCGGGTATGGACTGGCTTACCTGATCGGCGGCTTCATTGCCAGTTGGCTGAATTGCCGCATCGCGATGCATGCGCAGGTGGGTTGGGGATTCGCACTCATCGGTCTGGCTGGGCTTGCTCTTTGCCTGGTTGTCACCCTGCATGAGCTTGGGGTTTTCAGCCTTCTGCTTCCATTGGTGCTCTGTACCATCGGTACAACCATTGTGCGGCCAGCTGCAACGAGCCATGCGCTGGGGTTGCACCCGGAGCGTGCAGGTGCTGCGGCCTCGCTCAACAATACGATGCTGTTTGCATTCGGTGGGGGCGCCAGCATGCTGGTGGCATCCATGAGGAGTAGCTTGCCGATGAGCCTGGCGCTGGGCTTTGTCGCCTGCAGCCTCGCGGGCTGCTACTTGCTTATCTATCTGAAAGGTTTGGAGCTGCGCCAGCAGGTTTGTGACTCAGGCCCAATACCCAAATAGCAGTAGCGCAGCCAAGCCCAAACCTACCGCCACCGAACACCCACCCACCGAAATCGCCGCACGCCCTTGCCGATACCAGCCATCCTGCCCCAGCTCCCGCGCCGGGACGAGCAGGCTGCGCCAGCGCAGTTCGGTGTCATGAAACGCTTGCAAATGCGCAGGTGACGCATCCAGCCAACGGCGAAAATCGATGCGTTCGCACGATGTCACGTCAGGGCTCTGCAACCGCACATACCATTGCCCGGCCACACTGGCCAACGCATCCCCGCGTGGCTGCACCACTTGCAGGGCCTGGTTCATGTTGCGTTCGATGCTGAGCAGCGGGAGGTCGAGGCGTTTGGCGATGCTGGCAAAGTCCAGCTGATCGAGGCGATTGAGCAGGAACACTTGCTGCACGCGCCGGGGCAGGCGCTTGAGTGCGAACAGCAGTTCAGTCTCGGCAGCATGCTCGCTGGAAGGCGTGGGGTGCTCAAGGGGCAGCAGCAGACGGCTCATGGACAGCTCCTTGCTCGGGGTAGGGGTGGGGGCATCGTCCTTGATGCAGAAACAGCGTAGTAAAAACGAGATTGATTCTCAAGTGCTGATTCCGCAAAGATTTGTAATGAGCGTTCACGCTCTGAAACACTTTTGCTATCATGCGCGCCATCAACGATCTTCATTAGCCTGAAGAGCCAAAAAAATGACCCGGCAAAAAGCCGGGTCAAAAACCGTGATTAGCCTGATGAGGAGATAATCTGGAGCGACCTAAGCTCCGGGTTATCCAGCAGATCTTGCGATCAGCTGAGTGCAATAATAATCGTTATCATTTGCCAGTCAAATGAATTTTCAGTTATCCGGTAAAAAATTTTACCGGCGCGCTTCCTCATTCCGGCAAACGGGGCCTTTCGCCGGTTCGGCCATCACGTTTCTCCCTTCTTTTTTTGCCTATAAACCGTTCTGCAAGGCGCGCCTGTGCTCCAGCAAGGCCCTGGCCATATCGATCATGTGCATCAGTGCGAACGTCAGCTCGCGGGTGCTGCCTTCCTGGTGTGTGGCGGTTTCATGGGCGGTGGCGGCGGCACAGCGGAGCAATTCGATGGCATGGTCCTGGGCCTGCTCGGCGGTGACGCCGGCGTGCAAGGTCCAGATCTGATTGTGCGCGCTGGGGCGCGTGGGGTTGGGGTTCAGGTAGTAGTCGAGGGCGCGGCGGGCCGCTTCGCTGTCCAGATCTGTTACGTCGTTTTTCGTTGGTTTCATCCTGATACCTGCGCATGCCAATGGGAAAAGGTTCTGCCCGAGTTTAATACCTTGGGTATTTGTGTGCTTTTCTAGAAATAATACTGAATGTTTATTGAGCGCCAGAAGGCAGTCCGTATCGTGCCAGCGATGAATATGGATAAATGGATTGCCCTCGTCCGTGACCGGATGGAGGAGTTGAAGCTCACCCAAGAGCAGCTTGCCGAGCGCGTTGGCGTGTCTCAGGGCAGCGTGGGGCATTGGGTGAACAAGCGGCGTCAGCCCAAGATCGAATCGATGAACCGCACGTTCGTCGAGATTGGCATGCCCCACTACAGCGTCAGCTTGCAGTTGCGTATCCAGGGTCAGGTCGGCGAGGCGCGTGGCATCTACGATGTGGATGACACCGATGACGAACTGGACCTCATGCAGTACATCGTGTGCTTCCGCTACCCGGTGTTGGCCTGGCACGCGCTGAGCACTGCAGAGATTGCCGAGCCTGGCCTGTTCGAACAGACGGACTACCTGGCCCAGGGCAAAGCGTTCTGGCTGCCAGTTGAAAACGATGCGATGAGCTCGGCCAGTGGCCGCAGTGTGCCTCAGGGCATGCGCATACTGGTGGATCCGGGGCTGGAGGCGGAGCCGGGGCGGCTGGTGATTGCCCGGCAGCCGGGGAAGACGGCGATGTTGCGTGAGCTGGCCGAGGAGGGGGGGCAGCAGTATCTGAAGGCCTTGAACCGCAGTTATCCGACGCTGGTGTGTGAAGAAGGCTGCGAGTTTCTCGGGGTGGTCGTGCGGGTGCACGGAACCTTCTAGATTGCTGGGGCTGCTGCGCAGCCCTTTCGCGACACAAGGCCGCTCCTACAAGGGATCGCGCAATTCTGTAGGCGCTGCCTTGTGTCGCGAAAGGGCCGCAAAGCGGCCCCTGAATGCCTCACTCAGCCAGTTCGACCAGCACCGTCCCTTCGCTGACCATATCGCCTTCCTGGCAGAACAACGCCTTCACCGTCCCGGCATGGGGCGCGCGAATGCTGTGCTCCATCTTCATCGCCTCCAGCACCACCAGTGCCGTTCCAGCCTCTACCACTTGCCCAGGCGCCGCCAGCACTCGCACGATGCTGCCGTTCATGGGGGCACCGAGTCCGCCCTGATGGCTGTGGCTGGCCTCGGCCTCGGCAATCGGGTCGAAGGCTTCGACGGCATGCACCTCGCCATCCCAGCGCAGGAACAGCGTGCCACCGCGACGTACCGCCAGGTAGCGGCGACGGACACCGTCCTCATCATGGCCCAGCTGTTCGCCATCCAGCTGCCAGGTCGAAGCGGCGCTGCGCTCCAGGGCAACCGCCTGGCTTTCGCCACCACTGCTCAGGTGCAGGCTGCTGCGCGCCGGCAGGCCCAGGCGCAGGCCATTGCGCTCGGCCCATGGCGAACCTGCATCGTCAGCCCGCTGGTGCGGCGCCTGGCCTTGCAGCCAGGCTTCTGCTGCGGCCTCCCAGAAGCCCGCCGGCAATGCCTGAGGTGCTGGCAGCAGCACGTCCTGATGGCGGGGAATGAAGCCAGTGTCCAGTTCCGCCGCCGCAAACGCCGGATGGGCCAGGATGCGGCGCAGGAAGGCAATATTGGTCTTCAGCCCGCCGATGGCGAACTCATCGAGCATCGCCAGCAAGCGCAGGCGGGCCTGCTCGCGGTCCTGGCCCCAGGCGATCAGCTTGCCCAGCATCGGGTCGTAGAACGGCGAGATCACATCGCCCTCGCTGACCCCGCTGTCCACCCGGCGGCCTTCACCCGGTGCCGACTCGCGGTACAGCGTGAGCGTGCCAGTGGCCGGCAGGAATTCGTTGGCCGGGTCCTCGGCATACAGCCGCACCTCGATGGCATGACCGATCAGCGGCACCTGCGCCTGGGTGATCGGCAGCGGCTCGCCGCAGGCCACGCGAATCTGCCAGGCCACCAGGTCGAGGCCGGTGATGGCTTCGGTGACCGGGTGCTCGACCTGCAGGCGGGTGTTCATCTCCATGAAGAAGAACTCGCCACGGGCGTCGAGCAGGAACTCGACGGTGCCGGCACCGACGTAGCCGATGGCCTGGGCCGCGCGTACCGCTGCCTCGCCCATGGCCTGGCGCAGCTCCGCGGACAGGCCCGGCGCTGGCGCTTCCTCGACCACCTTCTGGTGCCGACGCTGGATCGAGCAGTCACGCTCGTTAAGGTACAGGCAGTTGCCGTGCTGGTCGGCGAACACCTGGATTTCCACATGGCGTGGCTTGAGCACGTACTTTTCCACCAGCATGCGCGCATCGCCGAACGATGACTGCGCCTCACGCTGGGCCGAGGCCAGGGCGTCGGCCAGCTGGCCTTCGTCCTCGACCACTTTCATGCCCTTGCCGCCACCCCCGGCGCTGGCCTTGAGCAGCACCGGGTAGCCGATGCGCTCGGCGGCGGCGCGGAAGGTATCCAGGTCTTGCGCTTCACCGTGGTAGCCGGGCACCAGCGGCACGCCGGCTTCTTCCATCAGTGCCTTGGCCGCCGACTTGCTGCCCATGGCATCGATGGCACTGGCCGGTGGGCCGAGGAAGATCAGCCCGGCCTGTTCGATGGCGCGGGCAAAACCCGCGTTCTCGGACAGGAAACCGTAGCCCGGGTGGATGGCCTGGGCGCCACTGGCCTTGGCTGCGGCGAGAATCTTGTCGACCACCAGGTAACTGTCGGCAGCCTTGCTGCCGCCCAGGTCGACGCGAATATCCGCTTCGCGGCTGTGGCGGGCGTCACGGTCGGTGGCGCTGTGCACCGCGACGGTGGTCAGGCCCATGGCCTTGGCGGTGCGCATCACCCGGCAGGCGATTTCGCCACGGTTGGCGACCAGCAGGGTGGTCAAAGCGGGGCGGCTCATGGGCGCGGCTCCTTCTTGTCGTCGGTTTGCCAGGCGGGGCGGCGCTTCTCCAGGAAGGCGCGCAGGCCCTCCTGGCCTTCGGCGCTGACCCGGATGCGGGCGATGGTGTTTTCACAGTAGCGGCGCAGGGCCGGGCTGAGTTCGCCGTCGTCCACTTCGCGCAGCAGGTCCTTGGTGGCACGCAGCGCTTGCGGGCTGTTCTGCAGCATATTGTTCACCCACGCCTCGACCTGTGTGTCCAGCTCACCGGCCGGGTACACCTCGGCCAGCAGGCCCAGTTCGCGGGCTCGCACGCCGCTGAAACGCTCGGCGGTCAGGGCATAGCGGCGTGCGGCGCGCTCGCCGATGGCCTTGACCACGAACGGGCTGATGACTGCCGGGGCCAGGCCGATGCGCACTTCCGACAGGCACAGCTGGGCGTCTTCGGCGCCGATGGCCATGTCACAGCAGCTGATCAGGCCCAGTGCGCCGCCGAAGGCCGCACCTTGCACCACGGCCAGGGTCGGCGCCTTGAGGCGGTGCAGGGCGTACATCAGCTCGCCGAGCTCGCGGGCATCATCCAGGTTGGTGTTGAAGTCCAGTTGCGCCGATTGCTGCATCCAGGCCAGGTCGGCACCGGCGCTGAAGTGCCGGCCGCGGCCGCGCAGCAGCAGGAAACGCAGGCCGGCGTCTTCGGCCAGCTGGTCGAGGGCGACGATCAGCTCGCGGATCATCAGCGCGTTGAAGGCGTTGTTCTTGTCCTCTCGGCTCAGCCACAGGGTGGCGAAGCCGCGCGGGTCGCGAATCACTTCGAGGGTGCTGAAATCGCTCATGGGTCACATCCGGAAAATGCCGAAGCGGCTCTGTTCGATCGGGGCGTTCAGCGCGGCGGACAACGCCAGGCCGAGCACGTCGCGGGTTTGTGCCGGGTCGATGACACCGTCGTCCCACAGGCGGGCGCTGGAGTAGTAGGGGTGGCCCTGGTGCTCGTACTGGTCGAGGATCGGTTGCTTGAGTCTGGCCTCGTCCTCGGCGCTGAAGGCCTGGCCGCTGCGTTCGCTCTGCTCGCGCTTGACCTGGGCCAGCACCCCGGCGGCCTGTTCGGCACCCATTACGCCGATGCGGGCATTGGGCCACATCCACAGGAAACGTGGGTCGTAGGCGCGGCCGCACATGCCGTAGTTGCCGGCGCCGAAGCTGCCACCGATGATCACCGTGAACTTCGGCACCTGGGCGCAGGCCACGGCGGTGACCAGCTTGGCGCCGTGCTTGGCGATGCCGCCTTCTTCGTACTTCTTGCCGACCATGAAGCCGGTGATGTTCTGCAGGAACAACAGCGGGATGCCGCGCTGGCAGGCCAGTTCGATGAAGTGCGCGCCTTTTTGCGCGGCCTCGGCGAAGAGGATGCCGTTGTTGGCCAGGATCGCCACCGGGTAGCCGTGCAGGTGGGCGAAGCCGCACACCAGGGTGGTACCGAACAGCGCCTTGAACTCATCGAACGCCGAGCCGTCTACCAGCCGAGCGATTACTTCGCGCACGTCGAATGGCTGCTTGGCATCGGCTGGCACCACGCCATACAGCTCGTCGGCGTTGTACAGCGGTGCCATCGGCGCCTGGCGCTGCAGCTTGCCGAGCTTGTGCCAGTTGAGGTTGGCCACGCTGCGCCGGGCGATGGCCAGGGCGTGCTCGTCGTTGTCGGCGTAGTGGTCGGCGACGCCGCTGGTGCGGCAGTGCACATCGGCGCCACCGAGGTCCTCGGCGCTCACCACCTCACCGGTTGCCGCCTTCACCAGCGGCGGCCCGGCGAGGAAGATGGTCGCCTGCTGGCGCACCATGATCGCTTCGTCGGCCATGGCCGGCACGTAGGCGCCGCCCGCTGTGCACGAGCCCATCACCACGGCGATCTGCGGGATGCCCAGCGCGCTCATGTTGGCCTGGTTGAAGAAGATCCGCCCGAAGTGCTCGCGGTCGGGGAACACTTCGTCCTGGCGTGGCAGGTTGGCGCCGCCGGAGTCCACCAGGTAGATGCACGGCAGGCGGTTCTGCAGGGCGATGGTCTGCGCGCGCAGGTGCTTCTTCACCGTCAGGGGGTAGTAGGAGCCGCCTTTGACCGTGGCGTCGTTGGCCACGATCATGCATTCCACGCCTTCGACGCGGCCGATGCCGGCGATCACGCCCGCCGCCGGTACGTCTTCGCCGTACACCTCATGGGCGGCCAGCTGGCCGATCTCGAGGAACGGCGAGCCCGGGTCGAGCAGACGGTCGATGCGCTCGCGCGGCAGCAGCTTGCCACGCGAGGTATGCCGCTCCTGGGCCTTGGGCCCGCCGCCCTGGGCCACCTGGGCGAGCAGGCCGCGCAGGGCCTGGACCTGTTCGAGCATGGCCGCGCTGTTGCCGGCGAACTCCGCCGAACGCGGGTTGATCTGGGTGTGCAAGGTAGCCATGTGCGCCCGTCCCTTGTGCTCAGCGGGTTTCGTTGAACAGTTCGCGGCCGATCAGCATCCGGCGGATTTCGCTGGTGCCGGCACCGATCTCGTACAGCTTGGCGTCGCGCAGCAGGCGGCCAGCCGGGAATTCGTTGATGTAGCCGTTGCCGCCGAGGATCTGGATCGCTTCCAGGGCCATTTGCGTGGCGCGTTCGGCGGTGTAGAGAATCACCCCGGCGGCATCCTTGCGGGTGGTCTCGCCACGGTCGCAGGCCTGGGCCACGGCATACAGGTAGGCACGGCTGGCGTTGAGCTGGGTGTACATGTCGGCGATCTTGCCCTGGATAAGCTGGAATTCGCCGATGCTCTGGCCGAACTGCTTGCGGTCGTGGATGTACGGCACTACCAGGTCCATGCAGCTTTGCATGATGCCGGTCGGGCCGCCGGAGAGCACCACGCGCTCGTAGTCCAGGCCGCTCATCAGCACGCGCACGCCGCCGTTGAGCTGGCCGAGGATGTTTTCTTCCGGCACTTCGACGCCGTCGAAGAACAGCTCGCAGGTGTTGGAGCCGCGCATGCCCAGCTTGTCGAACTTGTTGCTGCGGCTGAAGCCTTTCCAGTCACGTTCGACGATGAACGCGGTGATGCCGTGGGCGCCCTTGTCCAGGTCGGTCTTGGCGTAGATCACGTAGGTGTTGGCGTCGGGGCCGTTGGTGATCCAGGTCTTGCTGCCGTTGAGCACGTAGTGGTCGCCGCGTTTTTCGGCGCGCAGTTTCATCGACACCACGTCGGAACCGGCGTTGGGCTCGCTCATGGCCAGGGCGCCGATGTGCTCGCCGCTGATCAGTTTGGGCAGGTACTTGAGCTTCTGCTCGTGGGTGCCGTTGCGGTTGATCTGGTTGACGCAGAGGTTGGAGTGGGCGCCATAGGAGAGGGCGACCGAAGCCGAGCCGCGGCTGATCTCTTCCATCGACACCACGTGGGCCAGGTAGCCCAGGCCGGCGCCGCCGTATTCTTCCGACACGGTGATACCCAGCAGCCCCATGTCGCCGAACTTGCGCCACATGTCGGCGGGGAACAGGTTGTCATGGTCGATCTGCGCGGCGCGCGGGGCCAGTTCGGCGGCAACGAAGGTGCGCACCTGGTCGCGGAGCATGTCGATGGTTTCGCCCAGGGCGAAGTTCAGGGTGGGGTAATGCATGCTGGGGCACCTTGTTGTTCTTGAAATATGGGTAACACCGTAGCTCGCGGAGATGGCGCCGGTGTCATTGATCACCTTTACGTTAACGTAAACCTGCCTTCGGTCACTGTCAATCTACTCATCACCTTTACGTAAACGTAAATCTGCGCCAGAGTATTCCCGGCTCGCTTCAGTCGTGCCCAGAACAACCACAAGAAGGGACACCCATGAGTCAACCAAGCTACACCTGCGGCCGCCAGGACCAACCGCTGCTGACCCTGACCATTGGCCAGGCCTTCGACGCCACCGTGGCCCGCTGCGCCGACGGCGAAGCGCTGGTGGTGCGCCACCAGGGCTTGCGCTACAGCTGGCGGCAGCTGGCTGACCAGGTCGATGTGCATGCCCGTGCCCTGATGGCCCTGGGCGTGAACACCGGCGACCGGGTCGGCATCTGGTCGCCCAACTGCGCCCAGTGGTGCATTTTGCAGTTGGCCAGTGCCAAGGTCGGCGCGATCCTGGTCAACATCAACCCGGCCTATCGCGTGGGTGAGCTGGAGTACGTACTACGTCAGTCCGGCTGCCGCTGGCTGGTGTGTGCCGATGCGTTCAAGACCTCCGATTACCATGCCATGGTTCAGGAGCTGGTACCGGAATTGGCGACCAGCCAACTCGGTGAGTTGGCCAGTGAACGCCTGCCCGAACTGCGCGGGGTGATCAGCCTGGCAGCCAACCCGCCCAACGGCTTCCTGCCTTGGCCGGCATTGGCCGAGCGGGCCGGGCAGACCTCGGCTGAAGGCTATGCGGCGCGTCAGCAGGGCCTGCAGTTCGACCAGCCAGTGAACATCCAGTACACCTCCGGCACCACCGGCGCGCCCAAAGGTGCCACGCTCAGCCATTACAACATCCTCAACAACGGCTTCATGGTCGGCGAGAGCCTGGGCCTGAGCGAACGTGACCGCATGGTGATCCCGGTGCCGCTGTACCACTGCTTCGGCATGGTCATGGCCAACCTCGGCTGCATCACCCACGGCAGCACCATGGTCTACCCCAACGACGCCTTCGACGCCGAGCTCACCCTGCGCGCGGTGGCCGAGGAGCGCGCCAGCATCCTCTATGGTGTGCCGACCATGTTCATCGCCATGCTCGACCACCCGTCGCGTACGCAACTGGACCTGTCGACCCTGCGCAGCGGCATCATGGCCGGCGCCACCTGCCCGATCGAGGTGATGCGCCGGGTGATCGACCAGATGCACATGGCCGAAGTGCAGATCGCCTATGGCATGACCGAGACCAGCCCGGTCTCCCTGCAGACCGGCCCGGACGACGAACTGGAACTGCGCGTGACCACCGTCGGCCGCACCCAGCCGCAGCTGGAGACCAAGCTGGTGGGCGCCGATGGCTGCATCGTCGGCCGAGGCGAAATTGGCGAGCTGTGCACACGCGGCTACAGCGTGATGCTCGGCTACTGGGACAACCCCCAGGCCACGGCGGATGCCATCGACCCGGCCGGCTGGATGCATTCGGGCGACCTGGCGGTAATGGACGAGCACGGCCATGTGCGCATTGTCGGGCGCAACAAGGACATGATCATTCGCGGCGGCGAGAACATTTATCCGCGGGAGCTGGAGGAGTTCTTCTACACCCACCCGGCGGTGGCGGATGCCCAGGTGGTCGGCATTCCGTGCAGCCGTTATGGCGAGGAGATCGTGGCCTGGATCAAACTGCATCCGGGGCATAGCGTCACGGTCGAGGAATTGCAGAGCTGGTGCAGGGTGCGCATTGCGCACTTCAAGGTGCCGCGGCATTTTCGCTTCGTTGACGAGTTTCCGATGACGGTGACGGGGAAGGTGCAGAAGTTTCGGATGCGAGAGATCAGTATCGAGAGTCTCTCCATGCAGGAATAATGAAGATGGAAACAGGTCGGGGTTCCGACCTGTTTCCCGTCAAGGAGGAACTCAGGCGGCGCAGAGTGTTTTGATCAAAGAGCCAACGGTCATCGCATCGCTATAACTTAGAGGTTTGCGGGTGGCGACCCGGAGTGCTTTCAAATACAGATGTAGTGTCTTCTCGCCTAGCGCTTCCCTTAGCATCAGTTCATTGTGAACTTTGAAATCCTGCAGTAACTCGCTATTGCCATAGGCTCTGGTGTGCTGCAGCAGTTTGGTGGACAGAATCCTCTGAAGGCTTCTGACTACGAGCTTGCGATATTGGTCCATGATGGCGTCTCCGGAGGGCGCGAAGCCTTGGTTTGAGGTCGCATGGGCGAACTTCAGGCCTTTTGGGCGTTGATGTAGTCGATTGCATCTTGCACGGAGGAGAGTGTTTCTGCGTCTTCGTCGGGTATTTCCATCTCGAACTCTTCTTCCAGCGCCATGACCAACTCGACGGTGTCGAGCGAGTCTGCACCGAGGTCCTCGGTGAAGGATGACTTGGCCGTGATCTCTTCTTCTTTGACGCCCAATTGCTCTGCAACGATTTTCTTTACGCGTTCCTCAATAGTGCTCATCGCACTCTCCCGTTGATGGCTGGTGTACCCTGTATAGCGCGCAGGAGAAACTTCTGGAACTGGTAAAAATGACAGTTGCCGAAGGCACATAGCGTGCTTGCTGATTGATGTATTTGCGCTGCCGGCCCTTTCGCGGGTAAACCCGCTCTCACAGGTACTGCGCCAAGTTTGAATACGGCGCGGGACCTGTGGGAGCGAGCGTGCCCGCGAAGAGGCCGGCATGGTCAGCGCAGATCCATTGCCTTGCAAAGCCCGGCGGCAAGCTCGGCAACGGTCCGGTAATCACGGCGCAAGTGCACGCCGTAATGTGCCTCCAGCCCCATCAGCGCGAATTCGCATTTATCCCTGTCCTGATGCGCCAGCCAGGTTCCCAGCCACGGATCGACTACCCCGGCATCCTGCAAGTAGTCGATCACTTGTCGCTCGAATTCCATGCGCAGCCAACGGGTCGCGATATGCACGATAGGGGGCTCCTTGGCATAAATAGGGAGCCCCACTATTCAACACCGCCGGCAAACCTCGCTACTGGCAAAAATATCAGGCGCCGTCGTCTACCCTTAAGCCTTCACCGGTGGTTCATCACTCGGCGGATCCCCCACCGTCGGCGGCATGGTCGGCTTGATTGGCAGCTCGTCCGGGTCTTGTTCCGGCAAGGGCGGCGGCAAGCTCGGGTCGTCGATGTTGGGATCGGGTGTTTCCGGTGGAATGGGAATGTTCATGGCCTGACCTCGCGTGGATGAGTTGAAGAGGTGCTGCAGGCTCTGACCGCTGGCAGTTGCCGTTCGCTCAATTTTTTTGAACCCCACGCCTGTGCCCGGCTCTGAACCCTTACCGCCAACAGCCTGAGGGAGCAAGGTCGATGTCACGAAACGAGCCCTTTGAAAGCGTGCCCATGGCGAACGATCACCCGGACCAGGCCATCAGCCTGTCCCAGGCGCTGCTGGCGCCGCGCATCGTGATCGAGGACACCCAACCCGTGCTCGACGCCGGCACCTTCGCCGCCAAGGCCGTCAGCGGCCAACCGGTCGCTGTCAGCAGCAAGGTCTACGGCGACGGCCACGACCGCCTGGCGGTGGTGCTCAACTGGCGCCAGGCCCACAGTCGCCGCTGGCACTGCGTGCCAATGCAGTCGCCGGGCAACGACCTGTGGCTGGCCGAGTTCACCCCCACCGAACTGGGCCCGCACCTGTTCAGCATCGAGGCCTGGATCGACCCGTTCGCCACCTACTGCCACGACCTCGAGAAGAAGTACCACGCCGGGGTCGAGGTCAAGCTGGAACTGGAAGAGGGTCGGCTCATGCTCGGCCAGGGTATCGACCTCAGCGAAGGCGTGCTGCGCGAGGAGATCGAAGCCCTGCAACAGCAACTGGTTTCGCTCAAGGCCGATGACCAGGTGGCGTTGCTGCTGCACCCTGACACATCACGGCTGATGGCCGAGGCCGAGCATCGCAGCTACCTGACCCGCAGCCGCGAATTCCCCGTCGATGTCGACCGGCCGGCTGCGCTGTTTGCCAGTTGGTACGAGCTGTTCCCACGCTCGATCACCGACAGCCCCGAGCGCCACGGCACGTTCAATGACGTGCACGAACGTTTGCCGATGATCCGCGACATGGGCTTCGACGTGCTGTACTTCCCGCCGATCCACCCGATCGGCACCCAGCACCGCAAGGGCCGCAACAACGCCCTGCGCGCCGAGCCGGGCGACCCCGGCAGCCCCTATGCCATTGGCAGCCCCGAGGGCGGCCACGAGGCCATTCACCCGCAGTTGGGCACGCGCGAGGACTTCCGCCGGCTGGTCGCCGCCGCTGCCGAGCACGGCCTGGAAATCGCCCTGGACTTCGCCATCCAGTGCTCCCAGGACCACCCCTGGCTGAAGGAGCATCCCGGCTGGTTCAGCTGGCGCCCCGACGGCACCATCCGCTACGCCGAAAACCCGCCCAAGAAATACCAGGACATCGTCAACGTCGACTTCTACGCCGCCGAGGCCATACCAAGCTTGTGGCTGGCCCTGCGTGACGTGGTGGTCGGCTGGGTCGAGGAGGGCGTGAAGACCTTCCGCGTCGACAACCCGCACACCAAGCCGCTGCCGTTCTGGCAATGGCTGATCGCCAATGTGCGCAGCCAGCACCCCGAGGTGATCTTCCTCGCCGAGGCCTTCACCCGGCCTGCGATGATGGCGCGCCTGGGCAAGGTGGGGTATGCGCAGAGCTACACCTACTTCACCTGGCGAAATACCAAAAAAGAACTGCGCGAATACTTCGAAGAACTCAATCAGCCGCCATGGAGCCAGTGCTACCGGCCGAACTTCTTCGTCAACACACCAGACATCAACCCCTATTTCCTGCACACCTCGGGCCGCGCCGGGTTCCTCATCCGTGCCGCACTGGCGACCATGGGGTCGGGCCTGTGGGGCATGTATTCAGGCTTCGAACTGTGCGAAGGCACGCCGCTGCCAGGCAAGGAGGAGTACCTGGATTCGGAGAAGTACGAGATCCGCCCGCGCGATTTCAACCAGCCCGGCAACATCGTCGCCGAGATTGCCCAGCTCAACCGCATCCGTCGGCAGAACCGGGCGTTGCAGACGCACCTGGGCGTGGCGTTCTTCAACTGCTGGAACGACAACATCCTGTACTTCGCCAAGCGCACGCCCGAGCGCGACAACTACATCCTGGTGGCGATCAGCCTCGACCCGCACAACGCCCAGGAGGCCAGTTTCGAGCTGCCGTTGTGGGAACTGGGACTGGACGACAACGCCGACACCCTGGGCGAGGACCTGATGAACGGCCACCGCTGGACCTGGCATGGCAAGACCCAGTGGATGCGCATCGAGCCCTGGCACCAGCCGTTTGGCATCTGGCGCATCGAAAAGGCCCGGTAATGCATCGCGAAGCTCTGTAGGAGCGGCCTTGTGTCGCGAAAGGGCCGCACAGCGGCCCCGGCAACCTTGAGTGATGCGCATATTCTGGGGCCGCTTCGCAGCCCTATCGCGACACAAGGCCGCTCCTACAGGGATCGTGCAAGCCTTAGAGAGATCTGAAAGGAGTCACCCATGGCCAAGCGTTCCCGCCCGGCAGCCTTCATCGATGACCCGCTGTGGTACAAGGACGCCGTGATCTACCAGCTGCACATCAAGTCGTTCTTCGATGCCAACAACGACGGCATCGGCGATTTCGCCGGCCTGATCAGCAAGCTCGACTACATCGCCGAGCTCGGCGTCAACACCCTGTGGCTGCTGCCGTTCTACCCCTCGCCACGGCGCGATGACGGCTACGACATCGCCGAATACAAGGCCGTGCATCCGGACTACGGCAGCATGGCCGACGCCCGCCGCTTCATCGCCGAAGCGCACAAGCGTGGCCTGCGGGTGATCACCGAGCTGGTCATCAACCACACCAGCGACCAGCACCCGTGGTTCCAGCGAGCCCGCCATGCCAAACGCGGCAGCAAGGCGCGGGACTTCTACGTGTGGTCGGACGATGACCAGAAATACGACGGCACGCGGATCATCTTCCTCGACACCGAGAAGTCCAACTGGACCTGGGACCCGGTCGCCGGTCAGTACTTCTGGCATCGCTTCTATTCGCACCAGCCGGACCTCAACTTCGACAACCCGCAGGTGCTCAAGGCGGTGATCGGGGTGATGCGCTTCTGGCTCGACCTGGGCGTCGACGGCCTGCGCCTGGACGCCATCCCGTACCTGATCGAGCGCGACGGCACCAATAACGAAAACCTGCCCGAAACCCACACGGTGCTCAAGGCGATCCGCGCCGAGATCGACGCCAACTACCCCGACCGCATGTTGCTGGCCGAGGCCAACCAGTGGCCCGAGGACACCCGCCCGTACTTTGGCGAAGGCGATGGCGACGAATGCCACATGGCCTTCCACTTCCCGTTGATGCCGCGCATGTACATGGCCCTGGCCATGGAAGACCGCTTCCCGATCACCGATATCCTGCGCCAGACCCCGGAGATCCCGGGCAACTGCCAGTGGGCGATCTTCCTGCGCAACCACGATGAGCTGACCCTGGAAATGGTCACCGACCGCGAGCGTGACTACCTGTGGAACTACTACGCCGAAGACCGCCGCGCGCGCATCAACCTCGGCATCCGCCGGCGCCTGGCGCCATTGTTGCAGCGTGACCGGCGGCGCATCGAACTGCTCACCAGCCTGCTGCTGTCGATGCCTGGTACGCCAACGCTGTACTACGGCGATGAGCTGGGCATGGGCGACAACATCTACCTCGGCGACCGCGACGGCGTGCGCACGCCGATGCAGTGGTCACCGGACCGCAACGGCGGTTTCTCCCGGGCCGACCCGCAGCGCCTGGTACTGCCGCCGATCATGGACCCGTTGTACGGCTACCAGACCGTCAACGTCGAAGCCCAATCCCACGACCCGCACTCGCTGCTGAACTGGAACCGCCGCCTGCTGGCGGTGCGCAAGCAGCAGAAGGCCTTTGGCCGCGGCAGCCTGCGCACGCTGACGCCGAGCAACCGGCGCATCCTGGCGTACATCCGCGAGTACACCGACGAAGGCGGCAACACCGAGGTGATCCTCTGCGTCGCCAACGTCTCGCGTGCCGCCCAGGCTGCCGAGCTCGAACTGTCGCAATACGCTGACAAAGTGCCCGTGGAGATGCTCGGTGGCAGCGCTTTCCCGCCGATTGGCCAACTGCCGTTTTTGCTGACCTTGCCACCTTATGCCTTCTACTGGTTCCTGCTGGCTGCCCACGACCGCATGCCCAGCTGGCACATCCAAGCTACCGAGGGGTTGCCGGAATTGACCACGTTAGTACTGCGCAAACGCATGGAAGAACTGCTCGAAGCCCCCTCCAGCGAAACCTTGAACGACACGATCCTGCCGCAATACCTGCCCAAGCGCCGCTGGTTCGCCGGCAAGGAAGGCCCGATCGACCAGGTGCGCCTGCGCTATGGCGTGCGCTTTGGCACCGCCACCACGCCGGTACTGCTCAGTGAAATCGAAGTGCTCAGTGACGGCGTGGCCACCCAGTACCAGCTGCCGTTCGGCCTGCTGCCGGAAGAGCAGATCAACACGGCGCTACCGCAGCAGCTGGCGCTGTCGCGGGTACGCCGTGGCCGCCAGGTCGGCCTGATCACCGACGCCTTCGTCCTCGAACCGTTCATCCGTGCCGTGCTGCGCGCCTGCCAGGACGGCATGCAGTTGCCGTGCGGTAACGGCCAGGGCCAGGGCCAGTTGCGTTTCGCCTGCACGGCCCAGCTGGCCGGCCTTGAGCTGAACGAGGAAAGCCCGGTGCGCTACCTCAGCGCCGAGCAGTCCAACAGCTCGGTGGTGATTGGCGACCGCGTGGTGCTCAAGCTGATTCGCCGGGTCAACCCGGGCATCCACCCCGAGCTGGAAATGAGCGCCTACCTGACCGCCGCCGGCTTCGCCAACATCTCGCCGCTGCTGGCCTGGGTCAGCCGCGTCGACGAGCAAGGCGCACCGCACCTGCTGATGATCGCCCAGGGTTACCTGAACAACCAGGGCGATGCCTGGGCCTGGACCCAGAACACCCTGGAGCGGGCCATCCGCGACGAGATGGAGCCGACCTGTATCGATGCCGAAGCGCACACCAACGCGCTGGCCGAGCTCAACGGCTTCGCCGCCTTGCTCGGCCAGCGCCTGGGCGAGATGCACCTGTTGCTGGCGGCACCGACTAACGATGAAGCCTTCCAGCCACGCCCCAGCGATGCCGAGGACAGCCAACGCTGGAGCGCGCAGATCAGCGCCGAACTGAACCACGCCCTTGATCTGCTGGCCCAGCACCGCGACCACCTCGACAGCGACAGCCAGGCCCTGGTCGACGACCTGCAACAGCAGCGTGACGGCCTCGCCCAGCACATCGCCAAACTCGCCGAACAGGCCCGGGGCGGCCTGCTGATGCGCGTGCATGGCGACCTGCATCTGGGCCAGGTGCTGGTGGTGCAGGGCGATGCCTACCTGATCGATTTCGAGGGCGAACCGGCCCGACCGCTGGACGAGCGCCGGGCGAAACACAGCCCGTACAAGGATGTCAGCGGCGTGTTGCGATCCTTCGACTATGCTGCTGCGATGATTCTGCGCAGCGCGTCTGCCGTGGACCTTTCCGACCCGGCGCGGCAAGCCCGGCAACGGGTTGCCCGGCAGTACCTGCACCAGTCGCGGCATGCCTTCGTCGAAGCCTATGGCCTGGCCACCGCCGCCATGCCTCACGCCTGGCAACAGGCCGAGGGCGAGCGCGCCGCACTGGAGTTGTTCTGCCTGGAAAAAGCCGCCTACGAAATCACATACGAAGCCGAGAACCGTCCGAGTTGGCTGGCCGTGCCTTTGCATGGCCTGCATGGACTGATCAGTACCTGGGGAGAGTCATAGATGAATGCAACCACGCGTGAAAACGGCGGCCTTCGGCAACGGGACCTGGATGCCCTGGCCCGCGCCGAGCACGCCGATCCCTTTGCAGTGCTGGGCCCCCACGGTGACGGGCAGGGCGGCCTGTTCGTCCGTGCCTACCTGCCCAATGCCCTGAAGGTACGGGTGCTGGCGCGCCATGATGGGCGCATCCTCGCCGAAATGGTGCAGGGCAGTCTGCCCGGCCTGTTCAGCGCGCACCTTGATGAGGCACAGCCGTACCTGCTGCAGATCGGCTGGGCCGGGGGCGAGCAGGTGACCGAAGACCCTTACAGCTTTGGCCCGCAACTGGGTGACATGGACCTCTACCTGTTCGCCGAAGGCAATCACCGCGACCTGTCCGGGCGTTTCGGTGCCCAGCCGACCCAGGTCGATGGCATCGATGGCGTGTGCTTCTCGGTGTGGGCGCCGAATGCGCGGCGGGTGTCGGTGGTGGGTGACTTCAACAACTGGGACGGTCGCCGCCACCCCATGCGCCTGCGCCACAGCGCGGGCGTGTGGGAGCTGTTCGTGCCGCGCCTGGGCGTGGGTGAAACCTACAAGTTCGAAGTGCTTGGCAAGGACGGCATACTGCCGCTGAAAGCCGACCCCTTGGCCCGTGCCACCGAGCTGCCGCCGAGCACCGCGTCGAAGGTGGCCGCCGAACTGAGCCACGCCTGGCAGGACCACGACTGGATGGAGCATCGCGCCCAGCGCCATGCCTACAGCGCACCGTTGTCGATCTACGAGCTGCACCCGGGTTCCTGGCAATGCGAGCTCGACGAGCTGGGTGAAGTGTCGCGCTACTACAACTGGCGTGAACTGGCCGAACGCCTGGTGCCTTACGTCCAGCAGCTGGGCTTCACCCATATCGAGCTGCTGCCGATCATGGAACACCCGTTCGGTGGGTCTTGGGGCTACCAGCCGCTGTCGATGTTCGCACCGACTTCGCGCTATGGCACGCCTGAAGACTTCGCGGCATTCATCGATGCCTGCCACCAAGGTGGCATCGGCGTGATCCTCGACTGGGTACCGGCGCATTTCCCTACCGACGAACATGGCCTGGCCCGGTTCGACGGTACCGCGCTGTACGAGTATGACAACCCGCTGGAAGGCTACCACCAGGACTGGAACACGCTGATCTACAACCTCGGCCGCAACGAGGTGCGCGGTTTCATGATGGCGTCGGCCTTGCACTGGCTCAAGCATTTCCACATCGACGGTCTGCGCGTCGATGCGGTGGCCTCGATGCTGTACCGCGACTACTCGCGCAAGGCCGGCGAATGGGTGCCCAACCGCCACGGCGGGCGGGAAAACCTCGAGGCCATCGACTTCATCCGCCACCTCAACGGCATCGCCGCCCACGAGGCGCCGGGCGCACTGATCATCGCCGAGGAGTCCACCGCCTGGCCGGGGGTGAGCCAGCCGACCCAGCAGGGCGGCCTGGGCTTTGCCTACAAGTGGAACATGGGCTGGATGCATGACACCTTGCATTACATCCAGAACGACCCGGTGCACCGCACCTATCACCACAACGAGATGAGCTTCGGCCTGATCTATGCCTATTCCGAGCATTTCATCCTGCCGATCTCCCACGACGAGGTGGTGCACGGCAAGCACTCGCTGATCGACAAGATGCCCGGTGACCGTTGGCAGAAGTTCGCCAACCTGCGCGCCTACCTGACCTTCATGTGGACCCACCCGGGCAAGAAGCTGCTGTTCATGGGCTGCGAGTTCGGCCAGTGGCGCGAGTGGAACCATGACCATCAGCTGGACTGGTACCTGCTGCAATACCCCGAGCACCAGGGTGTGCAGCGCCTGGTCGGCGACCTCAACCGCCTGTACCGCGAGCTGCCGGCGCTGCACGAACAGGACTGCCAGCCGCAGGGCTTCCAGTGGCTGATCGGCGATGACGCGCACAACAGCGTGTATGCCTGGTTGCGCTGGAGCAGCCAGGGCGAGCCGCTGCTGGTGGTGGCCAACTTCACCCCGGTGCCGCGCGAGGGCTACCGGATTGGCGTGCCGTTCGGTGAGCGTTGGCAGGAGCTGCTCAACAGCGATGCCGAGCTGTATGCCGGGTCGAATGTGGGTAACCTGGGGGCGGTGGCGAGTGATGCGGTGGCCAGCCATGGGCAGCCGTTGTCACTGGCCCTGAACTTGCCGCCATTGGGTGTGCTGGTGATGAAGCCGGCTTGATGTATTGCCTGTGCTGGCCTCATCGCGGATAAATCCGCTCCTACAAAGATCGCGCAACCCTTGTAGGAGCGGATTGATCCGCGATAGGGCCAGGCCTGCCTACCACCGCATCCGCACCCCAAGGCTGCCAATCAGCCCGTTGATGTCGTTGCCATCCACATCACTGCTGTAATCGGCACTGACAAACAGTGCCACTGTCGGTGTCACCCGTGCCACCAACCCCAGGCCCAGTTCCACCGTGGTCGAATAGCGCGAGCTGGAAATCTTGTCGACCTGGTCCAGCTTCACCTCACTGGTGTCGTTGAAGTCATACCAGACGTTGGTGCGCACGTAGGGCTCGATCGGCATGCCTTTCACATCGTAGCGCCCGGACAATTTGGCGCCGACCCGGCCGCTCCAGCTGGGCTGGCTGTCGAAGGCCTTCAAGGTCTCTGCCTGGACCTGGTTGCCCGGGAAGAACTGCTGGTTGATCAACTGCGCCTGGGGCTCGATCACCCAGCCACCCCCCAGGCCGATCGGGTAACCGCCTTCTACCGAAAAGGTCATCGCATGGCCGCTGTCATCCAGGCGTTGGCCACTGTCGTCGCGGCCCATCACCTCGATGCGCGAGCCCATGGCCACGGCATCCAGGTGCCAGCCTTGCTCATGGGTCATGCTCCAGTACACCCCCAGGCTCTCGCCACTGAGGTTGACCGCGTTGCGCTGCTTGTCGCCCAACAACGGGCGCACGCCGTTGAAGCTGCTCTGCAGGTTGTTGTGCCCCACGAAAATCCCCGCACGGTGGACGTTGCCATCGGCGGTTTCACGCACGAACAGGTCCGGGCCAAGCATCATTTGCTGGCTGGGCGCTTCCAGCTGTTCTGGTGCCCGCGCGCCAGGCTGCGGTGTGGCGCCAGGGAAGAGCTGTGCCCATTGGCCGCCCACCAGGTCGGGTGCTGGCAGGGTGTGCCGTTCGCCCATTTTCTCGCTGAAGGCGTTCAGCGTACCCAGGCTCACGCCGCTGGCGCTGACCGGGTCGAGCGACAACGTCGGCACCGTCGCTTGTTGCAGGTAGCTGGGGGAGATCGGATCTTCCTGCAATTCGAACGCGAAAGTTTCCACCGGGGTTGCCAGAAGCATCGACGTGGAAACCGCGTAGAAAATACGATCGAAGCGCAAGGGATTCGAGGTTCTTTTCATGGCGGATCTCCTCTGTTTTTTGTTGTACAGCCCAAGGACCTGGCCTGCGTGTCACGAGCTGTACGACAAAACAGAGGGCGACCCAAACCAGCGCGCCAGCTTTCGCGGGCGCGAGCAAAGGCGCGAGCTAGAGGCCCGGCGCGAGTTTTTACGTCTAGTGATACTGTTCAGCTAAGGAGAGACCGGCGCTTGCGTCAAGAAAGCGTGAAAGGCCCGTTCAAGCTCTGTGGCTGCGGTTAACCCATTGATTGTTTGAGTTAAAAGGTAGGGTATAGCGAGCTTCGCTATTTCTGCGGCATTGGCTATGCCGAATCATTGCTAAAGTCTGACCCACCGCCAGTGTCAGGTGGTCGGAAAGGCGCGTCCAAGGGTTGTGCCACAGAATCTGCTGCGCATGGCCATCGGCATTACGCAGGTAGGCGCGCTCCGGGCACAGCAGCGGCAGGCGGGCGGGGCCTGGCGCTGCCGGCTTCGAGGTTCACGGTGATTCCTTGCACACACCCGTCTGGCGAGTTCACTCTTCCTCGCGCTGCAGCACCATCAACAGCAATGACCGCCCCTTGACCTCGAACGTGCTGTCGAATTGCAAGTGCTGCGGCTTGCGCATCTCTGGCCGATCAGTGTCGACCAGGCAGCTCCAGTACTCGCCGTCCGGCACGCTCGGCAGCAGGAACGGCACCACATCATGGTGCGCGTTGACGATCAGCAGCAGGGTCGCCTCCGACCCGGGCCGGGCAATGCCACTGACCTGTGCGCGGCCATCGATCAGCATGCCCAGGCAGCGCCCGTGCGGGTCTTCCCACTGCTCCACGCTCATCTCGCTGCCATCCGGCGCCAGCCAGGTGACGTCCTTGACCCCGATCGCCTCATTGTAATCGCCCACCAGGAACCGCGAGCGGCGTAGCACCGGATAGGCCAGGCGCAGGCGGGTCAGGCGCTTGACGAAGGCCAGCAGCGCCTCGCCGTCCTGGTCCAGGTCCCAGTTGACCCAGCCGATCTCGCTGTCCTGGCAGTAGGCATTGTTGTTGCCGTGCTGGGTACGGCTGAATTCGTCGCCGGCGACGATCATCGGCGTACCTTGGGCCAGCAGCAGGGTCGCAAAGTAGTTGCGCATCTGGCGCATGCGCAAGGCGTTGACCTGTGGATCATCGGTGGGGCCTTCCACGCCGCAGTTCCACGACAGGTTGTTGTCGGTGCCGTCCTGGTTGTTCTCGTCGTTGTCTTCGTTGTGCTTGCTGTTGTACGACACCAGGTCGCGCAGGGTGAAGCCATCGTGGGCGGTGATGAAGTTGACCGAGGAATATGGCCGGCGGCCGCGGTTGTTGAACAGGTCGCCCGAGGCGGTCATGCGTGAGGCGAAGTCGGCCAACTGGCCCTCGTCGCCTTTCCAGAACGCCCGCGCGGTATCGCGGAAACGGTCGTTCCACTCGGCCCAGCCCGGCGCGAAGTTACCCACCTGGTAGCCGCCAGGGCCGCAATCCCAGGGTTCGGCGATCAGCTTGACCTGGCTGAGCATCGGGTCCTGGCGGCAGGCGACGAGGAAGCCGTGGCGCTCGCTGTAGCCATCGTGGTAGCGGCCGAGGATGGTTGCCAGGTCGAAGCGGAAGCCATCGACGTGCATCTCCCCAGCCCAGTAGCGCAGCGAGTCGGTGACCAGCTGCAGCACGCACGGGTGGCTGAGGTCGAGGGTGTTGCCGGTACCGGAATCGTTGATGTAGTAGCGCTTGTCGTCGGGCATCAGCCGGTAGTACGAGGCGTTGTCGATACCGCGCATCGACAGGGTCGGGCCACGCTCGTTGCCTTCGGCGGTATGGTTGTAGACCACGTCGAGAATCACCTCCAGGCCTGCATCGTGCAGGTGCGCGACCATCTCCTTGAACTCGGCGATCTTGCCGCTGGCCAGGTAGCGCGGGTGCGGTGCGAAGAAGGCGATGCTGTTGTAGCCCCAGTAGTTGTTCAGGCCCTTGTCCAGCAGGTGCTGGTCGTTGACGAAGGCGTGGATCGGCAGCAGCTCGATGCTCGACACGCCCAGGTCCTTGATGTGCTTGAGCAGCTCGTCGTTGGCAAGGCCCGCGAAGGTGCCGCGGAGTTTTTCCGGGACTGCCGGGTGGCGCATGCTGATGCCACGGGTGTGGGCCTCATAGAGGATCGTGCGCTCCCAGGGGATCTGCACACGCTGGTCGCGGCCCCAGGTGAAGGCCGGGTCGATGACCTTGCATTTGGGCACGAAGGGCGCGCTGTCGCGCTCGTCGAACGACAGATCGCCGTCAGGGTGGCCGATGGTATAGCCGAACAGCGCCTCGGACCATTTCAGGCTGCCGACCAGTTGCTTGGCATAGGGGTCGATCAGCAATTTGTTGGGGTTGAAGCGGTGGCCGTTTTCCGGCTCGTAAGGGCCGTACACGCGGTAGCCGTAGACCAGCCCGGGATGCGCATCGGGCAGGTAGCCGTGGTAGATCTCGTCGGTGTACTCGGGCAGTTCGATGCGCTCGATTTCCTGCTCGCCGGTGGCGTCGAACAGGCACAGCTCGACCTTGGTGGCGTTGGCCGAGAACAGGGCGAAGTTGACCCCCAGGCCGTCCCAAGTGGCGCCCAGGGGGAAGGGCAGGCCTTCACGAATGCGCGATGGGGCAACGGAACGGGTTTTCTTTGGGGTGCGCGGGCTCATGGCGGTCCTCGATTGGCCGTGGTGGAGGGAGTGTTGCGGGGACCTGTGCCGGCCTCTTCGCGGGTAAACCCGCTCCTACAGGATATTGCGTCCCCCTGTAGGAGCGGGTTTACCCGCGAAGGGGCCGGAACAGGCTTAGCCGGCGGTCGGCTTCTTCACTGCGCGAGGCTTCTTGGCGGCAGGCGTTTTCGCCGCAGGCAGGGCAGTGACCTTGGGCTCGGCAGGCGCCTTCGGCTTGGCCGGTGCTCGCTTGCGGGGCGCCGCCTTGGGGGCCAGCGCCTCGGCTTCGGCAAGTTTGCGGGCCATGTCCCAATGGCGCTCCTCTTGCCCCTCCGGCTTACCTTCCGATTCCCAGATCTGGTAAGCAAATTCGCGTACTCGTTTTTCTTCGACACTCATCACGACGCTCCTGAATGCTATGCATGTTCAATCAACAGGTTGACTGGAAATTGCGACAGAACCGCGCTCAACATCAGCTCCCTTGTAGGGCTGACAGCGGCCACACCGAAAAGTCCAGTCCAAGTGGCAGGCGACAAGGCAAACGGCAGGATCACCCGGGTATCGTCCCAGTTCTGTGCCGGGATCAATGGTGTAGAAGCGCTGCCCAGCAGGCCGCTGGCCAGGCGCGGGGCAACGATGATGGCGCGCTCGCCTTCACCCAGGCGGGCGAAGGCGATGACCTGGTCGGCGTGGCGGCCCTGCACGTTCAGTGGCAGGTAGGCCCCCCTACGGAACAACTCTGCATGGGCTTGGCGGCAGTCCAGTACCCGGGCGATCAGGGCCTGCTTGATGCGGCCGTCGCGCCAGTGCGCCAGCAGTTCGCCGGGCGCGGTGGCATCGTCCAGGGTGCGGCGCCTGCAAGCGTAGTCCACGGCGCGGCGGTTGTCCGGGTCGACCAGGCTGAAGTCCCAGTACTCGTTGCCCTGGTACAGGTCGGGCACGCCTGGCACGGTCATGCGCAGCAGGCTCTGCACCAGGCCGTTGAGGGCACCGGGGCAAGCGATCAGCTGTGCGGCATCGGCCAATGACTGGCGCAACTGCTGGTTTTCCCGATCCAGCAGCAGGCCGTCGACATAGGCGGCGCAGGCCGCTTCATAGGCCTCGTTCGGCGCGCCCCAGCTGCTGCGCAGCTTGGCTTCGCGCAGGGCCTTCTGCTGCCATTGGCGGATGCGCTCGGCGTATTGGCTCAGCGCGTTGTCGTCGTTCAGGTCGAGGGTCAGTGGCCAGCTGCCCAACAGCGTCTGCAACAGCAGCAGTTCGTCGCCGGGGCTGGGTGCCACACCGTCGTCCAGTTGCTCGCGCAGCGGTGCGGCCAGTTCGCGCCAGTGCTCTACGCGGCTGGCCAACCAGAGCCCGCGCTCGCTCAGGACGGCAAGGCGCGCGCGGCTGTCCTCGCCACGCTTGTGATCGTGGGTGGCGGTGGCGAGCAGGTTGTCGGGGAAGTCGCGCAGGCGGCGCTGGGCCTCGTTATGGAAATGCTCGGTGCCGGCGCTGAATCGCTCCGCCTCGAAGCCGACATCGTTGCGCGACAGCAGCCGCGCCGAGCGGTAGAACGCGGTGTCCTCCACGGCCTTGGCGGCACTGGGGGCGGTGAGCTGCTGGAAGCGCACACAGGCATGGCGCAGATGCTTGCGCGGCTTGCCCGGTGGCAGCTGGCGCCAGGGCTGCCCGCCGAGCCACTGTTCGAGCTGGTCGAGCAACGGCCAGTCGGCCTCGCCCAGGTCATGGCGGGCGTTGCTCAGGGCCTGCTGGAAGAACCGCTCATCTTCGGCGGGGCGCCCGCAGGCGTTGAAGTAGGTGCGATACACCGGGTAATGCGCGACCAGTGCCTGCAGTGCCCGGCGGATCGCGCCGAGGGTCAGGTCGCGGGTCATCAGGTCGTCGCGGGCGACCTGCAACAGGGCCTGGGCCACGGATTCGCAGTCGCCGGCCAGGCTGGCATTGAGTACCAGGTGACGCGCCAGACGCACTTCCTCGGGGAATTCGGGGCGTTCGCTGACGGTGGCCCATAGCTCGGTCAGCGGTGCTTCACCGGCCGGATCGTGCTGCAGCAGCGAGACCTGGTTCATGAACTCGTAGCCGGTGGTGCCGTCGGTGAGCCAGTCGCGGTGCAGGTGTTCGTCGGTGCCGAGGATCTTTTCCACGTAGATCGGGAAGTGCTCCAGTGCGGCCTGCAACGGGCGCCTGGCGAGCAGGCTGTCGACCCGGCGGCGCAGCTTGCGGCAGTAGCCGCGCGGGTCGGCCAGGCCATCGATATGGTCGATGCGCAGGCCGTCCACCAGGCCGCGCTCGATCAGCTCGAACAGCTTGGCGTGGGTCGCCTCGAACACCACGGCACGCTCGACCCGCAGGCCGCCGAGTTCGTTGATGTCGAAGAAGCGCCGCCAGTTGATGTCATCGGCGGCGGTGCGCCAGCTGGCCAGGCGGTAGGTCTGGCGCTCGAGCAGCAGGTGCAGGCGCCTGAAGCCGTTTTCGCTGCGGCTGTCGAAGGCGATCAGGGCCGACTCCAGGTCCGCGCCATTGCGCACCAGGCGCGCCAGTTCAGCGTGCAGGGGCAGGGCGTCTGCCAGTGGCTCAGGCGCCTCGCGCAGTGCGGTGAAATGCTCGGCCAGGGCCTTCAGCGCAGGCTCCGGGCTCTGCGCGAGTATCCAGCCATAGTCCAGCGGGCAGATGGGAAAGCGGTGCTGGTAGTGGGCGATCTGCAACAAGCCCGATGACGTGTCGAATTGCAGCGGGATTTCGCCATTCTTCAGCGCCGCGCCATAGTCGCTGCCCAGGAACGGCAGCAGCAACTGCCCGGCCAGCAGCGGGTCGCTGGAGTGCCACTGGATGTCGAAGAATTCCGCGTAGGGGCTGCGCCGACCCCAGGCCAGCAGGCTCTGCCACCAGGGATTGTCGGCGCCGCCCACGGCCATGTGGTTGGACACGGTGTCGAGGATCAGCCCCATGCCATGCTGGCGCAGCGCAGCCACCAGCCGTTGCAACGCCGCCTCGCCACCCAGCTCAGGGTTGACGCAGGTCGGGTCGACCACGTCGTAACCGTGGCGCGAGCCGGCGCGGGCCTTGAGGATCGGCGAGGCATACAGGTGGCTGATGCCCAGCTGGGCGAAATACGGCACCAGTGGCACGGCGTCATCAAGGCTGAAGTCGCTGTGAAATTGCAGGCGCAGGGTCGCGGTCAACGGCTTCATCGGTCCCGCTCCCAGGCTTGCTCACGGGCCTGGGCCAGCAGCTCCAGGCGCCGTGCGGCGTCTTCGTCGTCGAGCAGCTCGCGCACCGGTGCGGCGAAGCGCCGGCGCCAGTTGGGGTGGCCGCTGGTGGTACCCGGCAGGTTGGGCTGCTCGTCGCAGCCGAGCAGGTCTTCCAGCGGGATCAGCACCAACGGGGCGCGGGTGTGGCCAACGTAGCGGATGGCGGCATCGATCAATGCGTCATTGTCCGCTTGCGGGCCGTAGTTGGCTTCCAGGGTGCGGCGCAGGCCTTCGCTCTCCTTCTGCCGTTCATGGCGCCAGTGCAGTTCGGTGGCGGCGTCGATCAGCTGCAGGCGCTGGCTCCAGTCGATGTCGCGGCTTTGCAGCCAGCCGGCCAGCGGCGCCAGGTCGTGGGTGCCGGTAGTGGCCAGGGCATAGTCCGGCCAGTCGAGGATCGGCTTGAAGTTGCCGGGCTGGGTCTGCTCGAACGGCAGCACGCGCATGCCCAGTACGGCCTTGGCCGCCAACTGTTCGCGCAGGCCCTCGGGCACGGTGCCGAGGTCTTCGCCGAGGATGATCGCCTGGTGGCGCACCGACTCCAGGGCCAGCAGGCGCAGCAGGTCCTCCAGCGGGTAGTCGAGGTAGGCGCCTTCGGCAGGCTTGCAGCCACGGGGGATCAGCCACAGCCGGCGCAGGCCCATCACATGGTCGATGCGCAGGCCGCCAGCATGGGCCAGGTTGGCCCGCAGCATCTCGATGAAGGCACGGTAGCCGTTGCGCTTGAGGCCCTCGGGGGAGAAGGCGCAGATGCCCCAGTCCTGGCCCGAGCGGTTGAGGATGTCGGGCGGCGCGCCGACCTTGAGGTTGGCCAGCAGTTCGTCCTGGCGGCTCCAGGCCTGGCTGCCGGCGCCGTCGGCACCGACGGCCAGGTCGGCGATCAGGCCGACCGCCATGCCGTTGCTGCGTGCGGCGTGCTGGGCCCGTTGCAGGCTGCGTTCGGTCAGCCACTGGCAGAAGGCATGGAACTCGACCTTGGCCGGGTAGGCGTTGGCGAAGGCCTCGACCTCCGGGTGGTACGGGTCGTGCCAGGCGCTGGGCCAGTTGCGCCAGTCGGCCCCCAGGCCATGCTCGACGGCTTGCGCCTGCAGCACTTCGAAGCGGCAGTGGTGCTCCAGGGCCTGGCCGCGGGCCTCGCGGAAGCTGTCGAAGTCCTTGCGCAGCGGGTGGTCGGCCTGGCTGAAGTCCTGGTACAGCGCTTCGAGCAGGCGCAGGCGGGCGTCGGCGGCGCGGGGCCAGTCCACCAGCGGGCGCTGCTCCAGGTCTTCGAGCACTTGCTCCAGGCCGCACGCCTCGATCGCCATGCGCACGGCGCGCTCGCCCAGCAGCGCGGCGGGGCTGGCGTACAGGGTGTTGAGCAACAGGCGGCTTGACGGCGAGTAGGGGCTGTAGTGCTGCTGGTCGACGGCCGAGAGCGCGTGGATCGGGCTGATCGCCAGGGCATCGGCGCCGCGCTCGGCGGCGCTGCGCGCCAGTTGTTCAAGGGCCAGGCAGTCGCCGTAGCCACCATCGCCGCTGCGGCGCAGGCTGTAGAGCTGTACCGCCAGGCCCCAGCAGCGCGGCGGCGGTTCACCGACGGCGTCAGCCAGGCTGTGGCAGCGCGGCGGTGCCACGGCGAGGGTGAAGCTGCGGTCGTTGATCTGCAGCAGGTGGTAGCCGACCGGCAGGCCGCCGGGCAGGTTGCCTTGGGCATCGAGGGTCAGGTACTGCAGGCGGTTGCTTTCCAGGGTGCAGCGCACGGCGCTGCCCGGCGGGAAGTAGCGTTGCAGGGACAGTGGCTGGTCAAGGTCGGCGGTGATCAGTGGGGGCAGGTGTTCGGCGTCTTCGGCGGCCTCCACGGCGCGCAGGCTGGCCTGGATGGCGGACTCGTCGCCGGCGGGGTGGCCCAGGCCGTCGAGGACCTTGCGCAGGACCTCGTCGCTGACCTGTTGTGGCCGGTTGTTGGCGTCGATCCAGTCGCGGGCCAGCCCGACGCGGGCGGCCAGTCGGTGCAAGGCGGTTTCGCTCATGGGCGCTCCTGGCCAGGTGATAGCAGGCTGACCACACAGCTGTGGGCGGACAGCGCAGTGTCGGGGTGGGTGGTGTCGCTGCTGTCGAACAGGCGCCGTTCGACCGCAGGCAGCTCGACCGCCTGGGGTGTGGCGGCCAGGTTCAGGTCGATGCGCAGGGTGCTGCCATCGCCCAGTTGCCAGCGCGCAGTGAGCGCTTTGTCGCCCAACACCTCGGCGCCCAGGGCGCGGCTGCCGGGCAGGTGGGGGATGACGTGGCGCCGGCGCAGGTCGAGCAGCTGGTGATAAAGGCCGTGCCAGCCGGCGATGACTTCCTTGTGTTGCGGCCGCGATGCCTCGAAGGTCTGTTCAGCATTGGGGTCGGGTATGTGTTCGCGTTGCTCAGGGTCGGCGAATGCCTTGAAGTGGGCGAATTCGCCGCGCCGGCCCTCGCGCACGGCGTCGGCCAGGTCGTCATGGAAATCGGTGAAGAACAGGAACGGCCTGCAGCTGCCATCGTCATCGCCCATGAACAGCAACGGGATCATCGGTGCCAGCAGCAACAGGCCGGTGGCCGCACGCAAGGCCGCAGGCGGGCACAGGCGGGTCAGGCGTTCGCCCAGGGCGCGGTTGCCGACCTGATCATGGTTCTGCAGGAACAGCACGAACGCGCTGGGTGCCAGATGCCCGCTGGGTTCGCCGCGTGGCGTGCCGTGGCGGTTGGCCTGGCCCTGGAACACGAACCCCTCGGACAGGCAGCGGGCGAGCTTTTCGATGGGTTTTTCCTGGTAGTCGGCGTAGTACCCTTCGGTTTCCCCGGTCAGCAGCACATGCAGGGCGTTGTGGCCATCGTCGTTCCACTGGGCGTCGAAACCCTGTTCGAGCAACGAGGCCTGGTTGTGCTCGTTCTCCAGCACCAGCCATACATGCCGGCCAGGCTCGACGGCAGCGCGCACCCGCTGCGCCAGTTCGACCAGGAAGTCGGGCTGGTCGATGGCGTGCACGGCATCCAGGCGCAGGCCGTCACAGCGGTAGTCGCACAGCCACATCAGGGCGTTCTGGATGAAGTACTCGCGCACCTCGCGGCGGCGAAAATCGATGGCCGCCCCCCAGGGCGTCTGACGGTCTTCGCGGAAGAACGGGCTGGCGTACTGGTGCAGGTAGTTGCCGTCCGGGCCGAAGTGGTTGTAGACCACATCGACCATCACCATCAGCCCCTCGCCGTGGGCGCGGTCCACCAATGCACACAGTTGCCCGGGGCTGCCGTAGCTGTGCTGCGGCGCATAGGGCAGCACCCCGTCATAGCCCCAATTGCGTTCGCCGGGGAACTGGCCCAGGGGCATCAGCTCGATGGCGCTGATGCCCAGTTCGGCCAGCCTTGGCAACTGCCGGGCGACGCCCGGGTAGCCTTCGAGCACGCCGACATGCAGCTCCTGGATCACCGCTTCGTGCCACGGCCGGCCTTGCCAGGGGTGCTGCCAGGCGTAGGCGCCGATATCCACCACCTGGCTCGGCCCGTGTACCCCTTCGGGCTGGTAGCGCGACGCCGGGTCGGCTACCAGCAGTTTGCCGTCGATACGGTAGTGATAGCGGTCGCCGGCCTGGCACGGGGCAACCCCCGTGTACCAGCCGTCGTCCTCGGGCAGCAGCTCGATGGCCGGCTGCTGTTCCAGTTCAAGGCTCACGCTGCGCGCATCGGGCGCCCACAGGGCGAAGCGCGCCGACGTGGCGTCCAGCAGGTGTGCGCCATGCCTGTGCATCTTCGAACCCCGCTCAGTAGTGGCTCAGGTGAGCCTGCTTGACCAGGTCCTCGTAGAGGCGCGCGTAGGGCTCCACCGCCTGGCACCAGTTGAACGGCTGGGTCATCGACAGGCAGCGCATGGCATTGAGCAGGTCCTTCTTGCTGTAGATATAGAAGGCCCGGCTCAGGGCTTCGCGGTAGCTGTCGACGGTCGACTCATCGAACAGGAAACCAGTGACGCCGTTCTCGATGGTGTCCGCCAGGCCGCCGGTGTTGCGCGCCACCGGCAGTGATCCGAAGCGCTGGGCGTACATCTGGCTCAGGCCGCAGGGCTCGTAGCGCGAGGGCATCAGCAGGAAGTCGCTGCCGGCGAACATGCGCCGGGCGTCGGTTTCGTTAAAGCCGATGCGCACGCCGATGCGGCCCGGGTGACGCAGGGCCAGCTCGCGCATGGCCTGCTCTTCTTCCGGCTCACCGCGGCCGATGATCGCGATCTGCCCGCCTTGCTCGACGATGTAGTCGGCAACCCCCAGGGTCAGGTCCAGGCCTTTCTGGTAGACCAGCCGCGAGACCACGGCGAACAGCGGCCCTTCGCTCGGCTCCAGTTCGAACAGTTTGCGCACTTCGGCGGTATTGCGTGCCTTGCCGTCCCAGTCGTTGATGCTGAAGTTGTGCTGCAGGTGCTGGTCGGTGGCCGAGTCCCAGCTTTCGTCGATGCCGTTGGGGATGCCGCCAAGCAGGCCTTGCTGGGCCTTGCTGGCCAGGAAGCCATCGAGCCCGCAGCCGAATTCCGGGGTGGTGATTTCCTGGGCGTAGGTGGCGCTGACCGTGGTGATGTGGCTGGAGTAGGCAAGGCCCGCCTTGAGGAACGACAGCTTGCCGTAGAACTCCATGCCTTCCTGTTGCATGGCATGGTCGGGGATCGCCAGCTCCGGGCTGCAGCCGCGGCTGTAGACGCCCTGATACGCCAGGTTATGGATGGTGAACAGGGTCGGCGTGTTCAGCCCGCGCCAGTGCATGTAGGCCGGCGCCAGGCCGGCAGGCCAGTCATGCGCATGCACCACTTCGGGCTGCCAGTGGATCCTGCCTTCGCCGGCCGCGATCTCGGCTGCGGCCAGGCCCAGGCGAGCGAAACGGATGTGGTTGTCGGGCCAGTCGCGGCCATTGTTGGCGCCATAGGGGGTGCCGTCGCGCTGGTACAGTTCGGGGCAGATCAGCACGTAGATGACCAGCCCGTCGGCCATGTCCATGCGGCCGATCTTGCACGGTGGCAGGGCCGCATGGCCGCCCAGTTCGCCGACGACATGAATCGGGTTGTCGCTTTCCATCACCTGGCGGTAGCCGGGGATCAGCACCCGCACATCGTGCAGGTGGGCCAGCGCGCGGGGCAGCGCCGCAGACACGTCGCCGAGGCCGCCGGTCTTGACCAGGTCGGCGATTTCCGAGGTGACGAACAGGATCTTGCGCTTGTTCGGGTTGTGCTGGCGCTGGGCGCCGGGTGCCGTGCCTGTCTTGGCGAAGTCCGGGGTGAGCGGTTCGCGGTTGTCCGGGTTGAATGAATCTACGTGAGGCTCGACAGCGGCACTGATCATACTTCTCTCCGTCCCTAAGTGTTGGCAGGGTGCTGGCACCCCTTGCGATCTTTCGTGTTGGTCTCTCTGAATTTTGTCGTTGCGTAAAGCGATCCATGCCCCGAAGTCGTGCGCGCAGGCACAACGCGATCAGCGTTCCGGCCGAAGGCGATTGGACTGGTTGGGGTAGGCGGGCCGTGCGAAGGAAGTCCTTTTGCGTTTGGCCTACTTAGTTGCTGACCCGCTACCATTTCCAAAAGTTCGACTTTTTTACGTCGCTCTTCCTCTGAGCAAATGGCGGGCCGAAACCTGAGTGTAGGAGAGCTGGAGATAAAAAGGTGACCCACTGGTCACTTTCGTTATGACGCGAGATAGACGCAAACGTTGGCGTGTGTGACGGGATGTGAGCAGGGGTGTTCGAGGGTGGGGCAAGGCTGATTGACGCGTGCGCCATCGGGTGGCTGGCCAGTGTGTCGTGCACCATGATGGGGCGAGATTTCAGCAGTGTGGGAGCGCGAGGCTCCCACCAGGGGAGGGGATGAATCAGAGGCTGACGGTCTTGCCGTCGCTACGCGCCTGTTCCAGCAACTGGTGCAACTGAGCGACCTGCTGGCGCAGCTGGTCACGCTCGTCCTTCAGTTTACGCAGCTCATCGCGGCGCACGGAGACATAGAGGGTCTGGGTTGGAGTAGCAGGCATCAAGGTACCCATGAGCACACCTCGCGGTTTTGGCTGGTGACAGTTAAAGCGTAGACGCTTCACGCGGCGCGCATTCTGAATTCTTTCTCCGCTCATGGGAACTTTTTTGTTTAACGTTGTCTCGCCGTTCGTCGCTGAACCCTCGGGCGTCGTGCTGGACTAATCTGAAAAGTTGAACTGTGTTTGTCATCCATTTCGAAAGGGGAGCATCGGCTCATGCAATTGGGAATCGTCGGGCTGGGCCGCATGGGCGGCAATATCGCAAGGCGGCTGATGCGTGCTGGCCATCGCACCGTGGTCCATGACCGCAACCGTGACGCCATCGTCGGGCTGGAAGGCGAGGGCGCCCAGGGTGCCCACGACCTTGGTGCGCTGGTGCAGAAGCTCAAGGCGCCGCGCGCGGTGTGGGTGATGCTGCCAGCCGGTGAACCTACCGAGCAGACCATCGCCCAGCTGGCCGAACTGCTGGAGCCGGGCGATGCCATCATCGACGGCGGCAACACCTTTTATAAGGACGACATGCGCCGTGCGGCCGAACTGGGCAAGTGCGGCCTGCATTACCTGGATGTCGGCACCTCCGGTGGTGTGTGGGGCCTGGACCGTGGCTACTGCATGATGATCGGTGGCGAGAAGGACGTGTTCGAGCGCCTGGAGCCGCTGTTCAAGGCGCTGGCACCGGGTGTCGGCGACATTGCGCGCACCCACGGCCGCAGTGGTGAGCACGGGCGTGCCGAGCACGGCTACATCCATGCCGGCCCACCCGGTGCCGGGCACTATGTGAAGATGGTGCACAACGGTATCGAGTACGGCCTGATGCAGGCCTACGCCGAAGGCTTCGACCTGCTGCGCAGCAAGGGCGGCAACGAGCTGCCGGAAGACCAGCGCTTCGACCTGAACGTGGCCGAGATCGCCGAGGTCTGGCGCCGGGGCAGCGTGGTCACCTCCTGGCTGCTCGACCTCACCGCCGATGCGCTGGTGGCCGACCCGACGCTTGCGCAGTTCAGTGGCTCGGTGTCCGACAGCGGCGAAGGCCGCTGGACGATTGACGCCGCCGTCGAACAGGCGGTGCCGGTGCCGGTGCTGTCCAGCGCGCTGTTCGCCCGCTTCCGCTCGCGTCAGCAGCAGGGCACCTACGGTGACAAGATCCTCTCGGCCATGCGCCTGGGCTTCGGTGGCCATGTCGAGAAAAAAGACTGATGACCAAACAGACCATTCCTGCTGCTCCGCCCTGCACGCTGTTCCTGTTTGGCGCCAACGGTGACCTGGTCAAGCGCCTGCTGATGCCGGCGCTTTACAACCTCAGCCGTGACGGTTTGCTGGACCGCAACCTGCGCATCGTCGGCGTCGACCACAACCCGGCCACAGCCGACGAATTCGCCGAGCGCCTGCATGCCTTCATGCAAGAACGCGACAAAGGCGGCGAGGGCGCTGCCAAGTGCCTCGACGAAAAGCGCTGGGCACGGTTGGCCAAGCGCCTGGACTACCAGACCGGCGACTTCCTCGACCCGGCGACCTACGCGGCGTTGGCCAGGCGCATCGAGAAAACCAGCCACGGCAATGCCATCTTCTACCTGGCCACTTCGCCGCGCTTTTTCCCCGAGGTGGCTCAGCGCCTGGGCGAAGCCGGCCTGCTCGACGAGTCTGCCGGTGGCTTCCGGCGTGTAGTGGTGGAGAAGCCCTTCGGCACCGACCTGGCCAGTGCCGAGGCGCTCAATGCGTGCCTGCTCAAGGTGATGAGCGAGCGGCAGATCTACCGCATCGACCATTACCTGGGCAAGGAAACGGTGCAGAACATTCTGGTCAGCCGTTTCTCCAATGGCCTGTTCGAATCGTTCTGGAACAACCATTACATCGACCACGTGCAGATCACCGCTGCCGAGACGGTTGGCGTCGAGACCCGTGGCGCGTTCTACGACAACACAGGCGCGCTGCGCGACATGGTGCCCAATCACCTGTTCCAGCTGCTGGCGATGGTGGCCATGGAACCGCCGGCGGCGTTCGGCGCCGATGCCGTGCGTGGCGAGAAGGCCAAGGTGATCGGTGCCATCCGCCCCTGGTCGGCGAAGATGGCCCTGAAGCACTCGGTGCGTGGCCAATACGTGGCGGGCAAGCAGGGCCGCAAGCCGTTGCCGGGGTATCGCCAGGAAAGCAACGTCGCGCCCGACAGCCAGACCGAGACCTACGTGGCGCTCAAGGTGATGATCGACAACTGGCGCTGGGCCGGGGTGCCGTTCTACTTGCGTACCGGCAAGCGCATGAGCGTGCGCGACACCGAAATCGCCATCTGCTTCAAGCCGGCGCCCTACGCGCAGTTTCGCGAGTCGGAGCTGGAACGGCCCAAGCCCAATTACCTGAAGATCCAGATCCAGCCCAACGAGGGCATGTGGTTCGACCTGCAGGCCAAGCGGCCAGGGCCGGAGCTGGTGATGGAGAACATCGAGCTGGGTTTCGCCTACAAGGACTTCTTCAAGATGACCCCGGCCACGGGTTACGAAACGCTGATCTATGACTGCCTGACCGGCGACCAGACCTTGTTCCAGCGGGCCGACAACATCGAGAACGGCTGGCGCGCGGTACAGCCATTCCTCGACGCCTGGGCCCAGGGGGGCGAGGTGCATGAGTATCCGGCAGGGCAGGACGGCCCCGAAGAAGGCAATGAATTGCTGACTCGCGACAAGCGCGAGTGGCACAAGCTGGGGTGACAGCATAAAGGAGGTGCAATGCCCGCCCACATCGAAGACTACGCCCTGCTCGGCAACTGCCGCAGCGCCGCCCTGGTCAGCCGCGACGGCTCGATCGACTGGTTGTGCCTGCCGCGTTTCGACGCCCCGGCGGTATTCGCCGCGCTGCTGGGCAATGAAGCGAACGGCCGCTGGCGCCTGGCGCCCAGCGACCCCGTCGAGCACACCAGCCGCCAGTACCTGGGCGACACGCTGGTGCTGGAAACTACCTGGGTCACTGCCAGCGGCCGCGCCCGGGTGCTCGACTTCATGCCGCTGGACCAGGTCAACTCGGTGGTGCGCATCGTCGAGGGGCTGTCGGGCGAGACCCACTTCGAAATGGACCTGGTGCTGCGCTTCGACTACGGCCGCAGCGTGCCCTGGGTAGAGAAAATCGACCCGCTGACGCTCAGCGCGGTGGCCGGCCCCGATCGTGTGATCCTGCGCAGCAGCGTGGAACCCCACGGCCTCGACCACCACACCGTCGCCCGTTTTCGCGTGGGGGCGGGTGAGCGCCAGCTCTTCAGCCTGCGTCACCAGCCCTCGCACTTGCCAGTTCAACCTGACTGCGACATCGACCAGGCGCTGCAGCACACCTTCACGCACTGGCAGGCGTTCGCCGACCGTTGCCCTGAGGTCGGCCCCTACACCGGCCTGGTGCGCCGCTCGCTGCTCACCCTCAAGGCCATGACCTATGCGCCCACCGGCGGCATCGTCGCCGCGGTCACCACCTCGCTGCCCGAGCGCATCGGCCACGAGCGCAACTGGGACTACCGCTTCTGCTGGCTGCGCGACGCCACCATGACCTTGCTGGCGTTCATGAACCTCGGCTATTTCGACGAAGCCCAGGCCTGGCGCGAATGGCTGCTGCGCTCGGTGGCCGGTAACCCTGAGCAGATGCAGATCATGTACGGCCTGGCGGGCGAGCGCGACCTCACCGAGTACACCTTGCCCTGGCTGGCCGGCTACGAACACTCGCAGCCGGTGCGGGTTGGCAATGCCGCTTCGGAACAGGTGCAGCTGGACATCTATGGCGAACTGGCCGACGCCATGACCCAGGCGATCAAGGGCGGCCTGCCGCGCCACCCACGCAGTGCGGCGATCTCCCGGCTGATCCTGCCTTATGTCGAGCGCATCTGGCGCGACCCCGACGAAGGTCTCTGGGAAGTGCGCGGTGGCCGTCAGCACTTCGTCCACTCCAAGGTCATGGCCTGGGTTGCCTTCGACCGTGCGGCGGGGCTGGCCGACACCACCGAGGAAGGCCGCGAGCATGGCCGCCACTATCGGCAGGTGGCTGACCAGATTCATCGGGAGGTCTGCGCGCGCGGGCTGGATGCCAGTGGCCAGCACTTCGTCCAGGCCTATGGCTCGGCCGAGATGGATGCCAGCCTGTTGCAGATCGCCCTGACCGGTTTCCTGCCGGCCGAGGACCCGCGCTTTCAGCGCACCCTGGCGCAGATCGAGCAGCGCCTACTGAAGAACGGCCTGCTGCTGCGCTACGACAGCGACAGCTGCAGCGACGGGCTGACGCCGGGGGAGGGCACGTTCCTGGTGTGCTCGTTCTGGCTGGCCGATGTGTACGTGCTGCTGGGGCGTCAGGCCGAGGCCCAGGCGCTATACGAGAAACTCACCGGCCTGTGCAACGACGTCGGCCTGCTGGCCGAGCAGTACGACCTTGCCGGCAAGCGCATGCTGGGCAACTTCCCCCAGGCGTTCAGCCATATCGGCATCATCAACACGGCGTTGAACCTGCACCGGGCAGAGTGCCCTGTGCGCGAGAGAGCAAGATGTGGGTGAGCGCCTGTCCGCTGGCTGCTGCACTCAAGCCGGCATTGTCGGGGTAGACTAGCGCAACCCCATTCGGCAAGGAGCACGCATGAGCGTTCGTGGTCACGATCGGCAGATCGACAACATCGAGTTCAACGTCAGCGACATCGCACGGAGCAAGGCGTTCTATGGCAGCGTGTTCGGCTGGCGTTTCATCGACTACGGGCCGACCTACACCGAGTTCAGCGATGGTCGCTTGACCGGCGGTTTCACCACCGGCGAAGCGGTGCGGCCAGGTGGGCCACTGGTGATCCTGTATGCGGACGACCTGGAAGCCACGTTACAGCGGGTCGAGGCGGCCGGGGCAAGCATCAGCCGGGCGACCTTTGCCTTTCCGGGTGGGCGCCGTTTTCACTTCATCGACCCGGACGGGTACGAACTGGCTGTGTGGACGGCCCAAGCCTGATGGCCAACCACAAGATCGAAATCCGCCGTCGCAATATCGAGAAGATTCTCGTCGCCGCTGAAAAGGTGTTCGCCGAAAAGGGCTATGGCGCCACCTCGATGGGCGACATTGCCGAACAGGCCGATCTGCCGCGCTCCAACCTGCATTATTACTTCAGCACCAAGGACGAACTGTTCCGCGCGGTGCTGCAAGACCTGCTGGACGTGTGGAAGCAGGATGCCCTGTGCTTCGAGAACTTCGATGACCCACGGGTGGTGCTGACCAGCTACATCCGCGCCAAGATGGGCCACTCACGTTCGCGGCCGCTGGGCTCGAAGATCTGGGCCGAGGAGATGCTGCATGGGGCGCCGGTGCTGGGGGTGAACCTCGCTGAGAGCCTGGTGCCTTGGGCGAAGCTCAAGGAAGACAAGATCCGTCGCTGGGTGACGGAGGGGCGCATCCTGCCGGTGGAGCCTTCGGCGCTGCTTTACATGATCTGGGCCTCGACCCAGCACTATGCCGATTTTGGTTATCAGGTGATGTTACTGAACGAGGGTGAGCCGTTGTCGGACATGGCGTTCGAAAGTGCGGTGCAGACGGTGACCTGTGTGATCTTGCGCGGCATTGGGCTGGAGCCCTGAACAACTGGGGCCGCTGTGCGGCCCATCGCGGATAAATCCGCTCCTACAGGTAATGCGCAGCCTTTGAATGCGGCGCGGTATCTGTAGGAGCGGATTTATCGGCGATGGGCTGCGCAGCAGCCCCAATGGCCTCAGCTGGCCTCGCGGTAGGGGTTGCGCGGATCCTGGGTCCAGTTCAGGTAAGGCTTGCCGGTATCTTGTGCCACCATCTCGATGCAGTTCTCTACCGGGCAGGTGATCTGGCACAGGTTGCAGCCCACGCATTCGTCCTCTATCACGCTGTAGGCATGGGTCCCGTCAGCCTTCAAGGTGCTGGCAATCGCCTGGTGCGAAGTGTCCTCGCAGGCAATGTGGCAACGCCCGCAACCGATGCACGCATCCTGGTCGATCTGCGCCACCGACTTGTAGTTGATGTCCAGGTACTTCCAGTCGGTGGTGTGCCCCACGGCCTGGCCGCGGAAGGCCTCCAGGTTGCGGTGCCCATGCTGGTCCATCCAGCGTGCCAGGCCATCTTTCATGTCCTCGACGATGCGGAAGCCATGCAGCATCGCTGCCGTACACACTTGCACCGCACCGCTGCCCAGGGCGATGAACTCGGCAGCATCGCGCCAGTTGCCGATCCCGCCGATGCCGCAGATCGGCAGCCCGCGGGTTTCCGGGTCGCGGGCGATCTCGGCGACCATGTTCAGGGCGATCGGCTTGACCGCCGAGCCGCAATAACCCCCATGGGTGCTCTGGTCGCCGACGATGGGGTGGGCGACCATGCGGTCCAGGTCGACGCTGGTGATCGAGTTGATGGTGTTGATCAGCGACACCGCATCCGCGCCACCGCGATGGGCAGCGCGGGCCGACTGGCGAATGTCGGTGATGTTCGGCGTGAGCTTGACGATCACCGGCAGCGAGCAGTGCAGCTTGCACCAGCGGGTGACCATCTCGACGTACTCCGGCACCTGGCCGACCGCCGCGCCCATGCCACGCTCAGGCATGCCGTGGGGGCAGCCGAAGTTCAGCTCGATGCCATCGGCGCCGGTGGCTTCCACCAGCGGCAGGATGAATTTCCACGACTCCTCCACGCACGGCACCATCAGCGACACGACCAGTGCGCGGTCGGGCCAGTCCTTCTTCACCTGGGTGATTTCCCGCAGGTTGATCTCCAGCGAACGGTCGGTGATCAGCTCGATGTTGTTGATGCCCTGCACCTGGCGGTTGGGGCCGTAGTGCGCGGAATAACGTGACGACACGTTGACCGCCGCCGGGTCCTCGCCCAGGGTCTTCCAGACCACGCCGCCCCAGCCGGCCTCGAAGGCACGGACCACGTTGTAGGCCTTGTCGGTGGGTGGCGCGGAAGCCAGCCAGAAGGGGTTGGGCGCCTTGATGCCGGCGAATTCGATGGACAGGTCGGCCATTTACGCTGCCTCCACGTTGAGCATGAGTTGGGCATGGATGGCTTCGGCGGCCAGCTTGCCGTGTTGCACGGCCTGGACGGTGAGGTCCTGGCCCAGCGCGGTGCAGTCGCCGCCGGCGTACACGCCCGGGAGGCTGGTGCGCATGTGGTCGTCGACGCGGATACGCTCGCCGTCACGCGCCAGTTGCGCGGCGACCGGGTCGCCGAGGCTGGCATCGTCGAAGCGTTGGCCGATGGCCTTGAAGATGGCGTCGGCGGCCAGCTCGTAGGTCTCACCGGTGTCACGCAGGCGGCCGTCGGCCAGTTCGGTACGCATGAAGCGCATGCCGCGCACACGGCCGTCGTCATCGAGCAGCACGGCATCGGGGCGGGCCCAAGTGTGCAGGCGCACCTGGTTGGCCTTGGCGATGTCCTGCTCATGGTCGGTGGCGCCCATGTCGGCGTGGCCGCGGCGGTACACCAGGTTGACGTCGCGGGCGCCCAGGCGGCTCATCTGCACGGCCATGTCGATGGCGGTGTTGCCAGCGCCGATCACCAGGCAGCGGTCGGCCAGTGGCAATTGCGCCAGGTCTTCGGCCTGGCGCAGTTCACGGATGTACGCGGTGGCGGCGAGCAGGCCGGGGGCCTCTTCGTCGGCCAGGCCGAGTTGGCGCACGGCGTTCAGGCCCAGGCCGAGGAACACTGCATCGAACTGGTCGCGCAACTCGCCGAGGCCGAGGTTGGCGCCCAGGCGCTGGCCGTGACGGATTTCGATACCACCGATGCCGAGCAGGAACTCCACTTCGCGCTGGGCATAGTCGTCCACCAGTTTGTAGCGGGCGATGCCGTACTCGTTGAGGCCGCCAGCCTTGTCGCAGGCTTCGAACACCACCACGTCATGGCCGTGCATGGCCAGGCGATGGGCGCATGACAGCCCGGCGGGGCCGGCGCCGACCACGGCGATGCGCTTGCCGGTGGCCGGTGAGCGCTTGAACGGGTGTTCGCTGAAATGGGCATTGTCCAGGGCGTAGCGCTGCAGCTGGCCGATCAGCACCGGCGCGCATTCCTGGGCATTGTTGCGCACGCAGGCTTGCTGGCAGAGGATTTCGGTAGGGCACACGCGGGCGCAGCTGCCGCCGAGGATATTGGCCGACAGGATGCGCTCGGCGGCGCCTTGCAGGTTCTCGTCGCTGATGCGGTGGATGAACGACGGAATGTCGATTTCGCTCGGGCAGGCGTTCACGCAGGGGGCATCGTAGCAGTACAGGCAGCGGGCGCTTTCGACGGCCGCCTGGCGGGCGGTGAGGGGTGGGGCCAGGTCGGTGAAGCGCTCGGCCAGCTGGTCGCTGCCGGCGCGCGGGCGCGGCAGATGGTTCAGGGCATCGATCACGGTTGTAGCCTCTCTTTTTATATGGGGCTTGGAATGAGGGCGCTGCGCGCCCTTTTCGCGACACAAGGCCGCTCCTGCAAGGAACCGCGATCTCCTGTAGGAGCGGCCTTGTGTCGCGATAGGGCTGCGCAGCAGCCCCGATGGCCTCAGCGCTGAACGGGTGTCGGGCGCTGTTGCTCGGCGCGTCGGCCCAGCACCTCGTACACCGAGGGGTAGGCCGGGCGCTCCACGTAACGGCCGGCGCCAGGCTCGGCGCGCAGGTCGCCATCGGCCCAGAGCACCTTGCCCTGGCTGATGGTGTGGCTGGGGATGCCGCGCACGGTGCGGCCTTCGAAGATGTTGAAGTCGACCCGCTGATGGTGGGTCTGGGCGGAAATGGTGCGCGTGCCCTGCGGGTCCCACAGCACCAGGTCGGCGTCGGCGCCGACGCGGATGGCACCTTTGCGCGGGAACAGGTTGAAGATCTTCGCGGTATTGGTCGAGGTCAGCGCAACGAACTCGTGCATCGACAGGCGCCCGCTGTTGACCCCGGCGTCCCACAACACCGCCATGCGGTCCTCGATACCGGCAGTGCCGTTGGGGATGCGGCTGAAGTCGTTGCGGCCCATGGCCTTCTGCTCGGCGCAGAAGCAGCAGTGGTCAGTGGCGGTGGTGTGCAGGTTGCCCGATTGCAGGCCGCGCCACAGCGCCTCCTGGTGCTCGCGCGGGCGGAACGGCGGGCTCATCACGTAACCGGCGGCCGTGGACCAGTCCGGGTGGCGATAAACGCTGTCGTCGATCAGCAGGTGGCCGGGCAGTACTTCGCCGTACACCGGCTGGCCCTTGGCCCGTGCGTAGGTGATTTCGTCCAGTGCTTCACGGCTGGAGATGTGCACCACGTACAACGGCGTGCCGATGGTCTCGGCAATGCGGATGGCGCGGCTGGCGGCTTCGCCTTCGACTTGTGAAGGGCGCGACAGCGGGTGCGCCTCAGGCCCGGTCAGGCCCTGGGCCAGAAGCTTCTGCTGCAGGTGGTAGACCAGCTCGCCGTTCTCGGCATGCACCGTGGGCACGGCGCCCAATTGCAGGCAGCGCTCGAAGCTGGCCACCAGGGTATCGTCGGCCGCCATGATGGCGTTCTTGTAGGCCATGAAGTGCTTGAAGCTGTTGACCCCATGCTGGTTTACCAGCTCGCCCATCTCCTCGGCGACCTGCTCGCTCCACCAGGTGATGGCCACATGGAAACCGTAGTCGGACGCACTCTTCTGCGCCCAGCCGCGCCAGGTGTGGAAGGCCTCCAGCAGCGACTGCTGCGGGTTGGGGATGACGAAGTCGATGATCGAGGTGGTGCCACCGGCCAGCCCTGCGGCGGTGCCGCTGAAGAAGTCCTCGCTGGCGACCGTGCCCATGAAGGGCAGCTGCATGTGAGTGTGCGGGTCGATGCCGCCGGGCATCAGGTACTGGCCGCTGCCGTCGAGGATCTCGCAATCGGTAGGGGCTTCGAGGTCTTTGCCAATGGCGCGGATCTGGCCATCGACACACAGGACATCGGCGGGATAGCTCTCTTCATGGGTAACCACGGTGGCGCCACGGATCAACAGGGACATGCCGTCTTCCTCGCAGGCTGACCGGTCTGTGCCGGTTCTTGGAATTGTTGTTCTGGCCATGGCCTGGCGGCTGGTTCAATCCTGTCAGGCCTGACAAGAATCGAGGCTAGTTGCTGATTGGAGTTTGAGCAAGAAAATATTCCAGATAAAAATCATGGTCATTATGTTGCTGATAAATATAGAAAAGTTTGAAAAATTTGAAGCGTGTGGTGCCTTCCATTCATGCTGTCGAACTTGACAGGATCAAAAATTAGGCAAGATTTTCTACGCGAATCCAGCAGTTTCCAGCGTGCGTTTACTCCGGCCATCGCATTAGCCCGATGAGCATACAAATACAAGAAATCTGGAGAAGGCCCCATGCAACAGAGCAGATCGGAAGTGATCGAGCAGTCAGGCCTGTTCGAGCTGTCCGCAGGCAGTGACGTCCTCGACAGCCCGCGCTACAACCACGACATCGCGCCGACCAAGGTGCACCAGCGCACCTGGAACAAATGGCACATCACCGCGCTGTGGGTGGGCATGTCCATCTGCGTGCCCACCTACACCCTCGGCGGCGTGCTCACGGCCTACTTCGGGCTGAGCGTGGGTGAGGCGCTGCTGGCGATTCTGCTGGCCAACCTCATCGTGCTGATCCCGCTGACCCTCAACGCCTTCCCGGGCACCAAGTACGGCATCCCGTTCCCGGTGCTGCTGCGTTCGTCGTTCGGCATCCTTGGCTCCAACGTGCCGTGCCTGATCCGCGCGGTGGTGGCCTGTGGCTGGTTCGGCATCCAGACGATGTTCGGTGGCCTGGCCATCCACCTGTTTCTCGGCTCGATCTTCGACGGCTGGAGGGCGCTGGGCGGAACCGGCGAGGTGATCGGCTTCATGATCTTCTGGGCGCTGAACCTGTGGGTGGTGCTGCGCGGTGCCGAATCGATCAAGTGGCTGGAGACGCTGTCGGCACCGCTGCTGGTAGCGGTCGGCTTCGGTCTGCTGTTCTGGGCCCTGCCGCACATGTCCATGACTGAACTGCTGGCACAGCCACCCAAGCGTCCGGAAGGGGCCAGCGTGGTCGGCTACTTCTGCGCCGGCCTCACTGCCATGGTCGGCTTCTGGGCCACGTTGTCGCTGAACATTCCCGACTTCAGCCGCTATGCCAAGAGCCAGAAGGACCAGATTCTCGGGCAGATCTTCGGCCTGCCGCTGACCATGTTCCTGTTCGCCTCGCTGGGCGTGATCATGACGGCGGCTTCCGCCTCGCTGGTAGGTGAAACGGTGTCCGACCCGGTCAGCCTGATCGGCAAGATCCGCAGCCCCGGCTGGGTGGCGCTGGCCATGGCGCTGATCGTGATCGCCACGCTGTCGACCAACACCGCCGCCAACATCGTTTCGCCAACCAACGACTTTCAGAACATCGCTCCACGCCTGATCGGGCGCAGTCGCGCCGTGTGGCTGACCGGGTTCATCGGCCTGGCGCTGATGAGCCACGAACTGCTGAAGAAGCTCGGCTGGATCGTCTCCGACATCAGCCTGGAAAGCGTCTATTCCAACTGGTTGCTGGGCTACTCCAGTCTGCTCGGGCCGATCGCCGGGATCATGGTGGTGGACTACTTCCTGATCCGCCGCCAACGGCTGGACCTGGCCGGGCTGTACCGCGACGACGTGTACCCGGCGTGGAACTGGGCGGGCTTTGTCGCCTTCGCCTTACCGGTGGCGCTGACCGTGCTGGCCATCGGCAACAGCCGTTTCAGCTGGTTCTACGACTATGGCTGGTTCACCGGGTCGCTGCTGGGCGGGGCGCTGTACTACGCCCTGGGCGGCGTGGCGGTGCGCGGGCCGGCGATCGCACCCGCGCAAACCAATAAAAATGCCTGAGGAGAAACACCATGAGCCAATCCCAGCATGTCCTGACCTCCACCGAGCGCCACGTCGACAGCGCACGCCTCTGGCAATCGTTGATGGACCTTGCCCGTCTCGGCGCCACGCCCAAGGGCGGCGTGTGCCGGCTGGCACTGACCGACCTCGACCGTCAGGCCCGTGACCTGTTCGTCCAATGGACCAAGGCTGCCGGTTGCAGCGTCAGCGTCGATGCGGTGGGCAACATTTTCGCCCGCCGACCCGGGCGTAACCCCAAGCTGCCACCGGTGATGACCGGCAGCCATATCGACACCCAGCCAACCGGCGGCAAGTTCGATGGCTGTTTCGGCGTGATGGCCGGGCTGGAAGTGCTGCGCACCCTCAACGACCTGGGCATCGAGACCGAGGCACCGCTGGAAGTGGTGGTGTGGACCAACGAAGAAGGCTCGCGCTTCCCGCCTTGCATGATGGGTTCCGGTGTATTCGCCGGCAAGTTCACCCTGGAAGACACCCTGGCCAAGCGTGACGCGCAGGGCGTGTCGGTGGGCGAGGCGCTGAACGCCATCGGCTATGCCGGCCAGCGTGCAGTGCTCGGCCACCCGGTCGGTGCCTACTTCGAAGCGCATATCGAACAGGGGCCGATCCTCGAAGACCAGGCCAAAACCATCGGCGTGGTGCTCGGTGCCCTGGGGCAGAAGTGGTTCGACCTGACCCTGCGCGGCGTCGAAGCCCACGCCGGCCCGACCCCGATGCACCTGCGCAAGGACGCCCTGGTAGGCGCCGCAGCCGTCGTCGAAGCCGTCAACCGCACCGCCCACGCCCATCAGCCACACGCCTGTGGCACGGTCGGTTGCCTGCAGGCCTACCCCGGTTCGCGTAACGTGATCCCGGGCGAGGTGCGCATGACCTTGGACTTCCGTCACCTGGAGGGCGATCAGCTGGAAGCGATGATCGCTGAGGTGCGTGGGGTGATCGAGGCGACCTGTGCCAAGCACGGCTTGAGTCATGAGCTGACCCCCACGGCGGACTTCCCGGCGCTGTATTTCGACCGCGGTTGCGTCGATGCCGTACGCCAGTCGGCGCAGGCGCTGGGGTTGCCGCACATGGACATCGTCAGCGGGGCAGGGCATGACGCGATCTTCCTCGCCGAGCTGGGGCCGGCGGGGATGATCTTCGTGCCTTGCGAGAATGGCATCAGCCATAACGAGATCGAAAACGCCACGCCAGAGGATCTTGCAGCAGGTTGCGCGGTGCTGCTGCGGGCCATGCTGGCGGCGTCGGAGGCGATCGCCAGCGGGCGTCTGGCGGCATAAGCCTGTACCGGCCTCATCGCCGGCAAGCCGGCGATGGGCTGCATAGCAGCCCCGACAATCTCAAGTGATGACGCGAACCAGGCACCCATCACGCCCGATATGGTAACGCTGCAGATCCTGCGCCAAAGTCAGGTGCCCGGTGTAATGGGCCAGCGCCTCATCCCGCACATCATCAATGCACGGGCTGCGTTTCGGGTCCCCCTGATAGCGCGCACTGAAATGCGTCAACACCAGATTGCGCACCCCCGCCGCCTCAGCGAACTGCGCCACCAACGCCGCCGTACTGTGGCCGAACGTATTGCCACTGCGCTCGACGATGGGCTGGGTATAGGTCGCCTCATGCACCAGCACATCCGCACCCTTGGCGACCTCGGCGAGCAACGCTGGGTTGTCGTTGTCGCCACAGACGATCACCCGCCGCGCTGGCCGCGAGGCTTTCAGGTAGTCACGCGGCTCGAGCCGCTGCCCGTCATGCTCGACCACCAACCCCTTGGCCAAGTCGCCCCACAAGGGCCCGCGCGGGATTCCTTCGGCCTCCAGCCGCTGAATATCCAGGCGTGGTTCAGGGTTCAGCTCGGTAAACACGAAGCCCACGCTCGGCACCCGGTGCGACAGCTGAACGGCGCTGACCTGGATATGCTCGCTCTGCCACTGCTCAAGGCCCTCGACCGGCAACAGACGCAGTTCGAACGGCAGGTAGGTTTCGCTCGCCGCCAGGCTCAGGCGCACCCAGTCCTGCAGGGCGGCGGGCAGGATCAGGTCCAGCGGTTCGCTGCGCCCGCCCATCCCGGCACTGGCCAGCAGCCCCGGCAGGCCGAAGCAATGGTCGCCATGCACATGGGTGATGAAGATAGCCCGCAGGTCACGCACCGAGAGCGAGCTGTGCAGCAGCTGGTGCTGGGTGCCTTCGCCGCAATCGACCAGGTACCAGTGCTTGCCGCTGGCTTCGATGACGGCGGTGGCGCTGACGTTGCGGGCTTTAGTGGGCACCCCGGAAGAGGTGCCCAGAAACTGCAGGTCCAATGTTTCGCTCCATGCGTGGGGGAGCCACACCTTAGACGGATTACTGCAGGCCGTCGATGCTCAGGGCACGGCAGGGACATCCTGGCGCCAGATCAGCTTGCTGGTGTCATAGCCCTGTTTCTGGGCAATCGCTATCAACTGGTCACGGGTCTGGTCAGTGATCGCCGGCGTGCGCGACAGCAGCCACAGGTATTCACGGTTGGGGTGGCCAACGAGCGCCACGCGGTAGTCCTTGTCGTGGTACAGCACCCAGTATTCGCCCTTGGTCAGCCCCGGTGCCAGTCGGCTGAACCAGTTGTCGAAGCGCACCCAGAGCTTGTCGGTCTTGCCTGGCACCTGGGCTTCAGCGATGCCCCGGGCTTCGTTCCACGCGCCGTCCTTTTCCTTGCAGCGATTGGTCACGTCGATCCGGCCATCCTCGCGCAGGCCGTAATGGGCTTCGGACTGCACGCAGTTACGCTGGAAGAACATCGGCAGGCGCGCCAGCTCGTACCAGGTACCCTGGTAGCGTTGCAGGTCGACCTGCTCGGTGGTCGGCGGGGTGTGGTGGTCGTCTTTGGAACCGACGCAGCCCATCAGGGCCAGGGTCATGCAGGAAAACACAAGGGCCGTACGCATCGCCATGGCAAACCTCCTGTCAGCGAGTGTGGGGCTTACCTTTGGTTCGATGCGGGCAGGGGTTAAAAGTTGTATCGGTTCTTCCTGGCTTGAGTTATGTGGCGCCTGTGAGATCTGTCGGCAGACACCTGTCAGCCCTCACCCATTCTCCGGCGGCAAATCAAACGACCCAGTCTGTACTTCGCCCACACGCACATAACGGGCGATGATCACGCCCTTGGGCGTCACTTGCGAATGCTTCAGGGTGAACGCCCCTGGCGCAGCATCGTCGCCGAACAGCCGCTTGCCATGCCCCAGCAACACAGGGTGGGTGAGCAACTGCAGCTCATCGACCAGCCCGGCGGCGAGCAGTTGCTGAACCACATCGGCACTGCCCTGAGTGAGCAGATCGGCACCATCCTGCTGCTTGAGGGCACGTACCGCCGCGACGATATCCGCACCCAGCGCATGGCTGTTGCGCCAGCTGAGGCTGTCCGGCTCATGGGTGGCAACGTGCTTGGCCACGCTGTTGAACAGGTTGGCGATGGAGAATTCCTCGGTGTCGTCCTTCACCTTCGGCCAGTAGCCGGCAAAGATGTCGTAGGTGCGCCGGCCCAGCAGTAATTCGAACGGCTGGCTGAACAGTGCCTGCATGGCCTGACCGAACACTTCCTCGGCATGGGGCACGAGCCAACCGCCAAAGGTGAAACCGCCACTGGTATCTTCCTGTGGCCCGCCGGGGGCCTGCATGACGCCGTCGAGGCTGACGAAGGCGGCTACGATGAGTTTGCGCATGGGGGCTCTCCTGAAAGACCTGCCGGGGGTGATGATTCACCTATGGTCGAACGGCACGCGGCGATTTCGACAGGGCATGCAGTCCCGTTTTTGGCACAAGCACGGTCACTCGCCTGGGTTACCATCCACGGCGTGAATCCTATCCCCACAGGAGTGCCGCCCGTGACCGAATACACCGCGTTCAAGGTCGAACTGACCGACAACATCGCCCATGTGCAGATCAACCGCCCGGAAAAGATCAACGCGATGAACGCGGCCTTCTGGGCGGAAATCGTCGACATCTTCCAGTGGATCGACGACACCGACGCGGTGCGTGCGGTGGTGATCAGCGGTGCCGGCAAGCATTTTTCCGCCGGCATCGACCTGATGATGCTGGCCTCGCTGGCCGGGCAGATGGGCAAGGATGTCGGCCGCAATGCACGCTTCCTGCGCAAGACCATCCAGCGCCTGCAGGCCTCTTTCAATGCCGTGGACAATTGCCGCAAGCCGGTGCTGGCGGCTGTGCAGGGTTACTGCATCGGCGGTGCCATCGACCTGATCTCCGCCTGCGACATGCGCTACTGCAGCCGCGATGCGCAATTCTCGATCAAGGAAATCGACATGGGCATGGCCGCCGATGTCGGCACTTTGCAACGTTTGCCACGTATCATCGGCGACGGCATCATGCGTGAGCTGGCCTTCACCGGGCGCAATGTGGAAGCCGACGAGGCGCTGCGCATCGGCCTGGTCAACCGGGTCTATGATGATCAGGCCGCGCTGCTCGACGGGGTCTTTGCCATTGCCCGCGAGATTGCCGCAAAATCGCCGATCGCCGTGGCCGGCACCAAGGAGATGCTCAGCTACATGCGTGACCATCGCATCGACGATGGCCTGGACTACATCGCCACCTGGAACGCCGCGATGCTGCAGTCCGAAGACCTGCGCGTGGCCGTGGCGGCGCACATGAGCAAACAGAAACCGACGTTCGCCGACTGACCGGGCCGGGGGACGCAGCAAAGGAACCCCCGACATGTCAGCTCGCTGGACTACCGCAGTACTCGACCCACAGATCACCGGGGGGCTGGCCGTGGCCCGCAGCCCGGAAGGGTTCCTGGTGGACGCCAACGGCGCGCTGTTCCCCCGCGACTGGCTCAAGCGCCAGGACCTCGACCTTTTGTGCGAACACGGCATTGGCCACTTCGACGGCGAGCCGGTATTCCTGCTGGAGTTGCGCAGCGCGGTCGAGGTGCCCGGCTGCAGCTGGCGCGGGCTGCGCGCATTCATGCTGGAAGGCGACTTCGACACCTACAAGGTACTCGGCTATGCCGCACAGATCGGCACCTGGGCCCGCGAGCACCGCTTCTGTGGCAGCTGCGGCCAGGCGATGACGCAGATCCGCTGGGAGCGGGCGATGTACTGCCAGCCCTGCGACCTGCGCAGCTACCCGCGCATCTCGCCGAGCATGATCGTGCTGGTGACCCGCGGCGACGAGATCCTGCTGGCCCGTTCGCCGCGCTTCGTCACGGGCGTGTACAGCACCCTGGCGGGCTTTGCCGAGCCGGGTGAATCCGCCGAGGATTGCCTGGTGCGCGAGGTGCGCGAAGAGGTGGCGGTGGAGGTGCGCAACATCCAGTATGTCGGCAGCCAGTGCTGGCCGTTCCCGCACTCGATGATGCTGGGCTTCCATGCCGAATATGCCGGCGGCGAGATCGTCATGCAGCCGGACGAGATCGAGGATGCCAAGTGGTTCAGCGTGCATGACCTGCCGCCGCTGCCGGCCGGGCGCTCCATCGCCCGGTACCTGATCGACCTCTATGTCGCCAGACGTTTAGGCCTGCCCGAACCAGTGCTGCCACGCTAGGCGCACGGTCAATGCCAGCACCACGGTGATGAACACCGGGCGGATGAACTTGCTGCCGCCGCTGATCGCCGTGCGTGCACCGAAGAAGGCGCCGACCATCACTGACAGGCCCATGCACAGGCCGACGATGTAATCCACCTGCCCGGAAATGATGAACACCGTCAGCGCCGCAATGTTGCTGATGAAGTTCATGCTGCGCGCCACGCCGCTGGCGCGGACCAGGTCGATGGGGTAGAGCAGCAACGTGCTCACGGTCCAGAACGCACCCGTGCCTGGGCCGGCCACGCCGTCGTAGAAACCGAGGGTGAAGCCTTGGGGGAACTGCCATTTCTTCCTGATCGGCGCATCGGCATCCAGCGGCGCCTTGGGCGTGCCGCCGAACAGCAGGTAGATGCCACAGGCGAAAACGATCACCGGCAGCATCTTGTTCAGCCACTCGGCCGGCATGTAATGGGCCACCACCGCACCGATCGAGGCGCCGACCAGCGTTGCGAACAGTGCCGGGCGCCACTGCGCCGGGTGGAACAGCTTGCGCTTGTAGTAGGTGAAACCGGCGGTGGCCGAACCAAAGGTCGAGCTGAGCTTGTTGGTGCCGAGCACCAGGTGCGGCGGCATGCCGGCGGTGAGCAGCGCCGGAGTGGTCAGCAGGCCGCCGCCACCGGCGATGGCATCGATGAAACCGGCGACGAAGGCGACCAGGGCGAGGATCAGCAGGGTGAGTGGTTCTACGGTGAGTTCGAAGGGCATGGGTGTCTGGCAGGCAGAGGGCAGGGCGTGCGGCAAATCGCCGCGCTGGAAGGGAGACATGGTAAGCCTGGGCGCAAACGGTTGCCAGTGCCGGCCTCTGTGGATGCGGGCTTGCCCGCGAAGAGGCCGGTACAGCAAACCCTATCAGCTCTGGATAAACGCCAGCAAATCCGCATTGATCACATCGGCATGGGTCGTCGGCATGCCATGCGGGTACCCCTTGTAGGTCTTCAAGGTGCCATTGGGCAGCAACTTGGCCGACAGCGGCCCGGAATTCTCGTAGGGCACGATCTGGTCATCGTCGCCATGCATCACCAGCACCGGCTGCTTGATGCCCTTGAGATCCTCAGTGAAATCGGTCTGCGAGAACGCCACGATGCCGTCGAAATGCGCCTTGGCGCTGCCGATCATGCCCTGGCGCCACCAGTTGCCGATGATGCCTTCCGAAGCCTCTACACCCGGCCGGTTGTAGCCATAGAACGGCCCGGTGGGCACATCCCGATAGAACTGCGCGCGGTTGCTGGCGACCTGGGCCTGGAAGCCGTCGAACACAGATTTAGGCAAGCCACCGGGGTTGCCGGGCGTCTGCACCATCAGCGGCGGTACGGCGGCGATCAGCACGGCCTTGGCCACCGGGTCACCAGGGTGCCGCGCCATGTAGCGCACCACTTCGCCGCCACCAGTGGAATGGCCGACATGCACCGCGCCCTGGGTACCGAGGTGTGCGACCACGGCGGCGACATCGTCGGCATAGTGATCCATGTCGTGGCCGTCCCAGACCTGGCTGGAACGCCCGTGGCCGCGGCGGTCATGGGCGACCACGCGAAAGCCCTTGGCCAGGAAGAACAGCATCTGCGCGTCCCAGTCATCAGCGCTGAGCGGCCAGCCATGGTGGAAGTGGATGACCGGCGCATCGCGCGGGCCCCAGTCCTTGTAGAAAATCTGAACGCCATCCTTCGTGGTTACGTAGCTCATGGTCGAGTCTCCTCAGTGCAGGAACCGAAGTGAGCTATTGAGAATAGGAGGGATTTCGTTCGGCATCGGGAAATGTGTTGGCAGTACCGGCCTCTTCGCGGGTTTACCCGCGAAGAGGCCAGCATCAATGTCACATGAACCAGCGGTATTCCCGCGCACTGACTTCCTGCAGGAACGCCAGATGGTCCTGGCGCTTGTTCTCGCAATACACCATCACGAACTCTTCCCCCAGCCCCTCGTTGACCGCCGGGTGGCTGCGCATGGCCGCGACCGCGCCGAGCATGTCCTTGGGGAAGTCGATGCCGCTGCTGCGATCTTCATTCAGCGGTGCAATCGGTTCCTGCCCGGCATCCAGCCCATGTTCCATGCCACACAGGATCGCCGCCAGCACCAGGTATGGGTTGGCATCCGCCCCCGCCAGCCGGTGCTCGATGCGCAGGTTGCGGGCATCCGACTCGGGAATGCGAATGCACGCATCGCGGTCTTCGAAGCCCCAACTGGCACGGCTGGCAGCATTGACCATGGCACCATAGCGGCGGAACGCATTGTGGTTGGCGGCGAAAATCGGCATGCAGTGCGGCAGCAGCGCCAGGCAGCCGGCCACCGCGTGGCGCAGCGGGCGTTGCTGGTTGGCAGCCAGCAGGTTGTTGCCGGCCTGGTCGTACAGGCTCACATGCACATGCATGCCACTGCCCGGCGCCTGCAGGTAGGGCTTGCTCATGAACGAGGCGCGCAAGCCGTGCTTGAGCGCGACACCCCGGGTGCTGCGGCAGAACAGGGCTGCCCAGTCGGCGGCTTGCAGGCCGTCGTTGCAGTGGCCGAAGTTGATCTCGAACTGGCCGGGGCCCAGCTCGGCGGTGATGACGTTGGCATCCACACCTTGCGCGTTGGCGGTTTCGACCATGTCGTGCAGCACCTCGCTGAAGCGCGACAGCCGCTCGATATGCATGTTGGGCTGGTCGTCCGGGTCATCGCTCAGGGGATCACGCGGGAACTGCGGCAGGCCCTGCTTGAGCGCCCGGTCGAACAGGTAGAACTCCAGCTCGAATGCCACCACCGGGCGAATGCCGCGTCGTTCCAGGCGCTGCAGCACACGGGCGAGGACCTCGCGGGGTTCGAACTCGATCGGCGCGGCAGTGCCGTCGGAGCTGATCAGCATTTGCCCCAGCGGCTCGCGCTCCCAGGTCACCGGCTTGAGCGTGCCGGGGATCAGGCGGCGGATGGCATCCGGGTCACCGTCGTTGAAGCAGTAGTCGCCAATCGGGAACAGCCCACCTTGTACGCCCAGCAGCACGCAGTTCTGCGGCAGCTTCAGCGGGCTGCCGGCGGCGACTTTCTCCAGCATGTCGATGGGGTAGCGCTTGCCATAAAAGTGCCCGGGGATGTCCAGGCTGAGCAGGTCGACATGGCTGACGTCGGGGTAGCGGGCACGGAACGCGCGAACTTCACTGAGCAGATCGGGAAAGCCTGTTGTTGTGGTCATGCTGTGCTCTCATCGGAAAACCCAGAGGACGCGGGTCGTCTGGTTGGTCAGGTTGGCGTAGCGGAAGTGGCGGTTGGGCGGCAGCTGGAAGCTGTCGTTGGGCGCGAGGGTCACGGCTTGCTCGTCGTCGGCGAGCCAGAGGGTCAGTTCACCTTCGAGGACGAAACCGCCTTGCTCGGAGCTGTCGTCCAGGTGCCCCTCGCCACTGCTTGCGCCAGGCGCCAGGTGGCTTTCGAGCATGGCGAAACGGCCGTTGAGCGTTGGTGAAACCAGCACGTCGCTGATGCCTTCGGCGTAATAGATGGTGCGCCGCTCGCCGGGGCGGGTGACCCAGTCCAGCGCAGGTGGCTGGCTGGCCTGATAGAAGTAGGTGGTCGGTACCTGCAACGCTTCGCTGATGGCGGTAAGGTCGGCCACGGTCGGCTGCGACAGGCCGCGTTCGACCTGGGACAGAAAGCCCAGCGAGCGTTTGACCTTGCCCGCCAGCTCATCGAGCGTCAGCCCGCGGTGCTTGCGCAGGTCGCGGATCAGCAGGGCCAGGCCCTGGGCGTCTTCAGACATGATCGCGCATCCTGTACCAGGCCTTGGCCGCTGCCTCCAGCGGCGCGGCCAGCAGGTCACCGCCCGGGAAGCGGCCGTTGTCGATGCCCTGGTACAAGGCCAGCAGGTCGTCGTCGCCGAGGATGGCATCGCTCACTGCCCGCGCGGCGGCCAGGGTCGGCAGCACGCCGTGGCCGGAGAAGCCTTGCAGCCAGTAGCGCTGGCCCGCGCGGCCGACGTCCGGGGTGCGCTGGATGCTGCAGTCGATGTGGCCGCCCCAGGCATAGTCGATGGCCACCCCGGCCAGTTGCGGGAACACCCGTTCCAGGTAGGGGCGGGTGGCGCCGGCGACGTCCTTGGGGATGCCGCCCAGGTAGGTGCAGCCACCGCCGAACAGCAGGCGGTGGTCGGGGGTGAGGCGGAAGTAGTCGGGCACGAACTGGTTGTCGATCACGCAGCTGTTGCGCGGCAGCAGCGAGCGGGCGAACTCGGCATCCAGCGGCGCGGTGGCGACCTGGTACGAGCCGACCGGTAGCAGCCGGCGCGACAGGCCGCGGTCGAGGCGGTCGATGTAGGCGTTGCAGGCCAGTACCAGCACCCCGCAGCGTACCTCGCCATGCTCGGTGCGGGCCACGTAGCCGTCAGCGCTCGGCTGATAGTCGAGCACCTGGCTCTGCTCGAAGATGCGCCCGCCATGGGCTTCGATCGTGGCCGCCAGACCCTGGGCCAGTTTCAGCGGGTTGAGGTGCGCGCCCCTGGCGTCGTACAGCGCGGCCTGGTAGCGCGGGCTGTCGATCCATTGCGGCAGCTCGTCGCGGCCGATCAGGCGCAGCGCGTCGTAGCCCCATTTATGCTCGGCGTCGTGCAGGGCTTCTTCGAGCATCTTTATGCGCCGAGGCAGCACGGCGGTCCACAGGCTGCCAAGCCGGTAGTCGATATCGAAGCCATGGCGCAGGGGCAGCTCGCGCATCTCGTCGGCGGCCCAGCACATGCTGTCCCACAAGCGCCGGGTGCGTTCCACGCCCAGCGCTTTCTCCAGTGGCGGCATGTCGCACGACCAGCCCAGCAGCGCCTGGCCACCATTGCGCCCGGAGGCGGCCCAGGCCACCCGGCTGGCTTCCAGCAGGGTCACGCGCTTGCCGGCCAGGGTCAGGCGCAGGGCGGTGTGCAGGCCACTGAAGCCGGCGCCGATGATCAGCACATCGGTGTCGTGCGGGCCGTGCAGGGTGGGGCGCAGGGGGATGCTGGCGGGGTAGGTCCGGGCGTAGTAGCTGGCGACGTGCTGGGCGGATTGCTTGAACATGCCTTGGTCTCGTGAAATTTATTGTGATTGTTTTCATGAAAATTTAGCAGAGAATTTTCATGGCGCCAGACCGTTCGTCTTTGAATCTTCGTTGCATATATGATTCGGGGGCCGCTGCGCAGCCCTTTCGCGACACAAGGCCGCTCCTACAGACGAGCGCGGATTCCTGTAGGAGCGGCCTTGTGTCGCGAAAGGGCTGCAAAGCAGCCCCCGAGGCCCTGACAGGAAAAACAATGCGCCGCCTGCCTTCCCTGACCGCCCTGCGCACCTTCGAATGCGCCGCCCGCCACGGCCATTTCGGCCGTGCCGCTGCCGAGCTGTGCGTCACCGACAGCGCCGTGAGCCACCAGATTCGCCAGCTCGAAGAGCAGCTCGGCGTCGCCCTGTTCGAGCGCGTGGGCCGCCAGGTGCGCCCCAGTGCCGAAGCCGAACGCCTGCTGCATCACCTGCAACAGGCCTTCGAGCTGATCGGCAAGGCCTGTGACGAGCTGCGCGACCCGGCCTCGCAAGCGGTGCTGCGGGTCGCGGTGACGGCGGAGCTGGCGCAGAAATGGCTGGTCGCGCGTCTGGCCGACTTCAGCAGCCGTTACCCGCACATCACCCTGCACCTGCACGATCAGCCGATCGATGCCGGCGCCCCGGCGCTGGACGTCGACCTGGCCATCACCTACGGCACCAGCGCCCTGGATGCCAGCACCCACTTCGTCCGGCCACTGCCGCTGCTGCAGTTCTTCCCCGTATGCAGCCCGCGCGACCTGGTGCGTCACTGCCTGTTGCACGACGACCAGGATGGCCGCACCTGGACCACCTGGCTGGCCACCCACGCCGAGGACGCGCTGCCCACCCGCCAGCTGTACTTCCCCCATGCCGCGCTGGCGCTGGAAGCCGCGTTGCTCGGGCAGGGCGTAGCGATGGGCGATAACCTGACCTGCCAGGCCGACCTGCAGAGCGGCCGGCTGGTGCGCCCGTTCAGTGCCAGCGTGACCGCCCAGGGGCAGTACGCGCTGGTGTGCGAGCGGCTGCGTCTGGAGCGAGCGCCGGTGGCCGACTTCATCGAATGGTTCATCGAACAGCAGGGCGATAGCTGAATTAAATTCAGCTATCGCTGAGTTTTCATCGTTGGATGCCGCAAGCGGGGCGGCGTAGCGTGCAGCCATCACTCACCGACACGAGGTTGACCCATGGCACGTTCGCTCACCACCACTCCCAAGGCCGATGGTTTCCGCCTGCCCGGCGAATTCGAGCGCAAGGCCGGCTGCTGGCTCGGCTGGCCTGAGCGCCCGGATGTCTGGCGCAATGGCGCCAAGCCTGCGCAGAAGGTCTGGGTCGAGATCGTCAGCGCGATCGCCTCCAGCGAGCCGGTCACGGTCTGCGCCTCCGCTGCCCAGTACGCCAATGCCCGGCGCCTGTTGCCGGCGCAGGTGCGGGTGGTGGAAATGACCTGCAACGACACCTGGTTCCGCGACAGCGGCGCGTGCTTTGTGGTCAATGACAACAGTGGTGAAGTACGTGGCGTCGATTTCGAGTTCAACGCTTACGGTGGGCTAGATGGCGGCCTCTACTACCCGTGGGACAAGGACGACCAGATCGCCCAGAAGATCCTCGAGATCGAAGGCCTGGACCGCTACCGCGCGCCGCTGATCGCTGAGCTTGGCGGCATCCAGAGTGACGGCCAGGGCAGCTTGCTGACCACCGAGCAATGCCTGCTCAACCGCAACCGCAATGCCCACCTGGGCAAGGCCGAGGTGACCCGTCGCCTGGAAAACTACCTGGGTGCCGAGCAGGTGATCTGGCTGCCGCGTGGCTGCAAGTTCGACGAGACCGATGGCCACGTCGATGACCTGGCCTGCTTCGTGCGCCCTGGTGAAGTAGTGCTGCAATGGACCGACAATCGTGACGACCCGCAGTGGGAAATCTACCAGGAGGCCTATGACATCCTGCGCAGCACCCGCGATGCCCGTGGCCGTGAATTGAAGGTGCACAAGCTGCCGCAACCCGATGTGCTGGAGTGGACTGCCGAAGAAGCGGCCGGGCTCGATCAGGTCGACGGTACCCACTTGCGCGAGGCCGGCACGCGCATCTGCGCCTCGTACATCAACTACTACGCGGGCAACTCGGCCATCGTCGTGCCGCTGTTTGGCGACCGCAATGACGCCATTGCCCAGGCAACCCTTGCTGAACTGTTCCCCGAGCACCGCATCATCGGTATCGAGAACTCCCGCGAGATCCTGCTCGGTGGCGGCAATGTCGCCTGCATCACCATGCCGCAATACGCTGGAGGTCGTCGCTGATGAAGCTGAGCGCACTCACCCTTGCGCTCGCCCTGGGCTGGGCCGCCTCGGCGGCCCAGGCTGCCGACGCACAACAGCCGACCGTCAACCTGTACATCTGGGGCGAGTACCTTGCCCCCGATACCTTGACCCAGTTCGAGAAGGAAACCGGCATCCGTGTGGTCGCCGACCACTTCGACTCGCTGGAAACCGCCGAGACCAAGCTGTTGACCGGTGGCAGTGGCTACGATGTGGTGCTCACCGCCGGCCAGCACCTGAGCCGGGCCATTGCCAGCGGCGCCCTGCAGCCGCTGGACAAGGCCCAGGTGCCGCACCTGGCAGGGGTGGGTGAAGAGTTCCGCCAGCACATGGCCCTGTTCGACCCGGGCAACCGCTATGCCGGGACCTATGCCTGGGGCACCACCGGAGTGGGTTACCAGGAGCAGGCGGTGGCGGCGCGCATGGGTGATGCTCCGCTGGACAGCTGGGCGATGCTGTTCGACCCGCAGGTGGTGGCGAAATTCGCCGACTGCGGGGTGAGCCTGCTCAACGACCCCAACGAGGTGTTTGCGGCGGTGATGCGCTACATGGGGTTGGACATCAACCAGCAGCGCCTTGAGGACCTGAAGGCTGCAGAAGTGCAACTGCGCAAAATCCGCCCGTACATCCGCTACTTCGACAATGACCGCAACATCAACGACCTGGCCAATGGCGAAACCTGCGTGGCGATGTCGTGGAACGGTAACGTGGCCATCGCCGAGGGGCAGGCGCAGCAGGCGGGCAAGGCGTTTGTGCTGGACTACAGCATTCCGAAGGAGGGCACGTTGATCTGGCTGGACGCGCTGGTGGTGCCCAAGGATGCACCGCATCCGGATGCGGCGTGGAAGCTGGTGGATTACCTGATGCGACCGGATGTGATCGCGCCGATTACCGACACCATCCATTACGCCAATGCGATCACGGCGGCGGATGGGCTGGTGGCTGCGCAGATCCGCAATGCGCCGGGGACCTATCCGCCAGCCGAGGTGCGGGCGCGGTTGTATGGCAAGAATGACAACGGCAAAGCCTTCAACCGCGAACTGACCCGGGCATTCAGCCGGCTGAAGAGTGGGACCTAGAATTTGTAGTGGCTGTACCGGCCTCTTCGCGGCTAAAGCCGCGAAGAGGCCAGCACAAGCGCTGCATCAACTAGAGGCCTTGCGCCGTGACTGCCGCGGCTTGCTGGCAGCTGGCTTGCCATCAGCCGCCTTGCCTTTGCCGGCACTGCTGCGCCGCTTCTTCTTCCAAGGCGCCGCCTTGCCCACCGCTGGCCCGGTAATGGTCATGCGCATCCCGCGGCAACGCTCCACCAGCTTGCCCATCCACGCCGACTGCCGGGCAACGAACTCCTCCAGGCTCATCTCGCCGCTCTGCACCATGTCCAACGCCTGTTCCCAGATTGCCGTAGTGCCAGGGTCGGCAATGGCGCGGGGCACGGCGTCGATCAGGCTGAAAGCGGCCGGGGTGGCGGACAGGGCCTTGCCGTTCTTCACCAGATAGCCGCGGTCGAGCAAGCCCTGGATAATGCTGGCACGGGTGGCTTCGGTGCCGATGCCGGTGGTTTCCTTGAGCTTCTGTTTCAGCCTTGGGTCGTCCACCAGCTTGGCGACGTTCTTCATCGCCTTGATCAGGTCCCCTTCGGTGAACGGTTTGGGTGGTTGGGTCCACAGGTCCTTCAACTGCACGCCGTGCACGTTGCAGTCCTGGCCTTCATGCAAGGCTGGCAGCACCTGGGCGGGCTGGGCCTCGCGGCCCTTGGCCGGGGTCAGCGCCTCGGGCAGGGCGCGGCGCCAGCCGGGTTCGACGATCTGCTTGCCGACGGCGCGCAGGGCATGGCCGGCACAGTCGAACTCGGCCTGGGTACGGTCGTACTCGTGGTTGGGCAGGAACTGCGCCAGGTAGCGGGCACGGATCAGCGTGTAGACCGCCTTGTGCTTGGCCGGCAGGCGAGCCGGGTCGCTGGCTGCGGCAGTGGGGATGATGCCGTGGTGGGCGCTGACTTTGGCGTCGTTCCAGGCGCGTGAGCGGCGCTGCGGCTCCAGGTGCACTTGCAGCGGCGCCAGGCTGGCGTCGGCCCGCTGCAGCGCCGCGAGGATGGCTGGTGCTTCGCCGTGCTGGCTGACGGGCAGGTAACCGCAGTCGCTGCGCGGGTAGGTGATCAGCTTGTGGGTTTCGTACAGCGCCTGGGCGATGTCGAGGGTTTCCTGGGCGCCGAGGCCGAACTTTTTCGAGCACAGCTCCTGCAGTGTTCCGAGGTCGAAGGGCAGCGGTGCGGCCTCGCGCACGCGCTCGGTGGCAACCTTGAGTACCCGCGCCGTACTCGCATTGTTCATGTCGGCAGCGGCCTGCTGGGCCAGCGCCTGATTCAGGCAGCGACCCTGGTCGTCGCAGGTGTCTTCAGGTGCGCGCCACTGGGCGTTGAAAGCCTGGCCAGCACTCTCCAGTTGGACATCGATGGCCCAGAACGGCACGGGCACGAAGTCGGCGATGCTGCGGTCGCGGTCTACCACCAGGCGCAGGGTCGGGGTTTGCACCCGCCCCACCGGCAGCACGCCCTGGTAGCCGGACTGGCGGCCAAGCAGGGTGAACAGCCGGCTCATGTTCATGCCGATCAGCCAGTCGGCGCGGGAGCGGCCCAGGGCCGAGTGGTAGAGGTTGAAGGTTTCCTGGCCGGGCAGCAGGCGCGCCAGGGCCTTGCGGATCGAGGCGTCGTCCAGGGCCGACAGCCACAGGCGCTGGATCGGGCCACGGTAGCGACAATGCTCGACCAGCTCTCGGGCGATCATTTCGCCTTCGCGGTCGGCGTCGGTGGCGATCACCAGCTCGCGGGCTTCGCCGAGCAGGCGCTTGACCGCCTTGAACTGGCTGGCGGTCTTGGGCTTGACCAGCATCTTCCACTTTTCCGGGATGATCGGCAGGTCGGCAAGGTTCCAGCGCTTGTAGCGGTCGTCGTAGCTGTCGGGCGGGGCGGTTTCCAGCAGGTGGCCGATGCACCAGGTCACGCAGACGTCGGTACCCTGCCAGCAGCCGTCGGCCTTGCGGTTGGCACCGAGCACCTTGGCGATGTCTTTGGCCTGGGAGGGTTTTTCGCAGAGGAACAGGCGCATGGCCGGGAACGCTTCATCGGGGAATGATGGGCATTAGGATGCGCAAGAGGGGGCGCGGAGGCAAGTTTTATCTGGATGGATGTACAGGTTTATTTTTTGCCTGAAGTTAGCGCGATCCCTGTAGGAGCGGCCTTGTGTCGCGAAAGGGCTGCGGAGCAGCCCCGGCAATCTGCGCCAGTGGCGGAGATCCTGGGGCCGCTGCGCGACCCTTTCGCGACACAAGGCCGCTCCTACAAGGGGGCGGCGCAGTGTGGGAATCAGGCGCGCGAGTCGCGCACCATGTCCACGTGCGGAATGCCGGCTTCGAGGAACTCCTCGCTGACTACGCGAAAGCCCAGGCGCTCGTAGAACGGCGTGGCATGCACCTGGGCACTGAGCATCTGCTGCTTCAGGTCACGGTCCTGTGCTTCGACGATTACCGCATTCATCAGCGCATCGCCGACTTTCAGGCCACGCCAGTCCTTGAGCACCGAGACCCGGCCAATGGTGCCGTCGGGCAGCAGGCGGGCGGTGCCGATCGGGTAGTCGCCTTCCAGTGCCAGAAAGTGCGCGGCGCTCGGATCGTCCGAATCCCACTCCAGCTCCGGCGGAACATGCTGCTCGGCAATGAACACGGCTTCGCGGATACGGCGGATATCAGCGTTGTCCTTGTGCCAGTCGGCAAGGCGCACACGAATCTTATTCATTGGCGAATCCCAGGCTTCCTTGTTTGATCAGCTGCTGTACCAGCATAAGGCCATCTTCATCTTGCAACCACTGCTCAAGGTTGTCGATGTGCAACGCATCGGCCGAGCACACCAGCTTCAGCAGTTCACGCAGCTTGGCCGGCAGCGGGCAGCTGCGGCCGCTGGCGAACAGCATCAGGTCTTCGCCGAGCTCGGACCAGGCCATGCGGGCGCTCGGGTTGCGGATCAGGATGGCGCCGTCTTCCAGGGCCTCGATCAGCTCGTCCTCGTCCATCTCTTCACCGACCACCTGCTCCGGGTAGCGCGGCTCGGTCATGAACTGGCCGAACCAGGTCAGCAGCAGGTCCTTGTCGTTGGTGTGCTTGTCGATCAGCGCCTTGAGGCGGTCGAGGGCGTCGTGCTGGATCTGGTGCGGGTCGCTGGCAGGTTGCGCGTCGGCGTCGCTGTAGCGTTCTTCTTCTGGCAGGAACTGGCCGAGGAAGTCGGTGAAGTGGGTCAGCACTTCGGCGGCGCTTGGGGCGCGGAAGCCGACCGAGTAGGTCAGGCAGTTGTCCACGGCGACGCCATAGTGGGCCAGGCGCGGTGGCAGGTAGAGCATGTCGCCCGGCTCGAGGGTCCATTCGCCGCTCTGTTCGAATTCGGCGAGGATGCGCAGGTCGGCGTGCTCCAGCAGCGGGCTGTCGCTGTTGCACATCTGGCCGACTTTCCAGTTGCGCTCGCCGTGGCCCTGCAGCAGGAACACGTCGTAGTTGTCGAAGTGCGGACCGACGCTGCCACCCGGGGTGGCGAAGCTGATCATCACGTCATCGATACGCCAGCTCGGCAGGAAGCGGAAGTGCTCCAGCAGCTCGGCGACTTCCGGGACGAACTGGTCGACGGCCTGTACCAGCAGGGTCCAGTCCTGTTCCGGGAGCTCGGCGAAGGTGTCTTCGGTGAACGGGCCGCGGCGCAGTTCCCACGGGTGGGCGCCGTGCTCGAGGACGATGCGCGACTCGACTTCCTCTTCCAGGGCCAGGCCGGCCAGCTCGTCAGGGTCGATCGGGCTTTCGAAGTCCGGGAAGGCCTGGCGCACCAGCAGTGGCTTCTTCTGCCAGTAGTCGCGCATGAATTCGCGGGCCGAGATGCCGCCGAGCAGCTGCAGTGGAGTATCAGGATTCATGTTCAACCTATTGAAAAAACGTAATTTTCGTCCGGGAATAAAAACGCCCGGCCAGGCCGGGCGTTGAACGCGACGGTCAGCTTAGATGCGTTTGGCCTGGGCTGCCGCGTTACCGATGTAGGTAGCGGGGGTCAGCAGCTTCAGTTCGGCCTTGGCGTCGGCCGGCATGTCGAGGCCGTCGATGAAGGTCAGCAGCGCGTCTGGCGTGATGCCCTTGCCACGGGTCAGCTCCTTGAGCTTCTCGTAGGGGTTCTCGATGTTGAAGCGGCGCATCACGGTCTGGATCGGTTCAGCGAGGACTTCCCAGCAGGCGTCCAGGTCAGCGGCGATGCGGGCTTCGTTGACTTCCAGCTTGCCGATGCCTTTCAGGCTGGCTTCATAAGCGATGACGCTGTGGGCAAAGCCCACGCCCAGGTTGCGCAGCACGGTGGAGTCGGTCAGGTCACGCTGCCAGCGCGAGATCGGCAGCTTGCTGGCCAGGTGCTGGAACAGTGCGTTGGCGATGCCCAGGTTGCCTTCGGAGTTTTCGAAGTCGATCGGGTTGACCTTGTGCGGCATGGTCGACGAGCCGATTTCGCCGGCCACGGTCTTCTGCTTGAAGTAGCCCAGCGAGATGTAGCCCCAGACGTCACGGTCGAAGTCGATGAGGATGGTGTTGAAGCGGGCGATCGCGTCGAACAGCTCGGCGATATAGTCGTGCGGCTCGATCTGGGTGGTGTACGGGTTGAACTGCAGGCCCAGCTCGTCTTCGATGAAGGCGCGGGCGTTCTGCTCCCAGTCGATCTGCGAGTAGGCCGACAGGTGGGCGTTGTAGTTGCCCACGGCGCCGTTGATCTTGCCCAGCAGCGGCACGGCGGCGACCTGGGCGATCTGGCGCTCCAGGCGGTACACGACGTTGGCCAGTTCCTTGCCCAGGGTGGTTGGCGAAGCCGGCTGGCCGTGGGTGCGCGACAGCATCGGCACGTCGGCGTGGGCGTGGGCCAGGGCGCGAATGGCGTCGGCGATCTGGCGCATCAGCGGCAGCAGCACGTCGTCACGGCCGGCGCGCAGCATCAGGGCGTGGGACAGGTTGTTGATGTCCTCGCTGGTGCAGGCGAAGTGGATGAACTCGCTGACCTTGGCCAGCTCAGGCAGCTTGGCGGCCTGCTCCTTGAGGAGGTATTCGATCGCCTTGACGTCGTGGTTGGTGGTGCGCTCGATTTCCTTGACGCGTTCGGCGTGCTCGAGCTTGAAGTCGGTCGCCAGGCTGTCCAGCAGGGCGTTGGCTTCGGCGGAGAACGCCGGCACTTCGCCGATCTGTGGGTGGGCGGCCAGGCGCTGCAGCCAGCGCACTTCGACCAGGGCGCGGAAACGGATCAGGCCGAATTCGCTGAAAATGGGGCGCAAGGCCTGGGTTTTGCCGGCGTAACGGCCGTCTACAGGGGAAACCGCAGTGAGCGAAGAGAGCTGCATGGGGTGTTCTCGGACAGTCAGGCTTTTGGAAGGGCGCATATCATACATGAAATTTGCGCTCGAGTCGGTGTCGCCTATCAGGAAGGCGAACGCATCATGTCGTACAGTTCGTTGAGCAGCTTGCGCCGGCTGAACACCAGCTGCCAGCGATGCCCGCCCAGCTGGCGCCACAGGCGCGCGGCGCGGATGCCGGCGAGCAGCAGGGCGCGGATCTTCGAGGCGTTGCTGGCCTGCTGCAGGAAGCGCATGTCGCCGTGCACCTGGATGCGCTGGCGCAGGGTGCTCAGGGTGTCCTGGTACAAGGCTCCGCTGGAAGCGATGACATTTTCGTGAACCAGGCCGAAATGGTCGGCCTGGGACTGAATTTGTGGCAGGCGGTTGCCGATGGTGTCGAGCAGGTCGCCGCGCTTGTTCAGCTGGCGCTCCAGGCCGAGCATCGACAGCGCGTAGCGCAGCGGCTCGCGCTGCAGGCTGCTGGGGTCGCGCTCCAAGGCGCCGACCAGGGCTCGATAACCGTCACGCAGGTTGAGATCGTCGCCGCCGAACACTTCCAGGGTGTCCTTGGGGTCACGTACCAGCAGGCTGCCGAGCATGCAGCCGATGTTGGCTTCGCTGGCCTGGCCGGTGCGGGCGATGCGGTCGACCAGCACGGCGGCCTGGAATACGCCGCCCAAAGCAATCAGCTGCTCCTGCAGGTTGCTCATGCGCGCGGGCTCCAAGGCTCGGCGGTTTCGATCACGCCGCCGCCCAGGCACACCTCGCCGTCATAGAACACTACCGACTGGCCCGGGGTCACGGCGCGCTGCGGTTCGTCGAACACGGCGCGGTAGCCGGTTTCGGTCCGCTCCAGGGTGCACTGCTGGTCGCTCTGGCGGTAGCGCACCTTGGCCGTCAACTGGCGCGGGCTGCTCAGGTCGATCGGGTTGACCCAGAAGATTTCCGAAGCGAGCAGGGCGCGGGAGAACAGCCATGGGTGCTCATTGCCCTGGCCGACCACCAGAACGTTGCGGGTCAGGTCTTTGTGCAGCACGTACCACGGCTCGTCACCGGCGTCCTTCAGGCCGCCGATACCCAGGCCCTGGCGCTGGCCGATGGTGTGGTACATCAGGCCGTGGTGGCGGCCGATCACTTCGCCGTCAGTGGTCTCGATGTTGCCTGGCTGGGCCGGCAGGTACTGCTTGAGGAAGTCGCTGAAGCGGCGCTCGCCAATGAAGCAGATGCCGGTGGAGTCCTTCTTCTTGGCGGTAGCCAGGCCGTGCTTTTCGGCGATGGCACGGACTTCGGGCTTTTCCAGCTCGCCAACCGGGAACAGGGTGCGGGCAATCTCTTTGCCGCCGACGGCGTGCAGGAAGTAGCTCTGGTCCTTGTTCGGGTCCAGGCCCTTGAGCAGTTCGGTGAGTGCACCGGTGTCGCGGCGGCGCACGTAGTGGCCGGTGGCGATCAGGTCGGCACCCAGCGACAGGGCGTAGTCGAGGAACGCCTTGAACTTGATTTCGCGGTTGCAGAGGATGTCCGGGTTGGGCGTGCGGCCGGCCTTGTATTCCTCGAGGAAGTGCTCGAACACGTTGTCCCAGTATTCGGCGGCGAAGTTGGCGGTGTGCAGCTTGATGCCAATGCGGTCGCACACGGCCTGGGCGTCGGCCAGGTCTTCACGGGCGGTGCAGTATTCGGTGCCGTCGTCTTCTTCCCAGTTCTTCATGAACAGCCCTTCCACCTGGTAGCCCTGCTCCATGAGCAGAAGGGCGGAGACGGAAGAGTCCACGCCGCCGGACATGCCGACGATGACGCGGGTCTTGGCGGGGTCTTTGAGTGCTGGGCTGGTCATGGGTACCGGTGTGTATCAAGGGGGAAAAACGCCGATTCTATCAAAACCGGCGCGGCGCGTCAGTCACGCAGCAATTCGAGGCTGTGCAGCGGTCCGTCGAGGTAGTCGTCGAGGCAGCGGGGGACGAGTTCGCTGCGCCAGCGCGAGGGATCGGCCAGCAGTTCGTCGCGGGTCAGCCACACGGCGCGGACGATGTCGCTGTCCAGGGCGAGGTCTTGGTGGTGGCGCACGGGGCGGGCGGCGAAGCAGATGCGCTGGTAGGTCACGCCGTTGCTCGGGGCGGTATAGAGGTAAATGCCGACCACGCCGGTGAGCTCGACTTCCCAGGCAGTTTCTTCCAGGGTTTCGCGCAGGGCGGCCTGGGGCAGGGTCTCGTTGGGTTCGAGGTGGCCGGCGGGTTGGTTGAAGACGTGCTGGCCGGCTTTGAATTCTTCGACGAAGAGGAACTTGCCCTCGTGTTCGACGATGGTGGCGACGGTGATGTGGGGTTGCCAGGTCATTTGCGGGTCCCTTCAAGATTGCCGGGACCGCTTTGCGGTCCATCGCAGGCAAGCCAGCTCCCACAGGTACGGTGCAAGGCTCAAGGTTTGCACCGTACCTGTAGGAGCTGGCTTGCCTGCGATGGGCTGCAAAGCAGCCCCAGTGTCCAGAAAGCACAAACCCCGGTGCGTGGCCGGGGTTTGTGCTGTTACTTCAAGCGAACCTTACAGGGCGGCAATGGCGCTGTTCAGGGTCTGGCTTGGGCGCATCACCTTGGCGGTCAGCGCGGCATCCGGCGCATAGTAGCCACCGATGTCGGCCGGCTTGCCCTGAACGGCGTTGAGCTCGGCGACGATGGTCTCCTCGTTCTCGGTCAGGGTCTTGGCCAGTGGGGCGAAGCGTGCCTGCAGGGCGGCGTCGTCGCTCTGGGCAGCCAGGGCCTGGGCCCAGTACAGGGTCAGGTAGAAGTGGCTGCCGCGGTTGTCGATACCGCCAACCTTGCGCGAAGGCGACTTGTTGGTGTCGAGGAACTTGCCGGTGGCCTGGTCCAGGGTGTTGGCCAGGACCTTGGCGCGTGGGTTGTCGTAGGTGTTGCCCAGGTGCTCCAGGGAAGCGGCCAGGGCCAGGAATTCACCCAGCGAGTCCCAACGCAGGAAGTTCTCTTCCACCAGCTGCTGCACGTGCTTCGGCGCCGAACCACCGGCACCGGTTTCGAACAGGCCACCGCCGTTCATCAGCGGCACGATCGACAGCATCTTGGCGCTGGTGCCCAGTTCCATGATCGGGAACAGGTCGGTCAGGTAGTCGCGCAGCACGTTGCCGGTCACCGAGATGGTGTCCTTGCCTTCGCGGATGCGGGCCAGGGAGAACTTGATCGCGTCGACCGGTGCCAGGACACGGATGTCCAGGCCAGCGGTGTCGTGATCCTTCAGGTACTGCTGGACCTTCTCGATCATCACGCCGTCGTGGGCACGGGCCGGGTCCAGCCAGAACACCGCCGGGGTGTTGCTCAGGCGGGCGCGGTTGACGGCCAGCTTGACCCAGTCCTGGATCGGCGCGTCTTTGGTCTGGCACATGCGGAAGATGTCACCAGCTTCGACGTTCTGTTCCAGAACGACCTTGCCCTTGCCATCGACCACACGGACAACGCCGTCGGCCTGGATCTGGAAGGTCTTGTCGTGGGAACCGTACTCTTCGGCCTTCTGAGCCATCAGGCCGACGTTCGGCACGCTGCCCATGGTGGTCGGGTCGAAGGCGCCGTTGGCCTTGCAGTCTTCGATGGTGGCCTGGTAGATGCCGGCGTAGCAACGATCCGGGATGATCGCCTTGGCATCCTGCAGTTCACCGGCGGTGTTCCACATCTTGCCCGAGTCACGGATCATCGCTGGCATCGAGGCGTCGACGATGACGTCGCTCGGCACGTGCAGGTTGGTGATGCCCTTGTCGGAGTTGACCATGGCCAGGGCTGGACGCTCGGCGTACAGGGCCTGGATGTCGGCTTCGATCTCGGCCTGCTTGTCAGCTGGCAGGTCCTTGATGCGGGCGTACAGGTCGCCGATGCCGTTGTTGGCGTTGAAGCCCACTTCAGCCAGGGCGGCGGCGTGCTTGGCCAGCACGTCGTTGTAGAACTCTTCGACGATGACGCCGAACATGATCGGGTCGGAGACCTTCATCATGGTGGCTTTCAGGTGCACCGACAGCAGTACGCCGGAGGCCTTGGCATCGGCGATCTGCTCGGCGATGAAGGCTTTCAGGGCCTTGCGGCTCATGGTGGCGCAGTCGACGATTTCGGCGGCTTTGACGGCGGTCTTGGCTTTCAGCACGGTGGTGCTGCCATCTTTGCCGACCAGCTCGATGCGCAGGCTGTCGTCAGCCTCGATCAGTGCGGCTTTTTCGCTGCCGTAGAAGTCGCCGTTGTTCATGTGGGCAACGTGCGACTGCGAGTCGGCAGCCCAGGCGCCCATCTTGTGCGGGTGCTTGCGAGCGTAGTTCTTGACCGACAGCGGCGCGCGGCGGTCGGAGTTGCCTTCGCGCAGCACCGGGTTCACGGCCGAGCCCTTGATGCGGTCGTAGCGGGCGCGGGATTCTTTCTCGGCCTCGGTGGACGGCTCGTCGGCGTAGTCAGGGATGTTGAAGCCCTTGCCTTGCAGTTCCTTGATCGCGGCCTTGAGCTGCGGTACCGAGGCGCTGATGTTCGGCAGCTTGATGATGTTGGCTTCAGGGGTGGTAGCCAGCTGGCCCAGTTCCGCCAGGTGATCGCCTACTTGCTTCTCTGCGCCCAGTTGCTCCGGGAAGGCGGCAAGGATACGGCCAGCCAGGGAAATGTCGCGAGTTTCGACGGCGATGTCAGCCGAAGCGGTGAAGGCTTCGACGATCGGCAGCAGCGAGTAGGTGGCGAGGGCGGGGGCTTCGTCGGTGAAGGTATAGATGATCTTGGAACGGGTGGGCATGCGGGTTAACTCTCTGTGTGCTGAGCGTGCTCGAGTCTCGTGTTGCGCAGGGTAGGCGCATCGCCCTGGCAACGCCATGAGCGGAAAGTCGAGAGGCTGCGAGCGGTGATGGTGGATGCATCAGTCGAGCGTCAATGCTGAGCTGCGGTAACAGTCCAGACTTTTCTTAGGCCATTCATGGCCAAGGGCGGTCCGCATTTTCCTGGGATTCGCCCCGATGACCCTACGGTCGCGGCGGAGTATACCAAACCATTCGGGCTAATCAGCAAGGCCAAGTGACATCGTTGCCATTTATAAGACCAAAGACGTAGGGGCAATGTGGTGTATTGCCGCACTGCTTGCAGGTCAGCGGATGTGGTTTAGGCTCAGTGGATCGCACGATGTCCAATCACACCCGACAGCGGAGTAGTGCAAGCATGGGATACCAGAAAATCAAGGTTCCGACCGACGGCACCAAGATCACCGTCAATGCAGACCATTCGCTCAATGTTCCTGACAACCCGATCATTCCTTATATCGAAGGTGACGGGATTGGCGTCGATGTCTCGCCGGTGATGATCAAGGTGGTCGATGCCGCCGTGCAGAAGGCCTACGGCGGCAAGCGCAAGATTGCCTGGATGGAGGTCTATGCCGGCGAGAAGGCCACCCAGGTGTATGACCAGGACACCTGGCTGCCCCAGGAAACCCTGGATGCAGTGAAAGACTATGTGGTTTCGATCAAGGGGCCGTTGACCACCCCGGTCGGCGGCGGCATCCGCTCGCTCAACGTGGCCCTGCGCCAGCAGCTCGACCTTTATGTGTGCCTGCGCCCGGTGCTGTGGTTCCAGGGGGTGCCAAGCCCGGTGAAGAAGCCCGGCGACGTCGACATGGTGATCTTCCGCGAGAACTCCGAGGACATTTATGCCGGTATCGAGTGGAAGGCCGGCTCGCCCGAAGCGAACAAGGTGATCAAGTTCCTCAAGGAGGAAATGGGCGTCACCAAGATCCGCTTCGACCAGGACTGCGGTATCGGCGTCAAGCCGGTCTCCCGCGAGGGCACCAAGCGCCTGGTGCGCAAGGCCCTGCAGTATGTGGTGGACAACGACCGCGAGTCGCTGACCCTGGTGCACAAGGGCAACATCATGAAGTTCACCGAAGGGGCCTTCAAGGACTGGGGCTATGAAGTGGCGCGCGACGAGTTCGGTGCCGAACTGCTCGATGGTGGCCCATGGATGAAGTTCAAGAACCCGAAAACCGGCCGCGAAGTGATCGTCAAGGATGCCATCGCCGACGCCATGCTCCAGCAGATCCTGCTGCGCCCGGCCGAGTACGACGTGATCGCCACCCTCAACCTCAACGGTGATTACCTGTCCGACGCCCTGGCGGCGGAGGTGGGTGGCATCGGCATCGCGCCGGGTGCCAATCTGTCCGATACCGTGGCCATGTTCGAGGCCACCCACGGCACTGCGCCCAAATACGCCGGGCAGGACAAGGTCAACCCGGGTTCAGTGATTCTCTCGGCAGAGATGATGCTGCGGCACATGGGCTGGACCGAGGCGGCCGACCTGATCATCAAAGGCACCAATGGCGCGATTGCGGCCAAGACAGTGACCTATGACTTCGAGCGTTTGATGGATGGCGCTACGTTAGTGGGCAGCTCGGGCTTTGGTGATGCGATGATCAAGCATATGTGAGGGAATTGAAAACCGGCCGCTTCTGTTGAAGAAGCGGCCGGTTCTTTCGTATACCGGCAGAGAGCAGGGTGGTCAGACTTGCACGGTCTCGCCCTCGGAGTGGCCTACAGCTTTGTTAGCTGCTGCGGCTGCTGCGTCCGTGATCTTGACCGCATGCAGGCCTTTGGGGCCTTGAATGATCTCGAACACAACGGACTGACCGGCCTTGAGCGTCTTGTATCCGTCCATCTGGATCGCGGAATAGTGCGCGAACAGATCCTCGGTTTTACCCTCCTCATTGACGAATCCGTAGCCCTTGGCATTGTTGAACCACTTGACTTTACCGCTTGCCATCCCTATGTCCCTCTGCAAAGGACTCCATCACTGGAGTATCATCCACTTCATCCGCATACGAACCATGCGAAAAATCTGGTTGACTGCGCGGATCTTTATCGACCACGGTGGGTTCTTATTGGTTGTAACACCGTTTTGCCGATAGTCAAGGTCAGGTGGCGCGTGCGCCAGCGGCCGCAAATGCAGTCAACCCACAACCTTAACCTGACGCTCATGATGAAATTCTTTCCATGCATGCACCCAGTGAGATTCGACTAACATTCAATCAGGATCGCCCGCAATCGAATGAGGACGACGGCTCAGGGCTTGCGGTACAGGAAGCCAAGCCGATCCTGCAGGCGCCACCGATGTACAAGGTGGTTTTGTTCAACGATGACTACACGCCGATGGATTTCGTCGTCGAAGTGCTCGAAACGTTCTTCAGTCTGAACCGCGAGCTGGCGACCAAGATCATGCTGACCGTCCATACCGAAGGGCGGGCAGTGTGCGGATTGTTTACCCGTGACATCGCCGAAACAAAGGCCATGCAGGTCAACCAATACGCCAGGGAAAGCCAGCATCCGCTACTCTGTGAAATCGAGAAGGACGGTTAATCGCCGACCACTTGGGTATGAGGTGAAGCTATGTTAAACCGCGAGCTCGAAGTCACCCTCAATCTTGCCTTCAAGGAGGCTCGTTCGAAGCGTCATGAATTCATGACCGTCGAACATCTGCTGCTGGCACTCCTTGACAATGAGGCTGCTGCGACCGTTCTGCGCGCCTGTGGCGCCAATCTCGACAAACTCAAGCACGACCTGCAAGAGTTCATCGACTCCACTACACCCCTGATCCCCGTCAACGATGAAGACCGCGAGACCCAGCCGACCCTGGGCTTCCAGCGCGTGCTGCAACGTGCCGTGTTCCATGTGCAGAGTTCCGGCAAGCGCGAAGTCACCGGCGCCAATGTGCTGGTGGCGATTTTCAGCGAACAGGAAAGCCAGGCCGTGTTCCTGCTCAAGCAGCAGAGCGTGGCCCGTATCGACGTGGTCAACTACATCGCCCACGGCATCTCCAAGGTGCCGGGCCATGGTTCGCACTCCGAAAGCGACCAGGAAATGCAGGACGAAGAGGGTGGCGAGACTTCCTCTTCGAGCAACCCGCTGGACGCCTACGCCAGCAACCTGAACGAGCTGGCCCGTGCGGGTCGTATCGACCCGCTGGTGGGGCGCGAGCAGGAAGTCGAGCGTGTGGCGCAGATTCTCGCCCGTCGGCGCAAGAACAACCCGCTGCTGGTGGGTGAGGCAGGCGTCGGCAAGACCGCCATCGCCGAAGGCCTGGCCAAGCGCATCGTCGACGGCCAGGTGCCTGACCTGCTGGCGCAGAGCGTGGTCTATTCGCTGGACCTCGGTGCGCTGCTGGCCGGTACCAAGTACCGCGGTGATTTCGAAAAGCGCTTCAAGGCGCTGCTCGGTGAGCTGAAGAAGCGCCCGCAGGCGATTCTGTTCATCGACGAGATCCACACCATCATCGGTGCCGGTGCGGCGTCGGGCGGGGTGATGGATGCGTCCAACCTGCTCAAGCCGCTGCTGTCGTCCGGTGAAATCCGCTGCATCGGTTCGACCACCTTCCAGGAGTTTCGCGGCATCTTCGAGAAGGACCGTGCCCTGGCACGGCGCTTCCAGAAGGTCGATGTCAGCGAGCCATCGGTGGAAGACACCGTCGGCATCCTGCGCGGCCTGAAAGGGCGCTTCGAGAGCCACCACAACATCGAGTACAGCGACGAAGCCCTGCGCGCCGCCGCCGAACTGGCCTCGCGCTACATCAATGACCGGCACATGCCGGACAAGGCCATCGACGTGATCGACGAGGCGGGTGCCTACCAGCGCCTGCAGCCTGAAGCGAACCGGGTCAAGCGTATCGACGTGCCGCAGGTCGAGGACATTGTCGCCAAGATCGCGCGGATTCCGCCGAAGCACGTCACCAGTTCCGACAAGGAGCTGCTGCGCAACCTCGAGCGCGACCTGAAACTGACCGTGTTCGGTCAGGATCAGGCCATCGACTCGCTGGCCACTGCCATCAAGCTGTCCCGGGCTGGCCTCAAGTCGCCGGACAAACCGGTCGGTTCGTTCCTGTTCGCCGGCCCGACCGGTGTGGGCAAGACCGAAGCAGCGCGGCAGCTGGCCAAGGCCTTGGGTGTCGAGCTGGTGCGCTTCGACATGTCCGAGTACATGGAGCGCCACACCGTGTCGCGCCTGATCGGTGCGCCGCCTGGCTATGTTGGTTTCGACCAGGGTGGCCTGCTGACCGAGGCCATCACCAAGCAACCGCACTGCGTGCTGCTGCTCGACGAAATCGAGAAGGCGCATCCGGAAGTCTTCAACCTGCTGCTGCAGGTGATGGACCACGGCACCCTGACCGACAACAACGGGCGCAAGGCCGACTTCCGTAACGTGATCCTGATCATGACCACCAACGCCGGCGCCGAAACTGCTGCGCGGGCCTCGATCGGCTTCACCCATCAGGACCACGCGTCCGATGCCATGGAAGTCATCCGCAAGAGCTTCACGCCGGAGTTCCGCAACCGTCTGGACACCATCATCCAGTTTGGCCGCCTCAGCACCGAGACGATCAAGAGCATCGTCGACAAGTTCCTCATCGAACTGCAGGCGCAGCTGGAAGACAAGCGTGTGCTGCTGGAAGTCAGCGATGCCGCCCGCGGCTGGCTGGCGGTATCCGGCTACGACGTACAGATGGGCGCACGGCCGATGGCGCGGCTTATCCAGGACAAGATCAAGCGGCCGCTGGCCGAGGAGATCCTGTTTGGCGAGCTGGCCGAGCACGGTGGCGTGGTGCACGTCGACCTGCGCGATGGCGAACTGGTGTTCGACTTCGAGACCACGGCTGAGGTGGCGTGACAGCGGGGCCGCTTTGCGGCCCATCGCGGCTGAAGCCGCTCCTGCAGGAGTATCGCAATCCCTTGTAGGAGCGGCTTTAGCCGCGATGCTGTTTCAGCAGGCACAAAAAAGCCCGGCACATGGCCGGGCTTTTTCATGGCTAGAGCTTAGCGCGCACGGTAGGTGATGCGGCCCTTGCTCAGGTCGTAAGGCGTCAGTTCGACGCGGACCTTGTCGCCAGTGAGAATACGGATGTAGTTCTTGCGCATCTTTCCGGAGATGTGCGCGGTTACGACGTGCCCGTTTTCCAACTCCACGCGGAACATGGTGTTGGGCAGGGTGTCGACGACAGTACCTTCCATTTCGAAGCTGTCTTCTTTCGACATGCAGTAGAGCCCTCGGATCCAGTGTTGGCCCGACGCATAACCGCACCGGGCAAAAAAGTGGCGTGGATTATGCCCGAAAACTGTGTGTCAAGCCAATGCTTTCAGTTGAGGGTGACCCAGCGCTGGTTTATCAACAACTCGATAGGCCGATACTGCGTCTTGTAGTTCATTTTCTTGCAGTTCTTGATCCAGTAACCCAGGTAGACCGCCTCCAGGTCCTGGCGCAGGGCTTCGGTGATCTGCCAGAGGATGGCAAAGCGCCCGAGGCTGCGGCGTTCTTCTTCGGGCTCGTAGAAGGTGTACACCGCCGACAGGCCGTTGGGCAGCAGGTCGCAGACGGCGACAGCCAGCAGGCGGCCGTCCAGGCGGAACTCGTAGAACCAGCAGAACGGCAGGTCGCGGACCAGGAAGGTGGAAAACTGGTCGCGGCTCGGCGGGTACATGTCGCCATCGGCGTGACGGGTCTCGATGTAGCGCCGGTACAGGTCGAAATATTCTTCCTTGAACGCCGGGCGGGCGGCTGTCACGGTCAGGTCGGCATTGCGCTTGAGGATGCGCCGCTGCTGGCGGTTGGGAATGAAGCGCGCAGCGGGGATGCGCGCCGGTACGCAGGCATTGCAGTTCTGGCAATGCGGGCGGTACAGGTGGTCGCCACTGCGGCGAAAGCCCATTTCCGACAGGTCGGCATACACATGCACGTCCATCGGCTGGCTGGGGTCGAGGAACAGCGTGGTCGCCTGTTCGTCCGGCAGGTAGCTGCAGGAGTGGGGTTGAGTGGCATAGAACTTCAACCGCGCCAGCTCTGTCATGATCAACCCCTCGGTGAGACTTTGCTTTAAGTGTAAGCCAGCTGGCAGAACTCGCCTAGCAAACCCAGGTGGCGCTGTTGGGCTGGTCGAGGTGGTGTGCCAGGTAGTCGGCGAAGCGGGCGCGGCTGATGGCGCGGGCGCCAAGGCTGTGCAGGTGGTTGGTCGGCATCTGGCAGTCGATCAGCACGAAGCCGGCCTGGCGCAAATGTTCGACCAGCGTCACGAAGCCGACCTTGGAGGCATTGTCGGCGCGGCTGAACATCGATTCGCCGAAGAACAGCTGGCCGATGGCCAGGCCGTACAGGCCGCCGACCAGCTCGCCGTCCTCGCGCACTTCCACCGAGTGGGCGATACCGCGCCGGTGCAGCTCGCAGTAGGCATTGCGCATGGTGTCGGTGATCCAGGTGCCGTCGGCGTAATCGCGCGGCGCCGCGCAGGCGGCGATCACCGCCGGGAAGTCGGTGTCGAAGCTGACCTGGTAGCGGCCCTGGCGCATCAGTTTGGCCAGCGAACGCGAGACGTGCAGCTCGTTCGGGAACAGCACCGTGCGCGGGTCGGGCGACCACCAGAGGATCGGCTGGCCGTCCTGGTACCAGGGGAAGCAGCCATGCCGGTAGGCTTGCTCCAGGCGCTCGGGGCTCAGGTCGCCGCCAGCGGCGAGCAGGCCGTTGGGGTCGTGCAGGGCCTTTTCCAGGGGCGGGAACGTCAGCGAGTCGCGGGTCAGCCAGGTGAGCATGGTCTATCGTGCGGTGGGGGAGGGGAGAGGGCAGCATGGCGCGCAGGGCTTGCGGGGTCAATGCTGGCAGGGTCAAGAGCTATTGGCGGGCAGCAGAATAGGCAATTTCCTACACATTCATGAAAGCATAGGCACCATCCGCTACATTTGCTGTCACACCTGTGCAAAAACACAGCATAAGCCTTTGTCACAAAAGAAAATGCATGCTCAAATTGCACCTATACGAAAGTCGCCCCCATGCGAGAGCCATACGGCGTGCCGTCATGGCGGCTGGCGGGCAGTAATGTTAAAAGTAGTGGTTCATTGGCCAGACACCGGCCGATCACTACTGGACGCGCAGCACGCGCAGGAATAGACGCGTTTTGAAGAAATCCACCGCAACTCCAGCTCCTTTGCCCGTGCCCCTGTGGCGGCAGCAGCTGCATTACCGCCTCAAGGAAGGTGCGTTGATCGCTGTCGGCGCCCTGTGCCTGTACCTGTGGATGGCACTGCTGACCTACGACACGTCGGACCCGGGCTTCAGCCACACCAGCAACATCGATCAGGTGCAGAATGCTGCCGGGCGTGCCGGTGCGTACTTTGCCGACATCCTGTTCATGGTGCTGGGCTACTTCGCCTACATCTTCCCGCTGTTGCTGGCGATCAAGACCTGGCAGATCTTCCGCGAGCGCCATCAGCCCTGGCAGTGGAGCGGCTGGCTGTTCTCCTGGCGGCTGATCGGCCTGGTGTTCCTGGTGCTGTCGGGCGCGGCCCTGGCGCATATCCATTTCCACCCGCCGGCGAGCCTGCCGTTTTCTGCGGGCGGTGCGCTGGGCGAAAGCCTCGGCGACCTGGCGCGCAACCTGCTGAACGTGCAGGGCAGCACGCTGATGTTCATTGCCCTGTTCCTGTTTGGCCTGACCGTGTTCACTGACCTGTCGTGGTTCAAGGTGATGGACATGACCGGCAAGATCACCCTCGACCTGTTCGAGCTGGTGCAGGGCGCGGCCAGCCGCTGGTGGGAAGCTCGCAACGAGCGCAAGCGCCTGGAAGCACAACTGCGTGAAGTTGACGAGCCGGTGTTCGATCTGGGGGCGAAGGCCGCTGACAAGCGCGAGCCGGCCAAGCCAGCGCTGCGCGAGCGCATATTCAAGCGTGAGGAAGCCCCGGCCCCGCCCGTCGAACCGCGCGAGCCGACCCTGGCCCGGGAGCCTGTCGTGCCGCGTGAGCCGACCCTGGCCCGGGAGCCTGTCGTGCCGCGTGAGCCGACCCTCGCCCGCGAGCCGGTGGTACCGCGTGAGCCTGTGGTGCCACGTGAGGTGCCCCGCGAGCAGCCTGCAGCGGCCCCGACCATCGTGCCGCCGGCTGCGGCCAGGGCACCGGAGCCGAGCAAGCGGGTGATGAAGGAAAAACAGGCGCCGCTGTTCGTCGACAGCGCCGTGGAAGGTACCTTGCCGTCGATTTCCATCCTCGACCCGGCCGAACAGAAGAAGATCGAGTACTCGCCAGAGTCCCTGGCAGGTGTCGGCCAGTTGCTGGAAATCAAGCTCAAGGAGTTTGGCGTGGAAGTCTCGGTGGACTCCATCCACCCGGGCCCGGTGATTACCCGTTACGAAATCCAGCCGGCTGCAGGCGTCAAGGTCAGCCGCATCGCCAACCTGGCCAAGGACCTGGCGCGATCCCTGGCGGTGACCAGTGTGCGGGTGGTCGAAGTGATCCCCGGCAAAACCACCGTGGGTATCGAGATCCCTAACGAAAACCGGCAGATGGTGCGCTTCTCGGAAGTGCTCGCCACGCCACAGTACGACGAGCAGAAATCGCCGGTCACTTTGGCTCTGGGCCACGACATCGGCGGCAAGCCGGTGATCACCGATCTGGCCAAGATGCCGCATTTGCTGGTGGCCGGTACTACCGGTTCCGGTAAGTCGGTGGGTGTCAACGCGATGATCCTGTCGATCCTGTTCAAGTCCAGCCCGGAAGACGCGCGGCTGATCATGATTGACCCGAAAATGCTCGAACTGTCGATCTACGAGGGCATTCCGCACCTGCTGTGCCCGGTGGTCACCGACATGAAGGACGCCGCCAACGCCTTGCGCTGGAGCGTGGCCGAGATGGAGCGGCGCTACAAGCTGATGGCGGCCATGGGCGTGCGCAATCTGGCCGGCTTCAACCGCAAGATCAAGGACGCCCAGGAAGCCGGCGAGATCATCCATGACCCGCTGTACCGCCGCGAGAGCATGGACGACGAGCCGCCAGCGCTGAAGACCCTGCCGACCATCGTCGTGGTGGTCGACGAATTCGCCGACATGATGATGATCGTCGGCAAGAAGGTCGAAGAGCTGATCGCCCGTATCGCCCAGAAGGCGCGGGCCGCCGGTATCCACCTGATCCTCGCCACCCAGCGCCCGTCGGTGGACGTGATCACCGGCCTGATCAAAGCCAACATCCCGACCCGCATGGCGTTCCAGGTGTCGAGCAAGATCGACTCGCGGACCATCATCGACCAGGGCGGCGCCGAACAGCTGCTCGGCCACGGTGACATGCTGTACATGCCACCGGGCACCAGCCTGCCGATCCGTGTCCACGGTGCATTCGTCTCCGACGATGAAGTGCATCGCACGGTCGAGGCGTGGAAGCTGCGTGGCGCGCCAGACTACAACGACGACATCCTCAATGGCGTCGAAGAGGCCGGCAGCGGCTTCGACGGTGGCGGCGGCGGTGGCGATGGTGACGATGCCGAAACCGATGCCCTGTATGATGAGGCCGTGCAGTTCGTGCTGGAAAGCCGCCGTGCTTCCATCTCGGCGGTGCAGCGCAAGCTGAAGATTGGCTACAACCGCGCCGCGCGGATGATCGAGTCGATGGAGATGGCCGGCGTGGTCACCCCGATGAACAGCAACGGCTCGCGGGAAGTGATTGCCCCAGGCGGCCCGCGCGACTGATGAACACCTTGCCGGGCGCCAACGGTGGCGCCCGGCCTTTTCAATGCTCAATGAGGATTCCCATGCGCGCGATTCGCATGCTGTTGGTTTCTGCCCTGACCCTGGGCTCGGTTACTGCTTATGCCGGTGAGCAAGACGTACAACGCCTGACCCAGCTGTTGGAAAAATCCCAGACCATCGAGGCCAACTTCTCCCAGTTGACCCTGGACGCCGGCGGCACCAGCCTGCAGGAAACCTCCGGCAAGATGACCGTGAAGCGCCCGGGCCTGTTCTACTGGCACACCAATGCGCCGCAGGAGCAGGTGGTGGTGTCCGACGGCAAGAACGTCACCCTGTGGGACCCGGACCTGGAGCAGGCGACCATCAAGAAGCTCGACCAGCGCCTGAACCAGACCCCGGCACTGCTGCTGTCTGGTGATGTGTCGAAGATCAGCCAGAGCTTCGACATTACCTCCAAGGAGCAGGGCGACGTGATGGACTTCACCCTCAAGCCGAAGACCAAGGACACCCTGTTCGACTCACTGCGCGTGTCGTTCCGCAAGGGCCTGATCAATGACATGCAGCTGATCGACAGCGTCGGCCAGCGCACCAACATCCTGTTCAATGGCGTCAAGGCCAACCAGGCGGTGCCGGACAGCCAGTTCAAGTTCGACATCCCCAAAGGCGCCGACGTCATCAAGGAGTAAGCAGAGCTCGCCATGGACCTGTTTCGAAGCGAACCCGTCGCCCAGCCCCTGGCGGCCCGCCTGCGCCCGTCCAACCTGGACGAATACGTCGGCCAGGAGCACCTGCTGGCGCGCGGCAAACCGTTGCGCGAGGCGCTGGAGCAGGGTGCGCTGCACTCGATGATCTTCTGGGGGCCGCCGGGGGTGGGCAAGACCACCTTGGCGCGTCTGCTGGCGCAGTTCTGCGATGCGCACTTCGAGACGGTGTCGGCGGTACTGGCCGGGGTCAAGGAGATCCGCCAGGCGGTTGAAGTGGCCAAGCAGCAGGCCGGGCAGTATGGCCGGCGCACCATCCTGTTCGTCGATGAAGTGCACCGCTTCAACAAGTCCCAGCAGGATGCCTTCCTGCCCTACGTGGAAGACGGCACACTGCTGTTCATCGGTGCCACCACCGAGAACCCGTCGTTCGAACTGAACAACGCCTTGCTGTCGCGGGCGCGGGTCTATGTGCTCAAGAGCCTGGACGAAGCGGCGCTGCGCAAGTTGGTCAACCGTGCGCTGACCGAGGAGCGCGGGCTGGGCAAGCGTAACCTGCGCGTCGGTGACGACGCCTTCAAGATGCTCATGGCCGCCGCCGATGGCGATGGCCGGCGCATGCTCAATTTCCTCGAGAATGCCTCGGACCTTGCCGAAGATGGCAGCGAGATCGACGTCGAGATGCTGCAAAGCCTGCTCGGTGACAGCCGTCGGCGCTTCGACAAGGGTGGCGAGGCGTTCTACGACCAGATCTCCGCGCTGCACAAGTCGGTGCGCGGCTCCAATCCCGATGGTGCCCTGTACTGGTTCGCACGCATGCTCGACGGTGGCTGCGACCCGCTGTACATCGCCCGTCGCGTGGTGCGCATGGCCAGCGAGGACATCGGCAACGCCGACCCGCGCGCCCTGAGCCTGTGCCTGGCCGCCTGGGACGTGCAGGAGCGCCTGGGCAGCCCCGAAGGCGAGCTGGCAGTGGCCCAGGCCATCACCTACATCGCCTGCGCGCCGAAAAGCAATGCGGTGTACGTGGGCTTCAAGACCGCTTTGCGCGAGGCTGCGGAACATGGCTCGCTGGAAGTGCCGCTGCACCTGCGCAATGCCCCGACCAAGCTGATGAAGCAGCTCGGCTACGGCGAAGAATACCGCTACGCCCACGACGAGCCCGATGCCTATGCCGCTGGCGAAGACTACTTCCCTGAAGAACTCGAGCCGCGCCAGTATTACCAGCCCGTGCCGCGAGGCCTGGAACTGAAGATCGGCGAGAAGCTGCGCCACCTGGCCGAGCTCGACCGCAACAGCCCCCGGCAGCGGAGAAAACCGTGATTGCACTGATCGCCGCGGTCAGCGCGGGCGGTATTGCCGGGACCTTGCTACGCTTCGCCACCGCCAACTGGGTCGCGACCCACTGGCCACGGCACTTCTATCTCGGTACGCTGGCGGTCAACCTGGTCGGCTGCCTGCTGATCGGCCTGCTCTATGGCCTGTTCCTGCACAAGCCGCTGGCGCCGGTCGAACTGCGTGCCGGCCTGATTGTCGGCTTCCTTGGCGGCCTGACGACCTTTTCTTCCTTCTCGCTCGATACCGTGCGCCTGATCGAAAGTGGGCAAGTGCCCCTTGCCTTGGGCTATACCAGTATCAGCGTGGTGGGCGGGCTTCTGGCCACCTGGGCCGGCCTGTCCCTGACCCGATTCTGAACCAACACCTACCTATAACGAGAGAACGATATGCTCGATTCCAAACTGTTACGCGGCCAACTTCAGGAAGTGGCGGATCGCCTGGCCTCCCGTGGCTTCAGCCTGGATGTCGCGCGCATCGAATCACTGGAAGAGCGGCGCAAGGCGGTGCAGACCCGTACCGAGCAGCTGCAGGCCGAGCGTAACGCCCGTTCCAAGTCGATCGGCCAGGCCAAGGCCAAGGGCGAGGACATCGCCCCGCTGATGGCTGATGTCGAGCGCATGGCCAATGAGCTGGCTGCCGGCAAGGCGGAACTGGATGGTATCCAGGCCGAACTGGACGGCATCCTGCTGACCATCCCCAACCTGCCGGACGCCAGCGTACCGGTCGGTGCCAGCGAAGACGACAACGTCGAAGTGCGCCGCTGGGGCACGCCGACCGCCTTCGATTTCGAGATCAAGGACCACGTTGCCCTGGGCGAAGTCAGCGGTGGCCTGGACTTCGAAGCCGCGGCCAAGCTGTCTGGTGCGCGCTTTGCCGTGCTGCGTGGGCCGATCGCCCGCCTGCACCGCGCGCTGGCGCAGTTCATGATCAACCTGCACACCGGCGAGCACGGCTACGAGGAGCACTACACCCCGTACCTGGTGCAGGCCCCGGCCCTGCAGGGCACTGGCCAGCTGCCGAAGTTCGAGGAAGACCTGTTCAAGATCACCCGCGAAGGCGAAGCCGACTTCTACCTGATTCCGACCGCCGAAGTGTCGCTGACCAACCTGGTCGCCGAGCAGATCCTCGACGCCAAGCAGCTGCCGTTGAAGCTGGTTGCCCACACCCCTTGCTTCCGCAGCGAAGCCGGTGCGTCCGGCCGTGACACCCGCGGCATGATCCGCCAGCACCAGTTCGACAAGGTCGAGATGGTTCAGGTGGTCGAGCCGTCGAAGTCGATGGAAGCCCTGGAAGGCCTGACTGCCAACGCCGAGCGCGTGCTGCAGCTGCTGGAGCTGCCATACCGCGTACTGGCCCTGTGCACCGGCGACATGGGCTTCGGCGCCGTGAAGACCTACGATCTGGAAGTGTGGGTGCCGAGCCAGGACAAGTACCGCGAAATCAGCTCCTGCTCCAACTGTGGTGACTTCCAGGCGCGCCGCATGCAGGCCCGCTGGCGCAACCCGGAAACCGGCAAGCCCGAGCTGGTGCACACCCTCAACGGTTCCGGCCTGGCCGTAGGCCGTACCCTGGTGGCCGTGCTGGAAAACTACCAGCAGGCCGACGGTTCGATCCGCGTACCGGACGTGCTGAAGCCGTACATGGGCGGCGTCGAGGTCATCCGCTAAATGGATTACCTGCCGCTGTTCCACAAGTTGCAGGGCGGCCGGGTACTGGTCGTCGGCGGCGGTGAGATCGCCCTGCGCAAGGCGCGCCTGCTGGCTGATGCCGGCGCCGCGCTGCGTGTGGTGGCGCCGGATGTCGACGGCCAGCTGGCCGCGCTGGCCCGGGAAGGTGGCGGTGAGGTGCTGGTGCGTGGCTATCAGGCGGCCGACCTGGTCGGCTGCCGGCTGGTGATCGCGGCCACCGACGACCCTGGGCTCAACGCCCAGGTGTCGGCCGATGCGCAGGCGCTTAGCCTGCCGGTCAACGTGGTGGATGCGCCGGCCCTGTGCACGGTGATCTTCCCGGCCATCGTCGACCGTTCGCCGCTGGTGATTGCGGTGTCCAGTGGTGGTGACGCCCCGGTGCTGGCGCGGTTGATCCGCGCCAAGCTGGAGGCCTGGATTCCGTCGGCCTATGGCGAACTGGCCGGGCTGGCCGCGCGTTTTCGGCACAAGGTCAAATCCTTGTATCCGGACGTCAATCAGCGCCGTGGCTTCTGGGAAACCGTGTTCCAGGGCCCGATCGCCGAGCGCCAGTTGGCCGGGCAGGGCGCCGAGGCCGAGCGCCTGTTGCAGGCGATGGTCGACGGTGCACCGGTGCAGCAGGGCGGTGAAGTGTATCTGGTAGGGGCGGGGCCGGGCGACCCGGACTTGCTGACCTTCCGTGCCTTGCGCCTGATGCAGCAGGCCGACGTGGTGCTGTACGACCGCCTGGTGGCACCTGCCATCATCGAGATGTGCCGGCGCGATGCCGAGCGTATCTACGTTGGCAAGCGACGCGCCGACCATGCCGTGCCGCAGGACCAGATCAACCGCCTGCTGGTCGACCTCGCCCAGCAGGGCAAGCGTGTGTTGCGCCTCAAGGGCGGCGACCCGTTCATCTTCGGCCGGGGTGGCGAAGAGATCGAGGAGCTGGCCGAGCACGGCATCCCGTTCCAGGTGGTGCCGGGGATTACCGCGGCCAGTGGTTGCTCCGCCTATGGCGGCATTCCGCTGACTCACCGTGACTATGCCCAGTCGGTGCGCTTCGTCACCGGGCACCTCAAGGATGGCACCAGCAACCTGCCGTGGGACGACCTGGTGGCGCCGGCCCAGACCCTGGTGTTCTACATGGGGCTGGTGGGGTTGCCGACCATCTGTGCCGAGCTGATTCGCCATGGGCGGGCGGCCAGTACGCCAGCAGCCTTGGTGCAGCAGGGCACTACGCGCAATCAGCGGGTGTTCACCGGCACCCTGGCGGACTTGCCGGACCTGGTGGCCCAGCATGAAGTGCATGCGCCGACCCTGGTGATTGTCGGGGAAGTGGTGCAACTGCGCGACAAGCTGGCCTGGTTCGAAGGCTCGCAGAACAGCTGAAATCGTTGGGGCCGCTTTGCGGCCCTTTCGCGACACAAGGCCGCTCCTACAAGGAATACACGCTCCCTGTAGGAGCGGCCTTGTGTCGCGAAAGGGCTGCAAAGCAGCCCCGGCTATCTCAACCCCGCCAGATCCCTTTGCCCACCAACCGCTCCCGATCATGGGGCTGGTTGAAGTCCTGTAGTGGCCCTTTGGGCACGATCCCGTTCGGGTTGATGGTCTTGTGGCTCATGTAGTAATGCTTCTGGATATGCTCCATATCCACGGTCCCCGCCACCCCCGGCCACTGGTACAGCTCGCGCAGCCAGTGGGACAGGTTGTGGTAGTCGCTCAACCGCTTTAGGTTGCACTTGAAGTGCCCGTGGTACACCGCATCGAAACGCACCAGGGTAGTAAACAGGCGCACATCGGCCTCGGTCAGGTACTCGCCAGCCAGGTAGCGATTGCGGCCCAGCAGCGCTTCCAGATGATCCAGTTCGTTGAACACCTCATCGAACGCCGCTTCATAGGCGTCCTGGGTGGTGGCGAAGCCTGCGCGATACACCCCGTTGTTCACCGCCGGGTAGATGCGTTCGTTCAGCGCCTCGATGGTCGGGCGCAGCGGCTCGGGGTACAGGTCCAGGGTATTGCCGGTCAGCTCGTTGAACGCGCTGTTGAAGATGCGGATGATCTCCGACGACTCGTTGTTGACGATGCGCTTCTCCTTCTTGTCCCACAGCACAGGCACAGTCACGCGGCCGGTGTAGTGCGGGTCATCCTGGGTGTAGCGCTGGTGCAGGTACTGCAAGGCGTCGAGGTGGTCGCCACTGGAGCCTTGCGCGGTGTCGAAGGTCCAGCCATGGTCCTGCATCAGCCAGCTGACCACGGACACGTCGATCAGTGGCTCCAAGCCCTTGAGAGCGCGGAGGATCAGCGTGCGGTGAGCCCAAGGGCAGGCCAGCGACACGTACAGGTGGTAGCGGCCGGCTTCCGGGGCGGGGAGTTGATTGCGGCGCTGGGCGTTTTCGCGCTTGAAGGTGCCGTCCTTGCCGTTTTCATACCACTGGTCGTGCCAACGGCCGTCGATCAAAAGGCCCATGCTGAGCTCCTCGGAAACAAAGTTGTTTGTCGTTGGAGCCCAGTCTAGGGAAAATCGTTCGAACAACTAGCGCAAAGACCGCGCCATATCTATCGACTAATTTGATTGGTTGCGTGCGGCCCAGTAAGCGCGGGCTGTGGCAAACGCCTGCTCGCGGTCCTGGCCCAGGCCGCGCAGGGCCAGGGCCATGGTGGCGACCACGGCCATTTCGCCGTAGCTGTCCTCGGCTTCGCCGCGCCATACGGCAAGTAGCTGCTCGGGTTGCAGGCTTGGCGGCTTCACATGGCGGCGCTCGCTGAGCGCCGGCCATTCCTCGTCCCAGGCTTCACCTGCCGTGGTGCCATAAAGGTGGCTGATCACGTCCGGATTCACCTCGATCTCGCCGCCATCGCCCTTGATCACAATGGCGTGGTCGCCGAGCAGGCGGCTGGCTTCGCGGTGCACGGCCTGGTATCCGGGGTGGAAGATGCTCTGCAGGCCGCAGCGCGCGGCCAGCGGGTTGAGTACCCGCGCCAGGGAGTGGATGGGCGAGCGCAGGCCGAGGGTGTTGCGCAGGTCGATCATCCGTTGCAACTGCGGCGCCCAGTCATGCAGCGGGGCGAAGGCCAGGCCTTGCTGGTCCAGTGCCGTGCTTACCGACATCCAGTCGCGGCACAGCGGAATCTCCAGCAGGGCCAGCAGTTGTTCGGTGTACATGCGCCCGGCCGTGTGCGCGCCGCCACCGTGCATCAGGATGCGCACGCCATTGGCGGCCAGGCACTTGGCGCTCAGCAGGTACCAGGGCAGGTGACGCTTCTTGCCGGCATAGGTCGGCCAGTCGATGTCCACGGCGATGCGCGGCGCCTGCAAGTGGGCGCGCAGGGCTTCGGTGAAGCCGGCGAGTTCGTCGGCGCTCTCTTCCTTGTGCCGCAGCAGCATCAGGAAAGCACCCAGCTGGGTGTCCTCGACCTTGCCTTCGAGCAGCAGGGTCATGGCGGCGCGGGCTTCCTCGCGGGTCAGGCCGCGGGCGCCGCGTTTGCCTTTGCCAAGGATGCGCACGAATTCGGCGAACGGGTGTTCGGCCGGGGTTTCCAGGGTCAGCGGGCGGGCGTCGGTCATATGCAATTGGTCGGCTTGGGCAGGCCCGCCAGCTTGGCGGCGAGTTTGGCGGGGGTGCCGTTGAACAGGCGGTTGAGGTGTGGGCTGTTGCCCTTTTCCGTGCCCAGCTTGAGCGCGGTGTACTTGATCAGCGGGCGGGTGGCCGGTGACAGCTGGTATTCGTCGTAGAACTGGCGCAGCAGTTCGAGGATTTCCCAGTGGTCGGCAGTCAGGGCAATGCTTTCGCGCTGGGCCAACGCCTCGGCGACGGGGTGCGACCAGTCTTGCAGGTCGACCAGGAAGCCGTCCTTGTCCAGGGCGATGGCGCGATCGCCAACGTTCAGCGTACTCATAACCAGCTGTTGACCTTGTCGTAGTGCAGCGACAGCTCGACGAAGGCCTGGTAGTCCACGGCCTTGGCCAGCGTGCTAGTGATGGCACGGGCCTGCAGGTCTTCGTCGAGGGCGAACAGGCGTTGTGCCAGGTTGGCAGCCAGCAGCTGGCGCTGGGTGTCACTGCCGTCGCGCAGGGCATAGACCGCATCGCCGCACAGCAGCACGCCATCGTCAGCACCCAACAGGCGCAGGCAGCTGTCCAGGCGCTCGTCGCCGAACGGGGAGTGGGATAACACGTGCAGGGTTGGCATCAGAGCGTCACCACTTGGTCGAAACGGGTAATCAGGGCTTTCAGAGCAGTGTCGTCCAGCACCTCCACCGGCAGCTCCAGGCCGTCGGCGGCCAGGCCGCGACGCGCCAGGCTGTGCTGGCAGGCAAACAGCTCTTCGACGCCGAACATCGGCAGCGCCTGCAGGTTGGCGGCGAGGTTCTTCTGCTCCACGGCGGCGGGTTGCTGAGCGGGCGCCAGCTGGAACACGCCGTCATCGAGGAACAGCATGGCCAGCGGCAGGTCGAAGGCGCCGCCGGCCAGGGCGATATCCAGCGCCTCACGGGCGGATGGGCCGTTCCACGGTGCCTGGCGGCTGATGATCAACATGGACTTGGCCATTTCAGTCGCCTCCGAAGCAGACCAGCCGGTCGGCAGTTTGTGCAGCTTCATGCAGCTGGCCGAGGCCGGACAGCTCCCATGGCTTGGGCAGGTTCACCGCCGGGCGCTGGTAACGGCTGGCTTCGGCTTCATCGAGCACGCCACGGCGCAGGGCGGCGGCGATGCATACCACCGCATCGAGCCGGTTGATTTCGATGAAGGCCCGCCACTGGGCGGCGATGTCCTGTTCATCCTGGGGTGTGACCACGTTGGCCGAGGCGCTGTGCACCCCGTCCTGGTAGAAGAACAGCCGGGCAATCTCATGCCCGCCAGCCAGCACCGCCTCGGCGAAGCGCAAGGCGCGGCGCGAGGAGGGCGCATGGGCCGGGGAAAGAACCGCGATAGCGAATTTCATGGGCAACTCGTGAAAAGGAATGCCGCCATGATAAAGCAAAAAAGCGCGATCCCGCTTGTACCTGGCGGGCCGGGCTTCCTTATACCTGAAGGCTGATGCTATCCCTGTGGGAGCTGGCTTGCCTGCGATGGGCCGCGCAGCGGCCCCATGGGTCTAACTGACGGGAACAAGGCTCAAGCCTGTTCCTTGCTCTCCGGCAGGAACCAGTTCAGCACCAAGGCGCAGATGCCACCAGTGGCCACACCCGATTCCAGCACATTGCGGATCGCCGCCGGCATGTGCGCCAGGAACTCCGGCACCTGAGCCACACCCAAGCCCAGCGCCAGCGACACGGCGATGATCAGCAGGGCGCGACGGTCCAGGCGAGTACTGGCCAGAATGTTGATGCCCGATGCGGCAACCGCCCCGAACATCACCATGGCCGCGCCACCCAGCACCGGCTCAGGCACCGCCTGAATCACACCGGCCACGCTTGGGAACAGGCCCAGCAGCACCAGCATGACGGCAATCCAGATACCGATATGGCGGCTGGCAATACCGGTCAGCTGAATCACGCCGTTGTTCTGGGCGAAGATCGAGCTGGGAAAGGTGTTGAACAGGCCGGCCAGCAGCGAGTTGGCACCGTTGACCAGCACGCCGCCCTTGATGCGCTGCATCCACAGCGGGCCTTCGACCGGCTGGCGCGAGACCTTGCTGGTGGCGGTGACGTCGCCAATGGCTTCCAGCGAAGTCACCAGGTAGATCACCAGCATCGGAATGAACAGTGCCCAGGAGAAACCCAGGCCGAAATGCAGCGGCGTCGGCACCTGGAACAGCGCGGCTTCGTGCATGCCGGTGAAGTCCAGGCGGCCGAGGTAGCCGGCCAGGGCATAGCCGACCGCCAGGGCGATGACGATCGCGCAGCTGCGCATCCACACCACCGGGATGCGGTTGAGGATCACGATCACCGCCAGCACGGCGCCCGACAGCAGCAGGTTTTCGCCGTTGGCAAAGGTGCCATTGGCCATGGCGCCGAAGCCGCCCCCCATGCTGATCAGGCCGACCTTGATCAGGGTCAGGCCGATCATCAGCACGACAATACCGGTCACCAGTGGGGTGATCAGGCGTTTGACGAACGGCAGGATGCGCGACACGCCCATCTCGACGAACGAACCGGCAATCACCACACCGAAGATCGCCGCCATCACGCTTTCCACGGGCGTGCCCTGCTTGACCATCAGCGCGCCACCGGCAATCAGCGGCCCGACGAAGTTGAAGCTGGTGCCCTGCACGATCAGCAGCCCGGCACCGAACGGGCCGAAGCGCTTGCACTGGACGAACGTGGCAATACCGGAGATCACCAGCGACATGGAGACGATGAGGTTGGTATCGCGAGCCGAAACGCCCAACGCCTGGCAGATCAGCAGGCCAGGGGTGACGATTGGCACGATGATCGCCAGCAGGTGCTGCAGCGCTGCCAGCAGGCCGATCAACAGCCTTGGCTTGTCCTCAAGGCCAAGTACCAGTTCGTTGGCAGGCGCCGTCGCGCCCGGGCTGTGTTCGTGTGAGCTCATCGGTGAAGCTGCCCCGGAAGAAAAAAGGAGCGCATTCTACGGGCAGAAGTACGATTGCGGTAGGGGAATGCACGATACCGGCAAGATCGGCGATCATTTGCATAGTTATCTGACTTTTAAGTCAGAGAATGGGCACAAAAAAGCCCGCCGAAGCGGGCTCTTCCGTAAACCAACCGAATCAGTCGTCGCGGCCCATGATGCCGAACAGCTGCAGCAGGCTGATGAACAGGTTGTAGATCGATACATACAGGCTGATGGTCGCCATGATGTAGTTGCGCTCGCCGCCATGAATGATCGCGCTGGTCTGGAACAGGATGCAGACCGACGAGAACAGCACGAAGCCAGCGCTGATCGCCAGTTGCAGGCCGCTGATCTGGAAGAAGAAGCTCGCCACCACGGCGCCCAGCAGAACAAAGAAGCCAGCGGTGATGAAGCCGCTGAGGAAGCTCATGTCCTTGCGGGTGATCAGCACATAGGCCGACAGACCACCGAACACCAGGGCGGTCATGGCGAAGGCCGAGCTGACCACTTCGGCGCCACCGGCCATGCCCAGGTAACGGTTGAGGATCGGGCCGAGGATGAAGCCCATGAAGCCGGTGAGGGCGAAGGTGGACACCAGGCCCCAGACCGAATCACGCAGTTTGTTGGTCAGGAAGAACAGACCGTAGAAGCCGATCAGCACGACGAACACGTTCGGGTAACCGACACGCATCTGCTGGGCAACGAAGGCCATGACACCGCTGAAGGCGAGGGTGAGTGCCAGCAGGCTGTACGTGTTGCGCAGGACCTTGCTGACCTCCTGCTGCTCGGCTTGCTGGCCGTGGTGTACGGCATAATCCTGTTCGCGCATGGCGACACTCCTTATGGATCCATGGTTTTGGACGTTCAGATGCAAGCAGTCTAACAGAGGCTCCGCAACCCGCGACACAGAGAGTTTGACAGCGTGTTTCATTACGGTATTATGGCGGCCGCAAAACGAGCTGGAAGCGTGGCCGAGTGGTTTAAGGCAACGGTCTTGAAAACCGTCGATGGGCAACTATCCTAGAGTTCGAATCTCTACGCTTCCGCCACATTCAAAGCCCTGATCATTCAGGGCTTTTTGCGTTTCTGGGGCATAGGAAAACCTCCCGTGGGAACACACGTAGGAATGGTTTAATCGGAAGCGCTTCCGATACTTTCCTACTTGGTGGGTTTCGCCAAGGCTCCAACGCGACGGTAAACACGCTCCGTAATGTCACCTTTGGTATGGCCTAGCAACAGACTGGCGTGGTCGACATCGCCGATTTCGGACGCTGCTTTTGGGCGGATGTCGCGAAACTGGAATTGGCTAATACGGTTGGCCAGAACCTGATCACCTTCGGCTACTGCTTCTTTCACTGCGTCCTCTCGGGCATCGTTCCTGCGATGGCGAAGCATGGAGGCTGTGACCCGCTTGCCTGCCTCTGTGAGCAGCAGGTATGGAGACCCAGGGGCCGAGCGTGCATCACGGTACTGGGCGACAAGCGCAGGTGTAATGGCTTCTATGGCTTTGTCGCGCTTGGCGATCAGCGGACCCCACTGCAAGATCTGCTTCACGTTCTCCAGGCTGATCACCCGAGGCTTTTTCTTGCCTGCTCATTTGAGGCCGATCAACGAGAGGTTGCGGATCTCGCGCTTGCGCGGGTGTGCGTATTCATTTGAGCGAGTGACGTCGAACACATCGCACAAACAATCGACGGGCTCATGGTGTGCCGCTTCTCTCGTCTGATGGTATGAACGTGTGTGAAGAGATTCCTAAGAAAGCTCAATTGTTGGGCGCTTCCCGGGGACGCGAAACTGTGAAAAACAACACAGTGGAAGCATTCCCATGCGCCTGGACTCCTCACGCCCTCTGACTGAACTGGTCAACTAGTTTTGGACACCGGTTTAGGTTTTATGCCGCTTCCTTGAGCTTTTTCTCAATGGCTACCGGGGTTTCATAGCCCTCAGCGGGGATCCACTCTGATTTCAGAGCCCCGAAGAAACGCTCCATGGCGGCGTTGTCCCAGCATTGCCCGCGATGACTCATGCTCTGGTTCAGGCTGTACTCTTCAGGTGCAGCCCTGAATTTGTGGCTGGTGTACTGACATCCCTGGTCAGAATGAAACATCACGCCCGCCGGTTTGCCACGTGACTCGGCCGCCATGTGCAGCGCGCTACAGGCCAGCCTGGCGTCCGCAATCATCGAAAATGCCCACCCGACTACACGGCGTGCATAAAGGTCGATCACAGCGGCCAAGTACAGCCAGCGTTTGCCAACCTGGATGTACGTCACGTCCCCACACCAGACTTCGTTGATCGTCGAAACTTTGAAATTTCGCTTCAGCTGATTCTCGGCAATCAGTGCTTCCACGCCTGATGAGCGGTAGCGGTGCGGCCTATGCTGCCTGCATTTAAGGCCAGCTTCGCGCATCAGAGCACGTACCTTGTAACGCCCAATCTTATGGCCGTCGCGCCGTAATTCCTGGGTTAGCGTCCGCGACCCAGCCGAGCCTCGAGAGGCTTTGAAATGGCCCTCTACAGCCGAGCGCAACTGATCCCGTCCAGGATTTTTTCGGGCTTGGCGCTGGCGTCACGCATAGAAACTGCTGCGCTTGACCCCAAGCACGCGACAGCATTCAACAACACCGTATTGCTCACTCAGCTCGTTGATCAGTGAGAACGATCTTTGGAGTCCCGAAGCAGGAGAGCACTGGCCTTTTTTAGGATTTCGATATCTCGATCTTTCTGGCGAACCAGTGCCTCAAGCTCTTGGATTCGATGTTGATCAGGGGTAATGGCCTTAGCTCCTGCCGGCACCTTACCCTCTCGCTCCTTGCGCTCCTGCTCAACCCAGCGACGCAGGGCTGTAGGCCCAATCTCAAGCATTTCGCAGACTTCGGGGACTGACTGGCCACCGTCGAGCACCATCTCGGCAGCCCGGTTTTTCTGTTCTTTCGAGTATGACTTTCGCACTGATTTTGCCTCCAATTGGGCGCCATCATAGCGCCCTAAGAAGGTGTCCAAAATCATTAGGCAAGTTCACTCTGCTTGCTAAGCCGCTTCGCGGGATATGCGACCCACTGGGGCTGGCGCAGGGTGGTCGTCAGGGAATCAAGGCACGGTCATGCTCGCAAAGCTCTTACTGGTTGGGAGGCTGGTCTCTCGGTCATTCAAGCGAACTCTCACAACAGCCGCACCCTGCAACCTGGGCAGGCAGAAATCAGCAATCATGTGCGAAACGTTGGCGAACATCTGAGGCCTTAGCAAAGCATTTTTAGCCCGATGCCTTCTTGGTCAGCAGGCTTTTGATTTCGTGGAAGCTTGTAACCTCGGCCCGGAGAAGGCGACCTTGCCAGTTGAGCGTATCCACATAGTTGTTGCGAGAGCTTGAGCCGAATTAGGTAGCTGAAAATTGTCTTAGACGCTCTACGACGGGCTTTTCCAAAAAAGCGCAGAAATTATGCGAGTTTCTGCTAATAAAGCAGTATTTCTGCGCATGCCGGGTTTTGAAGTACGTTTTTAAGCGCGCAAGATGCATAAGCTATTCATACAGAACAACACATCTGAAGTGGTAGCTATGAAAAACCTTGCCAAGAATGCTTTGAGTCAGCTCAAGCGGCCAGATCTTCTGGAAACGCGTGCCTATATCAATGGGGAATGGATCGATGATGCGAATCGATTGGATGTTACTGACCCGGGTACTGACGAGAAAATTGCAGAAGTCAGCCATTGCGATATCGTCTGGGTTGACCGCGCCGTTGAAGCTGCCAGCGCCGCATTCCCTGCATGGCGCGATCTGCTACCAGTTCAGCGTGGAACTATCCTCCGCAAATGGGCTGCGCTGACTCGTGAGCACGCTCAAGACCTGGCTGTGATCATGACTGCAGAACAGGGTAAGCCTCTGGCTGAGTCCGTTGGTGAAATCGCATATGGCGCCAATTTCATTGACTGGTTCGCCGCTGAGGGTGAGCGTTGCTACGGGGAGACAATCCCTAGCCATCTGCCTAACAGCCAGCTGCTGACTAAACTGCAGCCTATTGGTGTGACCTGCGCCATCACGCCTTGGAACTTCCCAAGTGCAATGATTACCCGCAAAGCTGCTGCTGCGTTGGCGGCGGGCTGCACAATGATCGTTAAGCCAGCCCCTGAAACCCCGCTTTCCGCATTGGCTTTGGCCAAGCTGGCAGAGGAAGCAGGTATCCCCGCAGGTGTGTTCCAGGTGGTTACAGGTGATCCGATCACCCATTCTGCACGCCTGCTGCAGAACCCTCAGGTACAAGCTTTCAGCTTTACTGGCTCGACCCAGGTCGGGAAGATTCTGCTCAAGCAAGCGGGCGACACCGTCAAGAAGGTATCGCTGGAGCTGGGTGGTCACGCTCCTTTCATTGTCTTCGAGGACGCTTCCATCGAAGAAGCAGTGAAAGGCTGCATTGGCGCTAAGTTCGCCACCTCAGGTCAGGACTGCTTGGGTGCTAACCGCATCTATGTACAGCGCTCCAAGTATGACGAGTTCGTCAAGGTGTTCGGGCAAGCGACCGCCAAGCTTCGAGTCGGTCATGGTTTCGAAGCGGGTGTTGATATCGGCCCAATGACCCGTTCAACCGTGGCACAGAAGTGCCAGGAGCACATCACCAACGCCTTGGCTAAAGGTGCTCGCTTGGTAGTTGGCAGCCCTGTGACTCAAGGTAACTTCGTTGTGCCAACAGTCCTGTCCGATGTTACTGACGACATGGCTATCGCGTACGAAGAAACTTTCGGCCCGGTTGCGGCAATTCTTCCGTTCGATACGGAAGCTGAAGTCGTGACCCGCGCAAATAACACCGAATACGGTCTAGCGGCGTATGTGTACACCAACGACTTGCGAAAGGCGCTGCGTCTTTCCGATAGTTTGGAGTATGGCATGGTGGCACTGAATACGCCCAAGTTCACCGGCGCCCCTATTCCGTTTGGGGGATGGAAACAGTCTGGTTTGGGTCGTGAAGGTTCCAAGCATGGATTGTCCGAGTATATGGAAATCAAATACGTCTGTTTCGGCGGCCTGTAATTCCTAGGAGTCAAAAATGAACAAACAAGAACATGATCTGATCTCTGCTCAGGATCGCAATTCCGTACTGCACCCTTTCACTAACCTGAAAGATTTTGCTTCTGGCAAACTTGGCGATCCAACTATCGTAGAGTCCGGCAAGGGCCTTTGCATCACCGACTCGACGGGTCGTGAGTACATTGACGGTTTCGCTGGCCTTTACTGCATGAACGTCGGTTATGGTCGTACTGATGTAGCTGAAGCCATTTCTCGTCAGGCCCACAAGCTCGCTTACTATCATAGCTATGCGGCGCACACCACTGACGAACTGGCACGCCTGTCTGATCGTCTGGTGAAGATGGCGCCAGGTAAAATGAGCAAGGTCTTCTACGGCCTGTCTGGATCCGATGCCAACGAAACTCAAGCCAAGCTTGTGTGGTACTACAACAACCTGCGTGGTCTGCCGAAAAAGAAAAAGATCATTACCCGTGATCGTGGCTACCACGGTTGCTCGGTGGTATCTGGCTCAATGACCGGCATGAGCTTCTACCACGATTACATGGATCTCCCTGTTAGCGGCATCCTGCGCACCGGTGCACCGCACTACTACTGGGGCGCTGAGCCAGGTGAGAGCGAGGAACAGTTTTCTGCCCGTCGCGCCGCTGAGCTTGAAGAGCTGATCCTGCGCGAAGGCCCTGACACTATCGGCGCCTTCATCGCTGAGCCTGTTTTGGGTACCGGCGGGATCACGCCGCCTCCAGCCGGTTACTGGGCAGCAATCCAGCCGATCCTGAAGAAATACGACATCCTGCTGATCGCTGACGAGGTCATCACCGGCTTTGGTCGCACTGGCGCAATGTTTGGCTGCGACAAATACGGTATCGAGCCTGACCTCATTACCGTTGCCAAAGGCCTGACTTCTGCATACGCGCCGCTGTCGGCGTCGATTGTTGGCGAGAAGGTTTACAAAGTCATGGAAGAGGGCGCGGATAAAGTTGGCGCCTTCTCCCACGGCTACACCTACTCGGGTCACCCGATTGGTGTAGCGGCGGCGAATGCTGTTCTGGACATCGTTGAAGGTGAAGATATTCCTGGTAATGCCGCGCGTGTGGGTGCGTACTTCCAGAAGAGTCTGAAGGAAGTCTTCGAGGGGCTGCCAATTGTTGGCGAGGTTCGTGGTGTGGGCCTGATGGCTGCACTGGAGTTCGTAGCTGACCCAGCCACCAAAACCCGCCTTGACCCAGCTCTGAAGGTTGGTGCTCGCATTTCCAAAGCTGCCCGCGACCTTAATTTGATCGCGCGCGCGATGCCGCATGGTGAGATCTTGGGCTTCGCGCCTCCGCTGGTGGCTACCAATAATGATATCGACAAGATCGTTGATATCGCCAGCAAAGCTGTTAACAAAGTTATCAACGAGCTCACCGCTGAAGGTGCTCTGCGCTAAAACATTGCTTGGCAGTGAAGAGCGGGCCGGCTCCAAACCGGCCCGTTTTTCTAATGGCTACCAATTAAAGTTTGCTCTCAGCTGAAAGTCGATGGGCTGATGCTGATGATTCAACCGTTTTAGTACAAAAGTTATAAGATTAAAAATCGTTGATAGGTGTAACAATGGTTGATGTTGCCAAAACCGGAGCGCAGAAGGAATCTGGCTCTGAAGAAGTGCAAGGATTGCATCGAGGACTCTCGAATCGTCACATTCAATTCATTGCATTGGGTGGTGCAATCGGATCGGGTCTGTTCATGGGCGCCGGCAAGACCATCAGCGTCTCTGGTACCTCCATCATTTTCACGTACATGCTCATCGGGATTGTTTTGTTCTTTGTGATGAGAGCAATGGGAGAGCTTCTGCTCTCAAATCTCGAATACAAAACGTTCGGTGATTTTTGCTCTGACTACCTTGGGCCGTGGGCAGGATTTTTCATTGGTTGGTCGTATTGGCTAACCTGGATCGTTGCCGCGACTGCGGATTCTGTTGTCATTGGTGGCTATTTTCAGTACTGGTTCCCGGATCTTCCAGCGTGGGGCCCAGCACTTGTGATCCTGGGCCTGTTGCTATCACTCAATTTTCTGACTGTAAGATTGTTTGGTGAGTTGGAGTTTTGGTTCTCGCTGGTGAAAGTCATTGCGGTCGTCAGCCTAATCGTCGTGGGCCTGGTGCTTATCGCTACCTCGTTCGTATCTCAGACTGGAGTCACCGCCTCTTTCAGCCATTTGGTAGACCGAGAGGCTTTCCTTCCATTCGGCGTAAGCGGTTTCTTCGCAGGCTTCCAGATTGCAATCTTTTCATTCGCAGGAATTGAAATGATTGGCGCAACTGCCGCCGAAGCGAAGGATCCGTATAAGACCCTGCCCAAGGCTATCAATGCGGTGCCAATTCGGGTAATGGTTTTCTATGTGCTCTCTCTGATCTGCATCATCAGCGTGTCATCTTGGTATGCCGTCAGCGCAGACAAAAGTCCTTTCGTTCAGCTGTTCATGCTGACCGGATTGCCTGTCGCTGCGGGCCTGATCAACCTTGTAGTGACCACCTCGGCGATCTCCGCTGCCAACAGCGGCATTTTCTGTACGAGTCGGACGCTGTTTGGGCTTGCTGATGTAAACCAGGCTCCCACTGCCTTCAAAGGAGTCACACGTAGACGAGTGCCTGGGTCGAGCTTGCTGTTCTCGTGCATTTGCATCTCTGGAGGTACGGCGATGCTTATCTTCATTCCCAGCGTAATGACGGTATTCACCATCGTAAGTACGGTCGCTTCGGTATTGCTCATTTTTATCTGGTCGCTGGTGCTGATTGCTTACCTGGTTTATCGCAAGAAAAAGCCTGAGTTGCACGCAGCTTCTACATTCAAAATGCCATTGGGTATTCCGCTCAGCTATTTCTCTTTGGCATTCTTTGTCTTTACCGTCGCATTGTTGGCCCTGGAGCCTGACACGTTATCGGCGCTTTACTTTATGCCCTTGTGGTTTGGATGGCTTACGATTGCCTACCTTGTGAAATATCGTCGCTCATCCATCGCCAAGCCAAAATTTCAGGATGCAGATTATGGTCTTGATGCTGGGGCAAATTAATATCACTAAGTGATTGTCTAATACCTGTCGTTGGGTGTTTTGCGCATTGAGTTGGGTCTGGTCGCCTTTCTCAATGCGCTTTTTTGTGCGTTACCGTTCAGGCAGTGTTGTTGTGCTCTGTCCAAGCAAAAACCGATAGTAAATTGATTGGCGGTTCACGCAGCTTGTGCTCGCATTGCCTAAATTATCTTTAATTGCTTAAGCATCCGAGTAAGTGGCGGGAAGTGCGATATTGCAGTTGACAGCGAGTTCGACTGGGTTTATATAGGATGGAAAGAGGGTGATCTGCGTCTCAGGCGCAAACCTGATAAACGGCTAGGAGTGTGCCTCGTGATTGAACTTGACAGAATTGATGTAAGAATTTTAAGCGCTGTTCAAGTTAACAATCGGCTGACTTCCGATGAGATTGGTGAGTTGGCTGGACTATCACCGACTGCCTGCCAGCGTAGGCTGAAGCGCTTGAGGGCTGAGGGGGTGATCGAGGGTGATGTTTCCATCGTTTCCCCTAAAGCAGTGGGGCGCCACGTAACGATGCTCGTCTTGGTTACCCTTGAGCGAGAGCGGACAGATATCATCGACAAGTTCAAGCATGCTATACGTAACACGCCTGAGGTAATGAGCGGGTTCTACGTGACTGGGGATGCCGACTTTGTGATCGTAGTGACTTGTAAGAATATGGAAGACTACGAAAATTTCACAAGACGTTTCTTTTACGAGAATTGCGATATCAAAAGCTTCAAAACCATGGTGGTTATGGATAGGGTCAAAGCCGGATTTACTATCCCTATCGAAGAAAGCCTCTGAAGGTCCCGAAGGGCGGTATGTGAATACCGCCCAGTGAAAGCGCTTAGTAGCTGATACGCTTTCAGTCTACTGCAGCTACAATCGAAATTTCGACCAGCAAGCTAGGCTTGAACATCGCAGCCTGGACGCAAGCGCGTGCTGGTTCATGGCCAGCGGCCACCCAGTCTTCCCATACTTCATTCATTTCATCAAAATCTGCATCGATATCGGCGAGATAAATGGTGGCCGAGAGGATACGCGTCTTATCGCTGCCTACTTCCCTCAGTAGTGTATCAATATTGCTCAGCGTTTCGCGAGTCTGGGTCTTGATGTCGGCACTGTGTTGGTTGGCCAACTGCCCAGCAAGATAGACTACCCCATTGTGAACTACTGTATTGCTCAAGCGCTTGTTCGCGTGCAGTCGCGTGATGGCCATTTGGCGAATTCCTTGTTTGTACTGAATTGAAAAGTGAGCGGGAAGCTCACCCTGCTTTGTGGGGGATAATATTTTAAAGCTGCGGTATGTGCGGCGCAGAAAAAATACTTGTGAAAGTATAAGTGTGATTGGTCAGAGATATTGCCTGATTTTTATGATAAAAATGGGTAAAAATGTGGAGTCGCGATGTTGTTTGAGAGTGGAAAGTAGCAGGGCACTAATCACTGCGATAAAAATCGCATCATGTGGCTACTCTAGCCGCAAGATGTAAACCCGAGCATTCAGATTTTCTGCGTTATTCATGTAGATAACGCTGTTTTTGATCGTATGAAGCCCCGTTTCGCCGGGCAAATTTGATCAGTTCATGAACACTAATACCCCTTTCCTTGTAGAGACTAGGGGTTGAGAAATGCTGAGGCTTGGTTTCATGAGCAAGATATTGGCTGCTGCTTGCATCGTGATGGTTCTATCATTTGGGACTTTTGGTGTGTTGGTATACCATCAGCAGCGAGATAGGATTTCCAGCGATGTAGAAAAATATTTGGATGATGTCGGTGCATTGGCGGCAAGCAATATCGACAGTTGGATGGGAGGACGCATTCTCCTGGTAGAGCACCTTGCACAATTGGTCGGCTCCCGTCCTGGCGACCTTACAGGGCTCTTAAAGAATAAGACCCTCGCGTCTAATTTTAGATTTATATATTATGGTTCTGACCAGGGGCAGTTTACGCAGATCCCCGATGAGCCCATGCCAGATGGTTACGACCCACGGCAGCGTCCTTGGTACAAGCTTGCCAGTATTAGTAGTTCAACCGCTCTAACAGCGCCCTATATCGACTCCAATACCAATAGATTGACAATTACAATCGCCAATGCGGTTAGGGCGAATAATCGAACCCTAGGTGTGGTCGGGGGTGACCTGGATATTGGACATGTAGCTATAATTCTTAATTCTCTCGATTTGAAGGGGATGGGCCATGCATTTTTGGTAAGCGGTCGAGGAGATATTTTGGTGCACCCTGATTCGGATTTGGTAGAAAAGCCGCTTGCCGAAATTTACCCCACGCTCAAGAATTTTACTGATGGGCGTTTGCATGAGGTGAGCAACGGGGATGTTTCGCAGCTGATGAAGTTTACGAAGATTTCTGGTCTTGCTTCAGCCGATTGGTATGTCGGGCTAACTGTTGATCGAAGAGCCGTATATTCTTCACTCGACAGCTTCCGCCGTTCGGTGATGTGGAGTGCTATGATAATGTCGATTATAATTGTGCTAGTATTGAGTGGCTTAATTACTATGCTTATCCGCCCGCTGCGTGAGATGACCCACGAAATGGAAAATATCTCGCAAGGTGAAGGTGATTTGACTAGAAGGTTGGTGTTTGTCGGGCACGACGAAATCGGAAGACTTGGTCGAGCTTTCAACGTTTTTGTCGAAAGGATTCACGACTCGATTTTCAAAGTCTATAACTCTGCAACGCATTTGAACACTGTCTCTCGTGAATTGGTGAGTCATTCAAATTCGTCTATAATAAATTCTGAGGAACAGGGTACGAGAACCAGGAGTGTGGTTGCTGCAATCCACCAGCTCGGCGCAGCCGCTCAAGAGATTGCCAGCAATGCCGCCAATGCCTCTAAAGAGGCAAGTGGGGTCACCAAGAATGCGGCAGATGGCCGTTCGACAGTTGATCAAACCATTGAGTCGATGCAAACGTTGACGGGACGAATCCGAACAGCCAGCGACGCTATTGAGGCCCTCAGTGCAAAATCTACAAATATTGGTGGGATCTTGGAGGTCATTAAATCTATCTCCCAGCAAACCAATCTACTTGCACTCAACGCCGCTATCGAAGCGGCCAGGGCTGGTGAAGCTGGTCGTGGATTTGCCGTCGTAGCTGATGAAGTGCGTAGCCTTGCGCATCGAACGCAGCAGTCCGCACAAGAGATCCAAAGCATGATCGAGGAGCTGCAGTCGGGGGCTGAAGCGGCAGTGTACATCATGTCAGAAAGCCGTGAACTGAGTATGAAAAGTATGGATATCGCCCACGAAGCGGGTAAAGGTCTTGCTAGCGTCGCATCCAAAATCGAGTCCATGGATGCAATGAATCATTCCGTCGCTGCTGCAACCGAGGAGCAGACGGCGGTGATTGATACTATAAATGAAGACATTGCTCAAATGAACGAGCTTAATGAGGACGCGGCTAGAAGCTTGCAACGCACCCTAGCGGCTTGCAATCAGATGGATAAGCAAGTGTCGGAACTACAGCAGTTAGTTCGAGGCTTTAAAATCTAGAGTAGGGGGCCCAACCCATAGCGAGCCTGGGCCTTTAAAATTAAAAGTCAATCTCGACCGTATGATCGAATAGCCTCAAGCCTCTTCAGTCGGGTGGAGGCGGTTTCGCCGAGTTCCTTAAGCAGAAGCATCGAAAGATATTCCAGTTGTGCCATGGCTGGTACTAGGCTGTCGTATGCCGACCCTGAAGAAATATCGGAAATAACTACATTATTGGTCAGCTCCGATATCGGGGATAGCCATTTATCGGTGAACAGTACAATTTGGGCGCCTTGCTCCGCTGCCAATCTGGCTAGTCGTACGGTGTCTTCCTGGTAGCGACGATAGTCAAAGGCGATTAGAATATCTTTCTTTCCAATGTCAACTATCGTATCGAGGTCGTGCGCAGGGGTCCTGCCTAAAATCTCAGTGTTGCCGCGCATTTCTTTTAAGTGGGCGTATAGGTATTCAGCCAAGGTTTGACTGAATCTTCCTCCACGGACATATACGCGTTGTCTACTGTCCGATAGCAGCTTTACAAGATCAAATCCCGCTGACAGCTCCGCGATAGCGTCTTCAACCATCGAGCCTAAACCCTTTGAGAACGTATGTGCTTCATCCTCATGAGGCTGATTGATCATTGTAAGGGGCGAGCTTAGCTTCAGTTCGAGTTCGTTAAGCCATGCTTTTTGAAACTCAGGAAATCCCGAATAGCCCAGCTTTACGGCAAAACGCAAAACCGTTGGTGCGCTGACATGTGCATGATTTGCCAATTCATGAATGGTACCCAGGGCCAGTATGGGCTTGGCCCCGGTCAAGAGTTTGACAAGCTTGCGTTCACTCGGAGTGAAGCTGGATTTATTGGCTTGAATCAGCTGTCGAATGGTCTTGGGGGAGGTCATGGTTGGCCTAGTGAGTGATGCGTAGTCCGAAATCGGCGATTGGCGTATGGCAACGGCAAGCTAGCATATTTTGAGGAGGGAGCGAAAAGTGGTCAGTCCGGATAGACCATTCCCATAATCTGCGACCTTGAGAATTGCCCTATCACCCCTATCGGGATAGGGCAGCCTTTAGCTAGGCGTGCTCGTTTATCTTCCCAGTTCTGTAACGATTTCTTGTGTGGTCGAGACTCGGCAATATCCGCCAAACGCGGACAACGCCTGCTCATGTCGAGCAGTGGTATAGCTTGCGCAAGCGTCAGATACACAGATCATGAAATAGCCCTTATCCGCGCCGTCTCTGACAGCCATGTCGATGCATTGATCGGTCAACACTCCTGCAACGACAACGGCCTCAATACCCAGGTTACGCAGCACGTAATCCAGATTCGTGGAGTTGAAGACTCCGGACGAGGTTTTGGGGAGCAGGATGTCATCCGCTTCCGGGGCAATAGCTTCAACGACCTTGCCCTCCCATGACCCTTTGGCCACGAAAAGCCCGGAGAGTTTGTGGTCAAGCGATCTGTCGCGACCGTCGCTAGTGAGGCTTTCGATCACGGTGTACACAACCTCGCTCCCCGCAGCCCGGGCGGCGTCAATGAGCTTTCTGATTTGGGGTACAACGTGCTGGGTCACCTGCCGGTAGTAATCCGGTTGGTTTTCCTGGATGTAGGGGGAAACCTCAGCGTTCTGGACATCGACAACCAATAGAGCGGTGCGCTTGGGATCGACCAGCGTGCTGCGTGACAGGCCTTCCGGGTGGGTACGTTTCATCATTCTTCCTCTTGTTGTGATTGCGCGTTGCTCGTGCATTTTTCAAAGCATATCGGCGATCGATTCCCCTCGTGAGCTATCACTCTCGCCGCCTGAATATGCCATGGGATCCCTGTTCACCCTCGGCACGATGGCCATTCGACGGCTGAGCGATCTGACTGTTGCGGAGAACCGAGAGCGCTGCTAATGTAACACCAGTTTCAAGGAATCAACAACGTCGTAATCGTGAAACTTAAATTACGAGGCCGATGCGGTCGAACCCTTTGGGCTAGCAAGGATATCCGTCAAACCAAGTGGCATTTTTTCACGTGACTGGCCGGTCCGCTAACGCCAGGCCAAGCGCGATTCGAAGAGTGAAAAGACGATGCAAAACAAGAATATATGCAGCAACCTTGCCCATTTTATCAGTCACGACTACTGCGGCATTACCCGTGCTAGATCGTTTCCTGAGCATCGATTGGACTCTAACCTTAAAAAAGGGCTCTGCTGGACGCCGGCGAATTTGGCATTGAACCCATTCGGTCAGATTGTGGAAAACGAATGGGGCGCGCTAGGCGACCTAATCATGCTGCCCGATGCCTCTTCTGAGGTGAGCGTGGCCGGTAGTGAATCGGTCAGTCCGCTTCGTTATTTTCATGCAGATTTCTTGAACATGGACGGTTCACCATGGGAAGCATGTCCTAGGCAGTTTTTGAAGCGGCAGCTTAAGAAGTTGGAGCTGCTTGGTATCAAAGCAATCGCGTCGTTTGAGCATGAATTCATGCTAACCGATGTTGCCACGCCTGCTGCGTGTTTCTCGCTGCAAGCAGCGCGGTCGGAGGAAAAGCTCTGCAATGCCATCACCGAGGCGCTGATTGAAGGAAAAGTAGATCCCGAGATGTGTATCCCTGAATACGCAGCTCGGCAGTATGAGGTGACCTGCAGCCCGACCGATGCATTGCAAGCTGCCGATCGCGCAGTGAATGTACGCGAGATCGTTCGCGAAATTTGCCGTCGCCAAGGGCGCTCCGTGTCCTTCTCGCCCATTCTTTCTCTAAATTCTGGGACGAATGGCGTACATGTCCACGTTTCGTTGTGGAGCCTGGAGGGTGAGCCACTGACCTACGATCCGAATCGACCAGGTCAATTGTCTGACCTCGCGAGCCAGTTCACCGCCGGTATTCTTGAGCATATGGCGGCCCTGACTGCTTTAACTGCACCTAGCGTCGTGTCCTACCAGCGCTTGCGTCCTGATAGTTGGAGCGCGGCTTATGCTTGTATCGGTCAACAGAATCGAGAGGCTTCGATTCGGATTGCGCCGATTACCCACCTGGATGGCTGTGATGCAGCGAAGCAAGCGAACATTGAGTACCGTGCCGCCGACGCTCTTGCATCTCCTCACCTTACGTTGGGCGCCATCTTGGCTGCAGGTATAGATGGCATCAACAAGAAACTGGTCATGCCGGATCTAGTTGCCGTGAACCCTTCGTCCATTCCTGAGGATCAACACCATAAATATGGGATGCACCCATTGCCTTCGTCCCTCGGGCAGGCCCTAGAGGCACTGGGTAACGATGAAGTAATGAGATCCAGTATGGGAGAAATGCTCTTTGACTGCTATCGGGCAATCAAACAGAGCGAGATCACGCTGATGCGCGATAAGAAAGACAACGAAATCCGAGATTCCTATTCTGCTGTCTACTAATTAAAAGCCGTTTCAGAGGGCCGCTAAGGCGCCCCTCTGAACTTAGGAGAAAAGACATGCAATCCGCGAATGAAGTTGGTCTCAAGCGCACATTGACGGTGCGCCATATGGTGATCTATGGAATGATCTTTATGATACCTATCGCTCCAATGGGTATTTATGGATATATCGTAAGCGAATCAAAAGGTATGGCCACAATGGCTTACCTGGTAGGTATGATTGCCATGATTTTTACGGCACTCAGTTATGCAAGGATGTCCGCAGCTTGCCCAAAGGCCGGGTCGATTTACGCCTACGCTAGCCATGCCTTGGGGCAAAAGATTGGCTTCTTGGTTGGCTGGTTAGTGCTTCTGGATTATATTCTCTTGCCCGCACTCTGTTACATTGTTGCTGCTTTGGCGCTTGAGGCTGTAACAGGGTTATCTAAGTGGATATGGTTGGTTGCATTTATCGCTTTCAATACTGCTGTCAATGTTCGCGGCATTCATATCACCGCCAAGACAAACGACATTTTTGCCATTTGTTTGATGGCGGTGTTGGTTTGGTTTGTAACGCTGGGCTTGTATATGGTGTTCGGAGGTCATCTTGGTGAACCCTCCATTGCTCCGTTGTACAATCCGGATACGTTCAGCCCAGGCTTGATCATGAGTGCTGTTTCGATTGCTGCGTTGAGCTTTTTAGGCTTCGATGCAATTAGTACTCTTGCAGAAGAAAACTCTGGGAAGTCGAGCGATGTAGGCAAGGCTACCATCATTGTGCTTTTCTTGATGGGTGGACTGTTCATCATCCAGACTTGGGTTGCGGGCATGGCCTGGCCTGATTTTGGGTCACTGGCGCAAGATAAAGATAATGCTTTCTACACCATTGCCTACGCGGTAGGCGGGGCACCGCTGAAAGTGGCTTGCGCTGTGGCTACAGCAGTGTCGTGGGGCTTTTCTTGCGCTCTCGTTGCTCAAACAGCGATATCTCGTATTCTGCTGAGTATGGCAAGGGACGGTCAGTTACCCAAAGCGCTGTCCAAGCTCCATCCTTCCTATCAAACGCCCTATGTAAGCACTTTGTTTGTGGCTGCGGTTTCGCTGGCTGTAAGCATACTGTTCATGTCCCATGTTGACTCGCTGACCTCACTTGTGAATTTCGGTGCTTTGTCAGCGTTCTTTGTGTTGCACCTTTGCGTTTTGAACCAGTTTATGATCAACGCGCCGTCAGGCCAGTGGGTAAGGGACGGTCTTGTCCCCCTCATTGGCTTGGTAGTTATTGGCTATGTATGGATGAGCCTTAACGTCCACTCTCTGAAAATGGGCGCTGTGTGGTTAGGGCTCGGAATAATTTATATGGCGGTAAATAATCGCCGAATTAAAAAACTTCAATTTACCTAACTACCATTGACAAGCGGCATCTTGTGGATGCCGCTTGTTGGAGTTTAACATGATAGAAAATCAACATTCCCTCAGTGACGGATCTATTGGAACCTCGCGCACTGTGCACAGCTTTCACTATGGGGTTCCTGGTGGGCGCAAGGTATACGTTCAGGCTGGTTTGCACGCCAGCGAGCTTCCGGGCATGCTTGTCTGTCATTATCTGCGACAGATGCTCGAAGCTGAAGAGGCTCATGGTGCAATGCTGGGAGAGGTAGTGATAGTGCCAGTTGCTAACCCAATTGGTCTTGATCAGACAGTGCTGTCATATCAAATGGGACGCTTCGACTTGGCCAGTGGCGAGAACTTCAATCGTCGCTTCCCCGACTTGGCTTTGACCATCGCGAAAGAACTGGAGGGTCAGTTTGTAGGTGATGTAGATGCTGATGTCGCCTTGGTCAGAGCTACTCTGCAGCGGCATTTGAACAGCATGAAACCAATAAGACAAGCTGATTCTCTACGTGCAAAATTGCTGGCCATGGCGTGTGATGCGGATATCGTTTTGGATCTCCACTGCGACTGTGAGTCTGTCCTGCATCTTTATGCACACCCACAATCACTTGATGAAGTGATGCCGCTTGCTGCGCTCATGGGGGCGCATGCTACGCTTTATGCAGCTGAACAGGGAAACACTCCCTTCGATGAGGTTTGCTCTTCTTTTTGGGTAAAACTCCAAGAACAAATCCCTCATGCAAGACTGCCTTTGCCAACAGTTAGCATTTGTATTGAGCTGCGTGGTCAGTTGGAGGTAAGTCATTCCCAGGCGCAAGAAGACGCTGCGCGCATCGTCGATTACATGAAACTTCAAGGAGTAATCGCAGGTCAGAGCAGCGTCCATATTCCGGAGCTTATCCAGGAAGCTACTCCGCTCGCAGGTACCGAGGTGCTTTATGCTGAGGCGGCAGGCGTAATTGTTTATCTTGTGGAGTGTGGCCAACTCCTCCATCCAGGTGATCCAGTCGTTGATGTTGTTGATCCAGTCACTGGAGTTACCCAACGATTCCATGCTGGCGTCAAAGGCGTGCTTTTCGCCCGCCAAAACCGTCGATATGCAATGCCAGGAATGGATCTTGCCTACATATCCGGGAGCGAGCTATCGCGGCAAGGTCATTTGTTGTCAGCATGATAGAAGCATTAGCGGCATGGTCACTGTGAATGAGAATGACGCCTAAATTTCAGTGCTGTGAGGGATGGTAATGAAGCCGAAGATCGTAATCGCAGTTGGCCCTTGGAATTACGAAACTCGTTTTGGGGCGAGCCTGTGGCGAGGAATTTACCCAGTTAGATTTTCTGGTCTCTGCTTGGGCGAGAATCCCTCGAGCAGATTGTCCATACACTGTGCATGTTGGCGCTCAGGGATTGCACCAGATTCCACATGCAATGACATCCTGGTTGAACTAAAACCAATAACCATTCGACAGTATGCATGATCGATGCTGCGAATATTCGAATCTTTGGGCATGAAGAGTATGTTTGTAATCTCACATGTTGCCGCAGGCTCTGAGTCGACTCCTATCGCCTCGGAAATGATCCGTATAATTGACCTCCTTGAGCAGGACGAAAGTCTTCAATATCCAGGTTTATCTAATGTGGGGGGATTAAAAAAGGGCGAGATTTCTCGCCCTTTTGTTACTCAGTCGGATGTTAAGATTTTGGGGTTTGAATTTCCCCAGACCGTATACAAATCGGCTAACAGTGCTCCATTGAAGTCCTCGAGCTCAGCCTGGGTGATTTCAGCTGATCCCTGTTTTCCGAATAATATGACTTCATCACCAGGTTTGGCGGAGCCTTTTAAATCAGTCACATCAACCATAAGAGTGTTCATGGAGACCTTGCCAACGGTGGGCATCCGTTGGCCATTTATGAGGACGTAAGCCTTATTAGTAAAGGCTCGCCGATAGCCGTCTGAGTAACCTACAGGAATGTTCGCAAGGATTGAATCGCGTTTGAGCGTGATGGTTCTATCATACCCCACAGTGTTACCTGCTGGGTATTTGTTGATCGAGGCAACAGTTGACTTAAATGACATGACTCGCTTGTAATCTTCGCTATTCTCTACAGGGTCTCCGTAAATGAGGTTTCCAGGCCTTACCATGTCGAACCAAGCTTCAGGAACTTTTTGAATAGCAAACGACGAAGCTGCATGGAGGGTTAGCTTGGATCGATCCAGTTTTGCATTATCGATTAGCCACTGAGACTCTTGTTTGAAGGAGGCGAGTCCTTTAAGCACATCGTCTCTGTCCTCAACGGCAAAGTGCGTCATAATGCCGACAACCTGTAACCCATCTTGCTTCACTAGCTTAAGCGCCTGATCTTTACCGTACTCAGTTTTCATTTCAAGGCCATTGCGGCTCATTCCAGAAGAATTCAAAGCCACGTGTACTTTTAAGATTTTACCATGCTTGAGTGCGGCCTCGCCGGATTTTTGGGCAAAGTCCGCGCTGCTCACAAGCTCTTCCATATCGTACTGAAGAGCGTCTTCAATTTCTGGTAGAGTGGCAGTACGCACTCGCATAAGTCTGCCGTTGAATCCCTTTTCTCTGACTACTTTGGCTTCTTCATTGCTGGCGACAGCGATACAAGGAACTTTCATTGCAATAACTGAAGGCACAAGCAGTGCAATTCCGTGTCCATAAGCATCTGCTTTCATGACTGCACAAATTTGGCTTTTACCATCAAGCTTCTTCTGCAATGTCTGAATGTTGCTTTCAAATGCAGTTTTGTTGACCTCAATCCAAGCGTTGCTTGCAGTGATTGTTTTTACTGCAATGGGGCCACTGCTATCAGTCGCAAGTACGGGGGCGGCATTAAGTGCCTGGCTGAAAGCGAGGGATACTGCCACTGACAGCAGAGAGCGTGTAAGTACATTCATAATGTAATGATCCTCAAGTCCATGTGCTCAGGCTTATTGAGGCCTGCATGGATACACTGCCAATTCATCAAATTTGGTGCTGCAGCACTCTGCCAAGGAATGACGTTACTCTAGGATTATTACTATCCCCAAAAAACTTAGTAGGCGGTAGATCTTCGGCAATTTCGCCCTTATCAAAGAAAACCACTCGATCTGCTACTTGGCTGGCGAAGCCCATTTCATGGGTAACAATGAGCATGGTGATACCTGTCGCTGCAAGCGTCTTCATAACGTCAAGAACCTCGTTAACCATTTCCGGATCTAGAGCTGACGTTGGCTCATCAAATAGCAGAATTCTTGGCTCCATTGCTAAGGCGCGTGCGATTGCAACACGCTGCTGTTGCCCGCCAGATAAGGCATGAGGATACTTGTGGCTATGGTCTCCCATGCCCACTTTATTCAGTAGCTCATGCGCTACCTTTTCTGCCTTGCTGCGGCTGATCCCGCGTACTTTGATCGGAGCGAGGCACAGGTTTTCTAAGACAGTCATGTGCGGGAAAAGATTAAATGACTGAAACACCATGCCAACCTCTCGTCGAAGCTGTGCTAGGTTTGAGGATTTATCAGATACTTCTACTCCATCAATGATTATTGATCCTTCCTCGTGCTTTTCCAGGCGATTCAGCAAACGCAAAAAAGTCGATTTTCCCGATCCAGAGGCACCCAGAATAGCTACCACCTCACCTGCATTGATCGCTAAGCTGACTTTCTTCAAGATACAGGTGCTACCGAAACTTTTCTTGACTTCCGACACTTTGATGAGGGCGTTGTCATTAGTTGTCATGTCAGTTACCTTTTGTCAACGCTAAGGTAGCGTTCAAGTGCGTTTGTCACTTGAGTTAGACCCGTAGTCAGAGTGAGATAGATGATGGCAGAAGTGATTAATACAGGTACCGGTTCGAACGTTGCTGACTGAATGCGGCTTGCCGCGTTGGAAAGTTCAACTACACCAATGGCGTATGCCAGTGAAGAATCCTTCAGAAGAGATACACCATTATTGACCAACGGTGGCAGACAGATACGAAGTGCTTGTGGCATCACGACGCTATTAAAAATAGTTAGTCTAGAGAGACCAAGCGCATGAGCAGCTTCAATTTGACCTTTGGGCACGGAGAGCAAGCCAGATCGTATAGCTTCGGCGTTGTAAGCACCGATGTTGAACGCGAGCGCTACGGCGGCTGAGGTGAAATCGCTGAATTCTAGTCCTGGGATCAAAACCGGAAGAGCAAAGAATACGAACAGGATTTGTAATAGCAGTGGTGTTCCTCGCGCTACCCAGATGTAAAATGAGAACACCCAGCGTACGGGGGCAATGGTTGATACTTTGCCAAGTGCAGCGACTGTACCTACCACGGTACCAAATACCCCAGCGGTGATAGTAAGGGTAACCGTTGTCCAAACGGCATCGGATAAGTCTTTGGCGTTCGCGCCGATCGGATGAGGGAAAAGTGCTAGAATCGTCTCCATGAGAACTAGCACTAATGCCGTGATAGATACCGCTGCGACTCCTTTTAATAGCGATTTGTTTACTTTGTAAGCACGAAGTGTAGTGCTGTATACTTTTGCATCTGAAGACATACCGCTACCTCTGGATGTATCGAGGAAACAATTGGTTGTTATTGTATTATTGCTGACAGCGAATATCTTCTTTAAACCATTTTTGCGAGATTTTTTCGTAGGTTCCATCGGCTTTCATCTCTTCAAGCGCTTTATCGTATGCGGCTGCAAGAGAGCCATTATCTTTTACGGCTGAAGCTACTTTTTCGGTGAAAAGCTGGTTTCCGATAGCCATTCCGCGCTCTGGCTGCTTTTCAATAGATAGTTTTGCTACAAACTTATCGGTTATCCAGGCGTCAGATCTTCCTGAGATCATCGAGTTTCGAGCGTCGCTGTCTGATGCAAAGTTCCTGACCTGCTTGATTCCGGGCAAAGATGTTGCTTTTTGGAAGTAAGTTGAGCCTGTTTGTGCGGAGATAACTTTACCTCTAAGGTCGTCTGCGTTTTTGATGTTTTGTTTGTTGCTAACTATAACTCCGCCAGTGCAATAGAGTGGGCTGGTGAAGTGCACAGCCTTTGCACGCTCATCTGTGATTGTGAATGAGGCGATTACAATGTCCCACCTGTCTTGGGTAAGCCCGGCTAGCAATGAGTCGAAAGCTATTGGCTTCCATTCAGGTTTTACCTTGAGACGTTTTGCCACTTCATCGCCGATGTCGATCTCGAATCCAGTTAGCTTGCCCTCCGAAAAAAATTGAAAAGGAGGGAATGTTCCATCTGTGCCAATGACAATTTTTCCTGCTTGCTGGATTTGTTCGAGGGTTTTCGCGTTTGCAGAGATAGCTGCAAAGGACAGGGCTAGGGCGATCACGCCCAGAATTGGACTGGTTTTATTCATCTTCATAACTCCCACTTATTATTTTTAAGGCAGTATTGGTGATGATTGTTTTTGATCTTGTTCTTCTGTATTCCTTCACTATGGCCATTTTTGGGGCTTGTCCATGATCTCAGTTTATGAGATAGCAAAAGTCGATAATCTGCGTTCTTTCTAGCTGTGGCGCTCTTTTAGTGCGTTTATTGCTGACTGGCTGCATGATTTCTGCGAATGCTTAGAGGCTGTTAGCTTGCGCAGACTCTGTGATGAGAAGGCCCTCTGTGATCAGCATCACCTTTTCGATAGGGCTTATGCCTGAAATGCCTTTGTCTAAATTTGCTATAGAGAAGCTGATATCTTCAGGATTTCACCCGGCGATCCGCGCTGAGTCGACTAGGGATTCTCCGATCAAGTCAGCACAGGCCGCACGACCTGTGCTGAAATTGACCTTCGTTTTGCCACCCCAAGCAAGCCTTGCCCATGAGTCAGATGAGCTTCTCCGATTTCGAGTACGCCGGTAAGCGCAAGCAGACCCGCCGTGAGCGTTTCCTGGCCGACGTGGCGCAGGTCGTGCCGTGGATCGGATTAGTCGCGTTGATCGAGCCGCACTATCCAAAGGCCGGTGGTGGTCGTAAGCCTTATCGATTGAAAACGATGCTGCGAATTCACTTGTTGCAGAACTGGTTTTCGCTGAGCGATCCGGCGATGGAAGAAGCGTTGTACGAGATCACCTACATGCGCCAGTTTGCTCGGCTGACGCTCAGCGCGCCGATTCCCGAAGTCACGACGATAATGAATTTCCGACACCTCCTGGAGAAGCATCAGCTCGCGACAGGGATTCTGGAAACCATAAACAACTATCTGCAAGACAAAGGCCTGTCGCTGCGCCAGGTCACCATTGTCGATACCACGATCACCCATGCGCCCAATTCGACCAACAACAAGGAAAGCAAGCGCGATCCATAGATGTATCAAAAAAGAAAGGCAACCAGTACTTCTTCGGCATAAAGGCGCATATCGTGCTGATACTGAGTCAGGTGCTGGTGCACCACATTCGCGGCACTGCTGCGAACGTGGCTGACGTGTCGAAGGTTGTACATCTGTTGCATGGCGCAGAGAACGTCGTCTGTGCCGATGCGGGCTATACCGGCGTTGAGAAATGACCCGCGCATGAGGGGCGACCAGTCATCTGGCAGATCGCAGCTCGACGTGGCACTTACAAGCAATTGGGCAAACGCAGCGTGCTTTACAAAGCCAAGCGCAAGATCGAAAAGGCCAAGGCCCAGTTGCGTGCATAGGTGGAGCACCCGTTTCGGGTAATCAAACGTCAGTTTGGCTATGTAAAAACTCGCTTTCGTAGCTCGGCCAAGAACACGGCACAACTGACGACGATGTGTGCGCTGTCGAACTGTGGGGGAGGGCGCCGGCAGTTATTGAACCCTGTGGAGAGGTGCGTCCTTAGCGCGCAAGAACCAGGGCAAAGCCATGGTTTTGAGCCGATTGACACCTAAAAAATCTGTCTCGCGGCGTCGAGACGTTGCTCATTGCGCGCTCGGGGCAACCTGCTCGGAGTTTCCCTAAAATGGCGATATTCCGATTATGAAACCTGCAGCGTGCTCCATACAGACCGACGGCAGGCTGGCCCGCAGAACGAATCCTGTCACATAGCCCGACAGTGGCATGAAGCGCATTGCAGGCAGGATGGCGGTACGACTATCACCGAGAAATCGCACCACAGAATATTCCGACCTCTGCGCTGAGTCGATAACGTTCACTTAATACTGGCCTGGCGAAATTGCACCTACTGGACACCTCCTCGGCCTTCTGGGGATGTCTGCTGACGACACCTAAACCAATATCGAAAAAGCATTGCCCCCATGAAGCGCTATCTACGGTTTTGTCTCATTTTCCTGCTTTGTCTGTCGCTTCCCTTGATTGGGATGGCGGGCGTTCAAGCATCGACAGAACCTTGCCTCATGGATGCTGGTGACATGACGACAATAAATGGAACGGCGTGGGACTGCTGCCAAGGTACGAAGAGCCCACTCGACCACAGTAAGTCGTGTAAGCCTGGTCAAGAATGCAAGAGTGGAACCTTGTTTCAGATCACCGGCGTAAAACAACCTATCGGTTGGTCACATCCAATCGGCGTTTCGTTTTCCAATGATTCTTTTCCCCTACAAGTCCCTTCAGGGGTTTGGCGTCCACCCCGGGGTTGATTGATTTCCTACATTGAGTCGGTCTCGACTTCATGGCGGACTCCAATTGCGCCTGCAATGCGCGCGCAGTTGATGGGCACGTCAAAAGATTTGCATTCTGCATATCGACATAGGGCGTTGCAACTTTAAGCGCAACAGCCTGCATCACCTTTCTTAAATCATCGTGGATAAAGATTTTATGAACAAATTCATTGCGGCTTTTGCACTCGTCTCCTTAACTATTACCGGTACCGCTAATGCAGGTCACGGTGGTCATGGCGGCGGCAACCCCAAAAACAATGGAAACTGGGAGGCGGCGAGCGCAGCTGCCCAGTTGGAACCACTCTTCGTGTGGAAGGACGGAAAGTTGGTGGGCAACGTGAACCATGAGAAGCCGCATAGAGATCTCGCAGTTAAAGGGGCTAAGAGCTAGTAAGGTGATACTCGGCACCTCTCCGCTTCATTGGGGAGAGGTTGCCAAGCACCGGCCTAAGCCGACACGTTGCTGAAATTCTCTGTTCAAGACCGTGATACGTAATCATGGCTTAATGCAAGGCTGGTCATATAGGTCTCTCTGAGGGTTTTTGGCAGGCTGTTTGCGGCATTAACTACTTGATACTTAAAGACGTTTTTAATTGCATTGATCCCATGAAGCGCTTTCTGCGGTTATGTCTCATTGTCCTGATTAGCCTTGCGCTTCCCCTCGGTGGGATGGCGGGGGGGCAGGCAGCGACAGAACCTTGCCCGATGCAAACCTTGGGTATGACAATGATGGATGGCATGGGGCCAGACTGCTGTCAAGATATGAAGGGCGGTCCGGCTGACCACGGCAAGCCGTGCAAGCCTGGTCAAGAATGCAAGACCGGCGGGGTGTTGCAAGTCTCTGTGATAAAAACTTCGATTACCCCGCTCCAACCCGTAGTCACTTCCTTCACCAGCAGTTTTTTACCTGTACCAACCCCATCTGGGGTATGGCGTCCGCCGCGCATTTGATTCCTGTTCCTATTTAAAGCTCATTCTGCATTAGCGGGATGGACTAATGGCGTCTGCTTTTTTGCATGCGCAATGGATGATCACAGGAAACACATAAATGAACTCTAAATGCTATTGCATAGGCTGGCCGTTGATGGTTGGTCTTGCGGCAAGCCTATTCGCCTTGCCGAGCTTTGCCGCACCACTGACGCTCTATGAAGCGTTGCGGCTGGCTGAGAACAACGCGCCCTCGCTGCAGGCGCAAAATGCAAAAATCCAGGCTGCCAGCAGTGCAGCCATTCCGGCCGGTGAGTTACCTGATCCGCAGCTAGTTCTTGGAGTGCAAAACTTTCCTATCGGCGGCCCCACTCGCGGGAGCATTGACGACGACTTTATGACCATGCGAACTGTCGGTCTGAAGCAAGAGATGCCCAACAGTTACAAGCGCAAGGCACGTATCGAAATAGCCGATGCGGCAGTTGTTAAGGCGGCGGCAGAGCAGCGTATAGAGCGACTTAATGTACGTCTGTCCACGGCGATGGCCTGGATCAAAAGTTATTCAATTGAACGAAAAGATATGTTGTTTAGGGAGTTCTACAAAGAAAATCGCCTGCTCCGCGATACGGTTCAAGCTCAGATAGCCAACGGGCGCTCCCAGCCGGCCGATGCTGTCACAGCCAAACAAGAAGCAGCACAGTTGGAGGAGCAGCAGGATGAACTTGTACGTCAGCGAGCCCAAGCCCGAGCTTCTCTCCAACGCTGGGTCGGCCCTTCGGCCGACAATGAGCCTGCAGGTAGCTTACCGAATTGGCCGATTGATGCCTCCGGTTACTTCCACCAGCTTCCTCAGCATCCAAGACTCGCAGCGTTTGAATCCATGACCCGCGTAGCGCAGGGCAAGTTGCGCGAAGCCGAGTCAGAAAAACATTCGGATTGGAGCTGGGAGTTCGATTACCAACACAGAGCTCGCGAGTTTGGAGACATGGTGAGCGTACAGTTCACCTTTGACCTTCCGCTGTTCCCTGGTTCCCGCCAGAACCCAAAGATTGCATCCAAATACGCAGAGCTCAATCAGATTGAGGCTGAGCGCGAAACTGTTTTGCGCGAGCATCACCAGGAACTTGAAGATGATTTAGCCGATTATCAACGGCACAGCCGTGCCGTTGAGCGAAGCAAGGACACCCTATTGCCTTTAGCCAAGAAAAAAGTTGAGCTAAGCATGGCTAGCTATCGCGCGGGTAAAGGTGATCTAGGTTCTGTAGTCACCGCTCGCCGCGAATTTATCGAAGCCCGTCTCAAACAGATTGATGTTGAAGAACAGCGTGCACTGGTCACCGCTCGCCTCTATTTAACCTATGGGGAGTCCGCCCAATGAACTCATATGTCTGGAAGGTAGCAGTGCTAGTGGGCGCCTCAGTTGCCTTCGGTTCCGCCGGTGGATATTGGCTGGCGAAAGCACCAATGGAAGGTCTACAAAATGATTCAATGCTCCCGGCAGTCAAAGATTCGGCCGAGAAAAAAGCGCTGTATTGGTATGACCCGATGTTTCCCCAGCAAAAGTTTGATAAGCCAGGCAAGTCGCCTTTCATGGAGATGCAACTAGTACCTAAATACGCTGAGGTAGGTGGAAACACTGCGTCCGTTCAAATTGATCCTAGCCTGACTCAAAATATTGGCATGCGACTAGCTACGGTCAGCAGAGGCGTAGTGGCTTCAAGTGTGAGTGTGGTCGGTGTACTAGCGTTTAATGAGCGAGACATTGCTGTTGTTCAGTCTCGAACGGCAGGATTCGTAGAGCGCGTTTATGCCCGCGCACCGGGTGATGTTCTCTCCGCGAATGCTGCGTTAGTAGATATTCTCGTACCAGATTGGGCGGGGGAGCAGGAGGAATTTCTTGCTCTCAAACGGTATGGCGATCCGGATTTACTAACCTCGGCTCGACAGCGTTTGCGTCTGGCGGGGATGCCGCCTGCATTGATTGCCCAAGTGGAACGCAGTGGTAAGGTTCAACCTATCTTGACTATTACCAATCCTATTGACGGTGTGCTTCAAGAGTTGGATGTCCGCGAAGGAATGGCAGTTGCAGCGGGTGAGACTCTTGCTCGCGTCAATGGTTTGAGTAAAGTCTGGCTGAATGTTGCTGTCCCGGAGGCTGCAGCTGATTCAATCGCCGTGGGGCAATCAGCTGGGGCACGCTTCCCTACATTCCCAGGGCAGGTGATCCAAGGCAAGGTCAGCACGATTCTTCCGGATACCAATCCGGACAGTCGCACTATTCGTGTTCGTATCGAACTGCCTAATCCTGAGGCTCGTCTGAGACCGGGTCTTACCGCTCATGTAGTACTCAATCATTCAACTGATGAAAGTGTGTTGTGGGTACCTAGTGAAGCCATCATTCGCACGGGGAAGCGCGCTCTGGTGATGATTGCGGAAGAGGCTGGCCGCTACCGCCCCGCGGAAGTACAGATTGGTCAGGAGAACGACGGTAAGACCGCAATCTTGAAAGGTTTGGAAGAAGGGCAGCATGTGGTGGCCTCAGGGCAGTTTTTGCTCGACTCGGAGGCAAGCCTAAAAGGAATCGTTGCAACTCCACTGGAAATGTCATCGCCAAGTGTTTCTACCGCTCCGGCGTTGCATGAGTCGCAAGGCAAAGTTCTCGAAATCGACAACACCCAAGTCAAAATCGCCCATGGCCCGTTTAACACTTTGGGAATGCCAGGCATGACTATGACCTTCCCACTTGCTAATGCAGCGCTAAAAGCGGGGATTAAACCCGGAGATAAGGTTCGATTTTCAGTAAGTCAGAACGATGACGGTTTACACGTTGAGCAACTGGAAAAATCAGGGGGCAAGCCATGATTGCTGCCCTGATACGTTGGTCGGTGGGTAACCGGTTCCTGGTATTGCTCGCGGCGCTATTTATCACCGCGTGGGGAGTCTGGTCAGTCCAAAGAACACCTATTGATGCGCTGCCGGATCTCTCCGATGTGCAGGTCATCATCCGTACACCTTACCCAGGTCAAGCACCTCAAATTGTCGAGAACCAGGTAACCTATCCGCTAGCTACCACTATGCTTTCAGTGCCCGGCGCCAAGACCGTGAGAGGATATTCCTTCTTCGGTGATAGCTTTGTATACGTACTCTTCGAAGACAGCACAGATCTGTATTGGGCTCGTTCGCGGGTTCTGGAGTATCTCAGTCAGATTCAAAGCAGGTTGCCTACCAGCGCCAAGCCGGCACTTGGGCCGGATGCAACTGGAGTGGGTTGGATCTACCAGTACGCACTGATAGATCGCACAGGTGGACATGACTTAGCGCAATTACGTGCATTGCAGGATTGGTTCCTCAAGTTTGAGCTCAAGACCTTACCCAACGTAGCGGAAGTGGCAACCGTGGGAGGTATGGTCAAGCAATATCAGGTTCAGCTTGATCCGCTGAAAATGGCCAGCCTAGGCATCACCCAAGGTGAGGTGACTGAGGCCATTGGCAAGGCGAACCAGGAGACTGGTGGGGCTGTGCTAGAAATGGCTGAGACGGAATTCATTGTGCGTGCCTCCGGCTACTTGAAAACGCTCAACGATTTTCGGGCTATCCCCCTCAAACTGGGCTCAAGTAGCGTGCCCGTTACACTGGGAGACGTGGCCACAATTCAGCTGGGGCCTGAAATGCGTCGCGGCATTTCCGAGCTTGACGGTGAGGGAGAGACTGTCGGCGGCGTAGTGATTCTGCGCAGCGGCAAAAACGCACGCGAGACCATCGCAGCGGTCAAGACCAAACTTGAGGCATTGAGAGCCAGCCTGCCGTCAGGTGTGGAGATAGTAACTACCTACGACCGCAGCAAGCTCATTGATCGCGCCGTGGAAAACCTCAGCCACAAATTGATCGAAGAGTTCATAGTGGTAGCACTGGTATGCGGGATTTTCCTGTGGCATCTACGTTCCTCCTTTGTCGCAATCATTTCCTTACCGATCGGCGTATTAATCGCATTCATTATCATGCGTCATCAAGGGATCAACGCCAACATCATGTCGCTAGGAGGGATCGCCATTGCTATCGGAGCCATGGTCGATGCTGCTGTGGTAATGATTGAGAATGCCCACAAGAAGATTGAAGCCTGGCACGGGGCGCACCCAGGAAAGGAACTTAAGGGCCAAGAGCATTGGAATGTTATGACAGAAGCTGCGGCGGAGGTTGGGCCTGCGCTGTTTTTCTGTTTGTTGATCATCACCTTATCATTCATTCCAGTGTTCACGCTGGAAGCACAAGAAGGACGATTGTTCGGGCCGCTAGCTTTCACCAAAACGTATGCCATGGCTGCAGCGGCAGGTCTGTCCGTAACGTTAGTGCCGGTACTAATGGGATATTGGATTCGCGGAAAAATACCAGATGAAAAGCATAATCCGTTAAACCGCTGGTTGATTCGCATTTATCAACCTGCCCTAGACGCCGTATTGAATTGGCCAAAAGCAACGATGCTTGCGGCGTCGTTTGTATTCTTCAGCGCCTTATGGCCCCTAAGTCATCTTGGAGGCGAATTCCTTCCACGCCTGGATGAAGGTGATTTGCTTTACATGCCTACGGCGTTACCTGGTCTATCAGCGCAGAAGGCGTCACAGCTCTTACAGCAAACGGACAGGCTGATCAAAACAGTTCCCGAGGTCGAGCACGTCTTCGGTAAGGCGGGTAGAGCCGAAAGCGCCACTGACCCTGCGCCACTGGAGATGTTCGAAACAACAATCCAGTTCAAGCCTCATGATCAGTGGCGTCCCGGTATGACCCAAGAGAAACTAATTGAGGAGTTGGACAAAGTTGTGAAAGTCCCAGGACTAACCAACCTCTGGATTCCACCGATTCGCAACCGCATCGATATGCTCGCCACCGGTATCAAGAGCCCTATTGGGATCAAGGTTGCCGGTACAAATCTGACTGATATTGACTCGGTTACCCAGGCTGTTGAGAGCGTGGCGAAAAGTGTGCCGGGTGTCAGTTCCGCTTTGGCCGAAAGGCTAACTGGCGGCCGTTATATCGATGTGGATATCGACCGTGCGGCATCTGCTCGTTATGGAATGAACATCGCCGATGTGCAGGCCATTGTGGCTGGTGCAGTTGGCGGTGAAAATGTGGGCGAGACCATTGAGGGACTCGCGCGTTTCCCTATCAATGTGCGATATCCACGTGAGTGGCGTGACTCACCTGATGCCTTGGAACAATTACCCATCAACACACCTATGGGCTTCCAGATCACTCTGGGCACAGTTGCGAAGGTGAAGGTAAATGATGGCCCTCCCATGCTCAAGAGCGAGAATGCGCGCCCCTCGGGCTGGGTGTACATCGATGTACGGGGTAGGGACATCGTCTCTGTAGTTGCAGATCTACGTCAGGCAGTGAGCGAGCAGGTAAAACTACAGCCTGGAATGAGCTTGGCGTACTCGGGGCAATTTGAGTTTTTGGAACGGGCAAACGCTCGCCTCAAATTGGTGATTCCGGCCACTTTGCTAATTATCTTAGTACTGCTTTATCTCACCTTTAAGCGCATCGATGAGGCTGCGTTGATCATGGCAACTTTGCCCTTCGCGCTATCGGGTGGGGCATGGTTCATTTATTTACTAGGTTTCAACCTATCAGTCGCTACTGGGGTGGGCTTCATCGCCTTGGCAGGTGTGTCTGCAGAGTTTGGCGTGATCATGTTGCTCTATTTAAAAAACGCTTGGCAGGAAAGCCAGTGTATTGGGAAAACCTCTGAAAAAGATCTAGTAGCGGCAATTCGAGACGGCGCAGTTCAGCGTGTTCGTCCCAAAGCGATGACAGTCGCAGTCATTATTGCTGGCTTGCTGCCGATTCTACTAGGCACCGGCACTGGCAGTGAGGTGATGAGCCGCATAGCTGCACCGATGGTCGGTGGCATGGTTACAGCCCCCTTGCTTTCCCTATTTGTCATCCCTGCGGCGTATCGACTGATGCGCCGACGTAACCTCGCAGTTGAAACCAACAATCCAGAAGGAACCATCATATGAGACAGCCCCTAGTCGCCATCATAACCGCCGTTGCGGCACTGTCTTTCAATGTGTCTGCAGAGGAAATGAACATGGACGGTGAATCTATGCTAAGCATGCACGCGAGTCAGACTTCTAAGCAGGTAACCAGCGCCAAAGCGGAGGGCAATATCAAAATGATTGACCAAGAGAAGCATATGGTGACGATCGCTCACGGCGCAATTCCGGACATTCAATGGCCAGCAATGACTATGGGTTTTACAGCAACCCCTGAGCAGGTCATGGAGCTCCATGAAGGTGATAGTGTGGCATTCACATTTACCCTTGTAGGTAGCGCTGCGAAAATTGAGTCAATCGAAAAAATTAAGTAACCAGAGATGGATAACCGGCTCGAAATTCGAGCCGGTTAGGGAGTCCCTGAGCAAGTTTATCCACTCCGAAACAACTAACGTCGCGACAGTGCAAGGTCGATTTTTCAGAAATCAAACGCTTCAAAATCAAGGCTGTCCTAGTTTTTGCGCGCTACAGGCGCATCTCTCCCGCCGCCCTCAATAACTGCCGACGCACCATCCTCAGATTCGACATTGCAAACAGCGTGGTCAGTTGCGCTGCGTTCTTGGCCAAACCGCGTAAACGAATCTTGACACAACCGAACTGGAACTCGATCACTTGGAACGGTTACTCTACTTTTGCACGCACCTGCGCCTCAGCCTTCTGAATCTTGCGTATGGCTATTTAAAGCGCTCTGGATCTGCTACAAGTGCTTGTAGATACCGCTTTACGCTACGATCTGCCATATCACTGGCCGCCCTTTGTGTTCCGGTATTTCTCAACACCGGCGTAGCCCACATCAGTACAGATGATGTTGTCTGCGCCATGCAGCAGATGTACAACCTTCGTCAAGTCGGCCACGTTCGCAGCAGTGCCGTAAACGTGCTACACCAGACTTAATTCAACATACATGCCGATGTAGGCTTTCATATTGAATTAGTACTGGTTGCCCTGATTAGCCTGATGCATCGCCGGCTCGCTGAGCGAAAACCAGTTCTGTATCAATGGGATGCGCAGCATGTTTGCAAGGGGTAGGGTTTATGAGCGCAATCGGGCTTCGGGTAGTACGGCCCGATAAACATGACCAATCATCCCCCGGCACCACCTGCTCCATCTCGGCCAGGAAATGCTCACGGCAGGCCTGACTGCGCATACCGGCGTACTCAAAATGGGGAGTTCATCTGACTGACGGTCAGGACTTGTGAGGGGCTGGACTAACGAGGGGCTATTTCAGTACGGGTTGGGCGCACTATGCTTGATCGGAGGATCCCTGGTTTCAGGAACAACAGTACATAGGTTGTTTCGCGATGCAGGCGAAATTTTATATAAAGTCATAAATAATGCGCACGCTACTTAAAAGCGCCCCCGCAATAAGACAGGGGCGCATTGTAGCTAGCGAAATGTATCACTTGTCTATAGAGAACAGGCCCTTGGGAAGATCTTTGCCGTGCTCATTATAGGCCGCCTTAACACTCAGGTACGATTCCATTTCATCGATATACCCGTCATGATTAGTATCTTTCTTTTCGAATACCGCTTCTCCATTCGGTGATACAGTCAAAAACTCAGCGCGGGAAATTCGACTATCATGATCGGTGTCAATTTTGTTGAAAATAGCGTCACCGCACTGGCCTTCGCCACACTTACCTTCAGCCGTCTTCTTTTGATTATCCGCTTTAGCTTCATATGTCCCAGCACCACACTTTCCCTCGCCAGTAACATTTGCAGAAGCGAGCATGTAACCTTGTTTCAAAGGTTCGATCGCGAACGAGGAGCCGCTGACTGCAAGTCCGGCAAGCGCAGCAGTGACAATGCAAGTTTTCTTAAGAGACTTGTTTAAATCAGGCATAGCTATTCTCCGTGCATGATGCGGCTGAGCCGCCTTGTAGTACCGCGATTGCAGTACAAAAAAATTGGACATTAGGATCCGCCATTAAGATAGAGCCCCACCTCGCATGATTAATTAGGGTTCTATCATGTGGTAAAAAAGTTTTATATTTGGGGTCGCTCCGTTATTAGGTATATAGCCCAGCACCGTAAGTGTGTCTGGCTACGGCGCCATGTTATCCGTAATGTTCTGCAGTTTTTATGTTGCCATTATGGCTGCCGAAATTCTAGATTAAGTAATGTCAGACTCCGATCCACTTTTAAGGTTTATCCACCACTATCGCAAGCCTCGGATAGCTTTAAATGCATCTAAGATGCGCAGATGGCCCTTGGAGTCCAGTCCATACACACCTTGATCACTTGGCAACGCACCGAGGAGTCTTCAGGTAGTGATAAGATTTTTTAATGTCTAGACTCATGCTGTAAGGATGTGGTTCTGGGAGAGTTCTGTTATCAGTATGTGCAAGGCTTCCCAAGTTAAACTAATAGCCAGCATGCTAGCAGCTCTCAGATCATGAACCTTCTTCATGAAACTAGTCTCTTCCATATTCATGAAGGTGGAAGTGTAAGTGCAGCGCTACATCAGATGCCGCCAGTGTAAACACTGAAAGTTGCGTGGATGTGTCTGGGCCAAGCAGTATTGTTTAGCAAAGTATCAAAAGGCCACTGAGATACACAGTGATACATTTCTCGTCGTTTAACAGTATGAGTTGGAGCATGGCAACGCTGGAATGCGGAGGTGAGCGGCCTAAAGGACTCAGGCTGACTGACCCGTGCTGAACGTAGCCCGACCCATCGAGAATGCCTCTTGACCTAGATAGAGCCTCTTTTCCCGTGAAGTGGGTTGCTATAGTTGACCGAACCACATTATCCAGCTGTCGGTGGCGGTCGTAAGTAAACCATGCAGCGCACCTACTTGCCGAAGAACTAGATATCGAAGATCAGTCGGACGCGCTATTTCGCATCGACCTATGCTCATTGCGGAAGTCTGCGAAAACGGAGCCATGACGAATTTTCTCTTTCTGCTGGAGATACATCAGGTGGAGACGGGTATCCAGCAGATCATCAATTTTTGCTTGCGAAGAAATGGCTGGTCGTTTTGCCAGGGCGCGATTATCAATATTACGATCATCCAGGCCAATAACAATCAAGATAAGAGACATATAGAAATGCACCAGGCGAAGAAAGGCAATCAATGTCTATCCAATACTGCCCTTGGAAGTGGGTGGTGCATTCAAATTAATTGTATTGATATCGATCTGTGAGGCAAGGCATAAGTTACATTTAATGCGGTTTGCGGAAGTGTGGTTTTCCCGTGGCGGTATGGGTTCGCGTCATGTTGGCGATTATATATAATCGAAGGCGTAACTTGCTCTGAGCCCCATTAGGCTAGTATCGGCTGGGGCGCAGAGGTCCATATGAAATTTGCTTGTTTGTGGCTCAAGCTTGCATCAGCATGAACTCAATTATGCTGCACTTGTTTGCTGTATCCGGCGATGGTTACGTTGTGCCAGTTTGGCAGTGACTTTGAGTACGATGGCGGAAAAAATTATACAAAAACCTAATGCATACCAAGCATTCATAGGTATGCGTTTGCCAAACGATAAGCAGAAGTCCGCTGCGATTAACCAAGTACCCGTGCTGTGCAACAATTTCCAGGCGCGACCACCGAGAGTTTTCATAGCCCACGAGAATGAGGTTAGGCTGAGCAGCAGGATAAACAGATAGCCTACAGAGCCAGGGATATTCGTTGCCGCCGTGCGGCCGGCCCAAAATATATCCGGGAATAGTTGTGCGTATGCCAATATCAGGATGCCATGTAGAAGATGGGAAAATGCAAAGGCCAGTCCAAGAATGCGTCGCTCGCGTAGCAGAGCTTTTGTTGTCGAGTTAGGCAGCAAGAATGCCAGTGATGAAGCGAGAAAAGTCGCTAGGAAAAGCGCGAAAGAAGTACGTGCAGTAGTTCGAATAGCGCTGCGTAATCCATCCACCAACTGAGGCTGCCAGAGAAGTGCAACAGTAGTCACGATGAGGACGAGTAGTGCGAGCATGCTAAATAATCCCCAGCCACGCAGGTTTGAGGAAGCGCCGATACGGTACATATTGAGACCCCTTCAGTTAATCGCGCCTAGTGAAATACCAGGACGTTACCTATCTGATTCTCACCGCGCGGCTCGTCGACTACATGTCCGCAATATATAGACTTGTATCATTGTGTATAATTCTCTATATTTGGTACAGTGCGATACATTAATGTGCGTATGCACCATGCTCGCGTTTCAAAAAGAGACTGGAGCACAGTTCTGTCGTGGTTGGTAAAAAAGATTTCTGGGTGCTGCGGCAGTTTTTCGTTTTCTGAAAGAAGCTGGAGACCAAGGATTCCATGGACTTAAATGCAATGGACAGCTGTCCTCGTGAGTGATCAGGAAAACTCCAATTCACTAAATCCTGCACACGTCGAGGCATTGGCATTTAGGGATTCTCCGATCTAGTCAGCACAGGCCGCACGGCCTGTGCTGACTAGATCGGAGAATCCTTAGTCATTTCAAGCGTGCTTTAACTGGAGCGTTAACAGAAAGGTACTCGCTCCCACGGATTGTCGGTACCCCGGCTCGCACACCCACCCATCGCCGGTGTAATTGATCACGGCGTTTTGGGTGGGTGAATCGCAACACATTCACCGCCGGAGCTACACATCCAGCCATCGCCCGAGTAGTTGATAATGGCGTTTTCGGGCGGATGTACTTCAATACACGTGCTCCCTGACTTGCTGTAGGGGCCCGGAGAGGGGGAGGTCGGTTCAGCTTCAATAACCACCCACTTTTGCTGAATGCCACGAACCAAGGTCAGGATCTTGCTTTGGCCTGGCGTGAATTAGTAAGTCAGCCGCTGAAGGAGAGGGCGCTAGTCGCCCTAGGTTGCCGCTCGCTTCGGGAGCCAACGAGTGGTAAGCGATCTGAGGGTCGCCCCGGTCAGCACCAGCACGTTGACCGCCTGGAGGTAATGGCAGAGTGGGAAGGACTGCCTGCTTGATGACAGTGAAAATTGGCATTTATGCGTTTAACCTTGAGCGATCAAACTCAACAGAAATTTCAGGAAAAAAGAGCCCGCGAATGCGGGCTATGAGCAATTTGCTCAGTCAAGCGCAGCGATGAAGAAGCAAACCAAACCGGGTGACCAAACCTACACCTTGGCGAGCTTTTGTACCGTCCGCTTTGAAACTTCACTATAGCGCTCCAGAGGGCCATCTCTGTCGATGTAGCACCCCTGGAGGTGGCGTAAGCCTTCATTAGGGTTGTAGCTAGTCCGTCCATGCAGGACTCGGCTGTTGTCGAACAGCATCAGCTCGCCTGGCTGCAAGCGGAACTTGAGCTCATAGCGATGGCTATTGAACAACTCCGCCAGGCGCTTGCGTGCTCGATGAAATGCTTGGGTAGTCTCATTCGATAGAAGGGGCAGTTGATCAAGCCTTGGGCTGTAGTGCACACCCACGGTGCGGCCCTTGTCGTCAACGTCGATCATTGGACGGGATGCGGCAAGCTCAACCCCCATATCAACAAAGCGGAAGCGCACGGGTACATCCCGGAGCAATTCATAGCCTTCGCGATCTTCCCGCTTGAGCGCCTCAACCACGCTCACACTATCAACCAAGGTTGAGAGGCCTCCGGTGGTTTCGTTGATCAGGCAGTGAAGCAGCTGGATACCCGGGACAGGATCACGGTATGGATTGTCCGTATGAGGCCCCAGCCTTACGCTGCGGTAGGCCAAGTCATTGGAGAGGGGTTTGGTGTAAACCTCGAAATACTTGCCGAAATTCGTCTCTTTCACGTAGCCGAATTTGCTACCCACTTGGAGCACGTGTTCCTTATCGCCTGGTACGTCTCGCAAGACGATGAAACCGTAGCGCAGGTAGGACTCAAGGGCGGCAGCAAAGGATTCGTCGTTCTCCATTTCCGGCCATTCGTGGGTCACCTCGGCTAGTGCCAGGGTGCTATCCCACGCTTGTGGGCTCGGGCCGTTATAGTGGGGCTGGGTTTCAGCCAAGACTTCGGCTGCTTCATACACGGCTTGGTGTCCGTCACTGAATACCAGCTCCGCTTTGCTGTCTGGGAGCAGAGCGACGCTGATCAGGCTCAGATTTTCGTCTAGCAGATGAGAGTCGAACAAGCGTTGACGGGTGAGGTTGTCCACAGCCTCAGCATCTGGACTTTGTTCGCGTAGCCATAGCGCTGGTAGCTCGACTACTTGGCTTGCAGTCGTCAGCAATACGGCGGGTGGCGAGGTCTGAAAAGTGATCTGCTCTTTCGTGTTCATCTCTTGTTCTCGTTCAACTCCGCGCTTGTGTTGTCGATCATCACGTCGACAACACAAGCACTTCAGCAGCTGAAATCAACGATGTGGAATTTCAAGCTCAACGCTGCTTAGCTGGGCAGGAACTCCTTCGCCCAGCCGAGGCTTGCCACGTTGCGCTCGATCATCGAATCAATCTGATCAGCACGGTAACCTGCATCCGCCAAGACCTCGCGGGTCGAGTGGCCCCAGCGCTCTGGGAGGCTCGGGGCACGAATCGGAGCTACTTCGGGGCGGATGGCCAGCGGGTCAATCTGCGTCAGGCAGTGTCCGCTCGGGTGTTTGCGGTGGATCGAGAACGAGAAACTGCCGTTATCAGTGCCAGGCTTCCCATCTGCCTCGCGGCTGTATTGGCCACGCAGCGATTCGATCGATTGTGGCACGGCGACAGCAACATCAGCCTCGTGGAGGCGGGCCTCCCAGTACGCCGACGGTGCGGCGGAAAGTGCCTTGCGAAGGAAGGCAGAGATGTCGCTTGCCTTGCTGATACCAGCCAGACCCTCGACAGCTTCCAGCTTCGCCAATTCGCTCGGATTGGAGTCGACGAAGACCCAGCCATCCTGAGTGGCGTAGAAGTGGGAAAGAGGGTTGTTGCCCAGTGCTTGTCGACCTGATGCTTCGTTGAAAGGCCCACGATCTGCGTAGTCAAACGCGAACGGAACTTGCGCCAGGTTGGTAATAGCGGACAGGGAGGTGCGCGAGCGAGTTGGTTCGCCAGTGCGGATGCGGTGGTAGATCGATACTGCCATACCCAGCCCAGCGGCGAACCCGCAGTTCACATCCAGTGTTCCCAGGTGGGCATGTTCCTCTGGGGTAGCAGGGCCACCGAAACGGCTCATGATGCCGCTGTGCGCTTGGATGATGTCGTCGTAGCCGATGAAGTCGCTTTTCGGGCCTACCAGCGGGCCACCAAGGCAGTCCAGTCGGCAGAACAGGACGCCAGGGTTGATAGCCTGGAGCGTTTCATGGTCGAGCCCAAGAGGTTTGATCTGGCGCTCAGGGGCGTTGATCACAACGATATCGACGGAGCGAACCAGGCGGTTGAACACTTCACGCCCTTCGGTCGAGGTGATGTCCACCAGGGCGCTACGTTTGCCCATGCCGGTTTGGAAGGTGAACAGCGTACCGATCAGAGGATCGTAAAGCGGCTTCACGGGATCCAGCTTGATGACTTCGGCGCCGAAGCGAGAGAGGAACGCGGTGGAGTGCGGGCCGGCGATCACGTTAGTCAGGTCGAGGATACGCAGACCATCGAGCCAACCTTCCTTGTCGGTGGTCTTGATGTTGCGACCTACAGGGCGGCGGATTTCTTCGGACTGGGCGACTTGCACAAGCTCCTGGCGCGCTTCTTCAAATGTCACGAAGCTACGTGGACGCGGTGTCACCATTTGATCGGCATAGCCTTCCAGCCAGACGATAGGCCCTGGTTGCTTCATCAGCCCATAAACTGGGTCGTTGACTTCAACAATCAGGCCTGCGGCGTTGGTGTGAGGGTGATTCACCCACTCTTGAGTAGTGCGGTGCGGCGCGCCAGGGATTTGTCCTTTACCGAACACCTCACCCCATTCTTCTGAGGTACGGGTGATGAACGCCTTCTTCATCTTGGCGGAAATATGATCTGCCCATTTCTTGGGTAGCGGATACACACCAATCGAGGTTTCACCATCCCACTCACTGATTGGAGCGTGGAGGTCATTCACCTCAGGCAGTCCATCAGCAACCAGCTCGTCGTAGATACCGAGAACCTGCAGGGCCCGCTTAGCATGGTTGCGATGCGATGGGCACACGCAGTAGAACAGGCGACCATCGGCGCACTCGTAGGTGCGATAGAACGGATCCAGGTACTCCTGCAGGTCTTCGTAGCTCAGATCCATCGGCAGGTTGTTTGCCTTGCGATGCTCGATCTCATGCTCACGCATGGTCTTGTAGCGCTCAGGCAGGCCTTCAATCACATACGAGTTGTAAGACAGCCCCTCCATCAGGGCCGAGACTACCGGCACCTCAATCGCATCACCCCGGCCAGTACGCTCACGCGCTTGCAGAGCCAGAGCCACGGAAGAGGCGGCGAGGGTGGTCGCATACGCAGAACCCAGTGGCAGTGGAGAGAAGCTTGGATTGAGGCCCAGCAGGACGCGGTTGAATCCCATGTCAGTGAAGGCGCCGGCAGTTGCGGCGACCACTGCTTCTGTGGCCTTCCAGTCACGGCGCAGCTGGTCGTTGCTGGCAAAGCCTGGAATGGAGAGCGTGATCAGTTCAGGGCGCTGTTCACGCAGAGCGGCAAAGTCGATGCCCAAGCGTTTCATCACGCCTGGACGGAAACTTTCAATGACAATATCTGCAATCGCGATGAGCGATTTGGCATCTGCCAGGCCTTCAGCGGACTTCAGATCCAACCGAATGCAACGCTTGTTGCGATTGAGCACCGCGTTTGCAGGGTGCTCCCATTGCGGGCCTTCAGGCGGATCGATATGAACGACTGTCGCGCCGAGGTCAGCAAGAATCATCCCCACGGCGGGGCCTGCGATCTGCTGCCCGAAATCGATAACGCGCACACCATCAAGCGGCAGTTTTTTATTATTGCTATTGGTCATTGCAGAACTCCTGGATGCAGGAACTGGTTCAAGGTGCCAGCTGTTTTCGTTCCGGTGCCTGATTAAACGGAGCCGTCTCTCCGTCCTTCAAAAGCACCGTCGCTGGGCCATCCTAGGAGCGCTTGTTCGCAATGACCATCAATCAATATTGGCCCTGACCCCCTGTTTTATTTATTGCGCAAGGCATAAGTAAAACCGTCCCTAACTGCCAATATTTATTGCTTTTCAAGCAGGCTTTTCCCTTCGAAGAATAGGGCCGCCCGGTAGCAACAAATCCTGCGTACCACGAACTACGTAATGGCTTTGTCTGCCGGGCATCAAGTAGCGCACCACTCCAGCTGACAACTCGAATAAACCGGAGTCACGATGTCCAGTCAGACCATTCTTCCGCGCATTTTGCAGGTAGGCGAAAACGCCAGCGGCGCCGTCGCGGGTGTCATCAAATCGCTCTCCTGCCAACGCCCCATCATCATCACCGACAGGATGATGGTTCAGCTTGGTTACACCCAGAAAATTGTGGAGGTACTCCGAGCGGAAGGCATGGATGCCGAAGTGTTCGACGATACCGTACCAGAGCCGACGGTGGCGTCTATCCAAGCTGGGGTAGACCGAGTCCGTGAGGGGGATTTCGACTGCATCATCGCTCTTGGTGGCGGCAGCCCTATCGACAGCGCAAAAGCGATTGCGATTCTTGCCCGCTACGGTGGTGTCATGAGGGATTACAAATTCCCTCGCGTGGTGAATGAGGCGGGACTGCCGATCATTGCGATCCCCACTACCGCAGGCACCGGTTCTGAAGTCACCCGCTTCACTATCATTACTGATGAAAAAACCGACGAGAAGATGCTGTGTGTCGGTATCGGATTCATGCCAGTGGCAGCACTCGTTGACTATGGTCTGACGATGAGCCTGCCCCCGCGTATCACCGCAGACACGGGCATTGATGCCCTGACCCATGCGATCGAAGCGTACGTGAGTCGCAAAGCCAATGCGTATAGCGACGCCCAGGCGCTCATGGCCATAAAACTGATCGGGCCGAACCTGCGCAAGGCCTATCACGAAGGCCACAACGCTGAGGCCCGCGAAGCGATGATGCTCGGCTCCACCCTGGCAGGTATCGCCTTCTCCAGCGCCTCTGTCGCCCTGGTGCACGGTATGAGCCGGCCTATTGGTGCTCTCTTCCATGTACCACATGGGTTATCCAACGCCATGCTGCTGCCCAGCGTAACCGCCTGGTCTATCCCTGCCGCTCCCTCTCGCTATGCCGACTGCGCTCGAGCCATGGGCGTCGCTCACCAAGTTGCTCCAGATGACGTTGCCAACGCGTGCCTGCTTGAAGAGCTGCATGCGCTGAACCGGGAGCTGAAGGTGCCCACGCTTGAAGAGTTCGGTGTCGAACGCTCGGTCTTCTTCGACCGGCTGGAAACCATGGCACAACAGGCTCTCGCCTCCGGTTCTCCTAACAACAATCCTCGCGTTCCTAACGCATCGGAAGTCATTGAAATTTACAAATCGCTTTGGTCATAACAACAAGGAATTCACCATGCAAACTCTTGGTCATTTGATTAACGGGCGTGTCGACCTGACCGCAGAACGCACTCAGGATGTGTACAACCCTTCCACGGGCGCCGTCAGCAAGAAGCTGGCGCTGGCTTCCAAAGCAACCGTAGAAGCCGCCATCGCCGCTGCCGATGTTGCTTTCCCGGCCTGGCGCGATACCCCGCCAATCAAACGTGCTCGCATCATGTTCCGTTTCAAGGAGCTGCTGGAACAAAACGCTGATCACATCGCAGCCTTGATCGGAGAGGAGCACGGGAAAATCGTTCATGACGCCCTGGGCGAACTGCAACGTGGCATCGAGAACGTGGAGTATGCCTGTGGTGTGCCAGAGCTCCTGAAGGGTGAGCACACCAAAAATGTCGGCCCGAATATCGACTGCTGGAGCGAGTTCCAGCCACTGGGTGTTGTTGTGGGTATTACTCCTTTCAACTTCCCTGTGATGGTGCCGCTGTGGATGATTCCCATGGCGATCGCTTCCGGTAACTGCTTCGTCCTGAAGCCTTCCGAGCGTGACCCAAGCTCGACCCTGTACATCGCCCAGCTGCTTCAAGAAGCGGGCCTGCCAGACGGCGTTCTGAACGTTGTTCAAGGCGATAAGTTGGCGGTCGACACTCTGATCCGTGACTCCCGCGTGCAGGCTGTCAGCTTCGTCGGCTCGACTCCAATTGCCGAATACATCTACCAAGTGGCGACCACGCACGGTAAGCGTTGCCAAGCTCTGGGTGGCGCCAAGAACCACGCGATCGTCATGCCGGACGCTGACCTGGACAACGCTACGAACCAGCTCCTGGGAGCGGCTTTCGGTTCTTCCGGCGAACGTTGCATGGCCCTTTCGGTCGCTGTTGCGGTCGGAGATGCGACCGCTGATCTGCTGGTAGAAAAGCTGCAGGCCGCGATGAAGAGCCTCAAGGTCGGCCCTTGCCATGACAAGAGCAACGACTTTGGCCCGCTGATCACCCGCGCTCACCAAGCGAAAGTTGTCGGCTACATCAACAGTGCCGAAGCTGATGGTGCAAAAGTAGTAGTGGACGGGCGTAAAACCTCCGTCGAAGGCTACGAGGAAGGCTTCTACGTTGGCGGCACGTTGATCGACCATGTCACTCGGAAGATGGACAGCTACCGCGATGAGATCTTCGGCCCCGTTCTGCAGGTCGTGCGAGTGCAGACCATGCAAGAGGCCATGGAACTGATTGATGCCCATGAATACGGCAACGGTACCTGCATTTTCACCCGCGACGGGGAAGCTGCTCGCTACTTCTCCGACCGTATCAAAGTTGGCATGGTAGGTATCAACGTACCTCTGCCGGTACCGGTCGCCTACCACAGCTTCGGCGGCTGGAAGCGCTCGCTGTTTGGTGATCTCCACGCCTATGGCCCTGATGCTGTGCGGTTCTACACCCGTCGCAAGACCGTAACGCAACGCTGGCCATCCAGTGGAGTACGGGAAGGGGTGGAGTTCTCGATGCCGACCATGAAGTAACGTTTTTCATGTAACGCCCAGCCACGTCCGCCACTGCGGGGACGTGGCTTTTTGCGTTAACATTCCGGCACAGCAAAATAAAAATCGTGAGTGCACCCAATGAAGAAACGCTTGCCTCCGTTGAACTGGCTGAGAGTCTTCGAAGCATCAGCTCGTCATCTTAATTTCACGCAAGCTGCCACCGAGTTGAACCTCACCCAAGCGGCAATCAGCCAGCAAGTCAAAGGCCTCGAAACTCAGTTGGGCACGACCCTATTCAAGCGCTTGCCGAGAGGCCTCGAGCTTACCGAAGCCGGGCAGGCATACATGCCAGTCGTGCACGAAGCGATCGAGCGGCTCATAGTGGCTACTGACGAACTATTCGGACAGGGCCGTAAGCGCTATCTGACAATCCGTGTAAACCTGGTTTTTTTCACGACTTGGCTTGCCGCACGCTTAGGTAAATTTCGTGCGCTTCATCCAGAAGTCGGACTTCATTTCACCAGCAATATCTGGCACGACGATGAAGCGAAGGAGGCCGATCTTGAAATTCGCTATGGGCGCGGCGTTTGGCCTGGGATGCGTTCTGCGCGTTTGACCTGGGATGAGCTGTTCCCAGTCTGTAGCCCCAGCTTGCTGGAGGGCGTTGGCGAGATGTCAGCATCTGAACTGCTCGCTGAACAGACGTTGCTGCACGTCATCGGATATGAGGAAGGGTGGGGCTATTGGCTAAATCAGACCGGACATCACTTCATCGACCCATCACAGGGGATGCGATTCGATACATTGATCACTGCTTTAGAAATGGCGAAGGCAGGCCAAGGTCTTGCATTAGGCAGGTCTTCTCTGGTCAATGACATGCTGTCCGATGGCACACTGGTTGCGCCAGTTTCCCTTAAAGTCCCAACGTCTGAGGCTTTCTACCTGGTTGGCCCTGCTGTCGATTATTCGCGCCCTGAAGTGACACTGTTCTGGGATTGGTTAGTAACAGAGGCAGAATCATCTCGATAAAAAAAGTCCCCGACCTGTCAGATGACTGGCCGGGGCAGAGGTCAACCATCAAATGTGCAGGTGTGCGATTGCGGTTTTCTGAATCGCACTCCAATCAATTTCCAACCCGAGGCCATTCAGTGTTGGGGCAGTGACCATACCCTGGTCATTCGCACGGATCGGGTTCGCTGTGGCAAACTCGAACGCTTCATATTCACAAGCTTGTTCGAAATAGGTGCAATTCGGCTGGCTGAGCATCAAATGTAGATTCGCTGCTTGAGCCAGTGAATGCCCCCAGCTTTGCAGCTCTACCTTGAGGCCACTCTGAGCGGCACGGCGCATGATGGCCAGGGCAGGGGTAATGCCCCCGCAGGTCATTGCATCAACCCGTACCCGGCTCCAGCAATGGTTATCCATGGCGTAGTCCACGAGGAGCGGGTCTGTGATTGCATTGCCGGCGGCGAGCACCGGCACGCTTAGCTTTTCACTAAGCGCCTGGTAGCCGGTGAGGTCATAGTCATCCAGCGGTGCTTCAAACCAGGCGTAGTCGCACTCAGCAAGAATTCCTCCGACGCGGAGGGCTGCGCAAAGGTCATACTTTTGCTCAACGTCGAGCATCAACGCCAAGCCTTTTTCTCCGTGAGCGCGATGCACCGCCTCGACCATCTGGGCGTCTTTATCTGCATCGCACCAGCAGTGGAACTTGAGCGCCCTGAAGCCTTTCTCTACCCATTGACCTACGTACTCAACGTAGGCTTGAGGGCTGGATAGCACCGGGGTACTGGCGTAGGCTTCGATCTGATTGCGGTGGCTACCAAGCATCTTATGCAGGGGCTGACCAGCCGCTTGAGCAGCGATGTCCCAGAGGGCAACATCGATCAAGGCTTGTGCTTGAGCTGAGCGAGCATACGCCTTGGGTTTGAAGTGCTGCCACAGCACTTCACGTTCATGTGCTGATCGCCCCGTCAAGTCTGGGATCATGTCTCGCAGTGTTTCTGCGAGAACTATGTCCGGGCCGTGGAAGGTGTAAGAGTCTGTCCCAGCAGAGCCCACGATGCCTTCGCGAGTAAAAATGCGAATAAAGGTGTGGGTGGTGCAAGGATCTGGCTGTTCAGGCGTCCAGGTCGAGCCGGGTTGAATGGGGCGGCATACGTATACCTCTACCCGATCAATGATCAAGTCGTTCATTACATACCTGCTAGGCAATTTAGAAGTACAGGTTTTTGCGTGTCCACAAGACCGATCTCAATTCAGCTAGAGTATGTGTCAGTCGTTGTGAGTCTCATGAGTAGCGTTTTTAGCTCTCACTTTTTCTTTTGTTAGTGCCGATCACTGATCGGCACTAACTGTTTTCGGTGCTAAGCCATGCTGTAGCGATTAATCAAAGACTCATCTAACTCGATCCCCAAACCAGGCGCGTCTGGAACGCGGACACTGCCGTCTTCAAGTGGCAGTAAATTTCGCACTTAGCCATATCGCCTCTTCGTCAACGATCTTTATGCATGGACTTCCAGGGTGCGCGTTTTAACCGCAGTGAGCGGAATCTCAATCTCTTCGCGCTGCATCATGGCTTCTTCAATGATTTGCTGGGCCGGTACCGAGCCATAGTCTTGATGCAGCCATTTCAGCAGTCCCCAAATTTTCACCAGCAGGATCAGGACAAACGGGATGGCGGAGAGAATGACTGCGGTTTTGAGGGTATGAAGCGAAGCATTGATGTACAGCATGGCCAAGGGGAGGGCGGCAAGCATGATGCACCAGAATAGGCGCAGGCCAGGTGTTGGATCATCGCCTTCACGTAGATTGCGAGTGCTGGTAGCAGCCACGGTATAGGCGACAGCATCCAGGTGAGATGCCAGGAAGACCAGCATCAAAAGGAAGTACAGAACGGAGAACAGCTTGCCGAAAGGAAGGCTATTCAGCAGCAAAGATACTGCAGCTTCGCCGCCGACACCGCTGAGCATCGCAGGCGCGTTGATGGCGCCAGTGATGAACTCATGAATCGCGTAGCTCTGCAGGCTGCCGAAGAAGAACCAGCAACCACCGCAACCACCGAGCACCATCGCCATGATGACCTCACGGATGGTGCGGCCACGAGATACCCGGGTCACAAAGATAGCTACGCCAGGGGTGTAGGTGATCCAGTAAAGCCAATAGAAGACCGTCCAGCCGCGTGAAAATTCGCCAGAGCCGTTCGGGTCGGTGGACAGGCTCATTTGCACAAAATTCTGCACGCTGAGGCCGATGGCATTGGTGAGGTTATTCAAAATGAAAAGGGTTGGCCCCAACAGCAAAACCACAAGTCCGAATGCCAAGGTCATCCCACAGGCCATATGGGCAAGGCGCTGCATACCAGAACCAATGCCGATCCAGGAGCTAGCGGAGAAAACCACAGTCACGGCCAAAACCAGGGCAGCTTTCGTAACGAAACCGTCAGAGACACCCGTAAGGTCAGATAGGCCCTTCGCAACCGTTGAGGTCGTGAGAGTAATGGTCAAAACGAGGCCGCCGAACGTTGCAAACAGGAAGATCACATCGATGATTCTTCCAACTGGGCCATGTGCCTTGAGGCCTGTGATGGCCTCCACAACGGCAGCCAGGCTCAGGCCTTTGTTGCGGCGCACATGGAAGTGGTAAGCCAGTGCGAGCGAGGCAATGCCATAGATCGCCCATGGGGTGATGCCCCAGTGGAAGAAGGAGTAGGCGATGCTGTAGTCGAGCGCCTGCGGGGTTGAGCCGGTGATTCCTAGGCCGGGGGTCAGGTAGTAATAGGCCCATTCCATAAAGGCCCAATACATGGTTGCAGAACCGAGGCCTGCACAAATGAACATGAAAACCCAGCTGGTGTTGCCGTATTCAGGCTTTCCGGAGCCAAGACGGATATTTCCGTATTTGCTGAATGCCAATCCGACGATCAGCAGTACGCAAAAGAAGCCAAGCAGTTGTACAAGTGAACCGAAGGTCATGGTGGCTTGGGTGAACAGCTGATCAGCCAAGGTTTTGGCTTGGTCTGGAAATGCTGTCAGGGCCGCAACGATAGTTGCTACAACCACGATGCTGGTGACGATTAGCGGTACGTCCTTGCGTGGAGCTAGGGTAGAGTCGTGATGATTACTCATGTTGACCTCCTGGAGCGGAGGCGACAGACAGCACAGCAACGATTAATGCTTGCATAGTGGGATCCTGATGTTGTCATTATTAGATAGGGCCGGCCACAGGAGGGCTGGAAGCAATCTAGGCCAGGCGGGTTGGCAAGAAAATCGACGTTTCCTAATAAGTCTATTACGGTCGCTTATGAATGATTTTGAACCTTTGCCTGCAGTGACTCGTCTTCCACATCTGAGTCTTTTACTAGCTTTCAAGTCGGTCGCTGAGCTTGGCAGCTTCACCCGTGCTGCCTCCGCGTTGCACCTTTCCCAGTCCGCCATAAGCCAGCAAGTGGTCAAGCTGGAGGAGGTTCTGCAGTCACAGCTTTTTGATCGTTCCACACGATCAGTGGTGCTCACCAGCGCGGGCCAAGAGCTACTTCAAGATCTGAAAGGGCCGCTTGAACAATTGATTACGGCTCTCAATCGCTGCTCTCGCAAAAACCAGCCACCGGTTCTCCATATCGAAACTGAACCACTGATCAGTGCTTTCTGGCTCACCCCGCGACTTAAGCAATTCACAAAGCAGTTTCCGGAGGTGAGGATTCAACAGATCCTGAGTACCCAGCGTGTAGAATTCCCAGAGCAGGTTGAGGTAGCGATCAAATGGGGAGGGGAGCATTGGCCTGGTTTTGAAGCTGAGTATTTCCTGAGCTTGAACTACGCACCGGTATGCTCGCCTGCCTTACTGGACGGCTCACCTCCGTTGCGACAACCAGCCGACCTGGCGAAGCATTGCTTGCTCCATGATCGAAACTACCAGGATTGGAAGCGGTGGCACGCCCTGTATCCTGATGAGCTTTTGAACGTGGAGAATGGCCACGTTGTCACTGATTCCAACGTGCTGGCTCAGATGGCAATCGAAGGTTACGGAGTCGCTCTGTGCGCGACTGAGCTCATTGAGCGGTCGTTGCGAAGTGGCGAGTTGGTCATCCCGTTTCCCGAGATGACCATGCGCCATACTCTTGCCTATTACATACTTACCCGGCCACAGCACACCTTGAGCCCAACTGCAAAAAACTTCATAGATTGGCTACGGAGAACGGTGGCTGAGCACTCGGATTGATGAAACTGCTCAATCAAGGGGAAACTCTTTACCGATTACTGCGGGATCAAAAGCCCTGCGTCCAAAGATTCTTCGTACCATCGGGGCAAAGTGCTCGAGGGAACGCGTCGGATAGTTGGGGTCGAACGAAGCCTGATCCCATTTTTCGCAAAAATCGACGGCACTTTGGTACCAAGGGTGATCTTTGTAGCGATCACGTTCGTTTCGATCGCCGCCAAAGTGGTGGACGTAATAGAAGTTCTGGAACAAACCATGATGGTGCAGAATCCAGGTCACTTCACCACGAACGTAAGGCCGAATGATTGAGCCGGCATATTGCGAGTGATTGTAGGGAGCAAGGTGGTCACCTAGGTCGTGAATCAAGGCGCCAACAATCATTTCCTCATCAGCCCCGTCAGCTTCAGCCCTGGATGCAGCTTGCAGGGAGTGCTGTAGGCGGTTCACTTTGTAGCCGCTCAGCGTGTGCTCAAGGCCAGCGAGTGCTTCCAGAATCCGCTCTGCGAGACTCTCGTTGTACTTGGCTTCCAGATGCTCAAGGAACTGGTATTCGTCACGAGTGCCGTCTTTCATGCGGATGAATTCTACCTGTTGCATCACGCAACCTCCTTCAAATCACGGGTACGGAGTTCAAGCGAGCTGAAGCGCTCACGAGGGCCGTCAAGATCGATGTAGCACCCTTGCAGGTGCCGATGACCCTCTGCGGGGTCGTATTCAGTGCGGCCATGGAGTACGCGACTGTTATCAAAAAGCATGAGCTCCCCTGGTTCGAGTTTGAAGCGAAGCTCGAACTCCGAGTTATTAAACAGCTCTGCGAGGCGTCGCCGGGCACGGTGGAACGACCTGGTGCTCTCGTCATCCAGAAGTGGAAGGCTGTCCAGCCTCGGGCTGTAATGAACGCCTAAGGTGCGGCCATCTGCGTCCGTCTGGATCATAGGCCGGCGTGTGATGAGCCGAGTACCTTGGTCGATGAATTGGAATCTGACAGGTGTGTCCCGAAGCAGGGCATGCCCGACCGGATCCTCCAGGCGCAACCGCTCGACGACCGAGAGACTGTCGACCAGTGTTGATAAGCCGCCAGTGGTTTCGTTAACCAAGCAGTGTAGTAGTTGGATCCCCGGCACTGGATCTCGATACGGGTTGTCCGTGTGAGGGCCCAGACGCACGCTACGGTACGCCAGATCATTTGCAGAAGGCTTGGAATAAACCTCGAAATATTTGCCGAAATTGGTTTCCTTGAGATACCCAAATTTTGATGCTACTTCGAGGATCTGCTCAGGCAGGGTAGGCACGTCATGGAGCACGATGAAGCCGTAGCGCAAGAATGCTTCAAGTGATGCTTTGAATGCCGGATCTTCACTCATCCGTCGCCAGTCGTGACGGATGAGTTGAATGTTGAGCGAGCTATTCCAAGACTCCGCGACAGGGAACGGGTCGGTGTCCCTCAGCTCACTTAGAAGCGTGCGGGTGTCGTACACGGATAAGTGGCCATCGCTGAAAGAGAGGCGAATGGAATCGTCCGTAACCACCTCAATAGCACTGATTTGAAGCTCTGGATCAAGGAGGTGCGAGTCGAACAGACGCTGTTGGGTGTGGTGATCTACGGCAGTGGCGTCCTGAGATTTTTCACGAAGCCAAAGCGCGCTCAGGTTCGTTTCTGATTGGCCTGCGCAGTACAAAACGCATGGCGGCGACTTTTGGAATTTCAAAAAGCTGCGATTCATGGACAACCTCAAACTGGAATGGTGAGCGACGGAGATCAGAGCCCAAAATGCTTGCGAGCAGCGGCAAGGGCATCCTGACCATCAAACGTAGTTACTCCAGCCAGCCATTTGTCGAGCCAATCGGGGTTCTTCACGATCCAGTCTTTCGCGAGCTTGAGTGGATCCTGCTTTTCAAGCACGCCAACCATGATCTCGCTTTCCATGGAGGTGGTGAACTTCAAGTTATCCAGTAAGCGCGCCGCATTGGGGCAGCGCTCCTCATATTGGGGCGACGTGAGGGTGTAAACAGTAGCTGCACCGTAGTCCGGGCCAAATACCTCATCTCCTCCAGAGAGGTAAGTCATAGGAAACTCGAGATTCATTGGGTGAGGTTCCCAGCCCAGGAACACGATTGGTTTTTTCTGTCGAATCGCGCGGGCAACCTCCATGCGCATGGCTGTCTCGCTAGACTCGATGAGCTTGAAGTCACCAAGGTCGTAGAGATTTTTCGCCACCATCGACTTGAGCCGGGTGTTGCCGCCGCTGCCTGGCTCGATGGCGTAGATCTTGCCTTGTAATTTGTCTTTGAATTTTGAGAGGTCTTGGAAGCTCTTAAGGCCTTGATCGGCGAGGTAGTTGGGAACAGCTAGTGTGTATTTTGCTCCCATGAGGTTTGGCTGGGTTGATTTCCTCAGCTTCCCGTCATCGAGGAACGGTTGCACGGTAGGGTCAAGCGAGGGTGACCAGTAGTCTAGGAAGGCGTCGAGCTGACCCTGGTGGATCGAGGCAAGTGCGATGGGAACCGCTACGGTGGTTTTGCTCGGCGAATAACCAATTGACTCTGCCACTGCCATGGCGATGCCATTGTTGGCGGCGTTGTCAGCCCAGCCTAGATCGGCCAGGCGGATGCTTCTGCATTGCGTGTCATCAGTCGCGGCGCTGACACCTACAGCTGTCAGGGCCAAACAACCGAATACGACTGCGTGCAAGGATCTAGACATCAGATGTCTCCTTTCAACAGGATTTTATCGGTGTTTTAGCTGTTGCTTGGCAGGAGGGAAAAACGCTGAATCTGTGGCGCTTGGTTATGGTTTCTGGCGGCCACGGTTCAAGATTAACCATTCAACGATGGCCTACATACTGGTCTCAGCTTATGGATCGCATGCAAAAAACTTATGGCTTGTAGAAAAGATGTTCCGGCACTCAAGGGGCTCCTGGCATTCGAAGCAGCGGTGCGCCTTGGCTCAATGACGTCTGCAGCTAAAGAGTTGGGTACGACCCAACCGGCAGTGTCGCAACAGATTCGCGCCCTGGAAGAGCTAGTGGGTGGAAACCTGCTCGACCGCTCCGGTACCAAACTGGAGACAACTGCCGCCGGCGCCCGTTTTCATGAAGACATCGTAGGTGCTCTCTCGAATCTTCATTCCGCAGTGCAGAGAGCTCAGGCTAACTTTGCTCAACACGCTCCCACCATCAGCATTGCGGCAAATTTTGGCTTCGCTCACCTCTGGCTGTTACCGCGCTTGCATGAGCTACAGGAGCGATTCCCGCACGTCCGCTTTCAGGTGTTAGCCGATGATCACCAGGAGACTTGGAGCCTTCAGGATGTCGACATTGCCATCAGCTTTGATCGTCTGGGCGACTCTCATCACACTGAAGTTCTCCTCGCGCCGGAGACCGTTTTTCCGGTGTGCAGTCCTCAGTTTGCCCGTGAGCACGGTTTGCAGGGCGAGTTGAGTTGGAGTGATCTAGAGGCGTTACCACTGCTTCATATGGATCAATCAAATCCTCGATGGCTCGACTGGGAGCGATGGTCGGCCCGAGCGGGGATAGGGGCCTGGAGAGGGGGAGGTCGGTTCAGCTTCAATAATTATCCGCTTTTGCTGAATGCCACGACCCAAGGTCAGGGTCTGGCTTTAGCCTGGCGTGAATTAGTAAGTCAGCCGCTGAAGGAGGGGGCGCTAGTAGCCCTAGGCCCCACCGTTGTTCGAGAAGATCACGGCTATCTTCTCAGGTCGAGACATCTTCAGAATGCTTTGATTTCACCTGTAGTTAGGTGGCTCCAGGAGCAGATGTCGTAGCAGTTAATCCCTAATCACCTATGGGTACGCCAACGGCGTCCTAGCCGAGCTGCCATCCCCCAACGGATGACACGCGTTGGCCAGTGCTCCGGGATTGTAGTTAGGGGTACCGCTTGATTGGCCCACTCCGCTGTAGTCAAAGATGGTCACCTGAAAACCGCGCTCGGTGTTCCGTAGGGCAGAGCGCTAAAGCACGGCGTAAGTCCTCGATCTCAGCCCATACTTTGGACGCTGGCATTCAGGAGCACCATTGGAATTTTCTCCCCAAACGGTCTCGAACCTCTGAGCGCGCGAGCAATTGGAACGCGTCGACAAGCGTGTCGGTTATACGAAGTTACCTGCGACGCCAGTCAGAGGCTGTGCAACAGGATGCGGGTCTGCTCGCAGACCATCTCAATGACACAATCGAAGCGTTCACCCTCGAAATCGCGCCAGCCCAGCGCTTCCAGCGCTATACCCGGTGTCAGGTGAAATGGCAACAACTGGCCATGCAGGGTGATCGCTCGCATGGTGCTTGCTTCGTCGATTTCTGCCTGACCGCGCAAGCGTGCAACCAGTGCGCAGGTCACCGCCAGCAGACGCTGGCCCACCAATTCATGTACTTGTCGCTCGCCGTCGCCCGGTCCCAACCCTGCCTGTTCGCGGGCATGGAACTTGCGCCAACTGGCGGTTTCCGGTGACCGCAGCATGAGCTCGGCAATGCTGCGGTGCAGGGTGCAGAAGGCTTCGATCAGCGCTTCCCGTTCACCACCCGCGGCGATGACCGCTTCGGCTTGCTCGATGGCCGGGGCCAGCGCCTCGCTGATGTAGTGGGTCATGTAGGCCACGCACGCCAGATAAAGCCCACGCTTGTTGCTGAAGTAGTAGTTCAGGGCCGGTGCATTGAGGCCTGCACGCTCGGCGATGTCGCGGGTCGAGGCGCCTTCGAAACCCTGTTCGCCAAAGCGTTCGAGGGCCACGGCAAGCAACCGCGCGCTGCTCTCATCACCGCATTGGTACCCACCACTGGAGTCTTGGCGGCGTCGCGTCTGCGCTTTCACATCGCTCTCCTGTCAACGTCAACGCAGCGAGTATGCCCGGCTGCCTGACGAAAATATACCAGTTGACACAATTATAACGACTGCAATAAATATAGCGGTCGTTATAAATCAACCCAACTGGCTATCGAGACCATGACAGCGTTGCACTCACCCGAACTTCCTAATCCGAACCCTGCGCGTTTAGCCTCCGGAAAGCGCCAGAAGGCCAGTCTCGTCGCAGTCGTGCTGGCCATCGCTGCCGTGGGCTGGGCCCTCCACTGGTGGAGTGTGGTGCGCTTTATGGTCAACACCGACGACGCTTACCTGGAGGCCGACAACGTCGGTATTTCGCCACGGGTGAGTGGCACCGTGGCTGCGGTGTTCATTGAGGACAACCAGACCATCGAGGCGGGGCAGCCCTTGGTACGCCTGGATGATCGCCGTTACCGCGTCGCCTATGACCAGCAGTCCGCCTTGATCGCTGCCCGCCGTGCCGAGATCGCCAATAGCGAGGCGCAGTTGGCCGAGCGCCGGGCCACGGTGTTGCAGGCCCAGGCGCGGCTCAAGGGCGAACAGGCCAATGTCACCTACAGCGACGGCCAGGTCCGCCGTTACCAACCACTGGTGGACAGCGGTGCCGAACCCCGCGAGCGTCTGGAGGCGCTGCGCAACGCCGCGCAACAGGCACAGAGCGCGCAGGATGCGCAATCAGCGGCAGTGGAGGTGGCGCAGCGACAGCTGGTGACCTTGCAGGCATCGATCAACCAGGCCCGGGCCCAGCTCGTGTCTGCCGAAGCGGCCGCGGCCAAGGCGCAGCTCGATATTGATGACAGCGTGGTCTTCAGCGAGGTTGCCGGCCGTGTCGGCGACCGTGGCGTGCGCGTCGGCCAATACGTGCAGCCAGGCACTCGTTTGATGACCGTAGTGCCGGTCGAACAGGCCTATGTCACCGCCAACTTCAAGGAAACCCAACTTGAGCGCCTGCGCCCTGGACAATCGGTGCGCATCCATGTCGACGCCTATCCGCAGGCCGTGGTAACCGGTCGCCTGGAAAGCTTCGCGCCCGGTACCGGCGCACAATTCGCCCTGCTGCAACCGGACAACGCCACCGGCAACTTCACCAAGATCGTCCAGCGGGTGCCGGTCCGCATTCGTCTGCAAGATTCCAGCTTGCCGCCGGGCACGTTGGTGCCGGGGCTGTCGCTGCATGTCGAGGTCGATACCCGTGGCTGAGTCCGTGCTTCCCCCGGCCTTGCCGCGCAACGCCAGTCATGCTGACTGGATCGCCGTTGGCGCCGGCGCCCTAGGCGCATTGATGGCGACGCTGGATATCTCCATTACCAACTCGGCACTGCCGCAGATCCAGGGCCAGATTGGTGCCACCGGCAGCGAAGGTACGTGGATTTCCACCGCCTACCTGATGGCTGAGATCGTCATGATTCCGCTCACCGCCTGGCTGACCCGGGTCTTTGGCCTGCGCACCTTCCTGATCGGCAACGCGCTACTGTTCGTGTTCTTTTCGATGGTGTGCGGCTTCGCCGACAACCTGACCCAGATGATCATCGGTCGCCTCGGCCAGGGTTTTGCGGGTGGCGCTATGATACCCACGGCCCATGTGCTGGTGGCGACGCGGCTGCCACGTCACCAGATGCCCATCGGCACGACAGTGTTCGGCCTTACGGTGTTGCTTGGGCCGCTGCTGGGGCCGGTGATTGGCGGCTGGCTGACCGAGAGCATCGACTGGCGCTGGTGCTTTTTCCTCAACCTGCCGGTATGTGCGTTACTGGTGGTGATGCTGGTATCCGGCCTGCCAGCGGTACGCACGCAGTGGTCGAGTTTTTTCAAGGCGGACTGGCTGGGCATCGCCGGGCTGACCCTGGCCCTTAGCGCGCTGACCGTGGCGCTTGAGGAGGGGCAACGTGAGCGCTGGTTCGAGTCGTCGCTGATCGTCGGTTTGAGTGGTGCGACCGTGCTTGGCGCCGTGCTGCTGGGCATCGCCCAGTTCACCGCGAAGGAGCCGGTGGTGCGTTTGCGGTTATTGGCCAACCGGCACTTCGCTGCGGTCATCGGTATCGTGTTTCTGACCGGAGCCGGGCTCTACGGCGTTGCTTACCTGCTGCCGCAGTTTCTTAGCGGGGTGGCGGGCTACAACGCCCAGCAATCCGGCGCGGTCATGCTGATGTCAGGGTTGCCGGCGTTTCTGGTGGTGCCGTTGTTGCCACGTCTGCTGTCTCGCTATGACGCCCGGCTGCTGGTGGTGATCGGTATTGCTGCCTTGTCGCTGAGCTGTTACCTGGCCACCGGCATCACGGCACAGAGCGCCGGCCATGACTTCACCCGCTCGCAGTTGCTGCTGGGAGTAGGGCAATTGCTGGCGATGATGCCCCTTAACCAGTTGTCGATGAGTTCGGTGCCGCAACATCAGGCGGGCGACGCCGCCGGGCTCTTCAACATGGCGCGCAACCTTGGCGGCTCGGTGGGGCTGGCGTTGCTGGGGACTTTTCTTGACCGGCGCACCGCGACGCATGACGACGTGCTGCGAGAGTCGGTGACTGCAGCCTCCGCGACGGGGCAAGCGCATATCGCCAGCCTGCAGGAGATGTTCGTCAGTCGTCATCTGGACGCCGCAACCGCCCATCTCCAGGCCCTGACCAGCTTCGCCGAGCAGATTCGTCTGCAGGCCGTGGTCATGACCTATATCGACACCTTCCAGGCGCTGGCACTGACGCTGCTGATTTGCATGCCACTGGCCTTCCAACTCCGCAAGGCGCTGCCCGGCGCACCTGTTACAGGACACTGACCATGAACGCCTTTTACATGCGCACCGCCTTGTTGGCCTGTGCGATTGCCCACGCATTGCCAGGCTGCACCGTTGGACCGGATTACCAAGGGCCGCCTGCGGTCGCCCATGATGCTGTGCAAACCAGCCAGTTGCACCGTGCCCAGGGCATGACGCCCCGGCAACCCGAACTGTCGCACTGGTGGCTCGCACTGGACGATGCGCAGCTCAATGCACTGGTCGACCTGGCGCTGTCCGCCAGCCCTGACCTGGACATCGCCCGCGCCCGGATGCGCCAGGCCTATGCCGGCTTCGAGGGCAAGCGCAGTGACACGTTACCGAAGCTGAACGCCAACGCCGGTGAACTGATCCGTGGCAACGACGATGCACCAGTATCGCGCTACTACGTGTCCGGGCTGATGGCGAGCTGGGAGCCGGACCTGTTTGGCGCAGGACGTCGCGCCAGCGAAGGCGCTGAAGCTCAAGCCCAGGCCAGCGACGCCGATCTTGCCGATGCCCGCTTGCAGTTGACGGCGCAGGTTGCACAGGCCTACCTGGAATTGCGCAGCCGCCAGTTACGGGCAGCTAAAACCCGTCAGGCGTTGGAACTGGAACAACGCATGTTGCAACTGAGCGAAGCGCGATATGGGGCGGGCACCGTCGGTGCCGGTGATGTGGAGCGTTTCAGCACGCAGGCACAGCAGACCGAGGCAGACCTGATCGCGCTGGAGGGGCAGATCGACGAGTCGCTGGATCAGTTGGCGTTGTTATGCGGCCAGGCCCCGGGTAGTTTGGACGCTCGTCTGGTGGCTCCGGCCCCCATGCCCCAGGTGCAGTCACCACCCGCAGTCGGAAGCCCTGCCGGCTTGCTGCGCCAGCGGCCGGACATTCGAGCGGCAGAGCGGCGCCTGGCGGCAAGCAACGCACTGATCGGCGAAAAACGTGCAGATGCCTTCCCGAAAGTGACGTTGCTTGGCAGCCTCAGCTTTGCCGGCGACAATGCCGAAAACGTGTGGCACAAGGACAATCTCGGTTGGCTGGGTGTGCCGTATCTGCAATGGAACCTTCTGGACTTTGGTCGGAACCGACACATGGTTGAACAGGCTCAAGCCCAGCACGACGAAGCGCTGGCGCAGTACACCTCAAGCGTGCTCAGCGCGCTGCGCGATGCCAATGTCGCCCTGAGCCGCTTCGGCCACGATCGCCGCCGTGTAGAGGTGCTGCGCCAGGCCGAGACATCGGCAGTGCACAGCGCCGCACTCAGCGAGCAGCGTTATCTTGGCGGCACGCGCTCGGCCCTCGACTGGCTGGACGCCGAACGCACCCGCAACGACGCCGAGCAGCAACGGATCAGCGGCGAGGCGCAGTTGCTGGCCAGCTACGTCACCTTGCAGAAGAGCCTTGGCCTCGGCTGGCAGAGCGATTAGGGCCACCCATGCGCAACAGCCGACACGACCTGATGTGGAAGCAGTTGTTGCCGGAAACCCGGCGCAATGACGACCCGTTGCAAGTGCAGTTGAGTACCGCGTTCGTCAACGCCATTCTCGACGGTCGCCTGCTGGCCGGTAGCCGCCTGCCGTCCGGGCGCGACCTGGCCCGGCTTACCGGGGTTTCGCGTAACACGGCGGTGCTGGCCTATGAACGACTGGTCGCCGAAGGTTATGTCGAGGCGCGACCAAGGGATGGCTTTTTTGTCTACTCGGCAATCAAACCCACCGATGCGGTGACCGGCCACGGGCCAAGCAGCGAGCATGGCCCGAACTGGCAAGCGCGCCTGCCCGGCGCCGTATCCCGGGTGCAATGGGCTGACCGGCCGAATATCTGGCGGGATGTGCGTTACCCCTTTGTCTATGGTCAGTTCGACCATCGTCTGTTCCCTATCCACCAGTGGCGCCAGTGCAGCCGCCAGGCACTGGAACTACGTGCGGTGGACCGCTGGTGGCAGGAAGGCGAAGACCTGGATTCCACCCAGTTGATCAGCCAGCTGATTCGCCGGGTGTTGCCACGTCGGGGCATCGCCGCCAGCGAGGACGAGGTCTTGCTGACACTGGGCCGGCAGCAGAGCTTCTACCTGCTGGCACGCTTGTTTGCGCGCCCGGGGAGCAAGATGGCAGTCGAAGACCCAGGTTTTCGGGACCCACGCAATGTCTTTGCCTCCGAAGGTGCCGACGTGGTACTCGTTCCGCTGGACGACGAAGGGCTGCTGCTCAACGAAGCACTGGCGAGCTGTGACTACCTGTATTGCACCCCGGGTTACCAGTGTCCAACCGGTATCACCATGAGCGATGGTCGACGCCGCGACCTGCTACAGCTGGCACAGGACCGCGACTTGGTGATTTTCGAAGATGACGACGACCCGGAAACCGAATACGACGGCCAGGCGCACTCGGCGCTCAAAGCCGGGGACCAGCACGGACGAGTGATTTATATGAGCAGCCTGTCCAAGCTGCTTTCGCCCGGGCTGGGCATCGGTTTCATCGTCGCACCTGCACCGGTGATCGCCGAGCTGCGTGCCCTGCAGCGGCTGATGATCCGGCAGACGCCTGGCAACAACCAGATCGCCACCGCGCTGTTCATCCAGCAGGGCCACTACGACCGTTTGTTGCAGCAGACCCGCGACAGCCTGGCTCATCGAGCGGCGCTATTGGTGCAGGCATTGCGCCAGGAACTTCCCGAAGCGCGCTTCAGCGTGCCCACTGGCGGTGCCACCTTGTGGTTGCGACTGCCCCACTGTGCCGATTCGCTGACTTTCTATTACGAGGCGCTCGCAGAAGGGGTGCTGCTCGACCCCAGCATGGCCTTTTATTTCCACCCTGAGGGCGAACAGCATCAATTCGTCCGTCTGGGGTTCGGCGCCATTTCTGTCGAACGCATTGCACCAGGCATTCGTGAGCTTGCCAGGATCGTGGCGGAACACGGCCGGCGTCATCGCCTTTGATGCGCCTGGTACTGCACGAAAACAGGGCTAACTGCACCAACACTGTTCCTGTGGCAACACTTCCTGGCAACGGTTGGCCAGACGGTTCTGGGATGGCCTCAAGAAACCTATAAAAAGCATTAACAACAATGACTTAGGTGGCACTATCGATAGCTGTCGCTGGCACCATCGAGTGGAGGTAAACCTGCAACGACTCCCCTGACCGACCGGATCACGCACCATCCGGCGACCAGCAACAACCATAAGAGGAGGGGAGTTTTGAAATCGTTACTCGCACCATGCCAATGGTCTACCGGGCTGTTTGCTTTGAGCTTGATCAATTGCGCAGTTGCCGCCGAGGCACAGAAAACCGCACCCGCCTGCGCCAGCTACGAGAAATCCCTGACCCGGGCAGAGCCAGCCAACCGCTCAGCCCCGATCTGTGCCCGTATCGCCCCTGAACTGGGAGGGCTGCGCAAGGCGCTGGCCGAGCATGGCCTGGGTCTTACCATTACCTCCTACAATGGCTATGCGTACGACCTTGGCGGCCACAATGCCAAGCCACAGGTCTATAACGGCCAGAATCCCAGTTACAACGCCTCGCTGAACCTTTACACCACTTATGACCTGACCCGGCTGGGTTTTGCCAACGACGCCCAACTCACCCTCGCCGGGCAACTGGTGCGCTCCACCTACGAACCCGCCAACCCGGAGGTGTCGCAGGTCAGCGTGTTCGCCGTGAACCAGTCGTTCTTCAATAAGCAATTGGAAATCGAGTATGGCTTCATCGCCGGAGTCAAGCTGTTCTATGGCGTATCGCTAGGCGGTAACGCCTCGACCGCGGCATTGGGCCCAAGCAGCGTGGTGCCTTTCCAGGTGGGCATGTCGGCGACCGTGCCGACCCCGACCTTCAACGTCATCACCCGGGATAAGTCGCTGCGCTGGTACAACAGTGCCGCACTGACCCGCAGTGTCAGCCCGCAAGGCATTCTGGAAGACGTCAACCGCAACCCCAACGGCCTGCACTGGAAAGTCGACGGCGCCAATCCGATGCTGATCGACGAGTTCGGCTACAAGCGCGAAGCGTCGGCCAACGAAAATGCGGTGTGGTCGCGTTTTGGCATGATGTACAACACCAGCCACTACACCGAGTTCAAGACCGGTGAAGAGTCGGATAACAACTGGGGTCTGTATTTCGCCGACACCCACCAGTTCACCAAACCTTACGGCGATGCGCGCGGCTGGTACTTCGACACCAAGCTGGATTACTCGCCCGCGTCGGTGAATGCCATCAACAAGGCATTCCAGTTCAGCGCATTCAACATGGGGCCGTTTGCCAGCCGACCTTTCGACATGCTCTCGGTGGGCTTCAGCAAGAGCTACTTCAGCAAGGACCTGCGTGAGGTCTACGACAACTACCGCATGGACAACGCGCCCTACACCATGGCGGTAACAGGCTCTTACGCTGCGCGGCTCAGCCCCGGCATCTACTTGGTGAACGGCCTGACCTGGACCAAGAATCCGGTATTTTCCCCGGAACACCCTGACGCGCTGTTGCTGCAGACCTCACTGAACCTGCTGTTCTGACCCTTTTCCTATTGTCCCCTGTGACCGCCTGTACCGTGGCGGGCAGGGCCATGCCTGTGAGCTTGCGATGAACAATACACTGAGAAGCACCTCGACCCACGCCGTGCTGGACGCCATGGCCAGCGACGAATACCTGGAACTCGATGCGACCGAAATGGCGCGTCGAGTGCGTGATGAAGGGCTGGCACCGGGCGCTTTGCTGGGCGCTGCGCTGGAGCGCTGCACATACGTCAACGACAAGGTCAACGCGGTGGTGATGGACCACTCCGAGCATGCCATCGAACGAATGCTGGCCTATGCCGAGGCGGGTACCAGCCGGCAGGGCGCGCTGGCTGGCGTGCCGATGCTGCTCAAGGACCTCAACACCTACCTGGCAGGCACCCGCACCACCAACGGCTCGCGCTTGCTGGCGCAGGCGCCATTGGCCGAACACAGCAGCACTGTCACCCAACGTTACGAGCAGGCCGGTATGCTGATTTTCGGCAAGACGGCCAGCCCGGAGTTTGGTTTGACCACCACCACCGAATCGGCGCAATGGGGGCCTACCCGCAACCCTTGGAACCTTGCCTACAGCGCGGGTGGCTCATCCGGTGGCGCCGCCGCAGCGGTGGCAGCGGGCATCGTGCCTGCAGCCCACGCCACCGACGGCGGTGGTTCGATCCGTATTCCGGCGTCGTACTGCGGGGTGTTCGGACTCAAGCCCACACGCTATCGAACCCCGCAGGGGCCAAGCAGTTACGAAGGCTGGTTCGGTGCCAGTTGCGGTCATGTGGTGTCGCGCAGTGTGCGTGACTCGGCGCTGCTGCTCGATATCAGCCACGGTCACGAGCCGGGCAGCCCATACTGGCTGGCGCCGATGCAGGGAAGTTTTGTCGAGCAAATGAACCGCGCCCCTGAGCGTTTGCGCATTGGCCTGGTCAGCCGTGGCATGACCGGGGTCGCACTGGACCCGGACGTGCAGCGTGTACTCGATGAAACCGTGGCGCTTTTGTGCAACCTGGGGCACGAGGTTGAGCTGGTCGACCTGCCGATCGACGCCGGCCAGGTGTTCAGCGCCCATGGCGCGGTGACCTCGACCACGCTACTGACCGCCGTCAAGGACCGTGAAGCCGCCATGGGGTGCAGCATGGACGAAGCGCATCTGGAACCGATCAGCCGCTTTCTGCTGGCCAACGCCCGCAACACCACGGCAGAAACCTTGTTCCGGGCCCGCCGCGCTTTCGAGAGCATCGGCGAGCAAATGGAGCTGATGCTGAGCCGCTACGACCTGTTAGTGTCGCCGGTCACCGCCAGCCTGACGCCGAAGCTTGAGCTGCTCAGTCTGCAGAATCGCTACGAAGACTACACCCGCGAGATCGTCGGCAGCGTGGCCTACACCGTGCTGGCCAATGTCAGCGGGCAGCCCTCGATGTCGGTGCCCTCAGGCCTTGGCCGCGAGCGCTTGCCGATCGGCATGATGTTCACCGCCGGGCGTTGCCGTGAAGGGTTGTTGCTGAGCCTGGCACGGCAATTGGAACAAAGCCGACCTTGGGCGCATTTGCGCGCGCCGTTGTAAACCCGTGAGGGCGTCGTCCGCGAAGGACGGCGCCCGTCGCCTGAGCCCGATCATTTGCGAGATTGCACCGATGAATACGCCACTCGGACCGTTGCGCCGACACTACACGTTGTTCCTGTTGTTCGTGGTATCCGCTGTAAGCCTGATCGACCGCCAGATCATGGGCGTTGTGATCGAGCCGATCAAACAGGAGTTCAATGCCACCGACACGCAGATGGGGATGCTTACCGGCCTGGCCTTTGCCGTCATCTACTGCCTGTTTTCCCTTGGCATGGGGCGCTATGCCGATCGCAACAACCGGCGCAATCTGATCAGCGCGTGCTGCGCGGTGTGGAGTTTAATGACCTTGCTGTGTGGCATGGCCACGGGCTTCTGGACCCTCGCGCTGGCCCGGTTGGGCGTGGCAGTGGGCGAGTCTGGCAGTGGCGCGGCTTCGATGTCGGTGATTGCCGACCTCTACCGCCCGGCCCAGCGTCCCAAGGCTATCAGCGTGTTCATGCTGGCGCCGCCGATTGGCACGCTGTTGGGGCTCAGCGTTGGCGCCTGGATCACTTACTACCATGGCTGGCGCGAGGCTTTCATCTGGATGGCGGTACCTGGATTGGTGGCGGCGCTTCTGCTGCGCCTTACCGGTAGCGAACCTCTGCGCGGCCACTGGGAGGCCATGCGCGGCACCGCGCACGAAGGCCAGGGTGAAAGTGCTTTGCGGGTGATCCTCGACGCTTGCCGTAATGGCCCCTACCTGAGCATCGTCGTGGCCGGTGCCTTGCTGGCGTTCGCCGGTTACGCCTTTGGTATCTGGAGTTCGGCGTTTCTGGTGCGCAGCCACGGCCTGTCGATCAAGGATGCCGGCGCGATCATGGGGCTGGCGGCCGGGCCTGGCGCGATCATCGGTTCGCTGTCCAGCGGCTGGCTGACCGCCCACCTGGCCCGTCTGGACGTGCGTTGGCAGCTGGGCATCCCTATCATCGGTGCCTTGCTCGCCATGCCGTTGGCCATTGCTTCAGTGCTGTTTCCGGCAACCGACCCCTGGACCCTTGGTAGCCTTGTGGTGCCCAGAGCCACACCGTTCATTTTCGGTATGTCGGTGTTCGGCATGTGGTGGATGGCGCCCAGTTACACCGCCGTGGCGCAGATGGTTGCACCGGGGCGGCGCGCCACACTGATCGCCTTCTTCAACTTCGGCATCATGGCCCTGGGGGCCGGCCTCGGGCCTTTGGTCACCGGCATGCTCAGCGATGCCTTGACCCCTGGCCTGGGTGGCGATGCGCTGCGCTGGGCGCTGGTGGCTAGCACCGGGGCCTATGCACTGGCCGCCTTGTTGCTGATGCGCACGCTGGGTGGCTATGCCCGCAGTTCCCACGCTCAGATGACGCAGGCGGTGGCGGGGTAGGTAAGCTGCGTGCAATGAGAAGCGCGCCATCAGGCGCGCTTTTTTGTGGCTCTGGGTTCAGACGCTCTTGCCCACGTGCTCCAGCGCTGCATCCAGCGTGGCAAGCATTTCATCTGCCTCGGCTTTACCCAAGGTCAATGCCGGGCTCAGGCACAAGGTGTTGTTGAAGCTGGCAAACGAGCGGTTGGTGCGGCTGATGATCAGCCCCCGGGCCATGCACGCCGCGGCAACCTGCATGGCGACTTTCTCGTTGACCGGCTCGCGGGTCTCGCGATTGGCGACCAGTTCCAGGCCAAGGAACAGGCCCTTGCCCCGTACATCGCCAATCAGCGAGTGCTTTTCTTTCAAGCACAATAGGCCGGCCATGAGGTATTCGCCCATGTGTGCGGCGTTCTCCAGCAGGCCTTCCTGTTCGATGATGCGCAGGTTCTCCAGTGCCGCAGCCGGCCCTGCGGTGCAGCCACCGAAGGTACTGATATCGCGAAAGTAGGCCGCGCGGTCATCGCTTTCACCCCGGAACAGCTCGAACACCGCCTCGGTGGTGACGGTGCAGGAGATGGCGGCATAGCCCGAGGCGACGCCTTTGGCCATGGTCACGATATCCGGCTGGATACCGTAGTGCTGGTAGGCAAACCAGGTACCGGTGCGGCCCAGGCCGCAGACCACTTCGTCGATGTGCAGCAGAATGTCGTACTTGCGGCACAGTGCCTGTACTGCCTGGAAGTAACCGGCAGGGGGAGGGATTACCCCGCCGCCTGCGGTGATCGGCTCCAGCACCAGGGCGCCGATGGTCTCGGGGCCTTCGCGCAGGATCACGGTTTCAATGGCCTGGGCAGCCAGTTCACCGTAATTGCCCACCTCGCCAAACTGACCGCGGTACTCGCAGCAGTGGGGCACTTCGACGAAGCCTGGCGTGAACGGGCCGTACTGCATGCGCCGCTCTTCCTGGCCGGTGGAACTGAGGCAGGTGATGGTGGTGCCGTGGTAGTCGCGCTCGCGGTAGAGGATCTTGGTCTTCTGCCCGCCATATTTGCGGTGGGCTATCTGACGTACCATCTTGTAGGCTTTTTCGTTGGCTTCGGAGCCGGAGTTGGAGAAGTACACGCGGCTCATACCCGGCATTTTCGCAATCAGGGCCTCGGCGAAGCGTGCTGCCACTGGCGTGCCGGCGGTCCCGGCGAAGTAGTTGAGCTGGACCAGTTGATCGCGCACCGCATCGGCGATGGCCTGCCGACCATAGCCGACATTCACGCACCAGACGCCACCGGACGTTGCATCGAGGTAGCGGCGGCCTTGGGCATCCCACACGTGCAGGCCTTCACCACGCACCATCATCGGTGGCGCAGCAGTGTCGAAGTTCTGGTGCTGGGTGAGGTGGTGCCAGACATGCTGGCGGTCGAGTTCCTGCAGGGAGGCGAATTCGGTCATGGACGGGCTTCCTTGGTGGGGTAGGTTGGGGCGGCTCATTGCCGGTGAACGGCAAAGTTGTTCCAGGCCTGGGTGACTGGCATCAGTTCCAGGCTGTTGATGTTGAGGTGGGCGGGCTGGTTGAGGATCCACAGGATGGTTTCAGCGATATCGGCTGGCTGGATGGCGTTGGCGCCCTGATAGATGCTGTCGTATCGGGCCTGATCGCCGCCGAAACGCACTAGCGAGAACTCGCTTTCGCACAGGCCGGGTTCCAGGTTGGTGACGCGTACGCCGGTGCCTTGCAGGTCGCAGCGCAGGTTCAGTGAAAACTGGCGGACGAAGGCTTTGCTGGCGCCGTACACGTGGCTGCCGGGGTAGGGCCAGTTGCCTGCGATGGAGCCGAGGTTGACGATGCCGGCGCCTGCGCCGTGGGCGATCAGGCGTGGCAGCAGCAGGCGGGTGCTGTAGAGCAGGCCTTTGATGTTGGTGTCGACCATGGTGTCCCACTGGTCGAGGTCGCAGTCCTGGGCGGCATCGGTGCCCAACGCCAGGCCAGCGTTGTTGACCAGTCCGCGCAGGCGGCTGAAGCGCTCGGGCAAGCTGGCGATGGCGGCTTGCATGGCGCTGCGGTCGCGCACATCGAGTACCAGCGGCAGCACGTCGGTTTGCGCCGACAGTTTGTCGGCCAGGTGCAGCAGGCGTTCCTGGCGGCGGCCGGTGATGATCAGCGACCAGCCAGCCTCGGCGAAGCGCCGGGCGCAGGCTTCGCCGAACCCTGAGGTGGCGCCGGTAATGAAGACGGTAGGTTGCATCGGTAGTTCTCCTTGATCGACGAGTCAGTGTTGCCACCAGCCGAGCAGGCCCAGGCTGGCGAGAATGAGCAGCAGCCACTGGGTGCCCAGGGCTGCGGTATGCGGGGTGATGATGCGGAACAGGCGTTGGCCGAGCAGCAGGCCGAGGGTGAGGGCGGGCAGCAACCACAACGCCTGGCCGAAGGTGGCGTGCGACAACGAACCGTGCACTGCCAGACCGACCAGGGCGGCCAGGTCGACAGCGCAGAAAAACAGGATCAACGTTGCCCGCAGGGCGCCGGGGCTCAAGCGTAGTTGGCTGAGGCAGGCCACCAACAACGGCCCACCGATGGAGAAGGCAGCGATGAGTGCTCCACTGATGCCACCCACCAGGCTGAGTGTGAGAGGGTCTCGACCTATGGGCAGGCGAATGCGCGCCAGGCCGACGAGGGCCAAGCCACCCACCAGCAGATAAACGCAGAAGGTCAGCCAGTGCGGGTCGCTGCCTGCAAACAGAAGCAGACCACAAGGAACGCCGAGCATTGCGGCCAGCAGCAGGCAACGCAGCAACGGCAGGTCAGCCTCTTGCCAGGCACGTCCCAGCAACAGGGCGCTACTGGCGATTTCCAGGCAGAGGATCAGCGGCACCGCACGCTCCAGCGGCATCAGCAGGATCAGACCGACCACCGACACGGCGGCAAAACCAAAGCCGGTGAGCCCACGCACGATGGCGGCGAAGAACACGCACAGGCTGGTCAGGACAAGGGGCTGTTCAGCGATCACGGGCGACTCCAGTGGGCGGTTGCCGCCACTCTAGTCGTGCGCCCGAAACGCCCCTAGGGCCAGATCGCCCTGGTCATGGTGCCAGTTGCAAGCGGCGCATTTCCTCCCAAGCCGCACCCAGGGCGACGATTCCCGGCTCGATCTGCGCCTCGTTGATGGCGCCGTAGCCGAGACGGAAGTAGCGCGTTGGGGGGTGTGGGCCGAGGAAGTGGATGTCGCCCGGCTCGATCAGCACACCACGCTTCGCCGCCAGCCGCTGCAGTTGCCAGGCGTTGAAATCGGCAGGCCCTTCGACCCACAGCGCCGAACCACCGGCCAGGCCGCTGGTCTGGCAGTCCGGCAGGTGCTCGGCCAGCGCACGACTGATGCATTTCCACTTGCGCGACAGGCTCTCGCGCAGGCGGGCCAGGTGCGCGTCGTAATGCCCCAAGGCCAGGAACAGTGCCAGCATGCGCTGGTTGTTGGCCGGCGGATGGCGGTACTGGTAGCGGCGTAGCGCACGAAGTTCGTGAATCAACTCGGGGGCGGCGACGATGAAGCCAAGGCGAATTCCGGGCAGCAGGCCCTTGGTCAGGCTGCCCAGATAGATGACTCGACCGCTGTCATCGAAACTCTTCAGGGCCGGGTGATTGCCACCGAGGTGATTGTGCTCGCTGTCATAGTCGTCCTCAATGACCAGCAGGTCCCGCTGGCGCGCCTGCTCCAGCAGGGCCATGCGCCGATACACCGGCATCGTCACGCCGGTGGGCGACTGATGGCTGGGGGTGCAGAAGATCATCTCGCAGCCTTGCAACTGCTCGTCCACCACCAGCCCCTGACGGTCGATACGCAGCGGGCGAAGCGTGCAGCCGGCCAGCCGCAGGATGTTGCGGGCGTCGACATAACCGGGGTCCTCCAGCCCGACCACTTGCCCAGGCCGCCCCAGCAGGCAGCTGAGCATGTACAGGGAGCTTTGCGTGCCGACCGTGATGAGAATTTCCCCTTCGTTGGCCTTGATGCCACGTCGGGGCAATACGCGCTGGAGGATCTGCTCCACCAGCAGAGGGTCATCCATCATCACCTGGTCGTCGACCCAACTGCGCATGTGTGCGCCGCTGGCAGCGATCCGCCCGCAGTCGCGCCAGCGGGCGGCGGTCTGTTCGTCGTGCTCGACCTGGCCATAGATGAAGGGGTAGCGGTAGTCACGCCAGTTGCGTGGTTTGACGATGGCCTTGAGCGAGGAGGGTTGCTGTTGCAGCCGGGTTGCCCAGGCCGGTGCATGCTCCGGGCGTTCGGCATGCGCATGGGGACGTGAGGACAGGCTGACATTGAGCTGCTGGCGGAGGAATTTTTCGTTGATGAAATAGCCACGGCGGTCAGACGGAATCAGGAAACTGTCCTGCACCAGATGGTCGTAGACCAGCACCACGGTGTTGCGCGAGACCTTCAATAGCTTGCTCAGCGCACGGGAGGAGGGCAGTGCGTCACCGGGTGGCAGGGCACCATCGAGAATGGCCTGCAGCAGGTTTTCCCGAAGTTGCTCCTGCAGGCTTCGGCCACTGACGAAAGGGCGGAAATAGCGTTCCAGCATAGGGCAGGGTCCATGGTCGTTGCACTGATGGGGAGCGGCGGCGAACACCGCAACCTTGGCGTTGCGCACCCGCGCGGCCTCGGCGGAACTGGCTCCACGCTTCCCGCTGTCTGGATCTAAAGCAAGCTTCGGGCCGGCACTAAGATCGCATGGCACCTCACTGCACCTTTCTGGAGAAACCGCCATGCTGAAGAACCTGCACCGTTTGTTGTTGGCGCCTGCCGTGGTCTTGTCATTCGGGCTGTCTGCCGCCGCCCATGCGGAAACCGTCACCATCGGCATACAGAGCATGTATGCCCCATGGAAGAACGCGATTGCCGAGCAAGCGTTCGAGAAGGCCACCGGCTGGGATATCCAGTGGCGCAATTTCGACAGCGGTGGTGATGTGATGATGGCGATGGCATCCGGTGACGTGCAGATCGGCGTGGCTGGCAGCAGCCCGATTGCCTCGGCAGTCAGCCGTGGCGTCGGCATCGAGGTATTCTGGGTGCTCGACAACATCGCCAATGCCGAAGCGTTGGTGGTTCGCAACGGCAGCGGTATCAATGCACCGCAGGACCTGGCCGGCAAGACGGTGGCGGTTCCCTTTGTCTCCACCACCCACTTCCATACGCTGTTCGCCCTGGAGCAGTTCGGCCTGGTCGGCAAGGTCAAGGTCATCAACCTGCAACCTTCGGACATTCCCTCCGCCTGGGAGCGCGGCGACATCGACGCTGCGTTCATCTGGGACCCCGCGCTGGGCAAGCTCAAGCAGAGCGGCAAGGTATTGATCAGTTCCGGCACCCTCAGCAGCTGGGGCAAGGCGACCTTCGAGGCACTGGTGGCAGACAAGAACTTTGCCGCCAAACACGCCGACGGCATGGCCGCGTTCACCAAGGTGCTGCAAAGCAGCACGGCCGATTACGTGAAAGCCCCTGAGACCTGGAATGCAGCCTCGCCGAAGGTTGCCAATGTCGCACGCATTTCCGGCGGCAAGCCCGAAGAAGTGCCGTCGGTGCTCGCGCTCTATGAATTTCCGCTAGCCGCCGACCAGGCCAGCCCCACCTGGCTCGGCGGTGGCAAGGACGGCGGTGCTGCCAAGGCCCTGGCGGCTACCGCCGAATTTCTCAAGGAACAGAAGAAGGTCCCGGCAGTGCTGCCCGACTACAGCGTTGCCATCAATGCAAGCTTCGTCGACGCGGCGAAGTGATGGTCGAGGCTGCCGGCACGCAGCGGCAGCCTTCACTTCTGAAGGGGAATCGTGATGAGCCATAACCTGAAAATTCATGATGTGTCCGTGGTCTACCCGAGCCAGCAAGGCGGCCAACCGGTAACGGCATTGTCCGGCGTCAACCTGACCATTGAACGCGGCGATTTCGTCATGGCCCTGGGGGCTTCCGGTTGCGGCAAGACCACCTTGTTGAACCTGATGGCGGGGTTCATCCGGCCAAGCAGCGGCGTCCTGACGTTGGGCGAGTTTCAAGGCCAGGTGCCTCAGCAGATCGAACCAGGCGCCCAGTTGCGCGACCAGATCACTGGGCCCGGCGCCGAGCGTGGCGTGGTGTTCCAGAAGCACGCCCTGATGCCCTGGCTCAACGTGATCGACAACGTCGCCCTGGGCCTGAAGTTTCGTGGCGTTGGCCAGAGGGAAAGGGAGGAGAGGGCGATGCACTTTCTCCAGCTGACCGGCCTGGCGGATTTTCGCAATCACGCCATCTATCAATTGTCGGGTGGCATGCAACAACGCGTCGGCATCGCCCGGGCGCTGACCAACGACCCGCACATGCTGTTGCTCGACGAGCCGCTCGGCGCTCTGGATGCACTGACACGCGAACGCTTGCAGGAGCTTTTGCTGGATATCTGGCAGAGCACCGGCAAGATGATGTTCTTCATTACACATGACGTTGAGGAAGCGCTGTTTCTGGGTTCGCGCCTGATCATCATGTCGCCACGCCCCGGGCGGATCACCCACGAATTCAAGTTGGACTTCGGCCAACGCTTCCTGGAGTGCCGTGATGCTCGCCAGGTCAAGTCCATGCCGGAATTCATTGCCCTGCGCGAGCAGGTACTGAGCATCATCCACGGTGAAGAGGAAGCGGCATGAGCCAGTTCAACATGAATCAGCACAAGGCCGTTCAGCGCACCTTGCAAGCGTTGCGGCGTGGGCAGTCGGCCAAGCCAGGCGAACAGTATGGCGCGCCGGGCAATGGGTCGAGCCTGGCGCTCAGTTGCCTGACGGTAGCAGCGTTCTTTGCCCTGTGGTTTGCCGCCACCAACCTGGGTTGGATCAAGCCGTTGTTCCTGCCGAGCCCCCAAGCAGTATGGGACCAGCTGGTCGCAGTGTCTCAGGATGGCTTTGCCGACGCGTCGCTGGCGACCCATATCGGCTGGAGCGCGCTCAGGGTGTTCAGCGCCTTCGCGCTGGCGGTGGTAACGGCAATCCCGCTGGGCATCCTGATGGGGGTGAACCGGGTGGCACGGGGCATCTTCGACCCGTTGGTGGAATTCTATCGGCCGCTGCCGCCGCTGGCCTATCTGCCACTGGTAGTGATCTGGATGGGCATTGGCGAAGGTTCGAAGGTGTTGCTGATTTACCTGGCGATGTTCGCACCTTTGGCGCTAAGCGCAAGAGCAGGGGTTCGCTCGGTGGCCATCGAGCAGATCCATGCCGCGTACTCGATGGGAGCCAGCCGGGGCCAGGTGTTGCGGCATGTGATCATGCCAGCAGCGTTGCCGGAGATGCTCACCGGCATGCGCATCGCCATTGGATTCGGTTGGACGACCCTGGTGGCCGCTGAAATGGTTGCGGCCACGGCAGGGCTGGGCTTCATGGTGCTCAGCGCATCCAAGTTCATGGTCACGGAGGTGGTGATCATGGGCATTCTGGTGATTGGCTTGATGGCGTTGCTGTTCGACATGGGCATGCGCTGGCTGGAGCACCGATTGGTGCCTTGGAAAGGACGGGTTTAACAAGGCCGATATCTGAAATTTGATGGCATGTGGGTGAACTCGGCCTGCAGTCACCCACATGCAGCAGGGCTGCGCTAGCTGTTGTCAATGCGTGTGGTGATGACATCCTGCAACGGCTCGCCGTTGCGCAAGCGTGCCATCAGTTCGGGTTCGGCAAGGTCCGACTGCAGCGCCTTGTCGATCACCGAGGTCAGCTCTGTTGCCGGTAGGATCAGCACGCCGTTATCGTCGGCCAGGACGATATCGCCAGGCTGAACCTCCACCCCGGCACAGTGCACGGGTACGTTCAGCTGGCACGCCTGTAGCTCGTTGAGATCAGTGACCACACCATCGACAATGATGCCGACGGCCCCTGCGCTACGGGCCGCCAATTGCGTCACGGCCCCTGCGCAGGCGTGGGCATGATCGCCAGCCATGTCGATCACCAAGGCGTCTCCCGGCTTTAGCGCGATTTCCAGGCTCACTCCCCAAAGCTGTACGCAGACGGTTGTGCGAGCGGGTGGGGCATGGCCGAGAATTTCCCGGTACACCTCGTTGAATGGCCCGAGCTGATCGGGATCAGTCAGGTAGGCGTTCACTTTGACGATGTGCGAAAGGCTGGAGCCAGCGGCTTCGAGGATCGCGGACAGATTGGCGAAGGTCTGGCGAACCTGGTCTGCGAAACCACCGCTGATCGGCTCGCACGTCGTGAGCAAGCTGCAACTAGGCGAAAAATCTGGTTTCCTGACACCTCTAGCAAACCGTTTTTCGCATGCTGAAAAGCCACCAGGAATGAAATGAGAAAGTACCTCACCGTAGCAATCGCAATGCTGGCCCCGCTGGTGCTCTCTGCTTGCTCCACCACGGGCACCGCAAAGCCGCCTAGCGAAACGGCCATCACAACGCCCAGATACCTGAAAAGTGCCCTGTACGGCGTCTGGTACTCCAACGCCGATGACGGCACCTCCCAGGCGCTGGCACTGTTGCTGCTCAAGGCGGACGGTTCAGCCACCGACTTCCTGATCCTTAACGAAAAAGACTCGATGCAAAAAATCGTGCAACAGTCGTCCTGGTCGTATGACGCTGAACGTAATGTCTTCGAGCAGACAATCAGCGAAGTATCCGTCCAGAAGGGCAAGGCCCCCGCGCAGGTGACTCATCCGCATGAAGTCATCCGGGCGTCTGTTGAACTGGTAACGTTGGATAACAAAGTGATGGGCATCAAGTTCAAGCGGGAAGATGGCGAGGTCACCGGTTACCTCAAAGGCAGCGCCGCCATGCTCGAGAAACTCAAGCGCATCCAGTAAGCACTATTCGAAAGCCCGCCGAAGCGGGCTGATTGCTTTCACGGCTCCATGACCGGGCATTCCACTCGCAAGAAGGGGAAAAGCTCGTCTGGATTTCGGCATTCATCGTTCAGCTTCACGCGCGCCGCTTCCGCCAGCGATCGGGTCGAGTAGCTCGGCTTCAAGCGCAGTTTTTCTTGATTGTCATAAATGTCGAAACCACCTGAAATGGTTGCGGCGTAGAAGCGGGACCCTGATTGAAAGGATTCTTTTTCGATGGGTACAGCTGGAACGATAACAAATCTTGTCTGCATGATTCGCGCCTCCCCAGGCAATGACCTTAGTATTAGCCTGAGGTGTGAATGCATCAATATGACTCATCGAGACGATTCAATGGCGCGCCGTGTCACCGCTGTCAGGCAAGCGTTTGCGACATGGGCGGTTGCTCAGCGTTGAGTCTTGTTCCCAGCCCCATTCGAAAGCCGAACCCCTCCTATGACCGACAGCACCAAACCCAACCGCGCCATCTACGACCTGGACATGCTCCGCGCCGTGGTCATGGTGGCCGACTGTGGCAGCTTCACCACCGCCGCCGCGCGCCTGCATTCCACCCAGTCCACGGTCAGCCAGAAGGTGCGCCGGCTGGAGGAAATGGTTGGCCACCAGCTGCTCGACCGCAGCAACCGCGAGGTGCACCCGACCGATGCCGGGGAAACCCTGCTGCGCTACGCACGGCATCTGCTATCAGTGAGCAACCAGCTTAGCGAAGCGATGTCGGGCGGGGTTTCGGTCACCGTGCGCATCGGCCTGCCGGACGATTTTGTCGCAGGCAAGACGATGCAGGCCCTGGCAGCCTTCAACCGGCTCAACCCGACAGTCAAGCTGGAAATCACCGGCGGCCTGAGCCGTGACCTGATGAGTACCTACGACCGCGGTGAGCTGGACCTGGTGCTGGTCAAGCAGCGGCGCCACAGCCGCGAGGCCAATGCTTGCCAGCCGGAGCGCATCGAGTGGATCGACAGCGCGCAGTATCCGAGCTTCGCCCAGGACCCGATCCCGCTGGTGACCTTTCCGCCGCGGGGCCTGTACCGCGATGACATGATCAGCGCGGTCGAGGCCATGGGCCGCAGTTGGCGCATCGGCTTTACCAGTTCGAGCCTGGCGGGTATCCAGGCGGCGGTGGCCAATGGATTGGGCGTCAGCCTGTTGCCGTCGCGGGTGGTGACGGCTGGGCATCGGGTGCTGGGGGCGGAGGAGGGGTTCAAGCCGATCCGGGTGTTCGAGGCGGCGATCTTCCATCGGCCTACGGCGGATCCGATGGTCAAGGAACTGGCCGAGATACTGATCGGCATTCTGCGGGCAGAGGCTGAATAGAGATCATGCCTGGTTGTAGGAGCGGCCTTGTGTCGCGAAAGGGCGCTCCTACAAAGGGGCCGCGTCAACGAGACGATCAGCGACGCAGTTCGGTGGCGAACTGCGCAGCCTTCAACTGCAACTGCGCAGGCCCGCCCCAGAACGCGCCGTGGCGTACGATCACCCGTTCATGGATGGCTGCAGCCACGGCTGCCGCCGCATTCGGCGCCTTGAACAGGATGAAGCTGGCTTCGTTGCCCACCTTCAGCCCGTAATCCTGCTTGCCCATCACCCCGGCGCTGGCCACGGTCGCCATCTCCAGCGCGACCTTCAGTTCCTCGTCGGTATTGAACCCGGAACGGTAGCTGACCAGCATCGCCCGTTGCAGCATGTCGCCGTTGCCGTAGGGCCACCAGGCGTCCTGGATATTGTCGTTGCCGGTGAACACCCGCACGCCACCCGCGCGCAGGCGCAGCACGGGCGGGAAGGCATGTTCGCCGGGGGCGTTGGTCATGATCGACACGCCAGCAGTAGCCAGCACTTCGGCAGTGCGGTCAACCACGGCGTCGCTGACATCACCCAGGCCATAGGCGTGGCTGACCGCTACCAGACCTTGCATACCCAACGCCTGGGTACGGGTGGCGATGCGTTCGAGCTGGGCGATGCAGATGTCGCCCGGTTCGTGCAGGTGGATATCGACCTTCACGCCATGCCGGTCGGCAATGCCGAAAACGATATCAAGCTGGGCTTCGGCGTCGCCGTCCAAGGTGGTCGGGTCGATGCCGCCGACCACCTGCACGCCTTCGTGCACGGCGGCTTCCATCACTTCGGCAGTGCCGGGGCAGGTCACTACACCGGCTTGCGGGAACGCCACCAACTCGATGTCGATCAGGTCTTTCCATTTGTCGCGGGCTTCGAGGATGGCGCGCAGGTTGGTCAGGCCGGTGCTGGCGTCGACGTCGACATGGCAGCGCATGGCCAGGGTGCCGAACGAGGCGGCCTGGCGCATCAGCGCGTCGGCGCGCTCGACGATCGGCGGGGCGCTGGCGAGCTCGCGTTTCTCCACGGCCAGGCGCTCGCGCAGGCTGGCGACGGGCTGGTGCGGGCGCCAGCGGTCGCCGACGAAGCTCTTGTCCAGGTGGATATGGCCATCGACGAAGCCGGGCAGCACCAGCAGCCCTTCGAGGTCGATGGTCTCACCGGCGGCGGTGCTGGCGCGCTGAGGGCCGATGTGGCTGATGCGGCCGTCGCGCACGGCGATATTCAGAGGTTGGCCATCGGCGTCGATGGCATTGATGAACTCACGGTCGTTCATGATGGGGCCTTTTTTCCGAGGCTTGGGTAGCGTCATACGGTAGGGATGATCCATGCCCCCCACAAATTAATTATCAGGATCGACCGCAGTGCATTTCTTGATGCAGGCAAGGGCTGTTGACCTGCATTAAAAAGTCCACTGAAGTCGATTCCGATAATTAACTTTCAAAGCCTTCAAACTCGGCCCAGGATTGACCGCGTGACCGGCCCGGCCGCCTGATACGGCGCTTTCAGGGCTGCTCAATACCCACAATAAAAACAAATGCCGTGTCGGAGTCCTCCCATGAACAATGATTCCAAGCTGCTGCGTGCCGCCTTGATTTTCATTGCCTGTACTTCATTCATCGTCTGTGGCGTGCAACCCATTTTCATGGGGTTGGTCAGCGAGCAACTGAGCCTGTCGCTCGACCAGCAGGGCTGGGTGGTGTCGGTCGAGATGGTCGGCATGACCCTGGGCACCTTGCTGTGCCCGATCCTGATGAAGCGCCACGGTGGGCGCAGCCTGTGCCTGTCGGTCGGCGCGCTGTGCGTGGCCCTGAGCGTCACCACCGCCTTCGCCAGCACCAACATGGTGTTGCTGATCGTGCGCCTGGCGGCCGGCACCTGCGCCGGGCTGGTGTATGCCTATGCGGTGTCGTCGCTGGGCCGTCTGCCCAACCAGGACCGCTCGTTCGGGCTGATGCTGTTGCTGCAGACGCCTGAATATTCACTGTTTTCCGCAGCCTTGCCGTTGCTCGCCGCGCAGAGTGGGACGGTAACCGCCTTGTGCGCGTTCGGCCTGTGGTACCTGCTGATCTGCGGCGCCAGCCTGGTGTTGCCGCGTCGCCCGGCAGTCTCGCTGGCAAGCGGCGAAAGCTCGCTCGCCCAGGGTGGTTCGGCGCGCACGGGGCGCACGGCATTGCTGGGCATGCTGTTCATGCAGATTGCCATCTACTGCGTGTGGGGCTTCATCGATCAGCTGGCGCGTGACCAGGGCATCGACGGTGTGGATATCGGCTGGGCGTTCGGCCTGTCGGCCATCGGTGGCTTGCCGGGGGCTGGGCTGCCGAGCCTGTTGGGCGCGCGGGTCAACCGCCAGCTGATGATTGCGGTGGGGCTGGTGGCGGTGTTCATCTCCATCGCCATGCTCACCGGCCACACCCGCACGCCGATGCAGTTGTTCGTTGCGCTGCTGCTGATCAACTTTGGCTGGGTACTGTCGCTGTCGTACTACATGGCGCTGATTACCACCAACGACCCGACCGGCAAGCTCACGCCGCTGGTCAGCATTACCTTGATGGGCGCGGCGGCGGTGACCCCGGCGCTGATTGCCCTGCTGGTGGAGGGCTCCAACCCGCAGTTGATCTTCCTGCTGGGCACGGGGGCGCTGGTGATTGCTTTTGCCGTGACCTGCCTGGGGGCGGGGAGCCGGGCAATACGCAGCAAGGCAGCCGCCTGAATGACTGCGCGCCGGTAATGGTCATTCAGTCTCAAGCGCTGCGCCTGAGCTGACGCGCTCGCAACAACGCCCCGCGCTGACGGGGCGATTGCTTTGTTACTGCAGCGTCGGGGGTTTGGCCGCCTCAGGCAATGCAGCCACCACTGCTTCGATCCGCGAAATTTCCCGCCCCAGCCGTTCAGCTTCCTGGTGCTTGCCCTCGGCTTTCAAGCGATCCCGCTCTCGGCGCAGGTTGAGCAAATTCTTCTGCAAGGCCAGGCCAGATTTATTGTATTGATCCATGTTTCTCTCGTGCCATTGGCGTCCGTGCCGTTGTAGGAAAAATGGACCGTAGCAGTCATAAAATCCTGCGGAAACTGAGGTTTCATACAGGAAAGTGCCGCTACCGCGATTCGGCCTACAGGGGCTAAAAGAAACTTCCTACAATTTCGCCTGCTATCTGTTTCAACTCATGTACGTCAAATACCCGTGGTATGCCCGGATTTGCAGGGGTTGCGCGGCATTGCCGTGTTCACACGCAGGTACAGTGCAGCCACAGAGGGTTCACCCGTGGCTGCAACGTTATGTAGCAATTGTCAGACCGTCACCACCACCTTGCCGACCTGCTGGTTGGCTTCCAGGTAGCGATGCGCCGCCTGGATCTCGTCCAGCGGGAACGTACGGGCAATGATGGGCTGCAACTCGCCGCTGGCCAGGCCATCGACAATGAACGCCTTGGCCCGCGCCAGCGCTGCCGGGTCGCTGACGATCTCGGCATACAGGTAGCCCTTGAGGGTCAGGCTCTTGCCCAGCACGGTGAACAGCGGGAAGGGCGTCGGCTCACTGCTCAGCGCACCGTACTCCAGCAGGATGCCCCCGCGTGCCATGCTGGCGGTCAGCGCCTCGAACACAGGCCCGCCTACCGGGTCGAAGACCACGCGGGCGCCCAGGCCGTCGGTCAGGGCCATGACCCGCGTGACGATGTCTTCGTCGTCGCTGACGATCACATGGGCCGCGCCAGCGTCCAGCAGTGCCTGTGCCTTGGCGCGGCTGCGGGTGATGGCGATGGCCGTGGCCCCGACCTTGCGGGCGATCTGGAAGGCGGCCAGGCCGACACTGCTGGACGCGGCAGTCACCAGCACGAAATCACCCTGGGTCAGCCTGGCCTGATCGATCAGCGCCCCCCAGGCCGTCACGTATTGCATCCACGACGCGGCCGCCTGCTCGTAGGACAGGTTGGCCGGGTGCTTGACGGTAAGGTAGGCGGGCACGTTGATGACCTCGCCGTAGGTGCCCCAGCGGGCGATGTCCAGTGGCGGGATCAGGCTGACCGCATCGCCTGCTGCGAAACCGCTGACTTCGCTGCCCACGGCCAGCACGTCGCCTGCTGCTTCATAGCCCAGGCGGCTGGGGAACTCGGCCTGCTGCAGGTAGTGGTTGCTGCGGAACATCACTTCCGCGCGGTTCAGGCCGATGACCTTGACCGCGATCTGTACTTCGTCCGCCGCTGGCGCGGGCACTTCCAGGTTTTCAAGTTGCAGGACGCTGACGTCGCCGTATTCGTGGAATCTGACAATCCGAGACATGTTGACCTCTAGGCTGGTTGGGGCTGGCGTGCCCCGTGACAGGCACCAATCTAGGCATTGGGGGCGGGCTGAAAAAGGCCTAGGATGGCGCAACACTGGAAACAGGATGTTTGTAATGGACCGCCTCACGCAGATGGCTACGTTCGTCAAGGCGGTGGAGCTGGGCTCGTTCAGCGCCGCCGCCGATGACCTGCGCCTGTCGCCGCAACTGGTCGGCAAACAGGTCAAGCTGCTCGAACAGCACCTGGGCCTGTCGCTGCTCAACCGCACCACCCGACGCCAGAGCCTGACCGACTTCGGTCGCGCCTACTATGCGCGCGCCAAGCTCATCCTCAACGACGTCGAGGCCGCCGAGAACCTGGCTGCGGTCACCCGTGGCACGCCCAGCGGCCGGCTGCGCATCAACGCCCCGGTCACCTTCGGCATGCGCGTGCTGTCGCCGCGTCTGCTGGAATACATGGTGCGCTATCCGCAAGTATCGGTAGAGCTGGTGCTGTCCAACGACCTGGTCGATCTGGTCAATGAGGGGTACGACGCGGTATTTCGTGTAGGCGAACTGGCCGACAGCGGGCTCAAGGCCATACCGCTGGCGCCCTATCAATCGGTGCTGTGTGCCGCACCTGCCTACCTGGCCAGGCGCCCGGCAATCCACCATCCGCTGGACCTGGCGCAGCACGAATGCCTGAACTTCGGTTATGCCGACGGCCGCTCCAGCTGGGCTTTCGAGGGGCCGGGTGGGTGTTTCGAGGTGCCGATTACAAGCAGATTGACCATCAATCAGGGCGACCCATTGCTGGCGGCGGCCGTGGCAGGCCTGGGGGTGATGTTGCAGCCGCTGGAGCTGGTGCAGGATGCCTTGCGCGATGGCACCTTGGTCAGGGTACTGCCGTTGTATCACGCGCCAGCTTCACCGATGCATGTGCTCTATGCGTACGATCGCCGCCTGACCCCCAAACTGCGCAGTTTTCTGGACTTTGCACGCGCAGCGTTCGGTGCTCCGATCACTTGAAGAACTGGCTCGGCGTGATGCCGAACTGGCGCTTGAACATGCTGGTGAAGGCGCTGGGGCTGTCATAGCCCAGCGTGCCCGCCACATCGATGATGCGCTCGCCCAGGGCGATGCGCTCCAGTGCCTGCATCAGCCGCGCCTGCTGGCGCCACTGGCCGAAGGTCATGCCGGTTTCCTTGCGGAACAGGCGCTGGATGGTCTTCTCGTCGATGCCCATGTGTGCGCCCCAGTCGGCCACTGTCGAGGTGTCGTGTGGCCGCTCGTGCAAGGCCGAGCAGATGGCCCGCAGGCGTTTGTCGCTGGGATGCAGCAGTTTCAGCGGCAGGGTCGGCAGCACGCAGATCTCGTCGAGGATCAGGCGCATGATCCGCGCCTCTCGCGAGTCCTCGACCAACGGCCCGGCAAAGTCGACCGAGGCCTTGATCAGCTCACTGAGCAGCGGCGAGATGCTGATGGCCTTGCTTGCCAGCGGCAGTCCGAACGCCGCATCGGGGCGCACGAACACGCTGCGCATCTTCACGTCACCGACGCAGCGGATGGCATGCACCTGCCCGCAGGGCATCCAGATGCCGCGGCTGGGTGGTACGGTCCAGCGCTCGGCCTCGGACTCGACCAGCATCAGGCCCTTGATGGCGTAGATCAGCTGGTGCTTGGCATGCGAGTGAGGGGCGATGTACCAGTCTGGCGGGTAGTCGGTTGCCCGGCTGCCCACCGCCCAGGGCCATTCATCGACCTCCATCAGCAGTTCGTGCTGGGGTTTGACCATGATGCTCTCGTCCAGTCCAACAAGCGCGGCCATCTTAGCAGCAGCGGGTAGGCCGTGCTTTCGAACGGGTTGCCGGCAGCAGTGCGGTGGCAAGGCCTAGCAGTGGCAGGAACGAGATCACCTGGTACACCCACACGATGCCATGCCGGTCGGCCAGCTCGCCAAGGCCCGCAGCACCGATGCCGCTGATGCCGAACATCAGGCCGAACATCACCCCCGAAACCATCCCGACCCGGCCAGGCACGGCTTCCTGGGCGTACACCACCAGTGCGGCGAAGGCCGACGACATCACCAGGCCGATGGCCACCGCGAGCACCGCCGTCCAGGCCAGGTTGGCGTAGGGCAGGGCGAGGGCAAACGGCGCCACGCCGAGGAACGAGATCCAGATCACCGCCTTGCGCCCGATACGGTCACCGACCGGCCCGCCGGCAAAGGTGCCCAGGGCCACGGCGGCGAGGAACACGAACAGGTACAGCTGGCTTTGCTGCACGCTCAGGCCGAAGTGCTCGATCAGGTAGAAGGTGAAGTAGTTGGTGAACGACGCGATGTAGACGAACTTGGCGAACATCAGCGCGGCGATCACGCCCACGGCGCGCCACATGGCACCTTTTGAGAGCCCGGGCGCCTGTTGCCCGGCCAGGCCCTTGAGCTGGGTCTGGCCGTGGCGGATGGTCCAGCCGGTGACGCGCAGCAGCACGAAGATGGCCAGCCCTGCCGCCAGCATGAACCAGGCGATGGCGGGCTGGCCGTGGGGGATGACGATGGCGGCGGTCAGCAGCGGGCCGATCGCCGAGCCGGTGTTGCCGCCGACCTGGAAGGTCGACTGCGCGGTGCCGAAGCGCCCGCCGGAGGCCATGCGCGCGACCCGTGAGGCTTCGGGGTGGAAGGTTGCCGAACCGATACCCACCACGGCAGCGGCGAACAGCAGCATCTCGTAACTGTTGGCGAAGGCGAGCAGGGCGATGCCGACCAGGGTGAACAGCATGCCGGTGGGCAGCAGGTAAGGCATGGGGCGCTTGTCGGTGTACATGCCGACCCAGGGCTGCAGCAGCGAGGCGGTGACCTGGTAGATCAGGGCGATCCAGCCGATCTGGGCGAAACTCAGCGAAAAGTCGCTCTTGAGCATCGGGTAGATCGACGGCAGCACGGCCTGGATCAGGTCGTTGAGCAAGTGGGCGAAGGCGGCGGCACCGACGATCCGGACCAGGAAGCCCTGGGGTTGGTCGGCGGCTGTGGCGGGCGGGGCCAAGGAGGCGGCAGGAGTCGTCATGGGTGAGGCTCTTTTTCGAGTGATGGCAAGGCGTTGCCCGACGGAGGTTATCCAGCTGGGCAATGCCTGTCTCACGCTGAACAGGCACTCACTGTCGCGATTCGGACATTTCGGGCTGAGGCCTGCAACGGTGCCCAGATTCCGACAATCAGCCAGGCAACCGGCTGTCCATCCTGCTATGCCTAAACATGGCGCATTCACCCGCCCCAGGCCCCGGCGCCCCCGGGGCGGGTGTCTGGCACAGGTGCCGAGCAACTGGGAGGTGCCACATGCTTTTCATCATCCAATGGAGCATTGCCCCGGAAAACCGCAACGCCGTCATGGCCCGTTTTGCCAAGACCGGCGGCCTGCCGCCTGCCGAGCTGAAGGTCCATGGCCGTTGGCACGCGGTAGGCGAGCTGCAGGGTTTTGCCGTGGTTGAAAGCAATGACCTGCAGCCGGTGTTGCAGTGGACAATGGACTGGAGCGACCTGGCGCACATGCAGGTCAGCCCGGCGATGACCGATGCCGAGCTAGGCCCGATACTGGTGGCCGCTGTGAGCAAGATGACGCACTGAGCGGGAGTATCAGGATGGCTGGGGTGTCGTGTCTGCCCTGGCCATCCACTTGAGCAATGCGGCGATCGGTACGCGGCGATGCACTTCGTGACGCTGGGTGTCGCCACCGTTGCCGTAACGTTCCCGATAACGGCTGACAATCAGTTCGCGTCCATCCTCCGAAACCCGGGCTTCGAGCTCGTGCAGCAGCACAGGCTGCTCGGTCCCGCACTCCACGCGGCGGAACAGTGACACTGCATCATTCACCGGCAGGCCCTCCCTGGCACTGCTCCGGGCGCTTGCCAGGCGCGCCGAGCTGGCCCTCGACAACCCGGTTGGCGCGCTGTTGCGCGGTGAAATCACGCACGGCCTGGTAGTAGTCCGGCTGAGTGCGCAGTTTGTCGGTCAGCGGTAACGCCTGCGCCCGGCCATCCACCATGCCACCGGCCATGGCCACGGTGCCCAGGGTTTCGACCGTATCGCTGTTGTCGCCGAACGGGTCCAATGCCAGCCCCAGTACCCGGCCAGTCGCATCGCGCAGGTTGTGCGAGCCCAGCAGCGGCAGCTCGACGATCGGGCCATCGGTGATGTTCCACACGCCGAAGGTCTGGCCGAAGTCCGACTCATGGCGGGCAAGGCCCATTTTGCCGGACACATCGATCAGGCCGGCCACGCCGAGGGTGGTGTTGAAGATGAAGCGGCTCAGGCTGGTCATCGCCCGCTCGCCGTTGCCTTGCAGCAGGTCGTTGGCGAACACCTTTGGCTCACCGAAGTTGGCCGTGAAGTTGTGTACGCCTTGCTGGGCGAAGTTCGGCAAGGCGGTGTAGCCGCGGGCGACCGGCGCCAGCAGGTAGTCGTCGACGCTGCGGTTGAAGGCGAACACGGCGCGGTTGGCAGGTTCGGCCGGGTCGCTGAGTTGGTAGGCGACCGGCCCGCAGGCAGTGGCCGGCGGGCGCTGGCTGCAGCCGCTGGCGGCGAGCAGTGACAACGCCAGGACCATGTTGCGGGCAGATAACCAGGCTGCGGAGGGGGTGGGCATGGGCACATTCCTGTGAAGAAGTGGCGCCGATGCTGCGGGGGATTGATTGCCTGGGAATGTCCGGATTGTCTCGTGTCTGACACTTTGTTTCCGGGTTGAAATATATGACGACGGCCCGGTGATGGCCTTACAGTACAGGGTAATTGCCTTTGTTTTCGGTGCCTGTTTTGAGCCATTTGCTGATTGTCGACGATGATGTCGAAGTACTCGATCTGTTGCAGAAGTTTCTCCGTCAGCATGGCTACGAAGTCGACGTGGCCCGCGATGGCAAAGGGCTTTGGCAAGCCCTGGAGCGACGCGTGCCGGACCTGGTCATTCTCGATGTGATGCTGCCGGGCGACAGTGGCCTGGTGCTGTGCCAGCGGCTGCGTGCCGAGCACAAGGTGGCGGTGATCATGCTCACGGCCATGGCCGAGCTGAGCGATCGCGTGGTCGGCCTGGAGCTGGGCGCCGACGATTACCTGACCAAGCCATTTGCCGCCCGCGAGCTGCTGGCGCGGGTGCGGGCGGTGTTGCGCCGGGCAGGCGAAGCGGCGGACGGCGCGGCTGACAACCCGCGCACGCTGCTGGAGTTTTCCGGCTGGCAACTGGATGTGGTGCGCCGTGAGCTGCGTTCGCCGGAGCAGGTGATGATCCCCCTCTCCAACGGTGAGTTCGAGTTGCTGCTGGTGTTCGCCGAGCATCCGCGGCGAGTGCTCAGCCGCCAGCAGTTGCTCGACCTGGCCCGGGGTGAGTCCTATGAGGCCTATGACCGCAGCATCGACGTGCAGGTCAGTCGGCTGCGGCGCAAGCTGGAGAGCGAAGCGGGCGCCGAACCGCTGATCCGTACCTTGCGCAATGTCGGTTACCTGTTCACTGCCACCGTGGTCAGGCGATGAGGCTGTTGGCCAAGCTGCGCAAGGCCCTGCCGCGGCCACGCATCACCATCGCCCGCTGGATTGCCCTGACCACGCTGACGGCGATGCTCATCCTGCTGTTGCTCAAAGGGCTCTTCAGCCTGTTGCTGAGCGTGTGGGCGCAGCCGCCGTTGCTGGAAAGCGGGGTGATCGAGAAGGTCGCCACCGTCACCCGCATCCTCGATGCCGCGCCGGTGTCGCAGCGCGCCATCATTGCCAGTGCGGCAGGGGATGGCTCGTACACCGTGCAATGGTTGCGCAGCCATGACCAGGCCGATGTGCCTGCACTGGTCGATGCCGAGTTTCGCAAGGGCACGCCAACCCTGCGTGCGTTGTTGAAACGGCCTGATGCGCAGATCCAGGCCTTCGAGCCGACCAACCTGCTGGAGTATGAACCGGCGCGCGGCTATGCCCTGATGATCGAATTAAGTGACAAGAGCTGGGTGCTGTACCGCGCCACGGATCGTAGCTGGGGCCTGGACGAACTGCCACGCAACCTCATCATCATTGCCGTGATGCTGGTTTCCAGCCTGGCGGTCGCGCTGTTCGCCACACGCTATCTGGCCCATCCGCTGGAACGCTTCGCTGAAGGCGCACGGCGTTTCGGCAAGGATTTCAATGCCCCGCCGATCCCGGTAGTTGGCCCCCATGACCTGCGCCAGGCCATTCTCGCCTTCAATGCCACCCAGGCGCAGCTCAAGCATTTCGTGAATGATCGCACGCAGATGCTGGCGGCGATTTCCCACGACCTGCGCGCGCCATTGACGCGCATGCGCCTGCGTGGCGAGTTTATCGAGGATGCTGAATTGCAGGCCAAGCTGTTCAAGGATGTCGACGAAATGCAGGCCATGGTCGATGCCGCGCTGGAGTTCTTCCGCGACGATGCGCGGCTGGAACAGACCACGGCGTTCGACCTGGCCGAGATGCTGCAAACGGTGGTGGACGACTTCAAGGACGCGGGTATCAAGGTTGCGCTCGATGCGCCGCGGCGTTGCGTCTACGTCGGGCGGCCGGTGGGTATCAAGCGGGTGCTGGTGAACCTGGTCGATAACGCAGTCAAGTATGGCCTGGCGCCTGAGGTGCGGTTGGCGGTCACTGCCGAGCAACTGGAAATCACCGTGCTGGATCGCGGGCCGGGCATCGCCCCTGAACTGCAGGAGTGTGTGTTCGCGCCATTTTTCCGCATCGAGGGTTCGCGCAATCGCGACACCGGTGGTGTCGGGCTCGGCTTGCCGGCGGTGCGCGCGATCGTGCTGGAACAAGGCGGCAGCGTGACCCTGGCCAATCGCCTGGGGGGCGGGTTAGAGGTCAAGGTCAGCTTGCCGGTGGGTTGATCAGAGCCCCAGGTCGCTCAGGCCCGGATGATCATCCGGGCGCCGGCCCAGCGGCCAGTGGAACTTGCGCTCTGCTTCGCTGATAGGGTGTTCATTGATGCTGGAAAAACGGTTTTGCATCAGGCCATCTTCGGCGAATTCCCAGTTCTCGTTGCCATAGGCACGGAACCATTGGCCGCTGTCGTCGTGGTATTCGTAGGCATAGCGCACGGCGATGCGGTTGCCGGTGAAGGCCCACAGCTCCTTGATCAGTCGGTATTCCAGTTCGTGGTTCCACTTGCGGGTCAGAAACGCCTCGACCTCGGCGCGGCCACGGGGGAATTCGACGCGGTTGCGCCAGGCAGTATCGACGGTGTAGGCCAGTGCCACTTTGGCAGCGTCGCGGCTGTTCCAGCCGTCTTCGGCGAGGCGGACCTTCTGGATGGCGGTTTCGCGGGTGAACGGGGGCAGTGGAGGGCGGGACATCGGGTGGCTCCTGGGGAGTGGTTGGCAGGGAGTAGCGTAGTACTCGCCAGCGTGCCCGAGAATAAGTGCGCAGGGCATTTCATTGTTGCGCTTGGTGGAATAGTGGGTGGGTAGCGGGGGCCTCAGCGCATGCCTGGAGCCTTATGGCGCCTTCAAGATCGAGCGCCGCCCGCGCGGCGCATCGCAGGCAAGCCTGCTCCTACATTTGTTTCGGGCCAATTATTCCTGAGGCATTGGCGCGCGCCCCCTTGTTTATACGACGCGATTTCGAGCCATGCACCAAAAGTACGCGCGCCAATGGCACAGGTTCCACTGGCCCGAAACAGATGTAGGAGCAGGCTTGCCTGCGATGCGCCGCGCGGGCGGCGCTCGATCTCACAGGCGCAAAAAGCCTCAAGTCAGGCGCCTCAGCGCAACCGCAATTCCTCATCCAGCCCGTCAAGCATCACCTTGAAGAACGGATTCGAAGTCGCCCGCGAAAAGCTCCCCGCATCCACGATCAACGCCCCACGTTCCCCGCGCATGTTCAAGTTACCCAGGTTCACCCCGTAATTTTCCTGGCCACCAGGCTGCTGCCCATACAGCGGATCGTCGATCGGAAAGGGCAGCGCCACATGGGACAGCGAGATCAGGCCGGGCGGATACACCGCATCCAGCATCTGCTCGTCAGCCGTGGTTGCCTGGGCCGCGAAGCGTGTCGACTTCAGCTGCGCATCACCCGGGCCTCGGGTCGCAATCAAGGTCCGCGCATAGGGGCGGGCCTGGGGTGTGAACATCCTGTCGCGCAGGGCTGCCACCGACGGCCTGAGCATGTCGTCGATACCCAGCGAGGCATTGGTGTCGAACACCACCAGTTCACTGCCATTGGCCGGCAGGCGGTCATACAGGCCGGTCTGGATGGCTTCGGTGCTGACCGTGCCATCGACCAGTGACTGGTAGGTGAGAACCGGTGGCAGCGTGGCCAGGCGCTGCGGATCGCGGGCTTGCACGACCAGCTGCTGGCGCACGGCGTCGGTCAGCTCGTAGGACTGGCGCGCGGCATTGACCGGAAACGAGTTGTACTTGAAGGGGTTGAACTCAGGCAGCACGCTCAGCCAGGCGGCCTTGGCGAACGCCGGGAACAACGCAGGCAGGCCGGCAATGCCGGCAAAGCGGGCAAAGCGGCTGACGCCGATCATGGGTGAGATCAGTACCAGATGGGCGGGCCTGGCCAGGTGCGGGTCCTCCAGCGCGTCTAGGCTGTATTTGACGGCCAGTGCGCCACCATTGGAGAAACCGACGATGTACAGCGGGCTGCCTGCAGGGGCGCGGCGGGTCGCTTCGCGCACGGCCAGGCGGGTGGCGGCCATCCAGTCTTCCCAGTGGGCAGCGGTGAGGCCGGCCGGGACCGTGCCATGCCCGGGCAAGCGCGGGGCGACCACCACATAGCCCAGGTCGTGAAAGTGCCGGGCAAGATGGCGCAGGCTGTACGGCGAGTCGGTCAGGCCGTGCAGCAGCACCACCGCGCCCTTGGCAGCCTGCCTGGGCTCGGCGATGTAGGAGCGGTTCCAGTCATGGCTGAGATTGCCCGGGAACACCCGGCTGCTGGCCACGAAGCGGTTGTAGGCGGACGGTTGCTCGCCAGCCAGTTGCTCGCGCATTTCCCGGTTGACCTGGTTGAGCACGCGTTGCTCGGCAGCCAGGTAGTCGCCCCAGCTGGCGTGGTCGATGTCGCTGGCTGGCATTTCGTCCGGCACGTAGGTGTGCCACGGCTCCAGCTGGAAATCGGCAATCGCGGTGATACGCAAGGCGAACAGCGCAGTGATCAGCAGGGCCAGCACCACGAGTACCACAGCCACCAGCAGACGGCGTATCGGCATCATTCCTCCCTGGATGTTTCCTATGGCGCAATCGGGCGGGCCCGGCTAGTGTCACTGGATTGTCCCGCGAGGCATCGAGCATGAACAGGACGTCGATTGCAGCGATCGGGCTGCTGGCATTGAGTCTGGCCGCAATTGCCGAAGAAGGCGAGCGCGAGGGGGATTATTGGTATGTGCAGACCAGCGCCTATACCAAGCACTGGACCCACGACCCGGAGCACAACAACCACCAGGAACTGATCGGCATCGAGCGCATCTACACCGACGGCCTGCTGTGGGGCGCGGCGACTTTCAAGAACTCGTTCTCCCAACGCTCCTACTACGCCTACCTGGGCAAGGTCTGGGAACACGAGCGCTATCCCGTGTATGCCAAGCTGAGCGCGGGGTTGATCGAAGGTTACAAGGGCGAATATGACGACAAGATCCCGTTGAACCATTTCGGCGTCGCGCCGGTGATCATTCCGTCGTTCGGCGTGCATTGGGGGCCGGTGGGGGCCGAGTTCGTGGTGCTGGGAGGGGCTGCGGGGATGATCAATGTGGGGTTGAGGTTCTGAAGGGGAGCGTGAGGGCTGCAAGGCAGCCCCCGGTGCCCATGCCTCAGTCCCAGACCGGGGCCAGGTTGGCGGGGCTGACTTCGCGGCCATCGCGTTCGAGCGTGGCAATGCGCGCCATGTCGTCGGCATCCAGGCGCAGGCTCTGGGCAAGCAGGTTGCTGGCCAGGTTCTCGCGTTTGGTCGAAGACGGGATCACCGCGTAACCCAGCTGCAGGGCCCAGGCCAGGGCGACTTGGGCGACCGTGGCCTTGTGCTTGTTGGCGATCTCGGCCAGCACCGGGTCTTTCAGGACCTTGCCGTAGGCCAGGGTCATGTAGGAGGTGACGGTGATGCCCTGCTCCTTGAGGAACGCTGTCAGCTTGCTGTTCTGCAGGTACGGGCTGAGCTCGATCTGGTTGGTGGCGATCTCGCCTTTGCCGACCACGGCGATGGCCTGGCGGGTCAGTTCGATGTTGAAGTTGGACACGCCAATCTGACGGGTCAGGCCCAGTTCCTTGGCCTCAGCCAGGGCTGTCATGTATTCGGCCAGTTCAACGCCGTTGCCCGGGGCCGGCCAATGGATCAGCAGCAGGTCGACATGGTCGGTGCGCAGTTTCTGCAGGCTGTCGCGCAGGCTGGGGACCAGCTTGTCGGCGGCGTAGTTGTCTACCCAGATCTTGGTGGTGATGAACAGCTCGCTGCGTGGCACGCCGCTCTCGGCGATGGCCTGGCCGACCTCGGCTTCGTTCTTGTAGATCTGTGCGGTATCGATGACCCGGTAGCCCAGTTCCAGGGCCGACTTGACCGAATCGATGACGGTTTGGCCGGTCAGGCGGAAAGTGCCGAGGCCAAAGGATGGAATGCTCATGAATCTGCTCCTGGTGAGTGAAAGGTGGACCGAACTGAGCCTAGTCGCTCAGTTGCGGTCGATCTTCGAATGGGAGCAGTTTGCGGGTTTCAGCGTGTTTGATTAAGGCAGGGTACGGTCAAGGTCATTTGACGTGAAGTCACGAACAGACCGTTGGCTCATGCAAATCCGGAAAGGCGACGCCATCAGTCCTTGATCAACGTCAGGTTGGACTGCAGCAACCACAGCTGGCTCAGGCCCAGCACCTGTTGCTCCAGCCTGGACTGTGCACCGATGCGCTGTGCTTCACGGTCCTGGCGCAGCAATGCGTCGAGGGTGCCCAGCAGGTCACGTTCCTTGCTGCTGGAAGCATTGTTGACTACGTCCGAAAGCTCAATGCCTTTCTGGTAGGTGCGAACCCGCTCTTTCTGGGTCGCCTGCTGCGACACACTGGCTTCGCTCAGCACGCCATTGCGCAAGCCCAGGCGGGTAGTGCTGTGCGACTGGTCGTTGACTTCGTGGTAGCGGTAGTTCTGCGAGTCGCTGTCGCGGGTCAGCTGCAGGGCCACCAGTGGGTTGAGCCCTTCGTGCCAGGCGGCCTTGAGGTTGGCCTGTTGTTGCTGCTCAACGCTCAGGTTGGCGCCACCCTTGATCCTGGTCGACTGTGAAACCTGGTAGTTGAAGCTATCTGCCTCTTCCGGCTTCGCCGGGTTGGGCTGCTGCGTGGGCTGGCTGATCGATGCGTTGAAGTCGGCCAGGCCGCTGAGCAGCAGGCGGCTGTTGTTGTTCATGGCCGTTGCCGAGCTGGCCAGGTGGTTGTTGTCATCGACGCTGTTGAGCTGGCTGAAAGCATCCTTGAACAGGCTCATCAGCTGTTCGTCGCCGTGGCCGCGCTGTTGCGCAGCGTCAAATTGCATCAGGTAATTGGCCACCGCAGTCTGGCGCATGGCCTGGCTGCCCAGCAAAGCGCCGCCTTGGGTGTCGAAGTTCATCTTCACTTCACCACCGGGGCCCTGCAGTTTCAGGCTACGGGTCTGGTCGTCCAGGCGCAGTTCGAAGGTTTGCTGTTCGCCGCTGCCGGTCACCAGCTGCGCGTCGAGTTGCAGGCCGGTGAACAGGCTCGGGTCGAGCTTGACCAGTGCACCTAGCTGGAGGCTCGGCGGTTCCTGGGTCAGGCCATTGATGGCCGACTGGAAGCTGCTGGCCAGCGCGGCCAGGCCATCAAGTTCCTTGGCGCTGAGCGTGCCGCCCTGCACCTGTGCATCCACAGCCAGGCCTTGCTCGCTGCTGTACAGGCCCAGGGACACGGTCGCGCCGGAAACCGTGGTGAGGTTGAAGGTGATGCTGTTGCTGGCGTATTCGCGCAGGCGCGACTGCTGCAGGCCCAGGATCAGCTGATCTGGTGCGGATGCGTCGTTCACCAGCAAGCCGGATTGGCTAATGGTCTCACCGCCATTGGCGGCCAGTTGCGCCAGCAACGCCGCCCCCAGGCCCTGGAAGCGCGTGCTGGTCGAACTCGATTGCACGGCGCTGGCCATGTACTGGCTGAGCTTGTCGACACCTGGCGTTTCCCAGACGTAGTGGCTGGACGGGCTCTCCAGGGTGCCTTTGGCAGAGTAGATGTCGCTGCCCATGCTGATCGATTGCTGGCCGAGGACCACCTGCGTACTGGCACGGACCAGCGTGCCGGCGGCCTGGCTGGTTGCGTTCATCTGAGCAGTCGCTGCAGGCGCGATCTGGACGGGGAGGGGGCGAACGGCAGCAATCGGGTTCATCATCGGCGCTCCATGCGGATTTTGTGGGTATCCATGCTATCGGCGTGCCATCAGGAAACCTGAGTGTGTATTGCCTGCAAACGAAACGGCCCGCCAAAAGGCGGGCCGTCGGGCACTACGGGTGACGGTCAGCGGCGGCGGAACAGCGGCAGCGGCTCGTCGGTGGCGCCCTGGTAGGTCACCGAGAAGTCCTTCAGGCTCTGCAGCGCGTCTTCCGGGTCCTTGTCGGCACGGATGGCGAACGCGTCGAAGCCGCAGCGGGCCATGAAGAACAACTGGTCGCGCAACACGTCGCCGATGGCGCGCAGTTCGCCCTTGAAGCCGTAGCGGTCACGCAGCAGGCGAGCGTTGGAGTAGTTGCGCCCGTCGGTGAAGGCCGGGAAGTTCAGGGCGATGACCTGGAAGTGCTGCACGTCGTCGCCGATCTCTTCTGCTTGCTCGTCGCTGTCCAGCCACACGCCCAGGCCGCCGTCGCGGGCCTTGAGCACGTGGGCATGGTCGCGCCACATCTGCAGCGGGACGATGTAGTCGTCGCAGTTGCTCAGCTCGTCGAACGAGAAGTCCTTGGGCAGCAGGTGCCAGGTTTCGTCGACGATCTGGTTGTTCTTAATGATTCGCTGCATAGACGCGTTCCTTGAAGGGGTCGATGCCGATACGCTGGTAGGTGTCGATGAAACGCTCTTCCTCGGTACGTTGTTCGACGTACACGGCGATCAGCTTCTCGATCACATCGGCCATGTCATCCTGGGCGAAGGACGGGCCGAGGATCTTGCCCAGGCTTGCGTCGCGCGCGGCATTGCCGCCCAGCGATACCTGGTAGAACTCCTCGCCCTTCTTGTCCACCCCGAGGATGCCGATGTGGCCGACGTGGTGGTGGCCGCAGGCGTTCATGCAGCCAGAGATGTTCAGGTCGATCTCGCCGATGTCGAACAGGTAGTCCAGGTCGTCGAAACGGCGCTGGATGGATTCGGCGATCGGGATCGACTTGGCGTTGGCCAGCGAGCAGTAGTCACCGCCCGGGCAGCAGATGATGTCGGTCAGCAGGCCGATGTTCGGCGTGGCGAAGCCGCTCTCGCGCAGTTCCATCCACAGCGCGTGCAGCTGGCGCTGCTCGACGTCGGCGAGGATGATGTTCTGTTCGTGGGAGGTCCGCAGGAAGCCGAAGCTGTAGCGCTCGGCGAGGTCCGCCACGGCGTCCAGCTGCTTGTCGGTGAGGTCGCCAGGGGCAACGCCGGTCGGCTTGAGCGACAGGGTCACGGCCACGTAGCCAGGGCGCTTGTGGGCGCGGGTGTTGCGCGAGCGCCAGCGGGCGAAGCCTGGGAACTCGGCGTCCTGGGCGCTGTAGTCGACGTTGTCGAGGGCCAGGTACTCAGGGTCGACGAAGTGGCGCGAGACACGCTGGACTTCGGCTTCGGTCAGGGTGGTGCTGCCGCCGCGCAGGTGGGCCATTTCGGCCTCGACTTTCTCGGCGAACACTTCCGGGGTCAGTGCCTTGACCAGGATCTTGATCCGCGCCTTGTACTTGTTGTCACGGCGACCGTAACGGTTGTACACGCGCAGGATGGCGTCGAGGTAGCTGATCAGGTCCTGCCACGGCAGGAACTCGTTGATGAACGAGCCGACCACCGGGGTACGGCCCAGGCCACCACCGACCAGCACGCGGAAGCCCAGCTCGCCAGCGGCGTTGCGCACTGGCTCCAGGCCGATGTCGTGCACTTCGATGGCCGCGCGGTCTTCCTTCGAGCCGTTGATGGCAATCTTGAACTTGCGCGGCAGGTAGGCGAATTCCGGGTGGAAGGTGGTCCACTGGCGGACGATTTCGCACCATGGGCGCGGGTCGACGATTTCATCCGCGGCCACACCGGCGAACTGGTCGGTGGTGGTGTTGCGCAGGCAGTTGCCGCTGGTCTGGATCGCGTGCATCTGCACGGTGGCCAGTTCGGCGAGGATGTCCGGGATGTCTTCCAGCGCCGGCCAGTTGTACTGCACGTTCTGGCGGGTGGAAATGTGGGCATAGCCCTTGTCGTAGTCGCGGGCGATCTTGGCCAGGGTGCGAACCTGGTTGGCGTTCAGCTGGCCGTACGGCACGGCGACACGCAACATCGGCGCGAAACGTTGGATATAGAGGCCGTTCTGCAGGCGCAGAGGGCGGAATTCTTCTTCGCTCAGCTCACCGGCCAGGTAGCGGCGGGTCTGATCCCGGAACTGCTTGACGCGGTCCTCGATGATCCGCTGATCGTACTCGTCGTATACGTACATAAAAGTCCTGTCTCAGGCTGCATGCAGCTATTCGCGCGCACGGCCGCGCACTCCGGTTCGGAGCCGGGGAACGATAGCAGGTTGGGTTTATGCGCTAAAGTGATGTTTTTGCATATGAAAAGAACCAAAAGAACTAAGTGAGACTGACTGCCATTTGTTACCCCTGCGTGCGACAGGTTTATACTCGATGGTTTGTTTCAAAGGGTGTATCCGCATGCTCAAGGCGCTTTGCCAAAGCTTGTGCCTGAGCCTGCCACTGGCAGCCTCCGCTCAGGCCGCCTCGGTGGTCTTTCTCAACCCTGGCCACTCGGGCGAGACGTTCTGGACCAGCTACTCGCGTTTCATGCAGGCCGCCGCCGATGAACTGGGCATGACCCTGCGGGTGGAATACAGCGAGCGTGATGCCGCGCTGGCGATGAACCAGGCCCGGGCGATTCTCAAGGGGCCGCAGCGGCCGGACTACCTGGTACTGGTAAATGAACAGTACGTGGCGCCGGAGATCATCCGCCTCTCGCAGGGCACCGGGGTCAAGCTGTTTCTGGTCAACAACGGCCTCACCGCCAGCCAGGCCAGAAGCATCCAGGCCCAGCCCGACAGATACGGGCAGATACTCGGTACCCTGACCGCCAATGACGAGCAGGCGGGGTTTCGCATGCTGCACGAGATGGTCGCCTTGCTGCCGCGCGACAATGAGCCGATCGACCTGGTGGCCTTTGCCGGGGTCAAGACCACTCCGGCTTCCCAGTTGCGCGAGGAGGGCATGCGCCAGGCGTTGGCCGACTTCCCCCAGGTGCGCCTGCGCCAGGTGGTATACGGCGCCTGGAACCGCGAGCGCGCCTACGAGCAGGCGCAGCAATTGCTTCAGCGCTACCCGAATACCCGGCTGGTGTGGGCGGCCAACGACCAGATGGCTCTCGGTGCCATGCAGGCGTTCGAGGAAGCCGGGCGCAAGCCAGGGCGCGATGTGATGTTCGGCGCCGTCAACAGCTCGCCAGAAGCCTTGCGCGCGCGAATCGAAGGGCGCCTCGGCGTGTTGATGGGCGGGCACACCACGCTGGGCGGCTGGGCCATGGTGCTGCTGCACGACGATGCGCAGGGGCTGGAGGTGAATCGCGATGGCAAACGTGAGCACGTGCTGCCGGTGCTGCAGTCAATCGACAAGGCCAAGGCGCGGCGATGGCTGAAGCTGCTGGAACGGGACGACTACGGCGTCGATTTCCAGCATTACAGCGCCGAAGGGCGTCCGCCGAGCTACCAGTACCCGTTTCTGACGTCACCCGTCGACTATTGAAAGACCTTGCTTGAGAGAAGGGCACTGCTCGTCTTAACTGCTGGTGGTGAAGTGCATTCCCATAACCACTACAAGAGGCAATGCAATGGGAAACTCTACCAAGGTCCGCAAAGCTGACAGCAGTGTCGATGCCTGGGCGATCCTCTGCCTGATCGTCCTGGTGGTGGTCACTGCCGTGTATTGGGTCAGCCACCAGTGACTTGAAACTCAAGACCGTGAAGCCGCCAGAGCGCCTGCGGGAGGGATACCCGCAGGCGTTTTCGTTTTTGTAGAGCGCTCAGTGGGCCGTGAGGTGCAGGGCCAGTTGCACCAGGCCGATCAGCACGGCGATGAACACCAGGGTGAACAGCGTGCCCATCACGATGAAGTGGCTGGCCTTGCCGTGGGTGAAATCGCGGGCGCGGTTCTTGCCGCTCTGCACGCCGAAGGCGGCGGCGAGGATGCTGTGCAGCATCTGCCAGAAGGTTGGGGGTTTACCCTGGCTTGAATCGTCCATGGTGGCTCCTGAACAATCAGAGGCAATCAAGGACAGTGTAGGTGGCCTTTGGGGCTGCTGTGCAGCCCCAGCGGTCTTAGCTGTCGTAACCCAGGTTAGGCGCCAACCAGCGCTCGCTGACGCTGATGTCCTGACCCTTGCGTGCGCTGTAACGCTCGATCTGGTCCTTGTCGACCTTGCCCACGGCAAAGTACTGCGCCTGCGGGTGGGCGAAATACCAGCCGCTGACCGCCGCCGCCGGGAACATCGCGAAGTGCTCGGTCAGGAACACGCCGCTCGGCCCGGTTTCGCCGATGGCGGTGCCATCGAGCAGGCGGAACAGGGTTTCCTTCTCGGTGTGGTCCGGGCAGGCCGGGTAGCCCGGGGCAGGGCGGATGCCGCTGTACTGCTCCTTGATCAGCGCCTCGTTGTCCAGCTGCTCGCCGCGGGCATAGCCCCAGTGCTCCTTGCGCACCTGCTCGTGCAGCCACTCGGCACAGGCCTCGGCCAGGCGGTCGGCCAGGGCCTTGACCATGATCGAGCTGTAGTCGTCGCCCTTGTCCTGGTAAGCCTTGGCCACTTCCTCGGCGCCGATGCCGGCGGTGGTGATGAAACCACCGACGTAATCGGTCACGCCGCTGGCCTTCGGCGCGACGAAGTCGGCCAGGGACAGGTTCGGCTTGCCATCGGGCTTGATGGTCTGCTGACGCAGGTGGTGCAGGGTGGCCAGGGCCTGGCCGTCTTCGCCGTAGACTTCGATGTCGTCATCGGCAACCTGGTTGGCCGGCCAGAAGCCGAACACCGCGCGGGCGCTGATCAGCTTCTCGTCGATCAGCTTGTCGAGCATCTCGCGGGCATCCTTGTACAGCGCGGTGGCCGCTTCGCCGACCACTTCGTCGGTGAGGATGCGCGGGAACTTGCCGGCCAGGTCCCAGGAGATGAAGAACGGGGTCCAGTCGATGTACTCGGCCAGGGTGCGCAGGTCGATGTCATCCAGCACCTTGACGCCGGTGAAGGAGGGCACCGCTGGCTGGTAGCCGGCCCAGTCGTACTGCGGCTTGGCGGCGATGGCCTGGGCGTAGCTCAGGCGCTCGGTGCGGGCGCTGCGGTTGGCGGTGCGCTCGCGCACTTCCACGTAGTCCTGGCGGGTCTTCTCGACGAAGCCGGGCTTGAGTTCCTTGGACAGCAGCTGGGTAGCCACACCCACCGCACGCGAGGCGTCGGTGACGTAGACCACGGCGTCGTTGCTGTACTTGGGTTCGATCTTGACTGCGGTGTGCGCCTTGGAAGTGGTGGCGCCACCGATCATCAGCGGCAGGTGGAAGTCCTGGCGCTGCATTTCGCGGGCAACGTGGACCATCTCGTCCAGCGACGGGGTGATCAGGCCGGACAGGCCGATGATGTCGCACTTCTGTTCGCGGGCGGTCTGCAGGATCTTCTCGGCCGGTACCATCACGCCGAGGTCGACGATGTCGTAGCCGTTGCAGCCCAGTACCACGCCGACAATGTTCTTGCCGATGTCATGCACGTCACCCTTGACCGTGGCCATGAGGATCTTGCCCTTGGCTTCCGGCTTGTCGCCTTTCTCGGCTTCGATGAACGGGATCAGGTGCGCCACGGCCTGCTTCATCACCCGGGCCGACTTGACCACCTGCGGCAGGAACATCTTGCCGGCGCCGAACAGGTCGCCGACCACGTTCATGCCATTCATCAGCGGGCCTTCGATGACTTCGATCGGGCGTGCGCACTGCTGGCGGCATTCTTCGGTGTCTTCGACGATGAAGGCGGTAATGCCCTTGACCAGCGCGTGTTCCAGGCGCTTTTCAACGGGCAGCGAACGCCACTCTTCGTTTTCCACTTCCTTGGTCGCGCCGCCGCCCTTGTAGTCGTCGGCAATCGCCAGCAGGGCGTCGGTGCCGTGCGGGGTGCGGTTGAGCACCACGTCCTCGACCTTCTCGCGCAGCGCGGCCGGGATCTCGTCGTAGATCTCCAGCTGGCCGGCGTTGACGATGCCCATGGTCAGGCCGTTCTGGATCGCGTGGTAGAGGAACACCGAATGGATCGCCTCGCGCACCGGGTTGTTGCCGCGGAACGAGAACGACACGTTGGACACGCCGCCCGAGCTCAGTGCATGGGGCAGGTGATCACGGATGTAGGCACAGGCCTCGATGAAATCGACGGCGTAGTTGTTGTGCTCTTCGATGCCGGTGGCGACGGCGAAGATATTCGGGTCGAAGATGATGTCTTCCGGCGGGAAGCCTACTTCATTGACCAGGATGTCGTAGCTGCGCTGGCAGATTTCCTTCTTGCGCGCGGCAGTGTCGGCCTGGCCGACCTCGTCGAAGGCCATCACCACCACGGCGGCGCCATAGCGCTTGCACAGGCGGGCGTGGTGCTTGAACTGCTCGACGCCTTCCTTCATGGAGATCGAGTTGACAATGCCCTTGCCCTGGATGCACTTCAGGCCCGCCTCGATCACCTCCCATTTGGACGAGTCGATCATGATCGGCACGCGGGAGATGTCCGGCTCACCGGCGATCAGGTTGAGGAAGCGGACCATGGCGGCCTGGGAGTCGAGCATCCCTTCGTCCATGTTGATGTCGATCACCTGGGCGCCAGCCTCGACCTGCTGCAGGGCGACTTCCAGGGCCTCGGTGTAGTTCTCTTCACGGATCAGCCGGGCGAACTTGGCGGAGCCGGTGATGTTGGTGCGCTCGCCGACGTTGACGAACAGCGACTGGCGGTCGATGGTGAACGGCTCCAGGCCCGACAGGCGGCAAGCCTTGGCGATCTCCGGGATCTCGCGCGGCTTGTACTTGGCCACGGCCTCGGCGATGGCCTGGATGTGGCCCGGGGTGGTGCCGCAGCATCCGCCGATGATGTTGAGGAAGCCGCTGGCAGCAAATTCCTCGACCACCGCCGCCATCTCGGCCGGGGTTTCGTCGTATTCACCAAAGGCATTCGGCAGGCCGGCGTTGGGGTGGGCGGACACGTGGGTGTCGGCCTTGGTCGCCAGCTCTTCCAGGTAGGGGCGCAGGTCCTTGGCGCCGAGGGCGCAGTTCAGGCCCACGGAAATCGGCTTGGCGTGGCGCACCGAGTTCCAGAACGCTTCGGTGGTCTGGCCCGACAGGGTGCGGCCGGAGGCATCGGTGATGGTGCCGGAGATCATGATCGGCAGCTCGATGCCATCGTCCTCGAACACCTGTTGCACGGCGAAGATCGCTGCCTTGGCGTTGAGGGTGTCGAAGATGGTCTCGATCAGGATCAGGTCGGCGCCGCCCTCGATCAGGCCGCGGGTGGCCTCGATGTAGTTTTCCACCAGTTCGTCGAAGGTGACGTTGCGGTAGCCGGGGTCATTGACGTCCGGGGAAATCGAGCAGGTACGGCTGGTCGGGCCGAGCACGCCGGCGACGAAGCGTGGCTTGTCGGGGGTTTCCAGGGTCTTGGCATCGGCCACCTGGCGGGCGATGCGCGCACCCTCGACGTTCAGTTCGTAGACCAGCGATTCCATGCCGTAGTCGGCCTGGGAGATCTGCGTGGCATTGAAGGTGTTGGTTTCGAGGATATCGGCGCCGGCATCCAGGTAGGCTTTCTCGATCGCGGCGATCACGTCCGGGCGGCTGAGCAGCAGCAGGTCGTTGTTGCCTTTCACGTCGCTTGGCCAATCGGCGAAGCGCGTGCCACGATAGTCGTGTTCCTCGAGGCGATAGCTTTGGATCATAGTACCCATGCCGCCGTCGAGGATCAGGATGCGCTCTTTGAGTGCGTGCTGGAGTGCTTGGAGACGAGCGCTGCGGTCGGACATAGGAACTACCTGGTCGGGCAAATATCAGAAGGTGCCGAATCATAACAAAGCTGCGCAGTTTTTAGGCGCATTGCCTATTTGCATGAATTCTGTTCATGTTGAGCGGGCGCACTGCACGTTATGCAAACAGAGCACCCAAGGACGACCAGGCAAATCGTGATGGCTTTCAAAACCCAGGACTTTCCGCACATGGTGCATCGTATCCTTGTCAGCGTCTTCGCTCTGCTCATCAGCAGCGTGGCGTTCGGGCAAGCCCCCCAGTCGAGCCCGGTCATTTCCTACACCCGGGACATCCAGCCGATCTTCACCGAGAAATGCGTGGCCTGCCACGCCTGCAACGACGCCGCCTGCCAGCTCAAGCTGGAAAGCCCCGAAGGCGCGGTGCGCGGTGCCACCAAGGTGCCGGTGTACCAGGGCGAACGCAGCAAGGCCGTGCCCCCCACGCGGTTGTTCTACGACGCCCACAGTGAAGATGAATGGCGCAAGAAGGGCTTCTATTCGGTACTCGACAATCAGGGCAGCCAGGCGGCACTGATGGCGCGCATGCTCGAACTGGGGCACAAGACCCCGCTCACGCCCAACGCCAAGCTGCCCGAGGAGATCGTCCTGGGGCTCAACCGCAACAACATGTGCCCGCTGCCCGAAGAGTTCGACGCCTATGCCGGCGCCCACCCCAAGGAGGGCATGCCACTGGCCGTCACCGGCCTGACCGACAAGGAATACGACACGATGCGCCGCTGGCTGGCCGCCGGCGCGCCGGTCGAGTACCAGCCGATCCAGCCAAGTGCGGTCGAGGCCAGGCAGATCGCCGACTGGGAGGAGCTGCTCAATCGCCCGGGTTCCACCGAGGCGCTGGTCGCCCGCTGGCTGTACGAGCACCTGTTCCTGGCGCACATCTACTTCGTCGGCGGCGAGCAGGGCCACTTCTTCCAATGGGTGCGCTCGCGCACGCCAAGCGGCAAACCGGTCGACATCATCGCCACGCGCCGCCCCAACGACCCGCCAGGCACCGACTTCTATTACCGGCTGATTCCGGTGCAGGGCGTGATCGTGCACAAGACCCACATCACCTACCCGATGGGGCCGCAAAAGCTCAAGCGCGTGAAGCAGCTGTTCTACGCCGGCGACTGGCATGCCTCCGCGCTGCCGGGTTACGGCCCGCGCCACCGGGCCAACCCGTTCGAAACCTTCGAGGCGATTCCGGCGGTGGCGCGCTACCAGTTCATGCTGGATAACGCCGAGTACTTCGTGCGCACCTTCATTCGTGGGCCGGTGTGCCGCGGGCAGATCGCCACCGATGTGATTCGCGACAATTTCTGGGCGCTGTTCCAGGAACCGGCCCACGACCGCTACATCACCGATGCCAAGTACCGTGGTGAAGCCACGCCGCTGCTGGCGATGCCGGGCCAGATCGACGATGTCGGCAGCGTGCTGAACCTGTGGCATGCCTACCGCGACAAGCGCAACGATTACGAAAAACTGCGCCGCGAGGCCTATGCCGAAATGCCGGCGCCGGGCTGGGCAACCCTGTGGGCCGGCAACGACAACGCACTGCTGAGCATTTTCCGCCACTTCGACAGCGCCTCGGTGACCAAGGGCCTGATCGGTGACGTGCCGCTGACCGTGTGGCTGTTCGACTACCCGCTGTTCGAGCGCACCTATTACCAGCTGGCGGTCAACTTCGATGTGTTCGGCAACGTTTCGCACCAGTTGCAGACGCGCCTGTACTTCGACCTGATCCGCAACGGCGCCGAGGTCAACTTCCTGCGCCTGATGCCAGCCGACCAGCGTGGCAAGATCCTCGGCAGCTGGTACCAGAACAGCGGCAAGGTGAAGATGTGGCTGGACTACGAGGACATCGACACCGACACGCCGAGCGGCATCAAGCTCGACCCGCGCGACCCCAAGCGCGACTTTGGCCTGAAACTGCTGCAGCGCACCGGCAGCCTGAACGCTGCGCCAGACCCGATCAACCGCTGCACCGGCGCCTATTGCTCGCGGCCGCAGATGAGCGAGGAATTCCGCAACGTCGAGCAGTCGCTGAGCCGCCTGGTGTCGCGCCCGGCCGCCGGCCTGAAGGTGATCGGCCAGTTGCCCGAGGCGACCATGCTGCGCATCGAAGGCGAGGGCGGCCAGCGCCAGGTCTACAGCCTGCTGCGCAACCGCGCGCACAGCAACGTGGCGTTCCTGCTTGGCGAGGCGTACCGCTACCAGCCGGGGCTGGACACCCTGACTCTGTACCCGGGCGTGCTCAGCAGTTACCCGAACTTCATCTTCAACATCCCGGCCAAGGACGTGCCGGAATTTGTCGAGGACATGGAGTACGCCAAGGATGACCCGGCGAAGTTCGAGCGCATCGTCATGCGCTGGGGTGTGCGCCGCAGCCACCCGGAGTTCTGGCGCTACTTCCATGACCTCAGCACCTACATCAAGGAAACCGAACCGGTGGAGGACGGGGTGCTGGACATGAACCGCTACGAGAACCTCTGATCGGGTCGACTGACCTTTGCGAATACGCTGCGGTCGGAACCGGTAGGTGGTCCGGAGGCTGTTACAGCCTCCGGGCCTCAATGCACCGGCAATCGCAGGTATTCCATGCTGTATTCGCTTCAGGCACTGCGGGCGTTCGCCGCCTGGGTGGTGGTCTGCCACCATTTCATGCAGATCTTCTTCGACTTCCATGCCACCGGCCCCATCGGCCAACTGCTTACCGACCGTGGCGCCGTGGGCGTCGACATCTTCTTCGTCATCAGCGGCCTGGTGATCTACCTCTCGACCCGCGACAAGCCCATGGAGCCGCGCCAGTTCCTGCTCAACCGGGCCCTGCGCATCGTCCCGGCCTACTGGTTCTACACCGCGCTGATGGCGGCGCTGCTGCTGGCCTTCAGCCAATGGATGCCGCACCAGGCCTTCAACTGGCATCACCTGCTGCTGTCGCTGCTGTTCATCCCGGCGGAAAACCCCGGCGGTTACGGTCTGTACCCGACCCTGAACGTGGGCTGGACGCTGAATTTCGAGATGTTCTTCTACCTGTTGTTCGGCCTGGCCTTCCTGGTGCGCCAGCGCCACCACCTGCTGCTGGTGACTGCTGCGCTGCTGCTGGTCAGTGAAGTGCTCGGCCGCATGGGCGTGCTAAGCCGCTTCTACAACAACGACATCATTTACGAGTTCCTGCTGGGCATCGGCCTGGGCGTGATCCATCGTCGCGGCCTGATCCGCGAGGGCCTGTGGCTGCCGCTGGCGGTGCTGGGGGTGGCAGGCTATGCGATCTATCACCTGGACGCTTCGCAACGCCTGCTGCACTGGGGCGTGCCAAGCGCCATGATCGTGCTTGCGTTCATTGCCCTGGAGCCGTACTTCAAGGGCAACCGCCTGCTCAAGGCGCTGGGCGACTGTTCCTACTCGGTGTACCTGATCCACGTGCTGGTGCTGTATGCCGGCTGGTTCGCCAGCCAGCGCCTGCGGCTGAACCCGTACCTGGTGTTCGCCGTGTGCGTGCCGTCCATTGGACTAATGTCGTGGTTCAGCTATCAGTGGCTGGAGCGCGGGCTGTACCGGCGGATGCAGGCCTGGCTCGCGGCGCCACGGGAGCAAACTCACGAATTTGCGCTTTCCCGAGTCAAATACTAGGACTTTGTACAAAGGCCAGGTTGGCGTACACTTGGCCGCAAGTCTGTGAGGAACTTCCATGAGCGCTATAACCATTACTGACGCCGCCCATGATTACCTGGCCGATCTGCTCTCCAAGCAGAACACGCCTGGCATCGGCATCCGCATTTTCATCACCCAGCCGGGCACCCAGTACGCCGAGACCTGCATCGCCTACTGCAAGCCGGGCGAAGAGAAGCCCGACGACGAGCCGGTCGGCCTGAAGAGTTTCACCGCCTACCTCGACGCGGTCAGCGTGCCGTTCCTGGAAGACGCGCTGGTCGACTACGCCACCGACCGCATGGGCGGCCAGCTGACCATCAAGGCGCCGAACGCCAAGGTGCCGATGGTCAACGAAGACAGCCCGATCAACGAGCGTATCAACTACTACCTGCAGACCGAGATCAACCCGGGCCTGGCCAGCCACGGCGGCCAGGTGAGCCTGGTGGACGTGGTCGACGACGGTATCGCCGTGCTGCAGTTCGGTGGCGGCTGCCAAGGCTGCGGCCAGGCCGACGTGACCCTCAAGGAAGGCATCGAGCGCACCCTGCTCGAGCGCATTCCGGAACTCAAGGGCGTGCGTGACGTGACTGACCACAGTCAGAAAGAGAACGCCTACTACTGATCTTTCCAGGTCAAGGCCTAGCAACAAAGTGTTACGGTTTCAACCCCTGCGACAACAGGCCGCAGCCCGTATTCAAAGGGCTGCGGGCCATCAGCGCCTTGGTCGGGTAGAAGCCCACCGGGTGTCATGCCAGAATGCCCCGGTTTTTCGACCGGCCCGTCCCGAGGGCCGGCACCTTCCCTCTAAAGGATGGTTTCATGAATGATCAGTTTACCCGGCGCGCGGTTATCGCCGGGATGGGCGTTCTCGGGCTCGGCCTGCTGGCAGGCTGCAACCCGGCCCGGGGGCTTGAGTTCAAGTACGGCAAGAACATGAGCAACGAGATCCTTGGGCGCAAGTTCAGCCTCAAGGACCCCCAGGGCAATGTCCGCACTTTGTCGAGCTTCTACGGCAGCATGCCTATGATCTTTTTCGGTTTCACCCAGTGCCCGGCCGTCTGCCCGACCACCCTGGCGCGTGCGGCACAGATCAAGAAGCTGCTCAGGGGCCGTGATCGCGAGATCTTCCAGGTGGTGTTCATCACCCTGGATCCGGAGCGCGACACCCCCGAGGTACTCGACGCCTACGTGAAGGCTTTCGACCCGTCGTTCACCGCCCTGACCGGCACCCCGGAAGAAATCGCCGCGGTGGCCAAGGAGTTCAAGGTGTTCTACGAGAAGGTCCCGGCCGGTGACACCTACACCATCTCTCACTCGTCCACCAGCTACGTCTACGATACACGTGGCACCCTGCGCCTGAGCCTGGGCCATTCGCTGAATGCCAAGGAATGCGCTGAAGACCTGGCAACCCTGATGGAGATCTGCTGAATGTCGATGCAACCAATCAAGCGCGGCCTGGCCGCCCTGGTACTGGTGGGCCTGGCCCTGCCGGCCCTGGCGCAGACCACCGTGAGCGACGCCTGGGTACGCGCCAGCGTGCCGCACCAGCCGTCCACTGGCGCCTTCATGTCCCTGACCGCCAGCACCGACAGCAAGCTGGTCGGTGTTGCTTCGCCGGTGGCCAAGACCGTGCAGGTGCACGAGATGACCATGAACGGCGACGTGATGGGCATGAAGGAAGTGAAGGCCGTGGATCTGCCTGCGGGCAAGCCGGTAAGCCTGGACCCCAACGGGTACCACGTGATGCTGATGGGCCTGACCCAGCAGGTTAAAGAAGGCGAGAAAGTACCGCTGACCCTGACCATCGAAGATGCCAAGGGCGCCAAGGAAACCGTCGAGGTGCAGGCAGAAGTGCGCCCACTCAACGCCGAGGCCGGCGGTGGGCATGACCACATGCACATGAACCACTGACCGACTGACCGACTGACCGACTGACCGACTAAAGGGCCGCCGCAACAGCGGCCCTTTTTCATGTGCAGCGCGCTTCAGCTACGGAAGCGTGGCAGCGGCCTTTCAAGCGTCAGTGAGGTCAGGGTCTTGCGGACCTGGGCCTCATCAGCCTCCAGCGCTTTCAGGCTGGCGCGGATCTTGCCCGCAGCGGGCACATCGCCCTGGCGGTCGATCCAGTCGGCAATTTCCTTGCAGGCACTGCTCAGGCAGGCTTGGCGCTGGTTCATCAGCGATATCAGGGTGGTGAGCTCTCTTTCGGACATGACAGATCCTCCGTTCTGCTCTGTCAGTGTAGCAGTGGCTGGCCAGCTTGCCTGAGGCCTGGCGTCACAGGCGCTAGCTGTGCAGGCAGGCGCTGCGATAGGCGCCCGGCGTCACGCCAAAGGCCTGCTTGAACTGCCGGCTCAAATGGCTCTGGTCGGCAAAACCCAGGGTAAAGGCTACGTCAGAGGCCGCCAGGCCGCTTTTCAGAAATTCCCGTGCTCGCGCCAGGCGCCGTTGCTTCAGCCAGGCATGGGGCGGCAGGCCCGTGGCCTGGCGGAACACCCGGGCAAAGTGGAACGGCGAAAGATTGACCGCAGCGGCCAGGGCTTCCAGCGACGGCGGGTCCGCCAACTGGCTTTCCAGCAGCTCCCGCGCACGCGCTACCGCCAGCGGTTCGTTGCCGGGGGAGGTGGGTTCCGGACAATGGCCGTGGCGCTGCACCAGTGCCAGCACCGCCTGGCGCCAGGCGGTCTGTTGCTCCAGGGCGCTGGCGCCGGCTTCCGACAGCTGATGCAGCTGGCTGAAGGCCCGCGCCAGGGCCGGGTCCTGGATCACACTGTCCTTGAAGCGCGGCATGCCGTGCCGGCCCAGTTCCAGTTCGTCCAGCACGCCAGTCACCCGTTCATGCTCCGGATAGAAACCCCGGTAGCGCCAGCCGGCTTCGTGGGCGGTGGCGCCGGTGTGCAGTTCGTCCGGGTTGATCAGCACCATGCTGCCGACCGGCGCCAGGTGCTCGCTGCCACGGTGCCAGAAGCGCTGCGCCCCCGACTCGATCACGGTGAACACATAGCCTTCATGCACATGAGGGGCGAAGCGCTGCTGAAAGTAGCGCGCGTGCAGCATCTCGACGTCGCCGAGGGCCGGCGCCTGCCAGAGGTGGGTCTGTTCGCGCAGGGGCGTGCTCATGCCAGCCAGCTGCGCAGCAGGAAGAAGATCAACATGCTCACCAGCATGCTCAGCAACACGCTGCGGGTCAACAGCACCAGCGCAACGGCCACCAGCGCGCCAAGCAGATAGGGGTTGAGCGGGCTCAGGTCGAGCTGGTGGCCGGGCAGGAAGATGATCGGCCCACAGATCGCCGTGAGCATGCCGGGCACGGCAAAGCCGAGGAACTGCCGGGCGTTCGAGCTCAGGCGCAAGGGCAGGCGCGGTTCCAGGAAGGCGTAGCGGTTGAGGAATACCACGGCGCCCATGGCGAAAATCAGCAGCCAGATCATGGGCGGCCTCCGGTGAATTTCTGGCAGACGAAGCCAGCAGCCATGCCCAGCAGGCCGGCGGCGACCAAGGCTGTTTCCCAGTGCCAGTAGCTGAACAGCACCGAGCAGAACAGCGACACCGCCACGCACACCACAGTGGCAAGGTTGCGCACCAATGGCGCGATCAGCGCGACGAAGGTGGCGACGATGGAGAAGTCCAGACCAAGCTGGTCGAGGTGCGGGATGTTCTGGCCCAGCACGATGCCGGCCAGGGTGAACAGGTTCCAGGCGACGTAGAAGGTCAGGCCCACGCCCAGGGCGTACCAGCGATTGAACTGCTGCTGGTCGTAGTGGCTGGTGAGGGCGAAGAATTCGTCGGTGAGCAGGAAGCCCAGGCCCAGTCGCCAGCGCAACGGCTGGTTGGACAGCACCGGGCGCATGGACAGGCCATAGAGCAGGTGCTGGGACGTCAGCAGCAGGGTCGTGAGCAGGATCGACAGCAGGTTGGCGCCGCCCTTGAGCATGCCGATGGCCACCAGCTGCGCGGCACCGGCGAAGACGATCGCCGACAGCCCCTGGCCTTGCCAGGCGCTGAGGTTGGCCTCGATGGCCATGGAGCCGGCGAGCAGGCCCCAGGGGGCGACGGCCAGGGACAGCGGCAGGATGGCGATGGCGCCGTGCAGAAAAGCTTGGCGAGCGATGGGGGGACTGCTGGGCATGATGGCTGCGACACATTTTGCGAGGTAGGGCAGCATGACAGAGCCACGGGGCGGATGGCTTGAACGATCTTGCTTGTTTGCTGGCTGTGCCGGCCCTGTCGGCGGTACAGGGCAAGCGCTCAGCGGCGACTGCTCAGCCGATGCTGCGCCGCCACGCAGCCATTGATGTCCACGGCCTTCTGCAGCAGTGCCTGGCGGTGCTGTGGGTCGAGCTCGCCCAGCAGCCGGTAGATCTCGGCCTGGTAGTCGCGCTGGCGCCCCCACTGCATCTGCAGGCCCTGCGGATGGTCGCGGCTGCAGGCCAGGCGTGCGGCTGGCTGCGGGTAGTAAGGCGCGTACAGGGTCGCCATGCTCGGGATCGCTTCGAGGTCTTCGCGGTAGGCCTGGCTGGCATTGTAGGGCGGGCACCAGGTGGCAATTGCAGTCGCTGGCGGTGCAAAGCCCTGTTTCAGGCTGGCTTCCAGCAGCGGGCAGGCGGCATCGGCGATCTGTGCAGCTGGCAGGTAGGTGGTGTAGTACAGCGCCAGGCGATACTGCGCCACCGGGTGGCCAAGCTCTACCGATTTTTTCAGCAGGGCCACGGCCGTCGGCAGGGTGTGTGCCAGCGCCCGGCCCTGGCGGTTGAGCTCCGGGTCGACGCCCATGGCGGTGCGCAGGGTGCTGTTGTCATCTGGCGTGTCGGCCTGCTCCAGCAGCGGCAGCGCCTGGCGGTAAAGCAGGTCGGCGTGTGGGTCGATACGTACTTCGAGGGCGTTTGCGGCCACCGGAGCCAGCGTGATGAACAGTGCCGATGCCAGAGCGACGCGGCTCACAGGCAAGCCCCGTGCAATGAACGGCGCCGGCAGGCTGCCAGGTACGAGAGGGCGGCTTGATGATTGATCACAACTTCGCGTACGCCTCGGGCGAATCGGAATGACGGGGTATTCTAGCCAAGCGTTGGCCGAAACCCAAACCCCGTCGCTCGTCTGTCAGACGAGCTTGATCGGTGTGACCTTGCGCTGGGCGTGTCGTTCCTGGGCCAGCCCCAGCTTGGCGGTGATCACCTTGGCCAGGGCATTGTTACCCAGGTCGTTCAGGTGCAGGCGGTCGACGAACAGATCGGCACCGAACACCGGTGAGCTGCTGAGCATGCTGTTCATGTCGTAGCAGGGCACAGGGTCCGCCTGGCTCTTGATGCGACGGAAGAAAGCCATGTGCAGTTGGCTGTCGAATGCACCGTCGAGCAGGCGATCGAAATTCCCCGGTTGTTGCGTGAGGGCGGCCAGCATCGCCTGCTCACCCGCTGGCAGGGTTTCCCGGCACCAGGGCAGCAGGGGCTGGAGGATGAAGGTCAGGGTGGCGTGGCTGTCAGCCAGCATGCGCTCCCATTGGCGCAAGGTGCGGCCGATGCTGTCGGCCGCACGTGCCAGGCGTTTTTCCGGGGCGGACAGCGACCAGTTGGGGGCAGGTTGCTGACGTCGGGGTGCCAGTGCCTGGCCCAGGCGCTGCCACAACGACTCGCGGCGAGCCTGGCCAACGGGCGGCATGCCCTCGTTGAAACTGTTCAGGTAAGCCTGGTGAGCCTCGGCCTGCTGTGGGTCGTGCGGGCCGGCCAGGACTTCGCCGAGGGCTTCGTGGGCCAAGGTGTTGAGGCCGCTGAGCAGTACCACATGGCCCACTTCGCCCAAGCGGTGCTGGTGAGTCAGGAACAGCAACAGTTCCTGGCTGGCATTGAGCCCGCAGCCGGCCAGGGTCAGCCATACCTCACCGGTGAGCATCGACAGGTGCGAGGCCACCGTATGTTCATCGGCGCTGGCGCCGATGCCCAGGGCGGTCGAACCGCCGACCAGCAGGTTGATGCGCGGTGCACTGCCACGTTCGGCAGCAGAGAAGCGCTTGCCGGCGCAATGGCTGTAGCGCAGGCCAAAGGCATCGGTGTTGATGGTGCCGGAGCGGTAGCCGCTCTCGTGCACATGCAGGGTGTGGGGGGCACGGCGGTTACCCAGCAGCAGAAAACGCTGGTAGTCCTGATGCAGTGGCGAAGCGAGGCCCGGGACGTGCGTGGTGGTGACGGACGGTGTCATGGGCGCTCCTTCTTGGCTGGCAGTGCGGCGGTGCAGGGCGTTCAGCCCGCCAGCTCCTTGAGGTTATAGGCCAGGCCACCCGCGGCGATCAGCAGCAGGACCACGCCCGAGGCCAGGGAAATCAGGCGGTTGCTGCGCGGCGAGGTGATCTTGCCGATGGCGAAGATGTACAGGCTGAGCACGGCGAAATCGATCAGCACCCACAGCAGCGACAGCACCACCATGCTCTTGCCGAACGATTCGGTGATCTGGATGAACTGCGGGAAGAAGGCGATGAAGAAGATGATGTCCTTCGGGTTGGAAATACCCACCATGAAGCCTTGCCACAAGCCGCCGCGGCCGGGCTTGGCCGGTTGCAGTTCGGCCTCGTCGGCGACAGGCGCCTGCAGGCACTCGCGCAAGGTGCCCACGGCGATGTAGCCGATGAACAGGCAGCCCAGCAGGCTCATGCCACTGAGCCAGGCCTTGTCGATGGCTGCGCTGGTGAGGATGACCCAGGCGGCGGCGCCGATCAGCACCAGTGAAGCCCAGTTGGTGCCGACGGCGGTGAACATGGCCTTGCGCGAGCCGGAGGCCGCAGCGGTGTTGACGATCAATGCCACCACCGGGCCGGGGGTGGCGATCAACAGCAGGACGGTGAGTGCGTATGTCAGAGTCAGGGCGGTATTCACGGTCAGTTCTCGATCAGAGTGTCGGGTGTCGCACGGGCATGAGCATGAAAGGGGCAGCGCGACGGATTGAGCGAGCCTGCTTCCTGCAGTTGGTACTGCTTCCATTCGAAGTTGTCGTCCTGGCCAAAGAAGCCCAGGGTTTCGGGCATGACCCCGTCGTTGTAATGGCGTACGCGATCACGAATGCGGGCACGAATGCGTTGCCCGCTTTCGGTGCTGGCGTTGGCCACTTCGTCGAAGTTTTCCCGCGGGTTGATGACGAAAGTGATGTGCGGGCCGAGATTGCGGCTTTTCATCTGCTGGTGGCCGGGGAAGTTCATGTTGATGAACAGCGGCATGCCGGCAAAGCAGAACGACCAGGCGTTGTCGTGCGGGTCGGTGGGGATCGCCTGCGGCCATGGATGCGGGTCACGGGCATGGACCCCGCGCAGGACTTTCCAGGCCAGTGCCTGTTGTTCGGCGAGGCTGCTGTCGGCGGCCGTTTCGAGAAACACCACCAGCGGGCTGCCGATGCGTTGCTTGATCGGCACAGGCGTTATGGTGCGTATATAGTCGGCCAGGCCTTGAGCGATATCGTCGGCCAGTTGTTCGGCACGTGCGAAGAGGATGTGGCAGGATGCACCGGCAACTGCTTTACGCCCGAACAGGCATGGAAAGTCGGGGTTGGCGAGTACACTGCGAAAGTGTTGTAGGGTTAGTCGCGTCCAGTGCTGAGTGTTCCGTACATGTTCATCGGCCAGCTCTAGCGCATCCAGGCGATAGCAGTTTCCATAAACCGTAAACATGATTTCCCCAGGAGATTGAAGTAAGAGAGAGATCCACTCATATGCAGGCAGGTTGGTTACTTATCTTTGTTATTTACCTGCATTTTCTGAGACGCTCTTCACGTTGTAAAACGCGTGGAACTATGACCTACTATTAGTCTCACTCATGCTTCGAGGGCGTCATGTCAGAACGGATTCAAGCGTTGCACGCTTTGCGTGCCTTCGAGGTTGCCTCGCGCTACGGCTCTTTCACCCGGGCCGCCGAAGAGCTTGCCCTGACCCAGGGCGCGGTCAGTCATCACATCAAGACGCTCGAAGCCATGTTCGGCTGCGACCTGTTCGAGCGGCGCGGCCCCAAGTTGAGCTTGACCGAGCATGGGCGCTTGCTGGCCCAGGAACTCAAGGTCGGTTTCAAGATCATCGAGAACGCCTGTGCGCTGCTGCGTCAGGACCGCTATGGGCTGCGCCTGAAAGCCCCGTCGACGCTGACGGTGCGCTGGTTGCTCAGGGCGCTGGACGGCTTCAAGAAGCTCGAAGACAACTGCAGCGTGCAACTGTCGAGCGTGTGGATGGACATCGATTCGGTGGACTTCTACTCCGAGCCCTACGATTGCGCGATTCTCCTGGCCAACGGCCGTTTCCCGGCCGACGTCGAGAGCGTCAAGCTGTTCGATGAGTGGCTGATCCCGGTGTGCCACCCGGACTACATGGCACAGGCGCAACCGGAGCTGGCCGACCTGCGCCAGTGTGAATTCCTCCACCCGTCACCGGACCGCCGTGACTGGCGGCGCTGGCTGGCGCGCATGGATGCGCTGGACATCAGCATCGACCAGGGCCAGGTGTTCGACACCCTCGACCAGGGCATCTCGGCAGCGCAGCAGGGCCTGGGCATCTCGGTGGTCGACCTGGTGCTGGCCAGTGCCGACCTCGCCGCCGGGCGCCTGGTATTGCCGTTCAAGCACGCGGTGTCGACCGGTGACGGTTACTACATGACCTGGCTCAAGAGCAGCCCCAAGGCACGGCAGATGCACAAGTTGCGCGACTTCCTGCTCAGCCAGGTGCCGCCACTGGCCTACAAGGACATCAACTACCTGTACGGCTAGCGTAGAATCGTCATTTTCAGCAGAGGTCGATGCGGTGGAGTTGCAGCAGGGTTTTGTCCTGACCCGGCATTGGTACGACACGCCTGAAGGCACCTGCGTGGAGTTCTGGCTGGCCACCGATGCCGGCCCACGGCTGTTGCGCCTGGCCGCGCAGGAGTCGGTGGCGTTCATCCCGCAGGCGCAGGCCGAGCACGCCCGGGTGTTGCTGGCCAAGGAACAGGGCGTGCAGCTCAAGCCGCTGCGCCTGAGGGACTTCGACCAGCGCCCGATGCTCGGTCTCTACTCCCGCCAGCACCGTCAGCTGATGCAGTTGGAACAGCGCCTGCGTGCAGCTGGCATCGAGGTCTTCGAGGCCGATATCCGCCCGCCGGAGCGCTACCTGATGGAGCGCTTCATCACCGCCCCCGTGCAGTTCACCGGCCAGCTGGATGCCCAGGGCGTGTACTGCAATGCCCAGCTCAAGCCGTTGCCGGACTATCGCCCGACGTTGCGCCTGGCGTCGCTGGATATCGAGACCAGCGAGCGTGGCGAGCTGTACAGCATCGCCCTGGAAGGCTGCGGTCAGCGCCAGGTCTACATGCTCGGGCCGGCCAATGGCGCTGCCGAGGATCTGGATTTCGCCCTGCAGTACTGCGCGGACCGAGCCGAACTGTTGCTATGCCTGAACCAGTGGATGGCTGAGCACGATCCGGATGCGCTGATCGGCTGGAACCTGATCCAGTTCGACCTGCGGCTGCTGCATGAGCACGCCAAGCTGCTGCAGGTGCCGCTGGCGTTGGGGCGCAATGGCGCGGCAATGACCTTGCGCAGCCATGCCAGCGGTGGCCACGTGTTTGCCGACGCCCCCGGCCGGTTGCTGATCGACGGCATCGAAGCGCTGCGCTCGGCGACCTGGAGTTTCCCCTCGTTCAGCCTGGAGAGCGTTGCCCAGGCCCTGCTCGGCGAAGGTAAGGCCATCGATACGCCTTACCAGCGCATGGATGAAATCAACCGCCGCTTCGCCGAAGACAAGCCGGCGCTGGCGCGCTACAACCTGAAGGACTGCGAGCTGGTCACGCGTATCTTCGCTCACACCCGGCTGCTGGACTTTTTGCTCGAACGCGCGTCGGTGACTGGCCTGGCAATAGACCGCAGCGGCGGCTCGGTGGCCGCATTCTGCCACCTGTACATCCCGCAGATGCATCGGTTGGGCTTCGTCGCGCCCAACCTGGGCAGCCGCCCGGACGAAGCAAGCCCTGGCGGCTTCGTCATGGACTCGCGACCTGGCCTGTACGACTCGGTGCTGGTGCTGGACTACAAGAGCCTGTACCCGTCAATCATCCGCACCTTTCTGATCGACCCGGTAGGCTTGATCGAGGGGCTGCGCCAGCCCGACGACGCGCACTCGGTCGAGGGCTTCCGGGGCGGGCGTTTCTCGCGGCGACGGCATTGCCTGCCGGCGATCGTCGAGCGCGTCTGGCAGGGCCGCGAAGCAGCCAAGCGCGAAGGCAATGCGCCCTTGTCCCAGGCACTCAAAATCATCATGAACGCCTTCTACGGCGTGCTGGGCTCAAGCGGTTGCCGGTTCTTCGACCCTCGCCTGGCGTCCTCCATCACCCTGCGGGGCCATCAGATCATGCGCCAGACGCGTGCCTTGATCGAAGCACGAGGCTATGACGTGATCTACGGTGACACCGACTCTACGTTCGTCTGGCTCAAAGGTGCCCATGGCGAAGCCGAGGCAGCACGTATTGGTCTTGAACTGGTGGCTGAAGTGAATCGCTGGTGGCGCCTGCACCTCGAGCAGACACTGGGTTTGCACAGCGCGCTGGAGCTGCAGTTCGAAACCCATTATCGACGCTTTCTCATGCCCACCATCCGCGGCGCGGACGAGGGCAGCAAGAAGCGCTACGCGGGGCTGGTGCAGCGTGACGATGGCAGCCAGCACATGGTCTTCAAAGGGCTGGAGTCGGTGCGTACCGATTGGTCACCACTGGCCCGTGAGTTCCAGCAGGAGCTCTATGGTCGGGTGTTTCGTGGCGAGCCATACCGTGAGTACGTGCGTGAGTATGTGCGCCGTACCCTGGCCGGTGAACTGGATGAACGGCTGGTCTACCGCAAGCGCCTGCGCCGACCGTTGGCCGATTACCAGCGCAACGTGCCGCCACACGTGCGTGCGGCGCGACTGGCGGACGACTACAACAGCCGCCTGGGGCGCCCGCTGCAGTACCAGAAGGGTGGCTGGATCAGCTACCTCATCACCACCGCAGGGCCGGAACCGCTGGAAAACCTGCAGGCGCCGATCGACTATGAACATTACCTGAGTCGGCAGCTGCAACCGGTGGCCGACGGGATTCTGCCCTTCGTCGGCGACGACTTCCGTGCCTTGACCGACCGCCAGCTCATGTTGTTCTGAGCGGCGGTAGCTAATTAGCCCCGATCATGGATTGCGTTGCTTAGTTTTGCCCTTTCGCTACCGCAGGGGCAGACCATGAACGACAGCGCAATTGCAGCACGCAGGCCAGGCGATATCCTGGCCGTGGAGCAGGGCTTTCAGGATGGGATGATCGCCCGCGCATTGCCAGGCTGGCTGCGTGATCTGGGCATTGATGGGCTGCAGCCCGATGCTCGGCCTGCGCGTGAACAGTTGTCACCCGCGCAGTTGACGACAATGCTCGGCGCATTGAGGACCAGCCTGCAATGCCGGCAACGCCTGAGCGTCGATCTGGCGGGTATCCAGGGCATTCGGCAGTTCTGCAAACCCTTGCTGCAACGCGCCTTGCTTGAGGGTTTCTCGTTGTCAGCCGACAGTGATGGCCTTTTCTTGCGTCATCACTACTTCAGCTTCGCGCCCGATCCTGCATTTCCTGCCGGGCAGTTTCCTCAACAGCAACAGAATGACTACGACATTCCGTTGCTGGACGCTGCACTGGCGAACTTCAGCGCAAGCCAGGCCAGTGGCGATGGTTTGCCGCGCAAGGATCGACTGGTCGAACGCGATGGCGTGACACGCGCGCCGATCACCGCACCGGCCTTCGCAGCATGCTGCCGCAAGCTGGACCTGGGTGAGCGCTATCAGGAGCATCTTGGGGCCACCCTCGATGCAAGTGAGGACAACGCCGCGAGTGGTCACAGGGTCAGCACGTCGCTTGAAGACCTGCAGCGCTCATCCATGCTAATCGATGCGTGCCGGGCCAGAAGCGCGGGCGTGCTGACGGCCGCGGAGCTGGAGCTGGTCTTCGATCTGTACCGCGATGGATGCCCCGGCTCTTTGGCCGGACGAGACGTTCATGTCAGGCAATTGAGTGTATTCCAGTGCAGGCTGGAGCAGATTGTCGTGCTCGATGCCGTAGACACTGTGCTCGGGTTCAAAGCCAGTGCGCGGGTATTGGTCTACATCCCGGGCGATCCCGTCAGCCCGTGGAATGCCGCGGCCGACCTCGATGCCTTCATACGCCGAACACTGGGTAAACGGCTCGGCTCCCAGGCCTACCAGCGTTTTTTCAGCCGGTTCGTGCGCCGGCGTGACCGTCAAGACTTCTTCGGGCGGGTCATCGCGGACTTGATGGGCGTCGCGCACTGGGCCTCTCGAGACATGGACCAGCAGATGTCCGACCATGCGCTGCCGTTGTTTCCTGGCCTGGCACAGGCCTGCATCGCCCAGCTCAAGGATGATGCCGCTTACATTGCGGTACCTGTAGCGGAAATCGACCGGGGGGTTCGTCAGGATCAGCAGGCGCGCCTGGTGCAGAGCGCCTGGATGATCGCCAGTGTGGCAGGGCTGTTCGTGCCGGGGCTCAATGCCTTGCTGCTGGCTGCCGCTGGCTGGGATTTGCTCAAGGATGTTTTCCACGCCTTCGAGGACTGGCGCGAGGGTGATGCCCGGGCAGCCCTGGATCATGTACTAGGCGTTGTCAGGCGCGTGATCGAACTTGGGGTTGTCGCGGTGGCCACGAGCGCGGTGAGCCGGGAGTGGAGCCTGGTCGATCATATGGTGACGGCGCGCCTGGAAAGCGGCGGCGAAAAACTCTGGCAGTTCGACCTGACACCGTTCCGTAGTGCGTCGCCGCCTGTGCAGGCGGTGGTGGATGCGGCGGGTGTCTATCGATTGCACGAACGCTGCTGGGTCATGATGGAGAACGCTTTTTTCGAAGTTGTACAGCGACCGGACGAACAGTGGCAAATCAAGCCGGTCGATGGCCATGGCCCCTTGTTACGCCACAATGAGGCGGGCGCCTGGCGTGTGTGGTGCGAGCAGCCTGTTGAATGGGATGACACCTATCGGATCTTCAAGCGGCTTGGCGGTGCATTCAGCCAGCTCGCGGATGAGCAGATCGACCCTGTGCTGGCGATCCACGGCATGGGGGCCGACGATCTGCGTGGTCTGCATGTGTGCAGCAAAGCCCCTGAGGCGTGCCTGGTCGATACGGTGAGCCGGGTCGCACTGATGAACCGCATTCAGGCTCTGATCCGTCAGTTACGCAGCGAGACTGCGGTGGACGACGCTGCTCTGCTGGCTCGCGTACGGGGCTGGAGTGGCGCTGAACAGGTTTCTGAGGCCGAGCTGGCCGAGCGGGTCTGGGATCGTCGGTACGCTCTGCTGCATCAACTGTACTACGAGCAATTTCCGGTCACCGAGGCCACACAGGAACTGCAAAGGGATTTTGCCAGCCTGCATCGGCTGGCCGCTGAGGAGCTGCTGCAAGCACAGCATCAGAACGTGACTTACCATGCCGCAGACCTGGCCCGGCGCATTCGCTGCGTGCGTGTGCTCGAAGCTGTGTTGTTCGACCTGCCACAGAACCTTGACCTTGGCCGTATAGCCCTGAGCACACTGGAGCAATTGCCTGGTGCTTCTGTCGGGCGACGTTGGCAGTTGTTCGACGGTAGCGCTGCCGAACCTCTGGCCAGCATCAGCGCTGCGGGGCCCGTGAGTCGGCTGAGAACGTTCGGCAACACGTTCGAGTGGGTGGATGAAGCCGAGAACACGATTGGAAGCTCCAGCGATATCTTCCACGTGCTGGCCATCGGGCATACCGAGGCGCAACGTGCAGCGACGGGGCTCGGTGAGCCATTCGCTTCGAACCTGCGAGCGGAGGTAGCGCGACGTTTGACGCAGCAGCCTGCAACCATCGAGAAGGTGCTGGGCATCAAGCGTCCGGCTGGCTTCTTCCTGCCACCCCAGCGTCTGGGGCAAGGCAGGATAGGTTACCCGTTGAGCGGTTTGCGCAATCTGTTGGGTCTCGATCGACAAGGCGCGAGGAACCTCACCACTGAGCTGCGCGATCTTTACCCTGGGTTCAATGAGCAACAGGTCAACGACTGGCTGGCACATCTGCGTGCTGAACAGCGCGATCCCGCCTTGGAACTGCATGCCCTGAAGCAACAGCTGAAAGTCCTGAGGCGTCAGCTTCGCAGCTGGCAGCTGTCCACCGCCCGGCTGTGGGCGTGGCGATCGCGTCGCGAATTCGCCAGGGGGCTTGTGGACTGCTGGCGTTACCTGATCCCCAGACAGACGGGTGAGGCAGGGGTCAGCTACGTGTTGAGCACATACTCCAGCAATCTTGACGAGCTGCCGATAATCCCGGCCCAGGTCAGTTTCCCTCATGTCTGGCACATCTCGCTGCATGCAGTGCAACTGCGCTCGGTGCCAGACGATTTCCTGCGGGCCTTCAGTTCGCTGGTGGCCTTGAGTATCACCAATGCTCGATTGCGCAGGTTATCGCTGTCGGAGGACATGGCCCGACGACTGCAGGTCCTGGACCTTTCAGGTAACCAAATCCACTTCGACGGACGCACCACAGACTGGCTTTCGCGTTGCCGATCGCTGGTTTACCTGAACCTGTCGCACAACCCGCTGCGCCGTTCATTCTCAATTGGCCAGATGCCTCATCTGCGGGCCTTGATGGTGGGCAGTGCGCAACTGAGCGAAGTGCCGGATGGCCTCATGCAGGCGGTGAATCTGCATACGCTCGATTTGGGTGACAACAGTATCCGCACCTTGCCGTTTGGCTTCTACCGGTCGGATCTGTGGTTCAACGGCAGGGTGCGGCTTACCGGCAACCCTTTGGCGGCTGCCGCCAATGTATGGCATGAAGTGGCTGACGATCAGGTGCCCGGGAGCTTTCGCTGGCTCGACCTGGTCAACAGCCACGAACGAGATCGCCTTGCCTACCTCTGGAGCAAGCTCGAGGGGAAGGAAAGCGCCAGAGCGTTCTTCGCGCTATTGAACCGGCTCACATCCTCTGCGGACTTTCATAGCGCATACCTGGCCCGCTACCTCGCTTTGCGGGTGCAGCGCATGCTTTTTTACATGTTCGAGCGACCTGGCCTGCAGGACGAACTGTTCGCGCATTCGCTGGCAGAGCATTGCCAGGACAATGCGACATTGCGTTTCAGTGACCTGGAAGTACGTGTGCAAGTGTGGCGGACCTTACATGACGTGCGCCCTGCAGAACGTGAGGGGGCGCTGCTGCAGCTTGGCGTGCGGTGCTGGCGGTTGGACGCGCTCGACCACGTCGCAGTGCTTAATGCCGTGCGTGTCGGGAGGGCAGAGGAATCCCTGGAGTTTGCCTTGGCTTACCGCCTGGCGCTGGTGGAGGCGCTCGACCTGCCGATCGAGCATGATGCGATGCTCAACCCGGGCGTGGCCGCGCTTTCGGCCCACGACATCGCGCGGGCTGCGCATCAGGTCAGAAGCGCGCAATCAACAGACGTAATAGCCAACTATCTGCCGACCCAGCGGTTCTGGAGGGAGCATCTGGCACAGAGATTCGAGAGCCGGCTGCGGGTGCCAAAGGCCATGCACGATGAACTGGCGTCACTGATGGAGCGCGGTGCCTCGCAAGCGGAAATCGACGCTTTGCAAGACCGCTTGCACAGGCGAGAACTGAATCTGCAGGTGCAGCTCACGCGCGAATCAATGAGCAGCAGCCCACTGCCATGAGCAGTTGCCTGCCCAGGCGAACGTGCGTGCGTTAGTTATCTAACCTCGGTCATTGGCCGGTTCCTCCTAATCTCGGGCCTTCGACATTGCGGAGGCAGAAGATGGACAGGGTAGATTTCGATCAGTCGCAAGAGCGGCAGCTTGCCACCGACCAGGCGTTTCAGGACAGCTTCATCGCCGGGCGCTTGCCGCCGTGGCTGCGAAAGCTGGATGTGGTGCAGCTCAGGGGGTTGAAAGAGGCGTTGCAGGCCGGCCTCGCCTGCCGCCACACGCTGAGCAAGCGCCTTGCCCGTTTGCAAGGCGTGGATGCTTTTGCCAGGCCCTTGCTGCAAAAGGCGCTTGCCGAGCGTTTTGCTGTTCACGCAGATATCGACGGGTTGTACTTCCGTCAATGGTATACCTACACGGCAGGCGCTTCGGCCTGGTCCTGGAGTCGCCAGCCGCCGCTGGACAGCGATTACTTCGACGTACCGTTGCTCGAGGCTGCGCTGGTCAATTTCACCGTCGAGCAGACTCACCAGGGGGGGCAACCGCGGCACAATTGTCTTGTGAATGGTGCGGGCACGGCGCTGTCCAGCCCGAGCGCGCACGATTTCGCTGCGCTCTGCCGTCAGCTCGACCTGGGGAGACGCTATCAGCAGCACCTGGATACGGTCATTTCACCCACTGACAACACTGCGGACGAAGGGAGGGACTTCGCCTCGGTCATTGCCGAAATGCAACGGGCCACGTTCAAGGCAGAGGCCTACAAGGCGTACGCCGACGGGCTGCTGAGCAAGGATGACCTCGAAACGGTTCTGCGCTTTACGCGCGGCAGCGGGCTAGGTCCGCTCGACGGTCACCGGGTGACGGCCAAGCGCCTGGAGGTGTTGGGTTGCAAACTCGAACAGATCGTCGTGCTCGATATCGTACAACCGGGGCTCATCCGCGATTCACGTCAGCGTGTATTGGTGCACATACCAGGCGACCCTGTGAAACCCTGGACGGCCTGCGAGGATTTGCAGAGCTTCGCACGGCACGAACTGGGCAAGCGCCTGCGCGACGAAGAGTATCAGCGGTTTTTCAGCCGTTTTGTCAGGCGTCGGGATCAGCCCGAGTTCTTCGCCAGCGTGCGTGAACGGCTGGGAGACGTAGCCGACTGGGCGACGCGGGATCTCGGTGAACATATGCACCTCTACCAGGAGCCCGTGTTCAGCAGCCTGGCCTCGTTGCGGATCAGCCAGCTCAAAGACGATGCTGCCGTGCTGGCCGTGCCCGTCGCTCAGCTGGACAGGCGTATCCAGCAAGACCAGCAACGTTATCTTGAGTCCATTGGCGAAACGCTGATAGGTGTGGCAGGCCTGTTCGTGCCGGTGGTGGGTGCAGTGTTGCTGGCGGTGATGGCATGGGAAGTCCTCGGTGAAGTTTTCCAGGCGGTGGAGGACTGGGCGGCGGGCGATACCCATGAAGCGCTGGAGCACTTGGTCAATGTACTGGAAGATATGGCCGCGCTGGTTGCTGTGGGCGCTGCTGCCACGCTCGCTGGCCGGGCCTGGAAGGGGTCGGTGATGGTCGACAGCCTGGTGCCGACGCAACTGGAAGACGGCAGCGAGCGCTTGTGGAGTCAGGACCTTGCGCCGTTTCGTGGCGCGTCGCCGCCTTGGCAGGCAGAGCGTGATGGCCTGGGGGTTCATCGTCTGGGCGAGCGCACCTGGGTCGAGATGGATGGCGCGCATTATGAGGTCCGCCATCAACGCCGCAGTGATCAGTGGCAGCTGCTCCCGGTTGCCGGGCACGGGCCACGGCTGCGTCACAACGGTGCCGGCGCCTGGCGTCTGAACAGTGAGCGCCCGACTCAATGGGAAGATGCGCGCTGGATGTTCCGGCGTTTGGGGGAATCGTTCCGCAGCCTGGATGACGAGCGGATCGACGAAGCGTTGGCCATCCACGGCATCGGCGAGGACAACCTGAGGGCGCTGCATGTGTATGGTACGGCGCCTACGGCGGAACTGTTCGAAACCGTCCAGCGTATCCAGGGTGATGTACGTATCCGCAGCCTGGTCGGGCAACTGCGATCGGGACATACCGACAGTGACCCGCAGTTGCGGCAGATTGCGCAATCCTTGCCAGGTCTCTCGAACCTGCCTGATCAGGCACTGGCCGAGGCCATCTGGGCCCAGCGGCGGCAGTTGCTGCAGCAGCTTTACCTTTACTCTCAGCCTGCCGACAGCGCTGGCAGCCGGATACTGCGGCGGGTTTTTCCGGGGCTGCACCAACGGGCGGCGCAAGCGCTGCTGGATGCCGCCAGCAGTGCAGACGTGCAACGGATGCTCGAGACCGATCGCGTACCGATGACATTGGCCGATGCAGCCAGGCTTCGGCTACTGAACATACGCGCAGTGCGCGTGTATGAAGCGCTGCATATCGATGCGCCGCAAAATGCAGACCTCGCACAGGTTGTCATCAGCTTGCTCAAGTATCTACCGGGTGCTTCGTCCGGCGTGCGCTGGCAACTGTTCGACAGTTCGCTCGACAGCGCCCCGCGCGCCTCGACGGCGTCGGGCGCCCATGCATTCGACCTGCTGCACCAGCGTGGGCAGTTCGTGTTGCTGGACAGTGAAGGCGAGCACGTGTTCGGGCCTGGCGAACTCTTCGAGGTCATGGCCTCTGCCTACAGCCATGAGCAGTGGGCGGCGATGAACATGTTCGCGCCTTTTGCCCACAACCTGCGTGTAACGATCATGCGGCTGGCCGTGAGGCATCGCCAGGAAGTGGAGCAGTTGCTGGACCGCCGGCAAGGCGGCTGGTTTCGCATGCCACAGCGTCTGGGAGAGGGGCGCATCGGTTACCCCTTGAGCGGTCGCAGCCCAGGCAGAGGAAACCGGCGTGGCCGGCCGCTGGTGCTGAGCGACAGGGTCTCGGAGCTGTTTCCCGACTATGACCAGGTGCAAATCGATAACTGGGTCATGAATGTGCAGGAGTCCGGTCAGGACCTGCAGTCATTGTTGCAACGTTTACGTGCTCAGCAGGTCGCCTTGAACGATGGCCTGGTGAGTTGGACGGCGCAAGCGCGTGACCTGCACGAACGAACCCGCCGGCAGACCTTCACCAGCGAGCTGCTGGGGGTCTGGCGAAATAGTGTGGCAGAGGCCTCCCGTGGCCAGGCCACGCCGCGAAGCTACTGGTGGAGCCGCACCGGAAACGGTATTGGAGCGTTGCCCCCTCTGCCCACTGAGGTGCGCTTCGAACAGGTAGCGGTAATGTCTCTGCGGAATATGCAGCTCGATGCGGTGCCGGATGAATTTCTGCGTGCGTTTCCGAATTTGCAGACGCTCGAGCTGACGTCCAACAATCTGACCAGCATACCGGCGCAATTGGCGCACTTGCCCCGCTTGCAATGCCTTGACCTGTTCAACAATCGAATCAGCCTGAACACGGCGCAATCGGCAATTCTGGCCAGCTGCGAGTCGCTGTATTACCTCAACCTGTCACACAATCCGCTGCGCCGAGGCTTCTCCGTCCATGCGATGACCCAGCTGACGGATTTGCGTCTGCGCAATACGCAGATCACCAGCCTTCCTCACGGTGTGATGGACCTTGTGCATTTGCGTGCGCTGGATCTTCGCGACAATTTCATCAGGGCACTGCCGGCCAATTTCTATGAGCACGATCTCTGGCTGCATGGCAACGTCTGGCTTGCCGACGAGGCGCTGACTGCCGCGGAAGCGGTACGCCTGCGGGCGGCCTTGCTGGCAATACCACCCCAGGTCGTTGCCAACCAGCCGAGCTGGGTCGCATCGCGCCTGCTCTGGCAGGATGCGATCGGCCAGGAGGTGCGCGATGCCAGTGTGCGTGACAACCTGGCAACCTACTGGGCCGAGGTTCAGAATGTGCCAGGTTCGGATGCATTTTTCGGTCTGTTGGGGCGGGTGACGGAAGTGGCGGATTTTCGCAATCACATCACGGCTCGCGACATGGCCAACCAGTTGCTCGAGATGCTTCAGCTGATGCGTGATAACCCTGAGTTGCGCGACCAGTTGTTTGCCAACGCCGGGGATCTGACCTGTGGTGACAGCGTTACCTTGCGCTTCACCGACCTGCGCATCTGTTTGCTGGTATGGCAAGCAGAGCAGGGCAGGGCCGGCATCAGAAGGGAGCGAGCGCTGTTGCGGCTGGGGCGCCAGCTCTGGCGCCTGGACAGGGTTGATCGAATAGCCCATGAGGATGTTCAGGCGCGGCAGGCCGGCGGTGGCAACCCGGATGTGATCGAAGTGGTGCTGGCGTACCGGGTGGGCCTGCGCATCGATCTTGATCTTCCCGTGCAAGCCAGGACCATGTTGCATGGCCCGACCGCCGGGGTGGATCACGATCGCCTTGCGTCTGCACGTTTGCGCGTATTGCAGGACGAGTCGGGGCCTGAGCTGGCGTCCTCATTGATCGACCGCGAATTCTGGCGTGAACACCTGCGCAGGACACGTACCGCCCGGTTCGAAACTGTGGACGAGCCGTTTCATGAACGCATGTCCGAACTCATGGCGGACGAACGCTTGACCCAGGCACAGGTTCAGGCGCAGACCAGCACACTGCAACATGAACGCACGGCAGCGGAGCGCGAACTGATGCGCACCCTCACACTGAGCGCGCTGGATGTGGAGTCGGAGGTCGATGTGCGGTGATGCGCAGTACTGGCAGGTGTCAGTTATGTAGCCCGTTCACAGCTGCATTGGGGGGTAGGGTTCGCGGGTTCCTTACCTGAAGAGGCATCCGTCATGCAAACCTCGAATCACCCTTCAGCGCCCCCCGAATGCCCACTTGCCATCGAGCGAGCCTTTCAGGACAGTCATATCGTCAAGCAACTGCCTGAATGGCTGCGTGCGGCGTCTGCCCAGGACATTGAAGACTTGCGCAGTACGCTGCAGCATGAGTTGGCCGCCCGTAGAGCCTTGCAGGCCATGCATTCGCGTATCGAAGGCGTGGTTCATTTCTCTCGCGCCTTGCTCGCGCGCTCGTTGCGCGATCGCTACGAGGATGATTTCGACCCGGATGACTGGGCCTTTCTGTCCGGGCATCGCGAACCGGTGATCAATGCGCAGCCAGTCGGTTCTCATTTGACCAAAGTGATCTACCGGCAGATGCCATTGCTGGAAGCTGCAATGCGCAACTTCACCGCCGATCAGGCGAAGGCTGGCGGGCAGCCACCTGGAAACCATCTTTTGCACACCAAGGGGCGGATATCCGTTGGCCCTTCGGCAATCGAATTCGCCAGCCTGAGTCGGCAAGTCGACTTGGGTGGGGCCTACCAGCGCCATCTCGACGCCGTCATACAGCCAGGCGGCTTGCAGCTGCTCGGCGAAGCAGCCCGCTGGGCGATGCTTGCCGATGCCCATAAGGCGAAGTTGCAAGGTGTGCTCGACGCTCATGCGTTCCAGGTGATTCACAGCTTGTGTCATGACCAGCCCTTGCCGCTTCTCGACGGGGCACCGGTGGTAGTCAAACGGCTGAGTGTGCTGGGTTGTAACCTGCAACGGATCGTGGTGTTGGATGTGATCGATCGTGGTCTGATTCGCAACACCAGCCAGCAGGTACTGGTGCATATCCCGGGCGATCCGTTCGGCGCCTGGAGCCGTCACGCCAGTCTTCAGCGGTTCGCCCGGCGGCTACTGGGCGAACGCCTGCGTCACCCGGATTACCAGCGTTTTTTCAGCCGCTTTGTACGCCGTCGCGACAGCCAACGTTTTTTTGCCACCGTCATCGATGGTTATCGGGACCTGGCCGATTGGGCCACCCTAGACCTGGAAGAACACATGCAGGCTCACCCGTTGCCGGTGTTCCCCGGCCTGGCTGCGGCGTGCATTGCGCAGATCAAGGACGATGCGGCGATGATCGCCGTGCCAACCGCGGCGGTGGACCATGAAGTTCAGCGCGAGCATGATCAGCGCCTGGCCGCAGAGGGCCGGGCGCTGATCATGCTCGCCGGCCTGTTCGTCCCTGCACTGGGCGTGGCGCTGCTCGCGAAGACCGCTTGGGAACTGCTGGGGGAAGTGTTCCAAGGCGTTGAAGCCTGGCATGAGGGGGATGACAGCGAGGCGCTTGACCATCTGCTGAATGTCGCTGGCGAGATCGCCATGCTCGGCGTCACGGCGGCAACTGTCACGGTGGCCGGCCGGGTGTGGCAGCGCTGCATCAAGGTGGATCAGATGGTCCCGGTGCTGCTGGAGAACGGCCAGACCAAATTGTGGGACCAGAATATCCAGCGGTATCGCGGGGAGGTTCCGGCCACGGGAGGCGTGCGAGATGCCCGAGGTATCGTACGCATAGGCCCACAGGCCTGGGTCGAGATCGAAGGCCATGCCTACCCCGTGCAGCAACATATGGACGGTGGCTGGCGGCTGCGCACGCTGCACGATCATGCTCCACAGTTGCACGACAACGGCGATGGGGCCTGGCGCTTGTGGAGCGAGCAACCGGCGCAGTGGGACGATGCCAATGCCATGTTTCGCCGTTTTGGCCGGCGCTTTCAGGCGCTGGATGACGAGCAGATCGAACAGGTCATGAGTATCCATGGCCTGAATGATGCCCAGCTGCGCCGGATGCACGTGCTTGACCAGGCGCCACCGCCCGAATGGGTGGATACCGTGGTGCGGGTCAGGATCGGGCGACACATTCGACAGTTGATCACGGATCTGCGTACCGGTGTGGCGGTCAGTGATATCTCACTGTTGGCACAGGCTCGTGAGCTGCCGGGCGCCGTCGGGTTGACCGACCCTGAACTGGCTGATTGTATCTGGGTGCAACGGCGTGAACTGCTGCGACGAATTCATGATCGCCTGCAGGCCACGGATCATCCAGGCACCGTTGCGCTTCGCCGGATTTTTCCCAGCCTGCACCGGCGCGCCGCCCATGCATTGCTACATGCCGCTGCTGCCAGGGATGTGCAGCGTCTGCTTGGCAGCGGGCGCGTACCGTTACGCCTGGCGGAGGCAGCCAGGGCAAGCGTGCAGCGCATTCGCGTGGCGCGGGTTCATGAAGGCTTTCGTCTCGATACCCCGCAGAATGCCGACCTGGCGAGGGTGGCGATTGCCATGCTGCAGCATCTGCCTGGTGCCGAAGAGGGCGTACGATGGCAACTGCATGAGGGCAGTCTCTCGGGGCCAGTGCTGCAGGCCGGCACAAAGGGGCGTGACAGGCTTTACCTGACCCACGAGCACGGGCGCTTTCAGTTGTGGAGTGCTGGAAATACTGCCATCGGTGAGGCCGGTGAGTTGTTCGAGGTCCTGGCCAGTGCTTGCACCGGGCGCCAGTGGGCAGCCATGAACGTTGGCGAGCCGATAGCCGACAACTTGCGCGTGGTACTTGGGCAGGAGGCTGGTGCGCGTCGCGAAGCGATTGTCGATCTGCTGACGCCCAGTATGCGAACGACCTGGTTCAAGGCACCTGTCAGAGTAGGGGGACGTTGGGGTTATCCCCTGAGCGGCCGTGGACAGGCGGGTGGCTCGGGCCCCGGCCGGCCGCAAGCGCTGTTTGCCAGGTTGCGTGCCGTGTACCCCGGCTTCAACGATGCCCAGGTGCTGACCTGGTTGGCTGACACGCGGCAGGCCGGGCTCGACGTCCATGCCGAGCTTGCCAGGTTGGCGCGGGAACTGGAGGCGTTGCAATCGCAACTAAGGCGATGGATGCAACAGCCCGACGACTCCCGGATACAGGGCGAACGACAGTATTTCTCCAACTCTTTGCTGTCATGCTGGCAACGACGCTTGGCTCAAGGCGCACCTTCCGGCGATGGCAACCTCAGTTATCGGTTCACCGTATACGGAGTCGAGCCAGGCCGGCTCCCTGAACTTGCGCAGATTCGCTTTGCGCATATCCACGAGTTGTCGCTGTTGGGCATGCGCTTGGCTGAAGTACCCACTGGCTTCCTGCAGGCGTTTCCGAACCTTCGCACGCTGGAGCTCTCAGGCAACCAGCTGACCCGCTTGCCCCGGTATCTGACGCAACTCGATACGCTGCGTGAACTGGACGTTTTCAACAACCGCATCGTTCTGGACGCCGAGCAAGTGGCGGCGCTGGCCAGTTGTTCACGTCTTGAATACGTCAATCTGTCCTGCAATCCGCTGGGGCGTACTGTCTCTGTAGGTGGCATGCCGCGACTGAGCCGTCTGCTGATGCGCTCCACCGGTGTCTCTCAGTTGCCCCATGGCCTGCTCGAATGCCCCGAGTTGCAGCTTGCCGACCTGCGTGGTAACCGGATCAGCCGCCTGCCACAAGCTTTCGCCCAAGCACCAGAGTGGCTTCGACGCACGGTGCGGCTGACTGATAACCCGCTGCCCGCCGATCAGCAAGGCTTTTTGCCCCCGGTACCGGGCGGCGTCGAAGCTGGAGTGACGATACGCCAGCGATGGCTGGATACCGCAGACAGCGTTTCGCGTGACACCCTGTCGGCCAGCTGGGAGGAGCTGGAAACCGAAGCGGATTCGGCTGATTTCTTCGGTGTCCTTGCACGTTTGCTGGAAACCGCCGATTTCCAGCGCAGTGGGCAGGCCTTGGCCGACCGGGTGTTCGCCATGATCCAGGCCCTGTGTGATCACACCAGTCTGCGGCATGAAATCTTTTCTAACGTGGGAGAAAGTCTGACCTGCCAGGACAGTGTGACGTTGTGTTTCAGCAACCTGGAGCTGCGCATGCTGGTATGGCGTGCCAGGCAAGACAGTACCGAGGCTGATCAAGAGGCAGCGCTGCTGCACCTGGGGCGGCAATTGTGGCGGCTGGACGAAGTCGATCGCATCGCTCTGGAGGATATCCAGCAACGCCGCGCAGCCGGCGGCAATCCGGACGAAATAGAGGTTGGCCTGGCTTATCGGCTGGCGCTGCGCACCGAGCTCGACTTGCCCGCCCAGCCCAGTGATATGTTGTTTGGCGAGATTGCCGCGCTGGGTCGTGCCGAAGTCGCGCGAGCCCGTGAACGCGTCGTTGCCGCTGAAACACCAGACGCACTCGCACATGACTTGGTGCAGCGCGAGTTCTGGCAGGAGCATCTGGCAAGTGATGCAGCGGAACGTTTCGAGCAACTGGATGCGCCGTTCCAGGTACAGATCGCTGGATTGATGGCGGATGCAACGGTGCCTGAAGGGCAGCGCATGGTGCGCATCGGCCAGGTCCGCGATGCGCGCCAGCTGGCGCGCAGCGTGCTGATGGAGGAGCTGACGCTCATTCGCCTGGCAATGCATACCACGCCCCGACAATGAGATTGCTGCAAATTAGGCAGAGCATTGGACTATGCTCAGCTCTGAGGCAGATCTGGTAATGGCAAGTTACTTTTCGCCTGCCCACCTGCTTTGTCAGGTGGTTTAGGCTCGCATGCAGGATCTTTCTCCATCGTCTGTAGTCTTTGTTTTATCGAGAGAATAAGGAGATACGCATGCTCGTTCGGTCACTGACACTTGCCACCTTGCTTGCCGTTGCCGGCCCTTTGCTTGCAGCTGATAGTGACGCGCCGCTGGCGAAGGAGCTGGGCAAGGCCAGGCCCTTGGTGGTGATTGCGCCCAGCAGCGCTGATCCAACCTTGCGCGGGCTGAACGACGCGCTCAAGGACCCGGCTACCCAGTCTGCATTCAAGGAGCGTGGGCTGGTGCTGTTCAGTGTTGCCAACATGATGGGCAAGCGTGAGGACAAGAACCTCGAGCAGCAGACCACCATGGCGTTGATCCGCGAACTCAAATTGGGCGCGAGCAAAGGGACCAAGGTGATCCTGGTGGGCAAGGATGGCGAGCGGCATGTGCTCAAGGATGACGAGTCGGGTGAGAAAATCGACCCGCAGCTCATTCTCAAGGCTGTCGACGAGCTGCCGGCCAGCGAAAAAGCGATGACCGCCCCCGAGCCGGTTGTCGCAGCTCCCGAAGCCAACGCCAAGGACAGCAAACCGACGAAACCCGCCAAGCCTGCCAAGCCGGCCGCCCCCCCCAAGCCTCTCGAGGACTGATCTGACAGCCCGTCAATCCATGTCCTTCACTCGCGGCTGATTCAGGCGATAAAGCTTGGTTAGCTTTGCAGTTTTAATTGCTCTTCATTCAACAGAACGGGAGCAATACCATGAGCAATGCACGTAATACGCTCGGCTTGGTCGGGGTCGCACTGATCGGTGGCATGGCTGTCGCCAACAGCGCATTTGCTGTCGAACCCATGCCGCAGGGCTACCAGGTGGCCTCGGCAAAGGAGTCGGGTGAGGGGAAGTGCGGCGAGGGCAAGTGTGGCGCAAGTGGCAAAGCCAGTCCGGGCGATGGCAAGAGCAGCGAAGGCAAGTGTGGAGAAGGCAAGTGCGGCGGCAGCGATAAATCCAAGTCCTGATAACGCGTAACCAACAATGACACCGCCCCGCCTGAGCTTCAGGTGGGGCGTTTTACTGTTATCAGGAGTTCGTCATGCACGATGTACCTTTGCATTGCGGTCTCGGCCTGCGTCGAGGGCTCATGACCGAGCTACTGGCTCTGGAACAGAGCGACGTGGATTTTCTGGAATGCGCACCGGAAAACTGGATCGGTGTCGGTGGCGTCCATGGCCGCCAGTTCGCTCAGTTGGCTGAACGTTATCCGCTGGTCTGCCATGGCCTGTCCTTGTCACTGGGGGGGAGCTTGCCGCTGGATCGTCGCTTGCTAGAGCAGACGCGGGTATTTCTGGAGCGCTACGGGGTCCGGCACTTCAGCGAACATTTAAGTTACTGTTGCGACGATGGTCACCTGTATGACCTGTTGCCGATTCCGTTTACCGACGAAGCGGTTCGTGCAGTCGCTGCCCGCATCCGTCAGGCCCAGGATTTGCTCCAGCGGCGCATCGCCGTGGAAAACATCAGCTACTACGCGGCGCCTTACCAAGCCATGAGCGAGCTGGATTTCATCCTGGCCGTTGTAGCCGAGGCGGATTGCGACCTTCTGGTGGATGTCAACAATATCACCGTCAACGCCTGTAATCATGGGTACGATGCCCAAGCGTTCCTGCGAGGTTTGCCGATAGCGCGTGTCACCGGAATGCATGTTGCCGGGCATTTCGACCAAGCGTCTGATCTGAAGATCGACAGCCACGGTTCGGCCGTCAGCGACAACGTCTGGTCACTGTTCGCCCTTGCAACTGCACGCTTTGGTAGGCGACCAACCGTGCTGGAGCGTGACTTCAATTATCCGCCCTTGGCGGACTTGCTGCAGGAGGTCGCTCACATGCGTGCCATCCAGAGGGAGATGGCACATGAGTGAAACCTTGCGTCTCCAGCAGTTCGCGCTGGCCCGGCATCTTCGCGATCCCGACCGGTATCCCGCGCCTACCGGCATCGAGGCTCGGCGTCTTGGCGTGTATCGGGCACTGCTGTATGGCGCAATCGAAAGCTTGCTGGCTGGCAGTTTTCCGGTGTTGCGCAGGACGTTGGGGGACAAACGCTGGCATGCGCGGGTACAGCATTTTCATGCCAACTATCGAAGCGATACACCCTTGTTTCCCGAGGTGGCAGGCGTCTTCGTCGATTACCTGCTTGGCATCCAGCTCGATGCGCCCTGGCAGGCAGAACTCGCCCACTATGAATGGATCGAATCGTATCTCTGCTTGAGCGACGCCGAAGACCCCGCGCACGATCCCTCAGGTGACTTGCTGCAGAGGGAGCCGATGCTGTCTTGTACGGCCAGGGTGTTGGCCTATCGCTGGCCGGTGGAGCGTATCTGCCCGGAGTATCAGCCGAATGAGGCACCAGCCTCTCCCACCTTGCTGCTGGTGTACCGTGATCGCCAACTGCAGGTTCGCTTCGCCCGTCTGACGCCTATGGCCTATAGGCTGCTCGTTCAGCAAGAGGGTACCGGGCTGCAGCGGATACGTGCATTGGGTGGAGAGCTGGAACAGGGTCTGGCGTTGCTCGAGCATTTGCGTGATCAGGGTGTCATCATCGGCTCGCGATGACAGGAGGGCTGCATGGCAGCCCTCCTCTGGTGTCACTTCGATAACCAACGCGTCCTGATCCATTGATCCAGGCTCAAGCGGCCGGCCCCCTTGAGCAGCAGAGGGATCAGCGCCACGAGGTAGATGAGTGGCAGCTTGAAGTTGCCGAAGCCCTGATCGCTGATCGAGTACCCCTGGGCCAGTTCTGCCAGGCTCGACCAGTGCGCCGGCCAATGAACTGCAGCAATCGCCACCACAGTCACCACGATCAATCCGGCAGATGCTAGTCGCGTGCCCAGCCCCAACAACAGCAACAGCGGCAAAAGCAACTCGGACCACATCGACAACTGCCAGTTCAGCTCGGCCGGCAGCACATTGAAAGGGAACGGGAAGTTCGATTGCAGATCGCCGAACCAGTTGCTGCCATTGAACTTCTCCCAGCCGGACTCGAAGAACTCCCAAGCCAGGAACAGCCGCAATGGCAGGTCGGCGCTCCAGCTGCCAAAGCGGTCGACAGTTGTGAAGGTACGGGTCAGTGTGGTCATGGTGGTCATCTCGTATCAGGAAAGGGCAGACGCAGTGCGGCGCTGGTGCTGAGCCAGCTTGGCCACGAGCTTGAAGGTGATGGCGCTGAAAATCAGGGCGAAGGCCAGCGGGTAGCCGCCACCTGTAGGGATGCGGGGGTAGAACGACAGACAGAACACCACGGCCAGTACCCACATACCGGTACTGTGCAGGGCCTTCCATGCACGGCCACCGAGCAGGCGCTTGGGTGCCTTGAAGGAGGTCACGGTGAGTAGCAGCAGAAACACGTAGCCGATGCTGCCGGGCAGGCTAGAGCTGAACTGTTCAGGAAACTGCTGGGCGTGACAGTAGATCAGCACAGCATGCACGGCATGTGAGAAGGCGAATGCCAGGCCCAGGTAGCGCCGCTCGCGAACCAACCAGCGGCTGCCGCTGCTGGGCACAAAGGTGAGCAATGACGAGGCCAGGAAAGCCAGCAGGAACAGTATGAAGGAGCTCCGAGCGGTGGCACGGATGGCGCTGAGTAGGCTTTGCGCACCGGGCGGGTAGCTGAGCAGTACCACTGCGGTCATGAACAGGGTCAGGCCAGCCAGGGTGGCGAACAGCTTCCAGCCGGAGGGCACGGTGAGTGGCTTCATGGGGGAGGTCTCCCGGAGTGTCGTTGTGTGGCCGGGAGTGTGTATTGGGAGGGTATCTGCTGTGTGTCGGTAAACGTGGATTTGTGTATCGGACTGTAGCCCCCTGTGTTGTAGGGCGGCGTGTTGGGGCCGCCGCCTAGGTCGTTACAGTTCGATCTGGGCGCACAATCCGCCGTCTTTTCGGTTGCTCAAGGTCAGCCTGCCGCCCATGGCCTGGGTCAGTTGCTGGGCGATGGCCAGCCCAAGGCCGGTACCTCCAGTGCTGCGGTTGCGTGAGCTCTCCACGCGGTAGAAGGGCTTGAGCACTTCATCCAGCTCCGCCTGCGGAATTCCTGGGCCCTCATCGAGAACCCGGATCAACGTCTTGCCCCGCTCGCGACTGACCTCGAGCTGTGCTTTACCCGCAAACTTCAGGGCGTTGTCCACTAGGTTAACCAGTACGCGGCGCAACGCGTGGGGGCGGGTTTCCAGCAGGCTGCCGGTATTGCCGTGGCGCTCCACCTGGGCGCCGCTGTCCTGGTAGTCGAATACCACGCTGTCGAGGAAGGCGTCGAGGTTGATCCGGCAGGGCGCCTCGGTGTTGATGTCCATGCTGCGGGCGTAGGCCACACCTTCGCGGACCAGATGCTCCATGGCGTCCAGGTCATGCCAGAGCTTGTCCTTCTCGACGCCTTCGTCCATGACCTCGACCCGCAGTTTCATGCGCGTGATCGGTGTTTGCAGGTCGTGGGAAATGGCAGCCAGCAATTGCATGCGTTCTTTCAGGTAGGCAGCGATGCGAGCCTGCAGGGCGTTGAACGCCACTGCGGCGTATTTCACCTCGCGTGGGCCGCTTTCATCGAGCTGTACGCCGGGTTTGTCCGGGTCGAGGTCATCCACGGCCTGGGCCAGGCGGGTGAGAGGGCCGATGGCCAGGCGCACGGCCAGCCAGGTGCAGAACAGCAGCACGGCCAGCTGGATCAGCAGTACCAGCGGCAGCCAGCGCGCTACAGGGACGGGAGATGGCGTGACATCGATGGTCAGCGGTGCGCCATCGGCCAGGCGCAGGTGGGCCTGGAAGTGGGCGTTGGGACCGGGGATGTCCTGGAAGGTCAGCGGGTACTGGGCGCCGATGGCCTTGACGATCGACTCGGCGGCCATGGGCGGGTCGTTGCTTGGCATGGCTGAGCCCGGCGAGCCTTCGTCCAGCTGGTAACGGTAGGTGCGCCGTTCCAGCCGCGACAGCCAGGCGGCACGTTCGGCAGCGGGCAGGCGTTCGAGGATGGCCACCGAGGTGATCACGTCCTGCTCCAGGTTGCTGAGCATCATCGATCGGCTGCTGATGTAGCGCTCGTAAGCTTGCAGGCTGAACGACAGCCCATAGGCCAGTACCAGCCCGGTGAAGAAGATCAAGGCCAGGCGCGAGGCGAGGGTGCGGGGCCATTTCATGATGGCGACTCAAGAAGTTGGACTGCCAGCGAGAACACATACCCCTCACTGCGCACGGTCTTGATGCAGCTCGGCTCACGTGCATCGTCGCCCAGGCGTTGGCGCAGGCGGCTGACCAGCAGGTCGATGGAGCGGTCGAAGATGTCTGCCTCGCGCCCCTGGGTCAGGTTCAGCAACTGCTCGCGGCTGAGCACCCGTTGCGGATGGTCGAGGAACACCCGTAACAAGCGGTACTCGGCACCACTGAGGGCCACCAGCGTGCCTTCGCTGTCGAGCAGGTGGCGGGCGGTGGTGTCCAGGCGCCACTGGCCAAAGGCGAGCAGGCGGCTGCTTTCGCTGATGGTCAGATTCGGAGGCAGCATGCGCGTACGACGCAGCACGGCATTGATGCGCGCCAGCAGTTCGCGGGCGGAAAACGGCTTGGTCAGATAGTCGTCGGCACCCATTTCCAGGCCGATGATACGGTCGGTCTCGTCATTGCGTGCGGTGAGCATCAATACCGGCGTGTTGCGGTGTTTGCCGGCGCGCAGTTCGCGGCACAGCAGCAGGCCGTCGTCGCCAGGCATCATGATATCGAGGACGATCAGGTCGACGCTGCTTGCTTCGAGGAAGGCGCGCATTTGCCGGCCGTCGGCGACGATGCTGGTCCGCAGGCCGTTCTTTTTCAGGTAGTTGCCGACCAGTTCGCGGATCTCACGGTCATCGTCGACGATCAGGATGTGATCGACATGTTCCATTCGCGGCGTTCCTGTTCAAGGGGGAGTGGGCGCAGTGTACCGAGCACATTGCAGCTTGCCTGCTGGGTTTTGTATTGCAGTGTATCTGGCCTGTGTACAGATACAGGAGAAAGCAGATCACAGCCTGAGGTGACACATGCGAGATACCTGTCGGACGTGAAATGGCTCTCGACCGGGGAGCACAGATCCCCACCCCTGAAAGTGTTGCCAAGGAGAGATGCCATGAACTTCAAGACTATCGCCAGCGCCAGCCTGTTCGCTGTGCTCAGCCTCGGTACCGTTGCCGCCAATGCAAGCGCCACCTCGATGAACGACGCCAGCGTCATGCAGTACCGCTATGGCGACCATCTGGATGTGAAGAAAGTGCTGTCGGTGAAAGATGACCAGAGCAATGCCTGCGGCCCGGTCAAGACTCGCATGGACTACCTCGACTCCAAAGGCCAGCGTGAGAGCGTCGAATACCGCACCTACGCCACGAGCGGTTGCCATGACAACTGATCGCCGGCGGCTGTTGAAAGTGGGGGGCGTGGCCCTGGCGCTGGTTGGCCTGGGCCTTGCGGCTGGGCAACTGATGGCTCGCGATAACTACGGCGCCATGCCGTCACTGGCTGGTGCCAGCCAATGGCTCAACTCACCGCCATTGGACGCCCCGGCGCTCAAGGGCAAGGTGGTGCTGGTGGATTTCTGGACCTGGGACTGCATCAACTGCCAGCGCAGCCTGCCGCATGTCAACGAATGGGCACGGCGCTATGCCGACCAAGGGCTGGTGGTGGTGGGGGTGCATACGCCGGAGTACGACTACGAGCACGATGTGGGGCAGTTGAAGAGAAAGGTGGCGAGCCTGGGTATCGCGTATCCGGTGGCGGTGGATAACGATTACCAGGTCTGGAATGCCTGGGGTAACCAGTTCTGGCCTGCCCATTACTTTGTCGATCGGAAAGGGCAGGTGCGGCATGTGCACTTTGGTGAAGGTGACTATGCCGGGCAGGAAACAGTCATACAGGCATTGCTAGATGAAAAAGGTTAGATCCGAGTTGCCTTTTTCGCGGGGGAACCCGCGAAAAAGGCGCGGCGGTATGTCAGGAGAAACTGGCGAAATGCGCCTGCATGCGCTCGGCATCCGCCTGTTTGCCACTGAACAGCTCGAACGCCTTCACCGCCTGGAACACGGCCATGTTGCTGCCATCCAGCGTGCGGCAACCCAGCGCCCGTGCTGCTTTCAGCAGCTCGGTCTCCAGCGGGAAATAGATGATTTCTGCCACCCATAAGCGCGGGTGCAACAGCGCCACGGGCAGTGGCGTGCCTGGCAACTTGGCCATGCCCACCGGCGTGGTGTTGACCAGGCCATCGGCCTCGGCCACCTCGACCGCAAGGTCCGTTCCCAGTACCGCCCGACCCGCGCCGAAATGGCCGTTGAGGTTGTCCACCAGCGCCTGGGCACGCGCCGCATCCACTTCGAACAGCACCAGTTGCTCGACCCCTTCGCTCAGCAGTGCATGGGCCACCGCCGAGCCCGCGCCGCCAGCGCCCATCTGCACCACGCGCCGCCGCGACACATCCGGCAGGCCACGGCGCAGGCCTTCGGCGAAGCCCAGGCAGTCGGTGTTGTGGCCGACCCGCTTGCCATCCTTGAGCACCACGGTGTTCACCGCGCCAATGCCGCGCGCCTCGTCTGACAGCTCATCGAGCAGTGGCAGGATTGCCTGCTTGAACGGGTAGGTGATGTTGAGCCCGGTAAAACCGGTGTGCTGGGCAGCATCGAGCAGCTGCGCCAGGGCGCTGTCCTCAAGCTTGAGCTGGTCGGCATCGATCAGGCGGTAGAGGTAGCGCAGGTGCTGGGCGTCACCTTCATGCTCGTGCAGGGCAGGGGTGCGCGACAGCTGGATGCCACGCCCGATCAGGCCGGCAAGGATGGCGGGCTGGCTCATGCGCGCGGCTCCTGGAACATTTCGGCAAAGTGGCTCAGGGCCATGCGGTAGCCGTGGCTGCCCAGGCCGCAGATCACGCCCACGGCAATCGACGAGACGAACGACAGGTGGCGGAACGGCTCGCGCTTGTGGACGTTGGACAGGTGTACTTCGATGACCGGGAGTTCGCTGGCCACCAGGGCGTCACGGATGGCTACGGAGGTGTGGGTCCAGGCGCCGGGATTGATCACGATACCGGCACAGCGACCGCGGGCGGCGTGGATCCAGTCGATCAGTTCGCCTTCGTGGTTGGTCTGGCGGAATTCGATTTCCAGGCCGTGGTCATGGGCAGTGTCGGCGCAACCCTGGGCCAGGTCGGCGAGGGTTTCATGGCCATACTGGGTGGGCTCACGGGTCCCCAGCATATTCAGGTTGGGGCCGTTGAGCACGAGAATAAGGGGCTTCATGGCGGGCATCGCTTTGTTGTTGTTGAATACGCCTATGTTTGTACTGGGTGGTTAATTTCGTCAATTGGATCAGGTGTCGCAGGTTGGCAAAGTGGGCGATTATCGGACTTGTTCGGGCGGATCGCCGGATTACGGAATTGTAATGTTCACGCCACCGCCTCGATAACCAGCTCTCCTTACAGTCCCTCGCCACTGCTTGCCGACGAGGACTCCCGAAGTGCCTACCCCCCGCAAGATCGCTTTGCTCAGCCTGTTGCTGGCAGCCACTGCCAGCGCCCAGGCCGGGCCAGGCATGAGCCTGCCCGAGGCGTTGAGCGCCGCCTTCGCCAACAACCCTGAACTGGCCGCTGCCGGTCGCGAAATCGGCATTGCCGAGGGCGAGCGGCGCCAGGCCGGGTTGATCCCCAACCCTGAGCTGGCCTGGGAAATGGAAGACACCCGCCGCGACACCAGCACCAGTACCGTCACCCTCAGCCAGCCACTGGAACTGGGCGGCAAGCGCGGTGCGCGCATCGCTGTGGCCGCTGCCGGCCAGGCCATTGCCCAACTGGACCTCGAACGCCAGCGCAATGGCCTGCGCGCCGATGTAGTCCAGGCGTATCACGCCGCCCTGCGCGCGCAGACTGCCGTGGAGCTGGCGCAGCAGTCACAGGCGCTGACCGAACGTGGTCTGCGGGTAGCGCAGGGCCGGGTCACGGCCGGCCAGTCGTCACCGGTGGAAGCCACCCGTGCCCAGGTGCAACTGGCCCAGGCCCAGGCCGAGGTCCGCCGCGCCGACACCCAGCGCACGGTGGCCTACCAGACTCTGGCGCGGTTGACCGGCAGCCCGCTGGCGGCCTTCGACACCTTGCCGGCGGCCAGTCTGTCACCTGGCGCTGCACCTTCAGCCGATGCCTTGCTCGGTCAGGTCGAGCGGACTGCCGAATGGCGCCTGGCAGCCGCCCAGGTCGAGCGCGGCGAAGCCTCGCTGGGTTCGGAAAAGGCCCTGCGCATTCCCAACCTCACCGTCAGTGTCGGCAGCCAGTACAGCCGCGAGGACCGCGAGCGGGTCAACGTGGTCGGGTTGTCGATGCCCTTGCCGTTGTTCGACCGCAACCAGGGCAACGTGCTGGCCGCCGCACGCCGCGCCGACCAGGCCCGCGACCTGCGCAATGCAGTCGAACTGCGCCTGCGCAGCGAAACCCGCAGCGCCGTCGATCAGTGGCGCACGGCGATGCAGGACGTGCAGGCCTACGACCGCACCATCCTGCCGTCGGCGCAGCAGGCTGTGGACACCGCCACCCGTGGCTTCGAGATGGGCAAGTTCGCCTTTCTCGATGTGCTCGACGCCCAGCGCACCTTGATCGACGCGCGCGGCCTGTACCTCGAGGCCTTGGCGGCGGCAACCGATGCCCGGGCGCAGGTCGAGCGGATCTACGGTGACCTGGATGGATTGAGCAACATTTCGAGCAGCAGGAGCAACAATGACTAACCCCCGCAAACTCGCCCTCCTGGCCGCTGCCATTGCCGTTCTCGGCGTGGGTGGCCTGGCCTGGACCGGCAACCTTGGCCAGGCCAGCAAAGACCAGGCCGGTATGACAGAGCCCCGGCACGACGATCATGGCGAAGACAGCCACGGTCACGCTGAAGAGACTGGTGAAGAGCACCAGGAAAAGGAAGGCGCACTGCACCTGTCGATCGCCCAGATCGAGTCGGCCGGTATCCAGCTGGCCGCCGCCGTCCCCCGCGAACTGGGCACCGCCATCAGCTTCCCCGGCGAGATCCGTTTCGATGAAGACCGTACAGCCCATGTGGTGCCACGGGTGCCGGGGGTGGTCGAGGCGGTGCTGGCCGAACTCGGCCAGTCGGTCAAGCGCGGCCAGGTGCTGGCGGTGATCGCCAGCCAGCAGATCTCCGACCTGCGCAGCGAGCAGCAGGCCGCCCAGCGCCGCCTTGAACTGGCGCGTCTGACCTTCCAGCGCGAGCAGCAACTGTGGCAGGAGCGCATCAGCGCCGAGCAGGACTACCTGCAGGCGCGCCAGGCCTTGCAAGAGGCCGAGATCGCGCTGGCCAATGCCCGGCAGAAGGTGGCCGCGGTCGGCCCGGCCGGTGCCGGCAACCGCTACGAATTGCGCGCCCCCTTCGATGCCGTGGTGGTGGAAAAGCACCTGACCGTGGGCGAAGTGGTCGACGAGACCAGCAATGCCTTTACCCTGTCCGACCTCAGCCGGGTCTGGGCCACCTTCGCCGTCGCTCCACGGGACCTGGCCCGGGTCACCAGCGGGCGCAGCGTGACTGTCAGCGCACCGGACCTCGGTGCCGAGGTCGAGGGCAAGGTCAATTACGTCGGCAGCCTGCTCGGCGAGCAGAACCGCGCCGCCACGGTGCGCGCCACCCTGGCCAACCCCAACGGTGCCTGGCGCCCCGGGCTGTTCGTCAACATCGCGGTCAATGTCGAGCGCTTCAATGCGGCCGTCGTCGTGCCCGAGAGCGCGTTGCAGAGCTGGGAGGAGCAGACCGTGGTGTTCGCCCGCACCGACGAGGGTTTCGAGGCCCGACCGGTGAAGACCGGCCGCCGCGATGCTGGCCAGGTGGAGATCACCGCAGGCCTGGCGGCCGGCACCCAGGTGGCTGCCGCCGGCAGCTTCGTCCTCAAGTCCGAGCTCGGCAAGGCTTCTGCCGAGCACAGCCATTGATTGCGGGGACGCTTGCATGTTCGAACGCCTGATCCAATTCGCCATCGAGCAGCGCCTGGTGGTGATGCTCGCCGTGGTGCTGATGGCTGCCGTGGGCATCCACAGCTACCAGAAACTGCCGATCGATGCGGTGCCTGATATCACCAACGTCCAGGTGCAGATCAACACCGCTGCGCCGGGCTATACGCCACTGGAGACCGAGCAGCGCATCACCTTCGCCATCGAGACCGCCATGGCTGGCCTGCCGGGCCTGAAACAGACGCGCTCGCTGTCGCGTTCGGGGCTGTCGCAGGTGACGGTGATCTTCGACGATGGCACCGATATCTTCTTCGCCCGGCAACTGGTCAACGAGCGCCTGCAGGTGGCCCGCGAGCAGTTGCCCGAGGGCATCGAGGCCGGCATGGGCCCGATCTCCACGGGCTTGGGGGAAATCTTCCTGTGGACTGTGGAGGCCGAGCAGGGCGCGCTCAAGGACGACGGTACGCCTTACACGGCGACCGACCTGCGGGTGATCCAGGACTGGATCATCAAGCCGCAGTTGCGCAATGTGCCCGGCGTCGCCGAGGTCAACAGCATCGGCGGCCACGCCAAGCAGTACCTGATCGCCCCCGAGCCCAAGCGCCTGGCAGCCTACAAGCTCACCCTCAACGACCTGATCGCAGCGCTGGAGCGCAACAACGCCAACGTCGGTGCCGGCTACATCGAGCGCAACGGCGAACAGTGGCTGATCCGCGCGCCGGGGCAGGTAGCCTCGGTCGAGGACATTGCCAACATTGTCATTTCCAGTGTCGATGGCACGCCGATCCGCGTCAGCCATGTCGCCCAGGTCGGCCTGGGCGAAGAGCTGCGCTCCGGCGCGGCCACCGAGAATGGCCGCGAAGTGGTGCTGGGTACGGTGTTCATGCTGATCGGCGAGAACAGCCGCACGGTGTCCCAGGCGGTGGCGGCCAAGCTCGCCGAGATCAACCGCAACCTGCCCGAGGGCGTGGTGGCGGTCACGGTCTATGACCGCACCAATCTGGTGGAGAAGGCCATCGCCACGGTGAAGAAGAACCTCATCGAAGGTGCGATCCTGGTGATTGCCGTGCTGTTCCTGTTCCTGGGTAACATCCGCGCCGCGCTGATCACGGCCATGGTCATCCCGCTGTCGATGTTGTTCACCTTCACCGGCATGTTCAGCAACAAGGTCAGTGCCAACCTGATGAGCCTCGGCGCCCTGGACTTCGGCATCATCGTCGATGGCGCGGTGGTGATCGTCGAAAACGCCATCCGCCGCCTGGCCCATGCCCAGCAACGGCATGGCCGCATGCTGACCCGTGCCGAACGCTTCCACGAGGTGTTCGCCGCCGCCCGCGAGGCGCGCCGGCCGCTGATCTACGGGCAGTTGATCATCATGGTGGTGTACCTGCCGATCTTTGCCCTGACCGGGGTCGAGGGCAAGATGTTCCACCCGATGGCCTTCACCGTGGTGATGGCACTGCTGGGCGCCATGATCCTTTCGGTGACCTTCGTGCCGGCGGCCATCGCGCTGTTCGTCACTGGCAAGGTCAGGGAAGAAGAGGGCGTGGTCATGCGCACCGCCCGCCTGCGCTATGCACCGGTACTCGACTGGGTGCTGGGGCGGCGCAAGCTGGCGTTTGCCGCCGCCGCGGGGCTGGTGCTGCTGTCTGGGGTGGTGGCCAGCCGCATGGGCAGCGAGTTCATCCCCAGCCTAAGCGAGGGCGACTTTGCCTTGCAGGCGCTGCGCGTGCCAGGCACCAGTCTGTCGCAGTCGGTGGACATGCAACAGCGCCTGGAGCAGGCGATCATCGCCCAGGTGCCGGAAGTGGAGCGGGTGTTCGCCCGCACCGGCACCGCCGAGATTGCTTCCGACCCGATGCCGCCGAACATCTCCGATGCCTACGTGATGCTGCGCCCGCGCGAGCAGTGGGGCGACCCTGGCAAGCCCCGCGAGGAGCTGATTGCCGAGGTCCAGCGCGCTGCTGCGAGCGTGCCAGGTAGCAACCACGAGCTGTCGCAGCCGATCCAGTTGCGTTTCAACGAGCTGATTTCCGGCGTGCGCAGTGATGTGGCGGTGAAGGTGTTCGGTGATGACATGGACGTGCTCAACCGCACCGCCGCGCAGATCGCCAGCAGCTTGCAACAGGTGCCAGGCGCCTCGGAAGTGAAGGTCGAGCAGACCACCGGCCTGCCGGTGCTGACCATCGACATCGACCGCGACAAGGCCGCGCGCCATGGCTTGAATGTGGGTGACGTGCAGGACGCCATCGCCATTGCCGTCGGCGGGCGCACGGCGGGCACGTTGTATGAAGGCGATCGCCGTTTCGACATGGTGGTGCGCCTTTCCGAAACCCTGCGTACCGATGTCGATGGCCTGGGCAGCCTGCTGATTCCGGTACCGGCCAGTGCTGCAGCTGGCGCAGCACAGATCGGCTTCATCCCGCTGTCGCAAGTGGCCACGTTGAACCTGCAGCTGGGGCCGAACCAGGTCAGCCGCGAGGATGGCAAGCGCGTGGTGGTGGTCAGCGCCAACGTGCGTGGGCGTGATTTGGGCTCGTTCGTCGAGCAGGCCGAGCAGGCCTTGCGTGAGCAGGTGCAGATCCCGTCGGGTTACTGGACCCGCTGGGGCGGCCAGTTCGAGCAGTTGCAGTCAGCGGCCGAGCGCCTGCGGGTGGTGGTGCCGGTAGCGCTGCTGCTGGTGATGGCGTTGCTGCTGATGATGTTCAACAACCTCAAGGACGGCCTGCTGGTGTTTACCGGGATTCCGTTTGCCTTGACCGGCGGAGTACTGGCGCTGTGGTTGCGGGATATTCCTCTGTCGATTTCCGCCGGGGTGGGCTTCATTGCCTTGTCGGGTGTGGCGGTGCTCAATGGCCTGGTGATGATTGCGTTCATCCGCAACCTGCGAGAGGAAGGGCGCGGTTTGCGTGCGGCGGTCGAGGAAGGGGCGTTGACGCGCTTGCGGCCGGTGCTGATGACGGCGTTGGTGGCGTCCTTGGGGTTCATTCCGATGGCTTTGGCGACAGGGACCGGAGCCGAAGTGCAGCGGCCGCTGGCGACGGTGGTGATTGGCGGGATTCTGTCGTCAACGGCGCTGACCTTGCTGGTGCTGCCGGCCTTGTATCAATGGGCATATAGACGCGAAGAGGATTGAGATCGCGGGGGCCGCTTTGCGGCCCCACGGGCCTTAAGTCGAAGTGCGGACCTGAGAGCTCACATCATTACCGGCTTCATCATGCAACGATATCCGCGATGTCTCCGGCAACGCCAACCCACCCACCAGCGCCACCAGCGCGATCACCACCAGGTAGAACGCCGGCGCCAGGCTGCTCCCGGTCTGCCCGATCAACCAGGTCGCCACCAGCGGCGCAGTACCGCCAAACAAGGTGTAGGCCACGTTGTAGGTAATCGCCGAAGCGGTATAGCGGGTTCGGGTCGGGAAGCTTTCCGACAGCAACGCCGCCGTCACCACGCCACTGCACAGCGCCCCCACTGCCAGCAGGATCACCCCCAGCAGCGCCCCCGACATCGACCCGGAACTGGCCAGCCAGTAAGCGGGGAACACGCAGACCATCACCCACAGGCAGGTGAAGCCAATGGTCTTGCGCCGCCCGACCCGGTCGGAGAAGGCCCCGGCCAACGGGCAACCGACGGCGGCGAACAGCAACGCCACGGTGGTCACCAGCAGCGACTGGGCACGGGTCAGGTTGCCGACCAGTTGCAGGTAGGTGGCGAAGTAGGTGGTGAACATGTAGAACGACAGCGCTGTCAGCGAGATGAACATGCCCAGGTTGCGAATCGCCCGGCCGTGGTTGCGCAGGGTTTCCTTGAGCGGCGAATGTTCATGTTCCTTGCCCTGGGCGACGGCCTCGCGAAACGCCGGGGTTTCCTCCATGCGCCAACGCAGGTACAGGCCCACCAGCCCGAGCGGCGCGGCCACCAGGAACGGGATGCGCCAGCCCCAGGCCGTCATGGCCTCGGCCGACAGGCTGGCTTCCAGGCCGTAGGCGATCACCGCCGCACAGGCAAAGGCGGAGAAGGTCGAGACCGGCACGAAGCTGCCATAGAACGCACGCTTGTTCCGTGGCGCATGTTCCATCAGGTAGGCGCAGGCGCCGGCGTATTCACCGCCGGCAGAGAAGCCCTGCAGGCAACGCGCCAGGGTCAGCAGCGCAGGGGCTGCAAGGCCGATGCTGGCATAGGTCGGCAGCAGGCCGATCAAGGTGGTGGAGCCGGCCATCAGCAAGATGGTCAGCGACAGGATGCGCTTGCGCCCCAGGCGGTCGCCGAGCGCGCCGAACACGATGCCGCCGAGCGGGCGCAAGGCGAACGCCACGGCGAACACGGCGAAGGTCTTGAGCAGGGCGACGCTGGCATCTTCGCTGGCGAAGAACTGGCTGGCGATCAGCGTGGCGAGGAAGCCATAGACGGCGAAGTCGAACCATTCGACGAAGTTGCCGATGGCCGAGGCGGCGATGACCCTGCGCAGGGTGGCGGGGGATACCTCATGCGATGCAGACATACGGAAGCTCTCCGGTTTCCATAGGCAGCCTGGATGAATGTGGCGCGCTCAAGGCGCGCCATCGTTGTTATCAGGGCCAGTAGACCGAGTAGCGCAGCAGGCTGCTTCGTTCAGGGCGACATCGGGATATCTGTTTCGACCGCGAGGCTGGTACTGGCAAATGCATCAGAAACGCATGTCCACCGCCACCTCGAAGGTCCGTGGTGCCCCCATGTAGTACTGCAGCCCATAGGCCTGCTTGGCATACACCTCATCGGTCAGGTTGCGCACCCGCCCGGTGAGGGTGGTGTGTTCATCCAGCCGATAGCGGGCAAAGGTGCCGAACAAGGTATAGGCCGGCGCCTTGAGGGTGTTGGCATTGTCGGCGTACACCGAACCGACATAGCGAGCATCCACCCCCGCCGACCAGGCCGAGGTGAAGCTGTAGGTCAGCCACAGATTGGCGACATTGGCCGGTACGTTGACCGGGGCATTGCCTTTGCGCGATACCGATACGCCGTTGACCGCTTCGTTGAACGCATCGTACTGCGCGTCGACATAGGCGTAGTTGCCCTCGGCCAGCAGCTTTGGCGTGACCTGCAGCCGCCCGGACAACTCGACCCCGCGTGAGGTCTGCTGCCCGGCCTGGACGGTCAGGTTGGGGTTGCTCGAATCGCGCACGGCAAAGTCCTTGCGCACGATCTGGTACAAGGCCACGGTCGCCGCGCCTCGCCCCTCGAGGAAGTCGAACTTGCTGCCCACTTCCCATTGCTCGCCCTTGGACAGGTCGAAGGTGCCGACGTTGGCGTAGGTGGCTGCCGCCAGCGAACCGGCCGGCAGGTCGGCGGCGGTGCTGTACTGGGCATAGAGGCTGGCCGACGGCGTCAGTTCGTAGGTCAGGCCGACGCGCCCGGACAGTGGTTCCCAGCGCCGCTCGAAGAACGCCGGCGAGCTCGGCGTCACCGCGCCGTAGTTGGTTACCTCCATGTCCAGGTAGTCGTAACGCAGGGCCGTGAGCAAGGCCAGGCGCTCGGTCAGTTGCAGGCGGTTCTCGGCGAACACGGCGCGGTTGCTGGTGACATGCCGGCGCTGCTTGGTCAGCCCGGCGTTCACCCCGGGGATGTTGTAGAAACTGCCGGGGTCGAAGTGGTCCGAATCGACCACATCGGTCCAGCTCCCGGACGTCGGGTACACGGTCTGGCGCATGTGCGAGTAGTCCAGGCCCAGCGACCACTGGCTGGCCAGGCCGAACAGCTGGTTGTCGTGGCGCAGTTCGATGCGGTCGCCCAGCACGCTCTGTTCGTGGCGCTGCAGGTAAGGGCTGGCACGCTGCACATTGCCGTCGCTGGTGTAGCTGTAGCGCTCGACGTTGCGGTAATCGCGCTGGGCGCTGTAGTGGTACAGGGTGTTGTGCACGCTGGTGCTGTCGTTGACCTGGTAGTCGAGCATCGAGCGCAGCCAGCGCACCCGCTGCTCGTAGCGGCCATCGGCGACGTTGTAGTTCTCGAAGCGGCGGTTGTTGTCGATCTTCAGGGTGCTGCGTCCCGGCAGGATCGGCGCCCCCCAGTAGGGGCTGTCTTCACGGTCCTCCTGGTATTCCAGCGCCAGGGTGTGGGTCAGGTCGGGCGTCAGGTCGCTGAGCAGGGAAAACGCCAGGCTGTCAGTCTTGCGCTGGTTGCGGTCGATGTAGCCATTGCTGCCGGTGTGGCTGAAGTCCAGGCGCATGAAATGGCGGGCATCGGCAGGGTTGCTGGCGAGGGCCTGGTTGATGCCGAAGGCCATCTCCGAGTCGTCGTAGCTGCCATAGCGCACGCGGCCATCGATGATCTGCTGGTCGCGGCTGGCGGTCTTGCTGATGTAGTTGATCGAGCCGCCCACGGCGCCTGCGCCATGCAGGAAGGACGACGGCCCGCCAAGCAGCTCGACGCGGTCCAGCACCCAGGCGTCCACCGGCCGGGTGGCGCTGCTGTAGCCGAGGTTGATGCCGTTGTAGAGCTGGGTCACCTGGTTCTGGGTGAAGCCGCGGTAACTGACGAAACCGCCGTAGCCGGGGTTGGCCGAAGCGTTGACGCCGGTCATGGCGTTGATCACATCCTGGCTATCCTTGGCGCCGCGTTCTTCGATGATGCGCCGGTCCGATACGCTGACCGACGCGGGGGTTTCCCGCGCGGTGAGGCCCAGCCGCGAGCCGGTGCTGATGGGCACGTCCAGTTGCACGCCGGAGGGCGCATCGCGCTCGCCATCGATGCTGGTGGCGTTGAGTTCGACGGCGGCATCGTCCGCCCAGGCAAAGGTGCAGGTGCCCATGAGGAGCACCAGGGAGGTATTGCGGAGCATGTTGTTGGGTCTTCCACGCAAAGGTCATGGCTGACGGCGAGCGCGCAGGCAGGCGCGCCCGGCTGAAGTCAGGCGATAAGAGTGATGGTTGCGGGGAAGGTGGCAGGGGGAGCGCGGGGGGGGAGGGCAGGGCGTTGGTAACGGGGCGGCGGTTGCGCCCAGCTGCGCACGACGATGGGCGAGGTGGCGGTGGCCTGTGCAGGGCTGAACGACCAGCCGCTGCTGGCCAGCGGCACGGCCAGGCCGAACGAGGAGCACACCGGGCAGTCGAGCTGGGCCATATGCTGGTCGCCACCGGCGCCGTCGAGGTCGATGGCCACGCCGTGTTCGCTGTTGATCGAGCAGAAACCACCTTCCAGGCCGGCCAGGCGCAGGCCGCCCATCTGGCCGTGGTGCAGGCCACACAGCAACAGGCTGAACAGGACGCTGGCATAGAGCGTCCAGGCAGTCAGCGTGCGGGTGTGCCGGGTGATTTTCATGGCGGCGAATCTATCACCCGGACGAACGGCAGGGTAGTGCCTGGCTGTGGCGTGTTGTCGCAGCTCAGGCGGCGCGTTCGAGCACGTCCAGCAGCTCGACGAACTCCTGCGCCAGCTTGTGGCGGGGCGCCATGTGCACCAGCGGCACCGAAACCTGGTGCGACTCACGCATCTTGATCGAGCTGCTGAGGTATACCGGCAGCACCGGCATGCCCTCGTCGCGCAACTGCTCGACCAGGGTCTGGTGCAGCGCTGTGCGCCCGGCGAACTGGTTGACCACCACGCCCTCCACCTGCAGCGCCGGGTTGTGGTCCTGGCGCAACTCCTCGACCTCGGCCATGACGCTGAGCAGCGCCTGGCGCGAGAAGCTGTCGCAGTCGAACGGGATCAGCAGGCGTTCGGCGGCCACCAGTGCGCTGAAGGTGTAGAAGTTCAGCGCTGGCGGGGTGTCGATGTAGATCCGCTCGTAGTCCTCGCCCAGTTCCACCAGCAGCTTGCGCAGCTTGTTGATCTTGTACTTGCTCTCCAGCTTGCTCTGCAGGTCGCTGAGGTCGGGGCTGGCGGTCACCAGGTGCAGGTTGTCGTAGCGGGTTTCGGTGATTGCCACGCGGTGTTTCTTGCCGGCGGCGGTGACTGGCGAGAGGGTCTGGCGGAAAAAGTCGGCGATGCCGGCAGGGATGGCGTCGTCGGTCAGCCCGGTGAGGTAATAGGTGGCGTTGGCCTGCGGGTCGAGGTCGACCAGTAACGTGCGATAGCCCTCGGCGGCGCTGGCCGCGGCGAGGTTGCAGGCGATACTCGATTTACCCACGCCACCTTTCTGATTGAAAACCACACGACGCATGAGACGCTCATCCATGAAGAGAGAAAATGTCAGGTTGGGGTCAATCCTATGACTGAAACACGACAGATTTATGACAAGCCTTGAAACAATAGTTAAGTTCAACTTTTTCGAACCGCAAGCGCTCTGCTGCGGTGTTCTTGCGGTCATGGCCGCTCAACATGGCGCCGGTAGAAATCCAGGGTCGCCAGGTTCTTGTCCTTGGCCTCGAACATGATGTCGAAACGGTCGACGAACTGCAGGGCGTAGCGGTTGGTCCAGTCGTTCCACATCTGCGCGCTGTGCTGATACAGGTCACGCTTGTTCACTTTCTCCAGCAACGCCGGGATGGTCAGTTTGCCGTCGGCGTCGAAGCCCAGCGCCTGCAAGCTCTCCGGCGGCTGCGAGTAGTGCATGGTCGGCCGCACACCGCGCCAGCTGTCGATGATCCGTGCGATGCGCGGGTCGTGCGGGTCGATGTAGTCGCCCTCGTGGATCCAGCAGTGGTGGATGTCCAGCACGACCGGCGCAAGGTCGGCCAGTGCCAGGCAGTCGTCGACGCCGTAGGTCTTCTCGTCGTTCTCGAAGGTGATCACGTTGCGCGCCACCTGCGACAACCGTGGCCACACCTGGCGTACCCCGTCCGCGCCGAGGCGCCCGGCGATATGCACATTGCACTTGATGTCCTGAAAGCGTTGACCGAAGCCCATCATGCGAATCATGTCGGCGTGGTATTCGAACTCTGCCAGGCTGTTTTCCACCACGTCGGGGCGGTCCGAGCCGAGTACGCAGTACTGGCCGGGGTGGAATGACAGGCGGATATCCTGGTCGCGGGCCTGTTTGCCGATGGCCGCGAAGCGTTCGGCCATCAGGGCCTGGAACTCTGCGTCGCGATAGATCGGCCCTACGCTGGGGTGGCTGTAGAGCGGCAGCAGGTCGCTGCTCAGGCGCACCATGCGCAGCATCGGTGGCAGTTCACTGACGTAGGCCAGCAGGCGCACTTGGGCTTCGAGGTTGTGCTCCACTAGCTCCAGCAGCTTGGCCCGGGCCGCTTCCTGGGTGGCGCTTGACAGCCAGCGCAGCGTGGTGGTCCGCGGATTGAGCGGGCGCTCGATGGCTTCCAGGGCCTTTACCGAAAGGTTGCGATCGGGGTGGCGATACATGCAGGCGAAGCCCAAGCGGGGCATGGTCGGTCTCCAAGGGGGGCGGGATGTCTGTTGGACCCAGCAATTGGGGAAAGATCACCCCAACATGTCCTGCGAACACCGGCGCAGCCGGTGCCAGGCCGCAAAATCAGGACCCAGGTTTCTCCAGTTCATTCAGCTCATCTTCGACCTGCTGCATGCGCTGCCCGGCCAGCGCCTGCACCTTCTCGTCCCGCGCCGTCTCGCGCATCAGCCCGGTGAGCTTGTCGCTCAGGCGCTTGCCTTCCTCGGTCTGTTCCAGCGCCTTGGCCTTGGCCGGGTCGCGGGTGGCGGCGACGATGGTGGCGAACTCGGCGTCGCTGAAGTTCTTCTCGCTGTAGAGCTTGAACAGGTCCTGGCGCTGGTCCTCGACGGTGAGGTGCTTGCGCAGGACGCTGCTGATGGTGGCTGCATCCAGCTGCGGGTGGGTGCGGGTCAGCAGTGCAGCCATGCGCTCGATGTTGTGGTCGTAGGCTTCCTGCAGCGGCAGGTTGGCCAGAATCTGCTCTTCGCGGGTGGGCTTCTGGTCGCAGGCGGCGAGGGCGGCGGTGAACAGCAGGGGGAGCAGCAACTTGTGGATGCGGGGCATTGAGGTGGCCTTGGGCGCGTGTTTGCGAGGGGTGGATTATAGCGGTGCCGGGTTGCCAGCGATCAGTACCTGAGGGAGAAAACGCGGTCGTGCACATCACCTGTTCAAACCCATGACCCGCGGGGTCATTCAATCGCCAGGTAAGACCTTTCCTACGTCCCGCAACTGAGGGTCACCACCGCGTTCATTTCAATTGCCGGGCGTTTTGCTTACCGTCGTCTCCTTCACGATGAATGAGGAAGGATGCCCATGGCACATCTCGCGCTGTACAAACTCGACCTGCTCGACGCGTTCGAGAACCGCAGGGACGACTGGACCTATGCCGACTTCGAAAAACTGCTGATCAAGGTCAGGCCGTCAGCCAACTATCAGGAGGTCAAGGGCATCATCATAGCGGCCCACAAGGATGGCAGCTGGCCGAAGACCGTGAAGCGCTACCTGCTGAGCAGTTATCGTGTGCACCAGAATGTCAGCTCGGAGTTCAACGAGGTATTTGCTGCCGTCGTGGCGACGCTCAGCGAGCAGGAGAAGCAGGTCTGGGGGTTATCAGAAACTGCCTGACAACGGCCATTCCACCGCCAGGCGGATCTGATCGCCATCGAGCTCCGCCTGCGCTGTGTTGCCCCGGTGCACGTTGTGCCGCAGCGAGAACGTGGTGCCCTTGGCCTTGCCACTCTGCACCACGTAGCGGGCTTCGAGGTCCCGCTCCCAATGCTTGCCACCCTTGCCATAACCCAGGTACGCATAGCCACCGTTTGGGTCGACGTGGGTACCGTCGATATCGAAGCCGCGCACATGCAGGGCGGTCAGGTTCAGCCCCGGAATGCCATAGCCGCCCATGTCCAGGTCATAGCGCGCCTGCCATGATTTTTCGTTCGGTGCGTTGAAGTCGGACATCTGCACGGCGTTGGCGATGTAGATTGCCCCGCGGGTGACATAGTCGAACGGCGTGTTGCCATCCACCTGCTGCCAGCCGAGGCTGACGCTGTGAGGGCCTTGGCTGTAGCGCGAGACCAGGCTCCAGGTGGTGTTGTCGATGCGCCCGGACAGCGCCTTGCCGGTGTCGGTGGTGCGGTACAGGTTGAGGTCCAGGCTCAGGCTGCGGCGATCGTCCAGGGCGTGGGTGAGGGTGCTGCCGAGGTAGTGCTGGTTCCAGGTGTCTTCGTAGCGCGAGGTGTACAGGCTGGCGCTGAAGGCAGTGCCGGGGTTCCACACCAGGCCGGCGAGGTCGAAGCTGTTGCCTTGGCGGCCGTCGGAGTAGTTCACCACGAAGCCCTGGTCGTGGCTGGACGCGTTGCGGTCGGTGCTTTCGTTGAAGTGGCCGGCGACCAGCTTGAGGGTGTCGATCTCGCTGCTGGTCAGGAAGAAACCCGTGGCCGTTTCGGGCAGCAGGCGGCTGTCGGAAGAGCTGAATACCGGCGTCTTCACCCGTTGTTCGCCCCAGGACAGCACGGTGTTGGATACTCGCAGTTTCAGTGCCGCACCGCCACGGCTGTATGCGTTCTTGGGGTGGCCGTCGTTGTCCACACTCAGCAGGCGCGCCTTGCCCGCACGGCCGCCGCCGCTGTCGAGCTGCACGCCCTGATAGGCGTGGGCATCGACACCGACGCCGATCAGGCCCTGGGTGAAACCGGACTGGAAGGTGCCCATCAGGCCGTAGGCCCATTCTTCGGCCAGGCCGTTGCGTTCGTTGCGTGGCTTGTAGGCGTTGCGTGCGCTGCTGTTGCGCCCGCCGTGCTTGTAGTCACGCTGGTCGTAGACGGTGCGGTTGAGGATGTTCCAGCTGCTGTCTTCGATGAAACCGTTGCTTTGCGATTGAGCCGAGTCCGCGAGGGCGAATGGGGCCAGGCCTGCCAGTGGCAGAGATAAAAGTACAGCAGCGGGGCGCAGCGACATGGCGGGAACGTCCTGGTTCAGGGGGCACGAAAACGCAGGATGCGCGCGCCGTCGAAGGGGTCGATGAGGTAGTGGGCGTGCACGCTGAAGGTGCTGAGCAGGCGTTCGGGGGTGAGCACCTCCAGCGGTTTGCCGAGGGCCACCAGGTGGCCCTTGTCGAGCACCGCCACGCGGTCGCAGGTCAGCGCCTGGTTGAGGTCGTGCAGGGCCACCAGGGTGGTCACCGGCAGTGCCTGTACCTGTTGCAAAAGGCTTAGCTGGTGCTGGATGTCGAGGTGGTTGGTCGGCTCGTCGAGCAGCAGCACCTGCGGGCGCTGGGCCAGGGCGCGGGCAATGTGCACGCGCTGGCGCTCGCCACCGGACAGCGAACTCCAGAGCCGTTCCCGCAGGTGCGTGGCGTCGAGATCGGCCAAGGCTTGTTCGACGATGGCACGATCCTCCCGGGAGAACGGAGCCAGCGCCGACAGCCAAGGCGTGCGCCCCAGGGCAACGGCATCGAACACACTGATCGCATCGAGGGTGTCGGCCTGCTGCTCGACCAGCGCCAGCGCCTGGGCGACACGCCGGCGCGGCAGGCGCGCCAGGGGCTCGCCGTGCAGCTGCACACTGCCGGTGCCCGGCGTGCGCAACCCGGCCAGCAGCTTGAGCAGGGACGATTTGCCCGAGCCGTTGGGGCCGACGATGCCCAGGGTCTCACCGGCCACCACGTTGAGGTCGATGTTGCACAGCACGGTGTTGCCCGACAGCTGCAAGCCCAGCCCCCGGCAAGCGAGGGGGGCGATGTGCACGGTATTCATGGCGGTCATGGGCGCCCCCGGCGGCTGACCAGGATCAGCGCGAACACCGGCGCGCCGATCAAGGCGGTGACCACGCCGACCGGAATCACCTGGCCGCTGATCAAGGTGCGCGACAGCACATCGGCGGCAATCAGGAACAGCGCACCGCCCAGGGCGCTGGCCGGCAGCAGGCGGCCATGGCCGGGACCGAGCAGCAGGCGCAGGGCGTGGGGGATGACCAGGCCGACGAAACCGATGGCGCCGACGATCGACACCATCACCGCGGTTACCAGTGCCGCACAACTGATCAGCAGCCACTGCGTGCGGCGCACGGCGATGCCCAGCGAGGCCGCCGAGTCGGCGCCGAAGGTAAAGGCATCCAGCGCCCGGCGGTGCCACAGGCACACCACCAGCCCGAACAGCACCACCGGCAACGCCATCCACACCGACGGCCAGCGCACGCCGCTGAGGTTGCCCAGCAGCCAGAACAGGATGCCGCGCGCCTGCTCTGCGGTGGCCGACTTGGTGATGAGGAAGGCGGTGAGGGCAGTGAACAGCTGCGAGCCGGCGATACCCGCGAGGATCACCTGCGCGTTGTGATTGCTCGGCCCGGCCGCTCGGGCCAGCACCAGCACCAGGGCAAAGGCCGCCAGGGCGCCGATGAAGGCACCGCCGGACATGCTCAGGGCGACGCTGCCCAGGCCCATCAGACCAACTAGCACCGCACCAGTCGAAGCGCCGGCGGACAGCCCGAGCAGGTAGGGCTCGGCCAGCGGGTTGCGCAGCAGCGCCTGGAGGATCACCCCACAGGTCGCCAGCCCCGCGCCGCAGGCGGCGGCGACCAGGGCGCGGGTCAGGCGGTAGTTCCAGACGATGCCGGCGTCGATCGGGTCGACCGGGTAGCCGGCCTGCCACAGGTGGTTGGCCAGTACCTGGTAGACCAACTGTGGCGACAGGCTGGTTTCGCCAGTGGCGGTACCGGCCAGCACGGCCGCGAGCAGGGCCAGCAAGGCCAGGGCGGTGTAGGGCAGGGCTTTCATCACTGCGCCGCTTTACCGCTGGCGAAGGCCGCAGACAAGGTCTGCAGGCCACGGAACAGGCGGATGCCGGCCTGCATGGCTTCAGCGTCGAGGATGATGATGCGGTTGTTCCTTACCGCGTCCATGTTCTTCGTCACCGGGTCGTTGCGCAGGAATTCGAGCTTCTTCTGGTAATCGTCGGCGGGGAAGCGGCGGCGGTCCATGCGCGCGATGATCAGCCAGGTCGGGTTGGCCTTGGCCAGGGTTTCCCAGCCCACGGTCGGCCATTCTTCGGTCGACTCGACCACGTTGCGCACGCCCAGGGTGCGCAGCATGAAGTCGGCCACGCCCTGGCGACCGGCGACGTAGGGGTCGATGCCGAGATCGGCGCTGGAGAACCAGAACAGTGCCGACGTGCTGGCCAGGTCCTTGCCGCTCAGTTGCTGTTGCGCGCTGTCCAGGCGTGCCTTGAGGTCGGCATTGAGTGCGGCGCCGCGCTCCTGCACGTCGAAGATCTCGGCCAGCTGGCTGACGCTCTTGTAGATGCTGTCGACCTGGAACGCCTGCAGACGAGTGCCGTCGGCGCCGACCAGGTTGTCCTTGCCTTCGCAGTCCGAGGGCAGCAGGTAGGTTGGAATGTTCAGCTCGCTGAACTGTTCACGGGTAGCGACCGCGCCCTGGGCGCCGACCATCCACTCGAACTGCACCGCCACCAGTTGCGGGCGCTTTCCGACCACGGCTTCAAAGCTGGGTTCGTTGTCGGCCAGGCGCGGCACCTTGTCGTTCAGTGCCTGGTATTCGGGCAGTACATTGTTGAACCACAACGAGGTGGCGGCCACTTTGTCACCCAGGCCCAGGGCGTAGAGCATTTCGGTGCCGGCCTGGCCGATGGTGACCGCGCGCTCGGGCGCCTGGGTGAAGGTCTGCGGCGCGCCGCAGTTGTCGACCGTCAGCGGGAAGTGGGTGGCGGCGGCCTGGGCCAGGCCGGTGAGGCTCAGGCCGGCGAGCAGGGCGGTGATACGGGGCAGCATGCTGGGCGATCTCCTGTCGGACAGTTCTGGTGAGGAACGCACGGACAGGCATCGCCGAGCCCCTGCACGCACAGGGGCAACACGGATGGCCATCCCGGACACCCCGCCGGTTGGTGAATGTTTGCCGGCAGGTCTCCTGACTGGTGCGTCCTCGCCCGGCTCCGGCCTTCCCGGATGATGATCCAGTGGCATCGATGGAGCAGGCTCGGCACCTACAGTTGCGGGGGCAGTTCCGATTGGCACGCCTTGGGCGGGCCCGGGATTCCCTATTATTTCCGTGGTGGAAACCGGCGGGCCGCATGGTAGACCATCGGGCTGCCGGGCAAAAGCGCAAATCAGAGGTACTTCAGCCAGCGGATGTCGCGCCGGCGCCCCTTGAGCCGGGCAAACCAGCGCACCGGAACGTACAGCGCCGCCGCCAGCAGCAGGGCGGCCAACCACACCGCGCCGATGCCGTCGAAGCCGAAGTAGTCGCCGTGGTTGAGGCCCAGCAGCGCCACACAGGCCAGGTACAGCAACTTGAGCACGTACAGGTGCAGCAGGTAGAAGAACATCGGCGCTGCGCCGAACACCGCGAGGGTGCTGATCCAGCGGGCCAGCCCGGCGCGCTCGAAGGCGCGCAGCAACAGCAGGCCGCAGCCCAGGGTCAGGGCCAGGAACAGCAGCGAGGGTGGGTACTTGGTGATGTTGAAGAAGCTCATCAGGGTCTGGGTGACGGTCGGGTAGCCGCTCCATGGCGCCTCGCCGTAGCCGTTGTAGATGCGCAGCACCATGAAACCGAACAGGGCGATGACGCCGGCCATCAGCAGACGGTGCTGGCGCTCGCTGGCGTCGCTGCCACGGGCGAACCAAGGGCCGAGGCCATAGCCCAGGGCGATCACGCCGATCCATGGCAGCACCGGGTAGGAGGTGCGCAGGCGCAGGGTATCCGAGACCTCCAGCCAGCCACGGTCGTGCAGGATCGCCCACGGCACATGCAGGGCCGACTCCACGCCAAAGTGCAGGCCATCGAGCAGGTTGTGCCCGGCGATGATCAGCGTGCCCAGGGCGAGCAGGGCAGCACGCGGCAGCCACACCAGCAGCGACAGGGCGATCATGCTGACGCCGATGGCCCAGATCACCTGCATGTAGACCACGCTCGGCGGCAGCTGGAAGGTCCAGGCGAAGTTGACCAGGGTGAACTCCAGCACCACCAGGAACAGCCCACGCTTGAACAGGAACGCCGAGACATCGCTGCGGCCCTGGTACTTCTCGCCATACAGCCAGGCCGACAGGCCGGTGAGCAGCACGAACACCGGGGCGCACAGGTGGGCCAGGGTGCGGCTGGCGAACAGCGACGGGTCGGTAGCATCGATGGTCATCGGGTCGCTGACCTGGCGGTGCAGGAAGAAGGTTTCACGCACGTGGTCGAGCAGCATGAACAGGATCACCAGGCCGCGCAGGGCATCGATGCTCTGCAGGCGCTGGGTGAGCTGGGTGGGGAAGGCTGAGGCGCTGGTCATGGAAGGCGGTCGCAGGCAGGAATGATTGTCAAATGAAACGTTATCTTATAACTATTTCATTTGCTGTTGATAGCAGTTTTTGTGTTGCCTGTGCCCGCGAAGAGGCCGGGACAGGCGGCTCAAATCAGAAGGTGTAATCCACGGTAGCGAAATACGACCGTGGCGCCCCCATCACCCACTGCTCGCCACTGAACACCGACGCCACATATTCCCGGTCGAACAGGTTGTTCACCTGCAACCCCAGGCGTACATCCGGCAACACCTGCCAGCCGATGTCGGCATCGACCACGGTATACCCCGGCGCACGCTGGCTATTGGCCGTGTCGGCATAACGCTCATCTACATACCGTGCGCCAATCCCGGCATCCACCTGCTGGCCGAAGCCCTTGCTCAGCCACAGGTTGGCCGTGCGCCGCGGCACATTGGCCGGGCGGTTGCCGGCGCGGTCCTGGGCCACGCCATCGACCACCTCGGCGAAATCATCGTACTTCGCCCGCACCAGCGAAGCATTGGCCGATACCTGCCACTGCTGCCCCAGGGCCAGTTCCAGCGACGCCTCCAGGCCGTCGGAGGTCTGCTGCCCGGCCTGTTGCGCCTCGTGGGTGAGCGGGTCATCCACCAGCAGCTTCTTCTTGACGGTATGGAACGCCGCCAGCGTCCACTCGCCACGGCCCTCCCAGAAGCGCTGCTTGAGGCCCAGTTCGGTCTGCTTTGCCTCGGTCAGGTCATAGTGCATCTGTGACGGGCTGAGGCTGACCAGGTTGTCAACGCCATCCTCGCTGGTGGAGTACTGGCCATAAAGCGACAGGTCGTTGGTGACTGCAAACACCAGCCCGGCGCGCCAGTTGCCGCCCTGCAGGCTGCGGTCACTGCGACTGCCGTCGACCAGGTTGTCGAGGTCGATGTGGTTCTGGTCGCGGCGCACGCCGGTGACCAGCGACAGGCGTTCGCTGAGCTGCAGGCGGTTCTCGGCGAACAGGGCGAAGGTGTGGGTGCTGGACAGCGTCTGCGGGCGGGTTGGCGAGTCGCTGTGGAACCAGCCTGGGGTCGGCTGCCATGGGTCGATAGAGTCGCCGCCCACGTCGTTGTACGGCCGGTTGCTGTCGATGTTGAAACGCACCTTGTTGTACTCGACACCGACCAGCGTCTTGCTGGCAAGGCCGAACAGGCTGTGGTCGAAGGTGAAGGTCTGGCGGTCGCCGATCTGCTCCTGGTTGTGCTTGATCTCCAGGTAGCTCTGGCGCTCCAGCAGTGCGCGGTCAGCGTCCCAGCTGTAGTTCTCGGCATTGCGCCAGTGGCGACGGCTCTTGATGTAGTAGAGCTGGTTGCTGGCGCTGAGGTGGTCGTTGATCGTCCAGCCCGTGGTGAAGCGGGTCCACTCGTCGTGGTAGCGCTGCTCGTCATTCTGGACGTTGTAGTTCTTCTTGCGCAGGCTGCTGCGGTAATGGCCGTCGATCAGCGGCGTGCCGTAGTAGTTGGCGGGCTGGGCGTCGCCGCGCTCGTGGGCGAGGGTGAAGCTCAGGTCGTCGCTGGCGTCGAAGCGCAGCGCGGCACTGAGCGCCAGGCTGCGCGAGTCGGTGCGGTCGACCCAGCCGTTGCCGGCCTGCTGGTTCAAGGTCAGGCGATAGCTCAGGCGTTCGCTGAGGCTGCCGCCGCTGTCCAGGCCCAGTTGCTGGCGGTCCCAGGAGCCGTAGCCCAGGCGCAGGCGGTTGTGGATGTCGCCAGCGAAGGGTTTTTTCGGGATCACGTTGATCACTGCGCCGGTCGCGCCTTCGCCATAGAGCACCGAAGCCGGGCCGCGGATGACGTCGATCTGCTCGACCATCCACGGGTCGACCGGGAAGGTCTGGGTACCGGCCCCGGTGTACAGGCGCGCGCCGTCGAACAGGGTCATCACCGAGCCATGGCCGGTGAAGCCGCGCGCCGACAGGCCGGTGCCGCCATCGCCGGGGTTGCCGATGAAGGTGATGCCGGGCGAGCGGGTCACGGCGTCCTGCACGGTGAGGTTGTTGCGCTGCTCGATCTGTTCGGCCGTGAGGCTGCTGGTGCTGGCCGGGGTTTCCAGAGCACTGAGGTTCAGCCGTGAACCGGCCTCGCTGGGCGTAGCCAGGTCGACGCGCTGTGGGTCACGGGTATCGGTGATGGCCGTGGAAGGGAGGTTCAGCACAGGTTCGTCGGCCAGGGCTGGCAGGGAAACGGCCAGGCAGGCCGCCAGGGGGTGAAGCTTGATGAATCGGGACATGTCGTTCCACTACTGCAGGAATGAATGGATCCCGGTGGAAAACACGCAAAGGCGCACCGCGTACGCAGGCGCACGCGGATACCGGCCTGCGCCCGCCCACCGCGGGTTGCCAAGTGACGCTTCAGGCCGGTCTCCGGGCTTGCGAGGGTCGTGAGGCCTTCACCTTCCCATGCTGGCGCACAGTGGTGTGTCGAAGGCATCGCTCGCTTACCGTTGCGGGGGCAGCGCCGGACTTGTCGTGAACCACGACGCACCGGCTTCCCGTTTCACCCTGCGCACGGCGGCGCAGGACACCTGAAACTGGCGCGCATCTGACCATCGAATGGCCGGCGCGTCAAATGCGCGTGTCAGCGCCCGCGGCGGCGCGACACCCGCGCTTCGATGTTCTTGCGCCCGATCAGCAGGGGGGGCTTTTCCACCACCGGCTCATCGGCCAGCCACTTGTACATTACCAGGCAGTCGACCAACCCCAGGCGGGCATGGCGATAGGCTTTGGGCAGGCGGCCAACGGTCTCGAAGCCGAGCTTGGTCCACAGCGCCACCGCCACTTCGTTGCTCGCCACCACTGAGTTGAACTGCAACGCCAGGAAGCCTTCCTGGCGCGCCAGCTTCTGCGAGTGCTCGCACATCAGCCGGGCCACGCCACGGCCACGGGCGGCCGCGCAGACCATGTAGCCGCAGTTGCCGACATGGGCGCCAGGGCCGGCGGCGTTGGCCTTGAGGTAGTAGGAGCCGAGCAGCTCGCCATCGGCCTCGGCCACCAGGGTGTGCAGAGGCAGTTGCAGCCACAGCTGGCGCGCCTGCTCGACGTCCAGTTCGGGGTCGAAGGCGTAGGTTTCGCGGGCCTGGACGATGGCCTGGAAGGTCGGCCAGAAGCGCTCGAAGTCGTCGGGCGTCATGGGGCGGATGTGGATCATGGCGGTTCCTGCAGTGGCTAGGCCGCCAAGTCTGGGTGGCGCGGCGCCGTCGCGCAAGGGCGGCGACGCCGTTGGGCTTCAGCCGTTGGCCTTGCCCACCGCATCCATGGCGCGGGCCGAGTAGACTAGCGCGGCCCCGGCATTCATCGCCACGGCCACACCCAGTGCCTCGGCGATCTCTTCACGGGTGGCGCCGTGCTTGACGGCTTGCTGTGAGTGCACGGCGATGCAGCCGTCGCAGCGGGTGGTGACGGCCACGGCCAGGGAAATCAGCTCGCGGGTCTTGGCGTCCAGGTGGTTGGTCTTGGCACCCGCGCCGCTGGCGGTCATGTAGCCGGCTACGGTGTCGGGGGACAGTTGCTTGAGATCGCCGATGCCGGCCATCAACTGCTTACGGTAGGCGTCCCAGTCCATCATGCTCATCGTCTTCACCTTGGCAAGGTTGCGGGAGGAGCTTTCAGGCTAGTCGAATTTGCGCCTGCCGCCGGTTGCCGGCGACAGGTTGCAGGGGCAGCATCAGATGTAGACGAACACCAGCACCAGGGCCGCGACCACCAGCCACTTCTCCAGGTAGTAGCGCATGCGATTGCGCTTCTTCAGCGCCTTGCCGCGCTCGCGGATCTTGTAGATGCGCGTGAACAGGCGGTTGATGCCGCCGGTCTTGTCGCCGGCGTCGTTGGGCGCTGCGGCGGCGGCCATGACGTTGCGGCTGAACCAGCGGTTGAACGCGGTGGCCCAGCGGTACTTCAGCGGGCGCTCGATGTCGCAGAACAGGATGATGCGGTTGTGCTCGGTGGTGTTGGCCGCGTAGTGGATGTAGGTCTCGTCGAAGACCACGCCCTCGCCATCACGCCAGGAGTACTTCTCGCCGTCCACGTCGATGTAGCAACCGTCATCGTTTGGCGTGTCCAGGCCAAGGTGGAAGCGGTACGAACCTGCGTACGGGTCACGGTGGCGGACCAGCTTGGCACCCGGTGGCAGGGTGGCGAACATCGCCGCCTTGACCGTGCCGATACCTTGCAGCAGCTCGGTGGTGCGTGGGCACAGGGTCATCGCCGACGGGTGGCTTTCGCCGTACCACTTAAGGTAAAAGCGCTTCCAGCCGGTCTTGAAGAACGAATTGAAACCGACGTCATCATAATTGTCGGACTTCTTGATCTCGCCCACGTGCAGCAGCTGCTGGCCTTCGGCACGAATCTCCTGCCAGTGGTCCATGAGCGGCTGCAGTTCGGGGAACGCCTCGACCGGCAGGTAGGGCTTGGCCGGGTGCTTGGAGAACAGGTACAGGAAGCTGTTGACCGGGGCCAGGAAGCTGGAGTGGTCGCCCAGCTGGCGGGTCAGCTTGTGGCGCACCCGACCGCGCAGGTGAACATAGGCGATCGAGAGGACGAAGATCAGTACGAGTGCAATTTTCATGGACGGTTACTTGTCGAAAAATGGCCATGCGCCATGGCATAAGCTCGCCAGCATAAACAATCATGGGGGTAGTTTGTACTTATTGTTACGAAAGCGCGGGGCGACTTAGGTGTAATGTCCTACAGTCTTGCGCAAACGATTCATGCCAAGGAGCTCACATGGTTCAGGTTGATCGCCCCAGCGGCGCCCCCTTCAAAAGGTTGTTCTTCGCCTTGCCTGTCAGCGACGCCCAGCGCCGTGCGATCAGCCAGTGGCGGCGCGGCCTGGAGCTGCGCAGCGGCAAGCCGGTACCGAGCGAAAACTTCCACCTGACCTTGCTGTTTCTCGGTGATGTGGATGCGGCGCAGGTGCCGGCCATCTGCGCGGCGGTGGACAACCTGGCGCGGCCGGGCGCGCCGTTGCGCCTGCTGCTGGACCAGCTGAAGACCTGGCAGCGTGCCAATGTGCTGGTGCTGGAGCCGCAGGAAACGCCCGCCGCCTTGCGCCAGCTGGTCTATGGCCTGCAGCAGGCGTTGCTGCCGATGGGCTTCGAAGAACAGGCCCGTGAGTACCGCCCGCACCTGACCCTGTCACGGGACTTTCGCGGCCAGGCCCCGGAGGCGGCCGCGGCGCCCGAATTCCATCTCAGCGCCAGGCATTTCGCCTTGTACGAGTCGCGCAAGGGCCGTTACTGGCCGCTGGCGCAGTGGTCGTTGGCGCAATAGCACGGCTAGTTTCCAGGAGGTGAGGCGATCTCTGCAGGAGCGGGTTTGCAAGTCAGACCGGCAGGCTCTGGTAGGGCTGTTCATCCCCTGGGCTGCGGGCAAACTGGCGCTTGTACTCGCGGCTGAACTGTGAGGTGCTCTGGTACCCCACCCGATGCGCCGTCTGCGCCACTCCCAGCCCTTCACCGATCAGCATCTGCTGCGCCTTGAGCAGGCGCAGGCGCTTGAGGTACTGCATCGGCGCCATGTCGGTGCAGCGTTTGAAGTGTTCGTGGAAGGTCGACACGCTCATGTTGGCGCAGGCGGCCAGGGACTCGACACTCAGCGGCTCGGTGTAATGTTCGCGCAAGTGCATGAGCGCCGCGCCGATACGGGCGAAGTGCCCCTGTTGCTCCACCAGCGCCCGCAGCACCCCGGCCTGGGGGCCGCGCAGGGCGGTATACAACACCTCGCGGATGCGCGCCGGGCCCAGCACCTTGGCGTCGACAGGGTCCTGCAGGCAGTGCAGCAGGCGCTCCACGCACTCACGCATCGGCGCATCGAGCGCCGCCGAGGTCATCGATTGTGGCGTCTGCGCCTGTACTGCCGGGTCGGGCGCCAGGTCCATGCTCTGCACCAGTTCGCCCAGCACACTGCGGTCGATGTCCACCGCCACGCCCAGTAGCGGTTGGTCGGCGGTGGCAAAGGTTTCGCACATGAACGGCACCGACAGCGCCTGCACCAGGTAATGGCCGGCACCGTATTCCAGGGTACGCGGGCCCAGGCGCGCCAGTTTGCTGCCCTGGGCCAGGATCATCAGGCTCGGCTCATAGATCTGCGGGCTGCTGGCCACGTAGTGGTCCCAGCTCAGCACCTGCACCTGGGGCAGGTGCGTGGGCACGAAGCCCGGGCGGGTGGCCAGGCTGCGGATCAGCGAACATAGATGGGTGTTGGCGTCGACGTGGCGGGTCAGTTGCATGATGAACCAGGGCAGAGAATCAGACAGTTTCATGATCGCAGATTGGCTGGCCAGCGCCAGATGGCCGCTGACAGGTTCGGAGAATCAGGCATGGATGCCGGAGAATCAGCCGTGGGCCGGGAGGAGGATGGCGAGCAGAATGCGCGCCCTGAATCGTTTCACTTCCCTGTGAGGTCCTGCATGTACACCGCCATCGGTTACGCCGCCCAAACCCCGACCAGCCCTTTGGCCCCCATGACCTTCGAGCGCCGCGCACCGCGCCCGGACGATGTCGCCATCGACATCCTCTACTGTGGCGTGTGCCATTCCGACATCCACCAGGCGCGCAACGAGTGGGGCATCGCCGTTTACCCGCTGATGCCTGGCCACGAGATCATCGGCCGGGTCACCGCCGTGGGTGACAAGGTCACCTCGCACAAGGTCGGCGACCTGGTCGGCGTCGGTTGCATGGTCGACTCCTGCCGCCACTGCGAGGCCTGCGCCAAGGACCTGGAGCAATACTGCCTGCAAGGCCCGACCATGACCTACGCCACCCCGGACCGGGTCGACGGCAGCAACACCATGGGCGGCTATTCAAGCAGCATCGTGGTCAGCGAGCACTTCGTGGTGCGCATTCCGGTTGGCATGGACCTGCCCAGCGCGGCGCCGATCCTCTGCGCGGGCATCACCACCTACTCGCCGCTCAAGCACCATGGCGTCGGCCCCGGCCACAAGATCGGCATCCTCGGCATGGGCGGGCTAGGCCACATGGGCATCAAGCTGGCCAAGGCCCTGGGCGCCGAGGTGACTCTGTTCACCCGTTCCCAGGCCAAGGCCGAAGAAGCCCGCCGCCAGGGCGCCGACCACGTGATCGTGTCCACCGACGCCGAGCAGATGCGTGCCGCCGCCGGCCGTTTCGACTTCCTGCTCGACACCATCCCGGTGCAGCACGACCTCAACCCGTACCTGGAGACCCTGAAGTTCGACGGCGTGCACATCCTGGTTGGCCTGATCGAACCAATCGACCCTGCCGTGCATGCGGCCAACCTGGTGATGAAGCGGCGGGTGCTGGCCGGTTCGCTGATCGGCGGTATCGCCGAAACCCAGGAAGTGCTGGACTTCTGTGCCGCGCACGACATCCGTTGCGACATCGAAATGCTCGACATCCGCAACATCAACCAGGCCTATGAGCGCATGATCGCGGGTGATGTGAAGTACCGCTTCGTGATCGACATGGCAACCCTGCAGGGCTGAACCTGGCGATAGCCTGGCCTGGCCCTTCGCGGTTGTGAGGGCCAGGTTTGACGCGTACCATGCGGGCAATCCTTCCAATAACAAACCCGTGCCTCAGCGCGGCCGATACTTGGCCCCTGACGCGCGTCCTTTCGCCTTGCCTGCGGAGAACAGATTCCAACCCATGAACGGACCCATCCCCACCCACCTGCCCCCGACCGCAGGTGGCGGCAGCTGGCTGAGCGTGATCGCCCTGGCCCTGGCGGCCTTCATCTTCAACACCACCGAGTTCGTCCCGGTGGCGCTGCTCAGTGACATCGGCAGCAGCTTCGACATGACCACCGCGCAGGTCGGCCTGATGCTGACCATCTATGCCTGGGTGGTGGCGCTGGCTTCGCTGCCGATGATGCTGCTCACCCGCAACATCGAGCGCCGTCGCCTGCTGCTGTTCGTGTTCCTGGTGTTCATCCTCAGCCACCTGCTGTCGTGGTTGTCGCAGAGCTTTGCCATGCTGCTGGTCAGCCGCATCGGTATCGCCCTGGCCCACGCCGTGTTCTGGGCCATCACCGCGTCGCTGGCGGTGCGCGTGGCACCGCCAGGCCAGCAGGCCAAGGCGCTGGGGTTGCTGGCGACGGGCACGACCCTGGCGATGGTGCTGGGTATCCCGTTGGGGCGCGTGGTGGGCGAGGCGCTGGGCTGGCGCATCACGTTCCTCAGCATTGCCGGGGTAGCGCTGGTGACCATGCTGTGCCTGATGAAGTCGCTGCCGTTGCTGCCGAGCCAGAACTCCGGCTCGCTGCGTAGCCTGCCGATCCTGTTCAAGCGCCCGGCCCTGGTGATTACCTACCTGTTGGTAACTCTGGTGATCACCGCGCAATTCACCGCCTACAGCTATATCGAGCCATTCGCCCTGCATGTGGCGCAGATCGGTGGCGAGCGCACCACGCTGTTGCTGCTGCTGTTCGGTGGCGCTGGCGTGTTCGGTTCGCTGCTGTTCAGCCGTTACAGTGAGCGCTTCCCCCATGGCTTCCTGGTGGGTTCGATCGGCGTGTTGGCGGCTTGCCTGCTGTTGCTGCTGCCGTTGTCGGGCAATTTCTACGTGTTCGCAGCGTTGAGCATGTTCTGGGGCGTGGCGATCCTCAGTTTCAGCCTGTCGCTGCAGTCCAAGACCTTGAAGCTGGCCTCCGACGCCACCGACGTGGCCATGGCGCTGTTCTCTGGCATCTACAATATCGGCATCGGTGGCGGGGCGTTGCTGGGCAGTATCGTCAGCAGCCAGATGGGCGTGGCGGATATCGGTATGGTGGGCGGTAGCGTTGCGGTGGTCGGGTTGGCCCTGGCAGTGGCCAGTACCCGGCGGTTCCGGGAGGCACTGAACCACTGATAACCTGCACCGGCCTCTTCGCAGGCTTGTCCGCGAAGAGGCCGGTGTAGACAGAACGAGATTCAGTTCAATACCGCAGCCCAGGCCGATACCAGCAGCAACCCGGCCAGTCCCCGGTTGAACCACAGCAACCGCCCTGGCGCCTGCAACCAGCGCGCACTGCCTGCCCCAAGCATCGCCCACACCCCCATGCACGGCACGGCAATCAGCAGAAACACCAATGCCAACTGCCACACCGGCAGCGTCGGCGCGGCAAATACGCCAATGACGGCCACCGCCATCATCCACACCTTCGGGTTCACTACCTGCAACGACGCCGCGCTGACCGCGCCGAACGGCTTGCCGCCTGTGGTATCCAGCGGCTCGCCAGCACTGCGCAGCATGCGCCAGGCCAGCCAGCTCAACCACAGCACTCCGGCCCAGCTCATCGCCTGCTGGGCCCACGGATGGCGCACCAGCGCTTCACCCAGCCCCAGGCCGACCAGCCACACGATTGCCGCCGCCGCACCGCAGGCTGCCAGCATCGGCGCCAGGCTCGCGCGCAGACCTTGCCGGGCGCCGTGGGCGAGGATCAGCAGGTTGGTCGGCCCCGGGCTGATGCTCGAGACCAGGGCGAAGAGAATGAAGGGCAACAACGATTGCGACATGGGAACGGCTCCGAATGATCAGGCCCCCATGGTCGCCATTGGCAGTCGGTCAGTCTGGAAGGTTTGAGCAACGGCGGCGGTAATCGGCCGGGGTCAGCTGATAAGCACGCCGGAACCAGCGCCCCAGGTGGCTCTGGTCGGCAAAACCCAGGGCCATGGCCACCTCGGCGGGGGTCTGACCGAGCGCGAGCAGGCGACGAGCGCGGGACAGTCGCAGCTGGATCAGGTAGGCATGCGGTGCCAGGCCGAAGGCAGCCTTGAAGGCCCGGGTCAGGCGGAAGCGGTCGACCCCGCAGGCTTGGGCAACCTGCTCCAGGCTGATGTCCTGGTCGAAATGGGCATGCAGGAAATCACGCGCCCTCTGTGCGGTCAGTGGCAGGCGTGGGTCGGGGTTGAGGCGCTTGCGCCAGTGCAGGTGGCTGGTCAGGGTGGCCAGCAGCGCGTCCATGGCGGTCTGGCGCACGATACGCAGCGCCTGGCCATGCACCGCCTGGAACGCCAGGGCGGTGGCGTGGGCCAGGTGTAGGTCGTGGCACAAGGTGTCGGCGAAGCTTGGCAAGCTGTCGCCGGGTGCCTGCTCGAACAGCGCCCGCAGCTCGCTGTCCAGCCAATTCGGTTCAAGGTACAGGGTCGAATAGGTGAAGCCCTCGGCGGTCGGCGCGTGGCCGTCGTGAAGGTCACCGGGTTCGAGCAGGAACACCTGGCCTGCGGTGCTCTGGTGGCGTACCCGGCGGCAGTTGAACTGCTGCACGCCCTGTTCGGTGAAGCCGACCAGAAAACTGTCGTGCCAGTGCGGGTCGTAGGCGTGGCCGACAAAATGCGCACGAACCGACTCGATGCCGGTGTCGGCGTCTTGCTTGAGGTCGATCCAGTTGCTCATGGCGCTGCGCTGCTGACGGCTAGGGCAGTTCACCTTACTCCAGATGCGCCAGCCGGTTTAGAACAATTGTGCAGGCTGCAGCGCGGCAAAACGCTCGCGCAGCCACAGGTGCAGTTGCGTTACTGCAGGCGACAGCTGCTTGCGGTGCGGGCACACCAGCGTCACCGGCGTGGCTTCGCCCTGATGGTCCGGCAGCAGGATTTCCAGCTCACCGGCGGCGATGTTGGCGCTGACGTCCAGCCACGACTTGTAGACGATGCCTTCGCCCTCCAGCGCCCAGCGCCGCACCACGTCGGCATCGTCGCTGACCAGCGGCCCGCGTACCTGCACGGTGCGGTTGCCAAGCTGCCACTTGTCGAACACACGATTGTGCTGCAGGTACAGCAGGCAGTCATGCTGCTGCAGGTCATCGGGCGTGCGGGGGCGGCCGTGGCGGGCCAGGTAGCCAGGGGAGGCCACCACCACGCGGCGGTTCCAGGGGGCCAGCGGCAGGGCGATGTAGTTGGCATCCTGGTTGAGGCCATAGCGGATGGCGATATCCACCGGGTCACGGCTGAAGTCCGCCATCTGGTCGGAGAGAAAGAAGCGCAGGCTCAGTGCCGGGTGCTCGCGGCGAAAGGCGCTGAGCCATGGCAGCAACAGGTTGCGGCCGATATCGGAAGGTGCGGACACCTGCAATACCCCGCGCAAGGTGCTGTGGCTGGCGTGCAGCTGTTCATGGCCCTGGCGCAGGGTGTCCAGCACGCGCTGGGCGGTGGGCAGGTACAGCTCGCCCTCGGCGGTCAGGCGCAGGCTGCGGGTGGTGCGGGCGAACAGGCGCACGTCGAGGTCGCGTTCCAGGCGCTTGATCGCGGCGGCCACTTGCCCGGGCAGCAGGTCGGCCTCATGGGCGGCGGCGGTGAAGCTGCCCAAGGCGCTGCTGCGCACGAACAGTTCGAGGTCGGTAAAACGGAGCATTTTCACTCCAGCAGTGAAAGTGTTGCTGCATTCTGCCGCTTTTTCAGGTTTTCAGGAAAGATAAGATGCGCGACAGATCCCGTTTCTTTGATTGGAGTTGCAACATGGATACCGTCTCCCTGGCCAAGCGCCGTTACACCACCAAGGCCTACGATGCCGCTCGCAAGATTCCCCAGGCCACGGTCGATGCGTTGCTCGAACAGCTGCGCCACAGCCCGTCCTCGGTCAACTCGCAGCCTTGGCATTTCATTGTCGCCGACAGCGCCGAAGGCAAGGCCCGCCTGGCCAAGGCTACAGACGGTCGTTTTGCCTACAACTCGCCGAAGATCCTTGATGCTTCACATGTGATCGTATTCTGCACCCGCACCGAGATGACCGAGGCGCACCTGAATGCAGTGCTTGACCAGGAACAGGCTGATGGCCGCTTCCGCGACGAGCAGGCACGGGCAGGGCAGAACCAGAGCCGTCGCGGCTATGTGGACCTGCACCGTTTCGATCAGAAAGACCTGCAGCACTGGATGGAGAAACAGACCTACCTGGCCTTGGGTACCGCGCTGCTCGGTGCAGCGGCCCATGGCCTGGATGCCACGCCGATCGAAGGGTTCGACAGCAAGGTGATGGATACCGAACTGGGGCTGCGTGAGCAGGGCTACAGCAGCGTCGTGATATTGAGCCTGGGGTATCGTAGCGAGGCGGATTTCAATGCAGGGCTGAGCAAGTCGCGTCTGCCGGCTTCGACGGTGTTTACCTTTCTGTAACAGTGTTGGGTGATGGCTGTTCGCCACGGCATTTGCAGCGCCTGTGGGACCGAGCGCCGCTCGATCTCACTGGCGCTGAAAGCCTCGAGGCATGCACATCAGTCCTACCACAATGCCCCCGAGGCCGCCGTCAAAGCCCGTCCAATCACCGCGATCGCCGTGTCCACTTCGGCCTCGCTGGTAAACCGCCCGATACTCATGCGCACACTCTTGCGTGCCCGCGCTTCGTCCAACCCCAGCGCCAACAGCACATGCGAGGCGGCGTTGCTCGCTGAGTTGCACGCTGAGGTAGTCGACAGCGCCAGTTCACTGGCCAAGGCCATGCTGTTGAAGCCGTTGGCTTCGATGCACAGGTTCAGGGTGTGAGGAATCCGCTGCTGGGCGCAGCCATTGAGGCTGACCCCCGGCAATGCCAGCAACCCTTCATGCAGGCGCTTGGCCAAGTGTTCGATACGCTGGTGCTCGCTGTCACCCGGCTCGCCGGCCAGGGCGAAGGCACTGCCCATGCCGACAATCTGGTGCGTCGGCAAGGTACCCGAGCGCAGCCCTTGTTCATGCCCGCCACCGTGGATCTGCGCACGCATCAGCTCACGGGCGCGAGGCCCGACATACAGCGCGCCGATGCCTTTTGGCCCATACACCTTGTGCGCCGAGAACGACATCAGGTCCACCGCCATTGCCTGCAGGTCAATGGCCAGCTTGCCGACCGCCTGGGCCGCATCCACATGCAGCAGGGCGCCATGGGCGCGAACCCGTTCGCCGATGGCTGCGAAATCGGTGACCGTGCCCAGTTCATTGTTGACGGCCATCAGCGACACCAGGCGGGTGTCCGCGCGCAGCGCTGCCTGCACGGCGTAGGGTTGGATCAGGCCGCTGGCGTCCGGCGCCAGACGGGTGATGGCCCAGCCTTGGCGCTCCAGTTCGTTGACTGTATCGAGCACGGCCTTGTGCTCCAGCTGGCTGGTGATCAGGTGGCCCGGCTGGGCCATGCCCTGGGCGATGCCTTTGAGTGCCAGGTTGTTGGACTCGGTGGCGCCCGATGTCCAGACGATGTCGTCGGCCCGTGCGCCGACCCGCTCGGCCACTTGCCGGCGTGCCTGCTGGACCACCTCGCGTGCAGCCTGGCCGTAGGCGTGACCACTGGATGCGGGGTTGCCGAAGTTAACCTGGCGACCGAGGCAGGTGAGCATGGTTTCGATGACCCGGTCATCGACCGGAGTGGTGGCGGCGTAGTCGAAATAGAGCGGGGCGCTAGGCATGGGGCGGGTCCGTGCAATGGTGCCGTGATGTCGGCAATCGTTGCATCAAGCCTAAGCGCTGGGGAGAAAATGATTTTGCCTTTTATGCTGTAGATGTCCGCTCAATGGAGAATATTTTTCTCTATTGATAGATCAATTGGAAATGTAATTTCTCTCAGTGGGCCCTTGGCGAGCCCACTGGGCCAAGAGGGCATCAGGCAGGCTCCAACGCACGTTCTTCTTCGGCCACCACGCGCTCGCACAATTCGATGATCTGCTCGCGCATCCAGCGGTTGGCCGGGTCCTGGTCGGTGCTTTCGTGCCAGTACAGGTGTGTCTCCAGCGCAGGTACCTCCACCGGCAGCGGCTGGAAACGCAGCTGATGACGGCGGGCGAAGCGCTCGGGCACGGTCATGGCCATGTCGGTCTGCTGTAACACCTGCGAAGCCATCAGGTAATGCTGGGAGCGCAGCGCGACCTTGCGTTGCACGCCCATCTTGCCCAGTGCCAGGTCGACGTAGCCCAGGCCGTTGCGGCGGCTGGAGATATGGATGTGGGTCATGCCCAGGTAGTTGTCGAGGGTAAGCTTGCTATCGGCCAACGGGTGGCCCTGGCGCAGCGCGCAGACATAACGGTCCTGCATCAGCTTGACGTGGCGCACTTGCGGGTCGGTGTTCAGCGGCGCATCGACGGCGAAGTCCAGGCGCCCGGCGGCCAGTTCCTTGGTGGTTTCGCGGCGCTTGCACAGGAAGCTTTCGATCAGCACCGCCGGGGCCAGGCGGCGCAGGCGCTGGAACAGTGGCGGCAGGATCACCGCCTCGGTGAGGTCGGTCATGCTGATACGGAAGGTCTTGTTGGCCTGTTGCGGGTTGAAGATGCGGCTTTCCTGCACCGAGGTGCGCAGCAGCGCCAGGGCGTTGCGCACCGGGCCGATGATGTTCTGGGCCATGGGCGTGGGCACCATGCCCTGGGCGGTACGCACGAACAGCGGATCGTTGAAGGTTTCGCGCAGCCGCGACAGGGCATTGGACACTGCGGGCTGGGTGATGCCGACGATCTGCCCGGCGCGGGTCAGGTTGGCTTCGGTGTAGATCGCGTCGAAGACGATGAACAGGTTGAGGTCGACCTTGCTGAGGTTCATGGCGCCGCTCTTTGTTGGAGTTATTGGTCGATCATATATCGGTTATGAATGTTTATACACGCGGAAAATAGACTAGGTAGATTGAGTCAGGCTGCTCTAGGCTCTGCCCATGTACTTCGAACCGTGAAGGTAACCCCGATGGATTTCGCCTATTCGCCCAAGGTCCAGGCACTGCGAGAGCGCGTCAGCGCCTTCATGGATGCTTACGTCTATCCCGCCGAGCCGGTGTTCGAGCGCCAGGTCGCCGAGGGCGACCGCTGGCAACCCACCGCAATCATGGAAGAGCTCAAGGCCAAGGCCCGGGCCGAGGGATTGTGGAACCTGTTCCTCCCGGAATCGGAGTACGGCGCCGGTCTGAGTAACCTTGAGTATGCGCCGCTGGCTGAGATCATGGGCCGTTCGCTGCTGGGCCCGGAGCCGTTCAACTGCTCGGCGCCGGACACCGGCAACATGGAAGTGCTGGTGCGCTACGGCAGCGAGGCGCAGAAGCGTCAGTGGCTGGAGCCGCTGCTGCGGGGTGAGATCCGCTCGGCATTCGCCATGACCGAACCGGACGTGGCTTCTTCGGACGCCACCAACATGGCTGCCACTGCCGTGCGTGACGGTGACGAGTGGGTGATCAACGGTCGCAAGTGGTGGACGTCCGGCGCCTGCGACCCGCGCTGCAAGGTGATGATCTTCATGGGCCTGTCGAACCCCGACGGTCCGCGCCATCAGCAGCATTCGATGGTGCTGGTACCGACCGATGCGCCGGGGGTGAAGATCGTCCGCCCGTTGCCGGTGTTCGGTTATGACGATGCGCCCCACGGCCATGCCGAAGTACTGTTCGAGAATGTGCGGGTGCCTTATGAGAATGTAGTTCTCGGCGAGGGGCGTGGTTTCGAGATCGCCCAGGGCCGCCTTGGTCCAGGCCGTATTCACCATTGCATGCGTTCGATCGGCATGGCCGAACGGGCGCTGGAGTTGATGTGCAAGCGCTCGGTCGAGCGCACGGCCTTCGGCCGGCCCTTGGCGCGCCTGGGTGGTAACGTCGACAAGATCGCCGACTCGCGCATGGAAATCGACATGGCGCGGCTGCTGACGCTGAAGGCGGCGTACATGATGGACACCGTTGGCAACAAGGTCGCACGCAGCGAGATCGCGCAGATCAAGGTGGTGGCGCCGAACGTGGCGTTGAAGGTGATCGACCGGGCGATTCAGATGCATGGTGGGGCAGGGGTGAGTGGTGATTTCCCGCTGGCGTACATGTACGCCATGCAGCGCACCCTGCGCCTGGCCGATGGCCCGGATGAGGTGCACCGGGCGGCCATTGGCAAGTACGAGATCGGCAAGTATGTGCCGGTGGAGATGCTGCGCGGCACAAGGTGAGGCAAGCCGGTACCGGCCTCTTCGCGCCGAGACGCTGCGAAGAGGCTGAAGCTGGATCACTGCGTCTTGAGGTCTACCATCAGATCCTTGGCCGCCTTGGTGGCCAGTACACTCATCAGCTTGCTCATCTCATCTTGGCGCCCCACGCCAGTGTCTGAGCCCCCCATCATCACGCTGGGCACGGGCGCTCGTGCCGCAGCTTCAGCCCAGACGCGGTTGATCTGCACCAGCGCGTCCAGCTTGTTCTGCAAGGCCCCGTCCGCCTTCAGGGAAGCCTCACGGGCATGGGCCTCGGCGTCGGCCGTGATCCGGGTGGCTTCGGCAGTGACCCGGGCCTTGTCGCGCAGCAACTCGGCGGTCTGCTTGTCGATCTCGGCGCGGCGTTTTTCCCGCTCGGCGTTGATCAGGGTGAGCTGTTTCTCTGTTTCGGCCTGAGTGGTGCGCTCGATCTGCTGGCGCAGGCTTTCCTGGCGCTTGGCCTCGACGTCCTTGGCGCCGCGGGCGGAGACCAGCTCCTTTTCTTCCTCTTCCTTGAGCCGGTTCTGCCGCGCCACTGCCAGTTCCGCCAGCGCCTGTTGCACCCGCACCATGCGCTGCTGGTATTGGGGGTTCGGGTCGATATGGGTCACCCGGGCATCGACCACCTCGACGCCGAACAGGCGAAATTGCTGCTGCTTGCGTAATTCCTGGCCGTCCTTGTCGAGCTTTTTCTCGATGACGAAGCGGGTTGCGCTGTTGTCGCCGAAACTGCCTTGCTCGGTGCCGGACTGCAGGATCGCCGTCTGTGCTGGGTAGTTGTCGCGCTGTACGCGGATTTCCTTGCGACTGGTCAGGTACAGACCGTTGCGCAGCTGGTTTTCGAACTCTGCGCCAAAGTGGCTGCGATTACCGGCGTAGTAATCGTCTGCGCTCATCAGCGATGCGGTGGCCTGCAAGGTTTCCTTGATCGCCGGCAACAAGGCGCGTTGCAGGAAGTTGTCCGGCGTGCGGTACTCCTGGGCGATCTTCAGGAAGGCATCGCCCGAAGGCAGGCGGAACTGGGTACTGAATTCGGCCTTGGCGTCGACGTTGCCCAGGAACACGATGGGCAGGTTCTGGATGGTCACCGCGGGCTGCCCGCTGCGGCTGTCGTCCTGGCTGTCCACCTGCAGGGCCGACTGAACCCCGATGGTGCGCCGCCAGGCGGTACTGCGGCCGAACCACTTGGTGGCGTAGCCCACTTCCTCGACCACTTTTTCCTCGCCGAAAATTGTGCGCACGTGGGTCATCTGGCCCGCTTCGTTGTAGAACAACACCGCGTTGAACAGCACAGCGAAGGCGCCTCCTGTGATTACCGGTATTGCAACTGTGGCGATCAGCTTACGACTCACGCGGAATTGGGGGAGGTCAGGTATCGGAAGTTTTTGCATGGGGCACTCCTTCAGGGGGAGTGTGCATGCTGGCCAAGTGTAGCAACGCTATAAAGTCGGGAAACCCAACTTATGCTGTAGGACGTTTCCATTAAGATAATGCGGAAAATTCTTCAGGTGCTTTCTGAAAGATAAGTTCACTGACTTTGTAGGAAACTTCTAATTTTCCGTTTCAAGCACTAAAGGCCCTTGAGCAGCTGTTAGGTTTCAAACCTCACAAATGCACAGTGAGTATTGCCGATGCGGGTCAATCTGGATGGCAGGGGCCAGGCGGTCGATGGTGATGTCACGACCACGGGGGCCGTTTGCATTGCCACGGGTACCGGGTACACGTCTGATGGGCGCGAGGTACTCAGGGAAGGTGACCCCACTACGGAGTGTCCGCTTTGTGGGCAGGAGGGGATGGTCGCCGAAGGGGTGGAGTTCTTCATCTCTTCCGGCAGGCGGGTGGCGATGGATGGCGCACTGGTCGTCTGTGCCTGTTCGCCTGGCAGCAACCGAGTGGTTGCACCGCTGAATCAGGCGCCGCCTTCGAGGTATGGCAGGCCAGCTATTCAAGTGTCCGAGGCTCACATCGAGCACTTTGCGCAATCGGCGATGACATCCATGCCCGGCTCGCTGGAGCCGGGATTCTATGTGGTGCCCCGGCAAATGTCGTTCGCGCAGGTGCTGCTGCAGTTGCAGGCGCACGACGGCACGCTGCCGATCTCACGCCTGCAGCGGCTCAACCCCACCTTCGAGCAAGGGTTCAAGGCCGGGGAGATTTTCGTTATCGGCGATCCCGACAATGGCACTGCCTGCACCCGCGAGGAGGCCCAGTTGATGGCAGCCGCAGAGCATGCGCGGCGGGCACTGGCGGCGCTGGATTTTGCCGAGTCGGATTTCATGATGCAGCATCAGGCCGAGATAGCGGGGTTGCTCGGCGATGCCAGCCAATCGATGGGGGTGGGCAAGGACATGCTCGATCAAGGGCTAAAGCAAGTCAGCGGAACATTGACCAAGATCGAGCAACTGCATCAACGCGAATTCTTGCGCCATGGCAATCTGAACAGCCCGGGTTTCTATGCTGAGCGGCGGCAGTTGTTGCAGCAGCTCGACGGGCAGCTGAAAGCGGCATTTCTCAACAAAAAGCTCAATCTTGGAAGCTATGAGAAATTGAAGAAGAGTTTGAACATCTCAACCAAAAGCCTTGTGCATCATTGGTCGAAAGCGGGCGGCCCGGGGCAGATACCGGGGTATGCCACGCATCTGGATAAGGTGGCGAAGCTTGGCAAGTATCTCAAGTATGGCGGGCATGCAGCTATCGGGTTAGGCGGAGCTTCGTCTTATCTGAAAGTACAGGAAGTGTGTAGCGCTGGTGAAAGCGATGCTTGCAGGAAGGTCCGTTTTACTGAAGCTGGTAGCTTTGGCGGCGGCTTGGGAGGTGGCATGCTTGGGGTCTGGGCTGGAGGCGGCGCCTCATACGCGCTATGTGGTGCCTTCGCGGTCGGTTCAGCTGGGTTTGGTGCTCCGTTATGCGGGATTCTTCTGGTGGGAGCTGGGTCTGTGGGGGGCGCTATCGGAGTCGGAGCATTGGGAGAAAGGGCGGGAGAAATGCTCTATCAGGTGACCGATGATTGATTTTGAAAACTGGTCGCCATTCTTGAAGCTGGCCTTCATGATTGTTCCTTTTTTCATCGGAATGCTGGGTGTTGCCATTAATTTGCAAGTTGCACTTTCCAAGGATTTTAATGTGGCTTTGTCTTCTATTACGAGCAATCCGTACCTTGAGCAGATGAAAGTGGTTTGGTGTGCGGGGAATCTCAAGTCGCGTTTTCTGCTGATGAGCACAGTTGGAAGTTTGGTGACTTTTCCTGGGCTGCATTTGCGAAGAGGGTGGTTAGATGAGTCGGAACTCAAGGGGTTTCCGACTGCTTTGAGAAGAAAACTTAAATTCGCATTTTGGCTATCCCTGCTTGGCTTATTTTGGTTGGTGGTCGCTTATATTGTAGTTATCTTATGATTCTTCTTCAGACCCGCAACTGCGGGTCTTCCTCCTTTTTCGCTGCCTCGTCTTTCCCGCCCGATACCTGTTCCAACGCCGTACCGTCCACCAGCACCTTCTCCCCCCGCGTCTTGATCAACGAAACCACCACCCCACCCAGCAATAACCCGAACGTCACCCCCAACGACAGCAACGCCGGCACCTTGCCCACCATGCCGTGGTAGAAGATCTTGCAACCAATGAAGATCAACACCAGCGCCAGCGCATACTTGAGATAGACGAACCGGTGCATCAGCGCCGACAGGGCAAAGTAAAGCGAGCGCAAACCCAGGATGGCGAAGATATTCGAGGTGTAGACGATGAACGGGTCCTGGGTGATGGCGAAGATCGCCGGCACGCTGTCAACGGCGAACACCAGGTCGGCCAGTTCGATCAGCACCAAGGCCAGGAACAGCGGTGTGGCATAACGCAGGGCCTTGCTTTCGCCGGGCGGCGTCAGGCGCACGAAAAAGTGCGAGCCATGAATCTGGTCGGTCACACGCATGTGCCGGCGGACGAATTTCAAGATCGGGTTGTTGGCCAGGTCGGGGTGGCTGTCCTCCTTCGACAGGGCCATCTTCACCCCGGTAAACAGCAGGAAGGTGCCGAAGATGTAAAGCACCCAGGCAAAGTTCTGCACCAGCGCCGCCCCCACGCCGATCATGATCGCACGCAGGAACACTACGCCAAGAATGCCCCAGAACAACACGCGGTGCTGGTAGCGGCGGGGGATGGCGAAGAAGCCGAAGATCATCGCCATGACGAACACGTTGTCCATCGACAGCGACTGTTCGACCAGGAAGCCGGTGTAGAACTCCAGCGCCGACTGTGCGCCCAGCTCATGCCAGACCCACAGGCCGAACAGCACGCCGACGCTGAAATACCCCGAATACAGCAACAGGCTCTCGCGCATTTCGATTTCGCGATCCTGGCGGTGCAGCACGCCCAGGTCGAGGACCAGCAAACCGATGACGATGGCCATGAACACCAGCCACAACCATGTGCTGGTGCCAAGAAACGGGGAGGTGAGGAATGTCTGCAGAGCTGTCATGAGCCCCTCCTTGAATGTCGACGTTGCCATGTGAGCGCAACAGTGATCCGACATCACGGCTCGGCAGCCGTCAGAGGGGCCCGGTATCACATGAGCTTGAGCCTAGACCCGTTTGCCAGTGATGCCGAATGGTGAGCTGTTACATTTCTTTGCCTGTCAATAGACCCAGACTTCCACCCGCCGGTTACGCAAGCGCCCTTGTTCCCTGTCGTTGCCGGCGATCGGCAGCTCGTCGCCCATACCGGTCACTTCCAGTACTTCGACGCCAGCCCGTGCCAGCTCGCGACGAACCGCCTGGGCCCGCAGCCGCGACAGCAGGGCCGCGCGACCGGGTGTTTCCTTGGGGTCGCCAAAGCCCACCAGCACCGCCTTGCTCTGCAGCTTGCCGGTCTGGCGCAGGTACTCGGTGACCCGCTGCACATCGCGCAGGGCTTTGTTGTCGAGGCTGGCACTGCCTTCCTGGAAGCGGAAATTGACGCTCAAGCGTTGCGCCTGCTGGGCCAGGCTGCGATAGCGCGGCGGCATGTCGGCCTGCGCCGCTACCGGTTGCGCCTTGACTTGCTGCGAGACGAAGCCCTGTTCGGCGACGATGGCCTGGCCGGCCGCGGTCTGGGCGAAATCGGCCAGCGCTCGGGCCTGGGGGTTGGTATTGGCTGGCAGGTAGAAGTACAGCCGCCGCGACAGCGGGTAGTCCTCGCTGGCGACCAGTGGGCGGTCAGGCAGCATGGCCGGTGCATCGCCCTCGGCCACTGCCAGGACCTTGGCCCCGTGCACCGCTGCCAGGCTGCTGAAACCGATGGCGTGACGATCCGCGCCGACCCGTTCGGCCAGTGCTTCGCTGGACTCGAAGCGCTGCGCCTGCCTGGCCAGCTCGCCATGGTGCGGTTCCAAAACCAGTGCCTTGAAGGTTTCATAGGTCCCGGAGCGATCATCGCGGGCGTACAGGTGAATAGCGCCACCTGCCACGCCCAGTTGCTCCCATCGCTGGATCTGCCCGGAGAAGATCTGCGCCAGTTGCTGGGTGGTCAGTTGTGGCAGCGGGTTGTCGGGGTGAACGATGACCGCCACGCCATCCAGGCCGATGACCTGTTCGGCGCTGGCCGAGCGCAGGTCGCCTAGGGCCTTGAGTTGGTGCACTTCGGCATCGCTGACGGGGCGCGAGGCCGCCGCCATGTCTGCCCGGCCCTGGCCGAGGGCGGCAAAACCGGTGCTCGAGCCGTGGGCGGCAATGTCGATACGCAATGGCTGGCCTTGCGCATCGCGGGCCTTGATCACGGTTTCGTTGGCCACCGCGCCTGGCAGTTGCTCGATGTCCGTCGCCTGCTGCGCGCGCAGCTGCGCTTGCACCAATGCCGGCAGCAACGCCGCGCCAATGGTGTTGGAGCCCTGCACACGCAATGGCGCAGGTTCGGCCTGGGCCGTCAGCGTCAGCAGGGGAAGCAACAGGAGGAGCAGGCGGGGCATGCCGGGCAACCTTTGGCATAGAGTTGCCCGGCAGATTACGACGGTGGTGTGACCGAAATGTGACAGTCAGGCGGCATCCAGTGCATCGACAATGGCCTGGCCGACCGCCTGGGTCGAGCGGCTGCCACCCATGTCAGGTGTGGTCGCACCGCTGGCGATGACGGCTTCGATGGCTTGCAGGATGTCATCGTGTGCCGCCTGGTAACGGGCGTCAGCCGTTTCCTTGCCGAGGAACTCGAGCATCAGCGCGCCCGACCAGATCATGCCGATCGGGTTGGCGATGTTCTTGCCGAAGATGTCCGGCGCCGAGCCATGCACCGGCTCGAACAACGACGGGAACTTGCGCTCGGGGTTGAGGTTGGCCGACGGCGCGATGCCGATGGTGCCGGTACAGGCCGGCCCTAGGTCGGAGAGGATGTCGCCGAACAGGTTGGACGCCACCACCACGTCGAAGCGCTCCGGTTGCAGCACGAAGCGTGCGCAGAGGATGTCGATGTGCTGCTTGTCCCAGGTGATCTCCGGGTAGTGCGCGGCCACGGCGGCGGTGCGCTCGTCCCAGTAGGGCATGCTCACGGCCATGCCGTTGGACTTGGTGGCCGAGGTCACGTGCTGGCGCGGGCGATTGTGGGCGAGCTCGAACGCGTATTCGAGGATGCGGTCGACGCCACGGCGGGTGAACACCGATTCCTGCAGGACGAACTCGTTGGCCGTGCCTTCGAACATGCGCCCACCCAGCGACGAGTATTCGCCTTCGGTGTTTTCCCGCACCACCACGAAGTCGATGTCGCCAGGCTGCTTGCCGGCCAGCGGGCAGGGCACGCCGGGGAACAGGCGCACCGGGCGGATGTTCACGTACTGGTCGAAGTCGCGGCGGAACTTGAGCAGCGAGCCCCACAGGGAAATGTGGTCGGGCACCTTGTCGGGCCAGCCGACCGCACCGAAGTACAAGGCGTCGAAGCCCTTGAGCTGGTCGAACCAGTCGTCCGGCATCATCTGGCCATGGGCCAGGTAGTAGTCGCAGCTGGCCCATTCGAAAAACTCGAACTGCAGGTCCAGGCCATGCTTGCGGGCGGCGGCTTCGAGCACGCGGATCCCTTCCGGGAGCACTTCATTGCCGATGCCGTCGCCGGGGATGGCGGCGATCTTGAAAGTCTTGGTCTTGGTCATGGCCACACCTTGTGTCTGGGGAACTGATGTGGGCCATGCTATAAGGGTTCCTTGCATAGATAATCAGCCATTCCATGCATTCTTGGTGCACATATCGTGAATAATCTGCCAAACCTCGACGACCTCGATATCTTTCTTCAGGTAGCCCGCCGTGCGAGCTTTGCGGCGGTGGCCGAGGCCCGTGGCATGTCGGCCGCCTTCGTCAGCAAGCGCATCCGCCTGCTCGAAGCGGACCTCGGCGTGCGCCTGCTGCACCGCACCACCCGGCGGGTGACGGTGAGCGAGGAGGGCGAGCGGGTCTATCAATGGGCACAGCAGATCTTCGAGGCACTGCAGCGCATGGGCGATGACCTGGACGCCGGCCAGCGTGAGCCGGCCGGGCAGTTGCGCATCGCCAGTAGCCTGGGTCTGGGGCGGCGGATGGTCGCCCCGGCATTGTCGGCGCTGGCAGCGCGCTACCCACGGCTGGACATCCGCCTGGACGTGCATGACCGCTTGGTGGACCTGGTGGCCGAGGGTGTCGATCTGGATATCCGCGTGGGTGACCAGATTGCCCCGAACCTGATCGCCAAGCGCCTGGCGCGCAACTGGCGGGTGTTGTGTGCGGCACCGGACTATCTTGCCCGTCGCGGCGTGCCGAAGAGCCTGGCGGATCTGGCCAGCCATGACTGCCTGGTGATCAAGGAGCGCGACCACCCCTTTGGGCTCTGGCACCTTGAAGGACCCGCAGGCGAGGAGAGTGTGCGCGTCACCGGCGCGTTGTCGAGCAACCATGGCGAAGTGGTGCACCAGTGGTGCCTGGACGGGCGCGGCATCGTGCTGCGGTCGTGGTGGGATGTGCACGACAGCCTGGCGGATGGCCGGCTGGTGCAGGTGCTGGAAGGGTATCGGCAGAGTGCCGATATCTGGGCGGTGTATACCGCGCCGCTGGCGGGGTCGGCCAAGGTGCGGGTGGCGGTCGAGTTTTTCCGGGAGTATTTCGCGGAACGGTTCCGATTGCCTGAGTGATAGCAGAGGAGGGCGTTGCCCTCCTTTCGCGACACAAGGCCGCTCCTACACGGTAACGCGATCTCCTGCAGGCGCGGCCTTGTGTCGCGAAAGGGCCGCGCAGCGGCCCCAGCTTTTTTAATGAGCCCCGGCCGACTTGCTCAGGTCACTCTCCGCCCATTCGGTATAGATGCAGGCATCCGCCACCGCCCAGCGCACTTTTACGGTATCCCCCGGCTGCATCGGCATCCCGGCAGCAGACAGCGCTTTCACCGTCAGCTCGGTACCACCCGCCGTCACCACATGGCAGGTCTGGCTCTCACCCAGGAACAGCACCTCACCGACCTTGGCGCTGACCTCGTTCCAGCCCGCGGGCAATGGCTCGCGCGCGGCTTGCTCGGCGGTCAGGGCCAGGGCTTTTTCCGGCCGCACCATGATCAGCGCATCCTGCGCGGCAGCGAGGCCCGGGGTCAGGCGAATTGCCACCGGCTGGCCTTCGAAGCTGCCCGCGCCGTTGCTGCTGGCCTTGATGCGCAGGAAGTTGGAGTTGCCCAGGAACGACGCGACAAAGGCATTCGGCGGGTTCTGATAAAGGTCATAGCCGGTACCCAGGCCAACGATCTTGCCATGGCTGAAGATGGCGATGCGCTGGGACAGGCGCATGGCTTCTTCCTGGTCGTGGGTCACGTAGACGATGGTGATGCCCAGCCGGCGGTGCAGCTGGCGCAGTTCGTCCTGCAGGTCTTCACGCAGCTTCTTGTCCAGCGCACCGAGCGGTTCGTCCATCAGCAGGATGCGTGGCTCGTACACCAGTGCCCGGGCAATCGCCACGCGCTGCTGCTGGCCACCGGACATCTGCGACGGCTTGCGGTGGGCGAACTTCTCCAGCTGCACCAGCTTGAGCATGGCATCGACGCGCTTGCTGGTCTCGGTGGCGCTGAGCTTGCGGATGGCTAGCGGGAAGCCGATGTTGTCACGCACGTTCAAGTGCGGGAACAGCGAGTAGCGCTGGAACACCATGCCGATGTCACGCTTGTGTGGCGGCACGTTGACCAGCGACTGGCCCTCGACCAGGATCTCGCCGCTGCTCGGCGTTTCGAAGCCGGCCAGCATCGACAGTGTGGTGGACTTGCCCGAGCCGCTGGAGCCGAGGAAGGTCAGGAATTCACCGTCCTGGATCTCCAGGTCGAGGTTGTCGACGGCGGTGAAGTCGCCGTAGTGCTTGTTCAGGCCGCGCAGGCTGACCAGGGTCTTGCCGTGGGCGTTGTCTTTGATGACTGCACTCATTGTTGTTTTCTCCGCACGCTCAGGCGTTGACTTCGGTGCGCCGGCGCAAGGCGGCGGCAATGAACATGACAAGCAGCGACAGGCCGATCAGCAGGGTCGAGGCCACGGCGATCACCGGGCTCAGGTCCTGGCGCAGGGTGGTCCACATCTTCACCGGCAGGGTCTGCAGGTCGGGGCTGGCCATCATCACGCTCAGCACCACTTCATCCCACGACACCAGGAAGGCGAACAGGCCACCGGCGATCATGCCCGGGCGAATCGCCGGGAAGGTCACCTTGAAGATCGCCTGCAGGCGCGAAGCACCGCAGATCACCGCGGCATCCTCGATCGACTGGTCGAACAGCTTCAGCGAGTTGATGATCGAGATGATGGTGAAGGGCAGGGCGACGATCACATGGCTGACCACGAAGGCGAACAGCGTGCCGGTGTAGCCAAGCTTGAGAAACAGCGCGTACACCGCCACGGCGATGATCACCAGCGGTACGATCATCGGCATGGTGAACAGCCCGTAGAGCATTTCACGGCCGGGGAAGCGGCCACGCACCAGGGCGAAGGCGGTGGGCAGGCCCAGCAGCACGGCAGCGAGGGTGGTCAGCACGGCGACCTTGAGGCTGGCCAGTGCGGCGTCCATCCACTCCGGGTTGGAGAAGAACTGGCCGTACCACTTGAAGGTCCAGCCCGGTGGCGGGAACACCAGCCACTGCGACGAGCCGAACGACAGCAGCACGATGAACACCACCGGTAGCAGCAGGAAGGCCGCGATGACCCCGGTGGTCAGGTACAGGCCCGTACGCAGCGGGCGGCCCATGGCATTGGGAGACAGGAGCATGGCGGTTTACCTCGCGTTGCCAACCGGGGATTCCGGCTGCAGCTTCAGGTACAGGTAGAAGAGCACCAGGGTGATCACCACCAGCAGTGCGGCGGCGGCGCTGGCCAGGCCCCAGTTGAGGAACGACTGCACCTGCTGGATGATGAATTCAGGCAGCATCATGTTCTGCGCACCGCCGAGCAAGGCCGGGGTGACGTAGTAACCGAGCGACATCACGAACACCATCAATGCCCCGGAGAACAGCCCTGAGCGGCACAGCGGCAGGAACACCTTCCAGAAGTTGGTCCACGGGCTGGCGCCGCAGATCGAGCCGGCCTGCAGCACCATCGGGTCGATGGCGTGCATGGTCGCCTGCAGCGGCAGCACGATGAACGGGATCATGATGTAGCTCATGCCGATCACCACGCCGGTGAGGTTGTGCACCATCTCCAGCGGGGTATCGATGATGCCCATGGCCATCAACGCCTTGTTGATCACCCCCGAGCTCTGCAGCAGCACCAGCCACGAGTAGGTGCGCGCCAGCAGGCTGGTCCACATCGACAGCAGCACGATGTTCAGCAGCCAGCGGCCCCAGCCCTTGGGCACCAGGGTGATCGCCCAGGCCAGCGGGAAGCCCAGCAGCACGCTGATCAGGGTAACCACGCCGGCCACCGAGAAGGTGTTGAACAGTACCCGTGCATAGGCCGAGTTGGCGAACAGCTGCTCGTAGTTGCCCAGCCCTGGCGTTGGCTCCAGCACTCCGCGCAGCAGCAGGCCGACCAGCGGGGCGAAGAAGAACAGGCCGAGGAACAGCAGCGCCGGCAGCAGGTTGCGGCTGCCTTTCCAGCGCTGGCTCAGGCTGACGCGGCGAGGGGCCGTTCCCGGGGCGCCGGCGCCCGTGGGGGCACCTTGCGCGTTATGCAGGGCATTGATGGCGACTTTCATTTGACCAACCACTCATTCCAGCGGGCTGCGATGGCCTGGCCGTTTTTGGCCCAGTAGGCGAAGTCCAGGGTGACCTGGTCCTGGGCATAGGCGGTCGGCAGGTTCGGGGCGAGGTCTTTGTCGAGCTTGGCCACGCTGTCGACGTTCACCGGCGCGTAGGCGGTCTTGTTGGCGAACGCGGCCTGGCCTTCGGCGCTGCTGGCATTGGCCAGGAACTTCATGGCCGCGTCCTTGTTCTTCGAGCCTTTCGGGATGACCAGGAAGTCGGCCATGACCAGGTTCTGCTTCCAGCTCACGCCCACTGGCGCACCGTCTTGCTGCAAGGCATAGACGCGGCCGTTCCAGAACTGGCCGAGCGAGGCTTCACCGGAGGCCAGCAGCTGCTGCGACTGGGCGCCACCGCCCCACCAGACGATGTCTTTCTTGATGGTGTCGAGCTTCTTGAAGGCGCGGTCCAGGTCCAGCGGGTAGAGGTCCTTGGGCGCTACGCCGTCGGCCAGCAGGGCCAGTTCCAGCACGCCGGGGCTCGGCCATTTGTACAGGGCGCGTTTGCCTGGGTAGGTCTTGGTGTCGAACAGCGCAGTCCAGTCGACCGGCTTGTTGGCACCGAGCTTGCCTTCGTTGTAGCCGAGCACGAAGGAGAAGAAGAACGAGCCGACGCCGTGGTCGGAGACGAAACGGGGGTCGATCTTGTCGCGCTTGATCTGGTTGAAATCGAGGGGTTCGAGCAGGCCTTCGCTGGCGGCACGCAGGGCGAAGTCGGCTTCGACGTCGACCACGTCCCATTGCACGTTGCCACTCTCGACCATGGCCTTGAGCTTGCCGTAGTCGGTCGGGCCGTCCTGGACGACCTTGATGTCGGTGCTTTTTGTGAAGGGTATGGCCCATGCTTCTTTCTGGGCGTCCTGGGTGGTACCACCCCAGCTGACGAAGTTCAGGCTGTCAGCGGCCTGGGTGGCCTGACATGCCAGGGTCAGCAGGCTGGCGGACAGCACTGCGGTTACACGTTTGCTCAACAGCATGGTTTACGCCCTCGTTGCTTTTGTTATTCGAGGCGGGGCTTCTGGTGCGCCCGCCAACAGTGTTCGGGGAGCAGCTAAAACAAAGTGTCTTGTGGCCGTTTGTAATTGTAGGTGCCGGCCTGCAGATTCAAGGTCTACGGGATATCATATTATGGTATTCCAAACTTTTGGCAAGAGGAATGAGGCTACCGGCCATCACTCCGTCCTCCTCAGGCCGCCGCAGCTCTTGCAGGAGCGGCCTTGTGTCGCGAAAGGGCCGCAGAGCGGCCCCAGGATTTCAGCGTAAACACATAAATTGCCGGGGCCGCTTCGCGGCCCTTTCGCGACACAAGGCCGCTCCTACAGGGGGCCGCTTCGCGGCCCTTTCGCGACACAAGGCCGCTCCTACAGGGGGCCGTGTCAGCCCAACATGCTGGGCTCGAATGGAATGCTCTGCACCACCTCAAGCTCATACCCGGCCAGCCCCGCGTACTTCAGCGGCGGCCCCAGATGACGCAGCTTGCCCACGCCCAGGTCCTGCAGAATCTGCGCCCCGGTACCCACCTCCGAGTACACCTTCGATTGCCCACGCTGATACGGCCGCACTGGCTGGGTCAGCTGCGGCACGCGTTCGAGCAACGCCTGTGAAGACTCGTGGTTGGCGAGGATCACCACCACCCCGGCACCTTCCTCGGCCACCTTCTGCAGCGCCGCCCACAGCGTCCAGTTGGCAGGGCCGGCGTACTCGGCACCGACCAGGTCACGCAGCGGGTCGATCACATGCACCCGCACCAGGGTCGGCTGCTCACGGCGGATATCGCCCATGACCATGGCCATGTGCACGCCGCCTTCGATGCGGTCCTCGTAGGTCACCAGGCGGAATGTGCCATGCACGGTCGGCAGTTCGCGTTCGCCGATGCGCTTGATGGTCTGCTCGTTGCTCAGGCGGTAGTGAATCAGGTCGGCGATGGTGCCGATCTTGATGCCGTGCAGTGCGGCGAACACTTCCAGGTCCGGGCGGCGGGCCATGGTGCCGTCATCGTTGAGCACCTCGACGATCACCGAGGCCGGGGTGAAACCGGCCAGGCGGGCCAGGTCGCAACCGGCTTCGGTGTGCCCGGCGCGGGTCAGCACGCCGCCTTCGCGGGCGCGCAGGGGGAAGATGTGGCCAGGCTGCACCAGGTCTTCGGGACGGGCATCGGGCGCCATGGCAGCGGCCACGGTGCGCGCCCGGTCGGCGGCGGAAATGCCGGTGGTGACCCCGGTGGCCGCTTCGATCGACACGGTGAAGGCAGTGCTGAACACGCTGCCGTTGGCCGGTACCATCTGCTCCAGGCCCAGGCGCTGGCAATGATCGTCGGTCAGGGTCAGGCAGATCAGGCCGCGTGCTTCGCGGGCCATGAAGTTGATGGCCTGGGCGTCACAGCGCTCGGCCGCGATCAGCAGGTCGCCTTCGTTTTCCCGGTCCTCGTCGTCCACCAGCAGGACCATCTTGCCTTGCCGGTAGTCCTCGAGGAGTTCCTCGATGGTGTTGAAAGCCATGTTGCACGCTCACTGTGGTGGGGTGATTTTTATGGTATACCATCATACACAAATATCGTTGTAACAGGAGAGCAGCGGATGAAGGCCTATTGGATCGCCCACGTCGACGTGACCGACCCCGAGCAGTATCAGCAATACACCCAGCGCGCTCCCGCTGCCTTCAAGGCATTCGGCGGCCGCTTCCTGGCCCGCGGCGGGCGCAGCGAGGCGATGGAAGGGCGGCCCACTCCACAGCGTAGCGTGGTGATCGAGTTCGATTCGTATGAGCAGGCAGTGGCCTGTTATCGGTCGGAGCTGTACCAGGAGGCGTGCAGCCATCGCCAAGGGGTGGCCAAGGCTGAGGTGATTATCGTCGAAGGGTTTGAACCTTAAGAACGATCGCCGCTAGCGCGGCGCATCGCGAGCTGCGCTCGCTCCTACAGAATTGCGCTGTACCTGTAGGAGCGTAGCTCGCGATGAGGCCGGACCTGCTTATGGCATGCCAGGCAGTTCATGCGGCCGCAAGTCGAACACCAGCACCTCGGCATCCACCCCGTTGCCTAGTTCAAGCACCTGTTCTTGCCGTACCCGCACTCCATCCCCTTCATTCAGCACCTGGCCATTGAGCTCAATACTCCCGCGAGCCACATGCACATAGGCATGGCGGTTCGCCGGCAAGGTCAGCGTCGCGCGCTCCGCGCCATCGAACAGCCCGGCATACACCCGCGCGTTCTGCCGCACCTGCAATGACCCTTCTGCACCATCTGGCGAGATGATCAGGCGCAACCTGCCGCGTTTTTCTTCGGCGCTGAAGTGCTGCTGCTGATAACGCGGCGTCGCCCCTTTGACGTTGGGCACGATCCAGATCTGCAGGAAGTGCACCGGCTGCGCCTGGCTGTGGTTGAACTCGCTGTGTGCTACACCATGACCGGCGCTCATCAGCTGCACATCACCCGGGCGGATCACCGAACCGGTACCCAAGGTGTCCTTGTGCTCCAGCGCGCCTTCGAGCACGTAGGAGAAGATTTCCATATCGCGGTGCGGGTGCTCGCCAAAGCCCTTGCCAGGGATGACACGGTCGTCGTTGATCACCAGCAGGTCAGAGAAACCCTGCTCCTCGGGGTTGCGGTAGTGGCCGAAAGAGAAGGTGTGGAAGGATTTCAGCCAGCCATGGAAGGCCAGGCCGCGGTCTTGGGCGTTACGGACGGTGAGCATGGGAAATTCTCCTTGAAATGCCGAGGCTGAAAGGGCTGCCGGCTGTTGATGGGAGAATCTTACTGTCAGTCTGCGTTTAGAAAAATTAGCCTGATTGAGTATTAGTGTCTCGTTTAGAGTGACGAATGTAAGACGGTTCTGACAGATATTCCTTCAGTGCTTGTAGGTCTGCTCTTGATTCCAGCAAGCGCGGTTTCACGGGATTTTCTGCTGTTAGCTTCCGGGTTTCTCCAACCTCAGGAAGCGAACCCATGCGAAGCGTAACGATCGATGGTAAAGGTCAGGCAGTCGACGGGGACAAGACCACTACAGGCGCGATCTGTCTGGCGACCGGAGCCGGCTATACCAGCGAAGGGCGCATGGTGCTGCGCTGTGGCGATCCGACCACGGCCTGTCCGATGTGTGGCAAAGAAGGTACCGTGGTCGAGGGCAACGAGGGCTTCATTTCAGATGGTAAACCTGTCGCGGTGGATGGTTCGCTGGTGGCGTGCGGTTGCCCGAGCGGCAGTAACCGGGTCATGGCCAACAGTGGAACTGGCCCAGCGGCACGCACCTCGGCGACACAGCAGGCGAGCCAGGCAGCAACATCAGGTCAAGCTGGCTTAATTTCGCCCATCAAAACTCCGCTAGCAGAAATGAGACCGCAGTCTGCCACCTGCAAACACCCGGACATGATGGAGCAGGTGGCCAGCTACATCGCCGAAGAGATGAACCGCAACATCACACATCCATCCGTAGTGAAAATGAAGAAGCTGACCAATTTTGACGCGATAGAGGAACATGCAAAATTTCAAAAGCTCCCTTGGTACGCGCGTCTGTTACCACCTGACTTTCAAGCAGTGATGGTTGGAAACACTGCTGCCGCGATGGCGCTTTGGGCAGAGCGGGTTGGTCAGGACAGGCCATGGGACCATAAGAAGCCCATCAGGCAACAGTTCGGTGGGGTTTGGCATAAGCAAGGCGAAGTCGACTACTTCTACGACATCTGGTCAAACATCCACTACGGCTATGTAGGACGGGCTGGTGGCCTGTCTGAAAGCGCGCTTTTGGACGGTGCTGGGCTTGAGCAGATTGCATCAGACACCCTTCGGAAGGTTCAGGAGTGGGATGAACATGATGGGCCTCGTCGCTACGCAGACATCGACGGGATGCGGGCTTGGGATGATATAGGCGATCGTGTCTCTATCAGTATTGGCATCAAACTGTACCAGCAGCAACCACACGGTGGGATTACGGCAAAGGTGCTCATGGATGAGGTATTAGCATTACCACTGTCAAACTGGGGAGGGAGCGTTCGTGATCATGTCTGTAACTAAACCGAAACGGCATTTCTGGCGCTGGGTATTCGCGATAATGCTCTCCCCAATCGTCTTTTGGTATGTCGCTACACCCTGGGTAAGTTTTCATTTTTCTGATAAGGGCCAGGGGCGTCTTGGCTACATCTTGAATGTTCAAGATGCCATTTCAAAAGGTGAGATCTACCCGGGTGAAACCACCGGCGGCGCCGGGCATATCTTCCCGAACGACCAATTTTTCATGCAGCTCGATTGGAACAACCATGGAAAGTGGCACTGCATTCGGGTCAAACCCAAGTGGCCGAGGGTCCATATCTACATTGGGGCGGACGGTGCCATAGATAGCCGCACCGATGGCAGATTCATTGAAGCCTGCGGGCCATTTCCGCAATAAAAGCAAAAGACCCGCCTAAGCGGGTCTTCTGGTCATCGACTCACTGCAGATGCACTTTAAGTTCGGTACCCGCCTGCCGCATCGCCGCCTTTACAGCCGGCACCTGACTCAGCGGGTTGAGCAGGCCATAGTCATGGATCATGCCGTTGTAGCGCACCGAGGTAACGGTCACGCCCGCCGCATTCAGCTTGCGTGCATAGGCCTCACCTTCATCGCGCAGCACATCGAACTCGGCCGTCTGTACCAGCGCTGGCGGCAGGCCCTTGAGCTGTTCGCTGCTGGCGCGCAGCGGCGAGGCGTAGATCTGCTCCCGTGCCTTGGCATCGGTGGTGTAGTTGTCCCAGAACCACTTCATCATCCCGGTGGTGAGGAAGTGCCCCTCGGCGAACTGCTTGTACGACGCCGTCTCGAAGCTGGCATCGGTCACCGGCCACAGCAGCAGCTGGAAGCGCAGTGCCGGGGTGCCGGCCTCTTTGGCCTTGAGCGCGACCACCGCCGCCATGTTGCCGCCAACACTGTTGCCGGCCACGGCCAGGCGCTTGCCGTCGACACCGATTTCCTTGCCGTGTTCGGCCACCCACTGGGTCGCGGCGTAGGCCTGGTTGATCGCCGTCGGGTAGTGCGACTCAGGCGACGGGGTGTAGTCCACATAGACCGCCACCGCGCCGGAGCCGACCACCAGGTCGCGGATCAGCCGCTGGTGGGTCGGGAAGTCGCCCAGCACCCAGCCGCCGCCGTGGAAGAACATGAACACCGGCAGCTCACCTTTGACATTGGCCGGGCGCACCACCTGCAGCTTGATCGACTGGCCGTTGGCCTGGATGGTGCGTTGCGCGACCTCGATGCCGGACAGGTCGACGTTCACCGAAGCCTGGGCACCGGTCAGCACGGCGCGGGCGTCTTTCGGGCTGAGCTGTTCGAGCGGTTTGCCGCCACCTTGCTCCAGCGCTTCGAGGAAGGCCTGGGTGTGCTGTTCGACGCCTGGGCTGCCAGCGGCGAACGCGCTGGACACGGACAGGGCGAGGAGGGAAGCGGTGAGGGTCTTGTGGACAATGTTCATGAGCGAATCCTTTTCTGTGTAAGTGCTGGTAATGGGCGTCTTGCCTGGCCTTCAGGGCCATCGCTGCGACCTGTGTGTAGATTAAGGAGATGCACTGACGGGAAAAAGCCGCTATAAAGCGTTTTACTGTCACCAAGAGCGAGACAATGAACCCCTACGAAGACATGCGTATCTTCGCCCAGGTCATGGAAGCCGGCAGTTTCACCGCCGCTGCCGACCGCCTGGGCATGTCCAAGCAATCGGTCAGCCGCCGCCTGATGCAGCTTGAAGAGCGCCTCGGCGTTCGCCTGCTCAACCGCTCCACCCGGCGCCTGGATGCCACGCCACTGGGCCAGCACTACTACCAGTCGGCGCTGCGCCTGCTGGGCGAGGTGCAACAGGTGGAACACGACATCAGCGGCCAGGCCCAGGCCCTGCGCGGCACCTTGCGCCTGAGTGCGCCGCTGTCGTTCGCCATGGCCCACCTGGGCTGCCTGCTGACCGCGTTTCTGCAATTGCATCCGCAGGTGGATGTGGAGGTGGACCTCAGCGACCGCGCCGTGGACCTGATCGGCGAGGGCTATGATCTGGCGCTGCGTATTGGTGCGCTGGAGGATTCCAGCCTGATTGCCCGGCGTATTGCCGATGTCGAGCGGGTGTATTGCGCAAGCCCGGCGTACCTTGAAGCACATGGCGTACCGACAAAACCTGAAGAACTGGCCGCGCATGATTGCCTGCCCTACGGGCATTCGCGGCAGGTGCAGTGGCAGTTCCGCCAGGGCGGCAAGGCGCAGGCGATTCAGGTGTCCGGGCGGATGCGCGCGAACAACGGCGAGTTGCTCAGGGATGCGGCGATTGCCGGCATGGGGGTGACTTATCTGCCGACCTTTATCGTCGGGCAGGCGCTGGCGGACGGGCGCCTGGTGACGGTGCTGGATGAGTGGGTGCCGCCGGCGTTGCAGTTGTCGGCGGTGTATCCGCAGCACCGGCAGGTGGCGCGGCCGGTGCAGGGCTTCGTGAGCTTCCTGCGCGAGCGGTTGTTGCAGTTGTAATGCCGGGGCTGCTTTGCAGCCCTTTCGCGACACAAGGCCGCTCCTACAGGGGATCGCATACCTCTGTAGGAGCGGCCTTGTGTCGTGAAAGGGCCGCACAGCGGCCCCAGAGATTTCAGACCATTAACTGCTCCACCCCGACCAGCCCGCCATCGAACTCATCCATGGCATCCAGCACCGCCGCCTGGAAGTACGCCAGCGACGCCCGGTCGAACAGCAACTGCAGAGCTGGCAATTCGTCGCTCCCGACATTCACCACGATCACATTGAGCCGCGCTGCCGACGTCTGCGCCACGGCCCCGACCGCAAACGCCTGCGGACGCAGATCGACCCCGCACAACTTGGCCATCACTGCACTGCAATACTCCCCCGACAACTGCAACCAGGCATGGCTGTCCTGACGTGGCAGCAGATAGTTGCGCCGGGCATCCTGCACCCACGCAGCCTCTTCGGCGGCTACCCGTGCGCCCTGGTCGGCAACGCTGCCCAGCAACAGATACTCGCTGGCCGACAGGCGTGCCACCCAGCCCCCGTCATCCTGTTGCAAGGCCTGGTTGGGCAGCGCTGGCAAACGGTAGCCACGCTCCTCCAGATACGCCGCACTGTCACCGCCGCGAAACCCGACCCGCGCCAGTCCGGTCAGGTCGGTCAACGCACAGCAGTGCACCCGAGCGGCCCGTGGGCTGCGTGGATTGAAGGCTTCAGCTTTCAGGCTGGTCATGGTTCAGAGCTCCTGGCGCAGGTTGTCGGGGTCATGGAAGGGCAGTTGCACCACCTTGGCATTGACCATCACGCCGCCTTCCACGCGGATCGGGATGTGCATGCCAGGCGTCGCCTGATGGGCGCCGGCGTAGGCCAGGCCAATGATCTGCCCCAGGGTCTGCGAGTACTCGCAGGAGGTTACGTTGCCGCTGATGTCCGGGCCGTCCAGCACCAGGTGGCCCTCCAGCGGCTGCGGGCTGCCCTTGGGCAGGGTGAAACCGACCAGCTTGCGCTTGAGCGGCTGTGCTTCGAGGATCTCGATCGAACGCTTGCCGACGAAGAACGGCTTCTTGCGGCCAATCGCCCACTGCATGTCGATCTCTGCCGGGTGGGTCATGCCGTCGGTGTCCTGGCTGATGATCACGTGGCCTTTTTCCAGGCGCAGCAGGCGCTGGGTCTCGACGCCGAACGGGCGGATGCCCAGCCCGGCACCGGCCTGCATCAGCGCGTCCCACAGGCGTTCGGCGTGGCGCGCCGGCACATGCACTTCATAACCCAGCTCGCCGACGAAGCCGACCCGCAGGATGCGCGCCGGGATCCCGGCCACCGTGCCCAGGCGCACGCCCAGATAAGGGAAGGCGTCGGCCGACAGCTCGACATCGTCACAGACCTTGGCCAGCACCTGGCGCGACAGCGGCCCGGCCAGGTTGACCGCGGCCAGGGCCGCGGTGACGTTGGTGATGTCCACGTCCAGGCGCCATTGCGCGTTCCACTTGAGCATCTGCTGGTAGATGCGGTCGACGCCGCTGGTGGTGGCGGTGACGTAGAAGTGCTGCTCGGCCAGGCGCGCGCAGACGCCGTCGTCGATCACCACGCCGTGCTCGTTGGTCATCAGCGCATAGCGGGTGCGGCCGATGGCCAGCTTGGCGAAGCCGAAGGTGTACAGGCGCTCCAGCAGTTCGGCAGCGTCGGGGCCGCGCACATCCAGGCCGCCGAGGGTGGAAACGTCGATCAGGCCGACTTTCTCGCGCACATGGCGAGCTTCCTCCTGCATGCAGCGCTCGCGTTCTTCCGGCTTGCCGTAGAAGGCCGGGCGCTGCCAGATGCCGGCCGGCATCATCTTCGCGCCGGCTTGCAGGTGACGGCGGTGCATCGGCGTCTGCCGGTACGGGTCGAACGCACGACCTGCGACATGCGCCAGCTTCTCCGCCTGGAACGGCGGGCGGGCGGTGGTCACCCCGGTCTCGCTGATGCTGCGCCCGGTGGCCTGGGCCACCAGGCGTGCAGTGGGCAGCGCCGAGTGACGGCCCTGGGACGGGCCCATGCCGACCGTGGAGAAGCGCTTGACCAGCTGCACGTCGCGGTAGCCGCTGCGGGTGGCGTTGACGATATCGCGCACCTGCAGGTCTTCGTCGAAGTCGACGAAGTCCTTGCCCTTGGGGTGCGGAAAGATCGGCCAGGGGAAGTTGACCTTGGCCTCGGCAACGTAGGCCGCCGGTGTTGCTGCTTGCAGGCCCAGTGCCGCCAGGGCTTCGGCGGCGCCGCGGCTGGCGTCGGTGAGCACGTTGTCCAGGCGGTGGCGGCCGTTCACCGAGCCAGCGATGTCCAGGCCGGCGGGCAGGTGGCTGATGGCGAACTCGTCACGGTTGACGTCATAGGCCAGCTTGCCGCCGGCCTGGCATAGCAACTGATATACCGGCATGTAACCGGCGGACATGCACAGCAGGTCACAGGCCACGCGCAGACCCTGGTCGCCGACCTTGCCCTGGCCGGTGATCGGGCGAATGTCCGCGCCCGAGACGTGACGCATGCCGGCTTCGTGCAGGGCTTCATAGACGGTGCTGCCCAGGTGCAGGGGAATGTCGCGACGCTTCAGTTCGCTGGCCAGCGCGGCATCGGCGGGTGCGGCGCGCATGTCGACCAGGGCGGCGACAGCCACGCCTTGCTCCTGCAGGTCGAGGGCGGCCAGGTAGCCGTCATCGTGGCCGGTGAGAATCACCGCGCGTTGCCCTGGCTTGACCGCATACAGCTTCATCAGCCGCTGCGCGGCGCTGGTCAGCATCACCCCGGGCAGGTCGTTGTTGCGAAATACCACTGGCTGGTCGAACGACCCGGCGGCCACCAGGCAGCGCGTGGCGCGTACCTTGTACAGGCGCTTGTGGCGGATCACCGGCAGGTAGTTGTCGGTAAACCAGCCGTTGCAGGTGGCCTCGCACAGCACCTGGATGTTCGGGTGGCCTTCGACGGCGGCGAGCAGTTTCTGGCGCAGGCTGGCGGCGCGGGTGCCGGCGATGTCGAAGCGGGCATAGGTCAGCGAGCCGCCGAGCACCGGCTGTTGCTCGATCAGCAGCACCTTGGCCCCGGCATTGGCGGCGTCCAGCGCGGCGCGCAGGCCGGCCGGGCCGGCACCGATCACGGCCAGGTCGACAAACAGATAGGCCTTGTCGTAGTACTTCGGCCTGAAGCCGAGGTCGAGCACGCCGAGGCCGGCCTTCTTGCGGATCAGCGGCTCCCACACCTTCCACATGCCCTTGGGCTTGTAGAACGAGCGGTAGTAGAAACCCACCGGCATGAAGCGCGAGAACTTGCCCAGGTAAGCGTCGCGGTCGTGCTCCAGGCTGCCGTTGAAGTTCTGCCCGGTCACCACCTGGCCGTCGCGGGCCGGTTCCATGTCGGCCAGCACGTTGGGCTCTTCGGGTAATTGGACCAGGGTGTTGGCATCCTGCCCGGCCATGCTCAGCGGGCCACGCGGGCGGTGGTACTTGAACGAGCGCGACAGCAGCCAGCGGCCATTGCCGAGCAGGGCACTGGCGAGGGTGTCACCGGCATAGCCCGGGCAGGCCTGGCCGTCGAATTCGAATCGCAGGGGCCGCTCGCGGTCGATCAGCAGGCCCATGGGCGCGGGGAGGCGAGTGAGGCTGTTCATCCGGCGATCTCCGGGGTGGCGGCGGGGGTGAAGTCGACGCGACGGTCGAACAGGGCTTTCGGGTCGAAGGTGCGCAGCACCTGGTCACTGACGGTATGGCGCTCGGCCAGGAACCAGTAGCTCGAGGCGTTGTGCAGCCACCACTCAATGACCACGCCGGCCAGGTTGTCGCTGTTGAACACATAGTCGGCCCACTCGGCGTCACTGCAACTGGCCGGGTCGGGCATGTGCTTGAACTCGCCGCCGTAGGTGAACTCGCTGATGTTGCGCGGGCCGTTCAAGGGGCAGGTCAGGATCTTCATCGTCGTGTGCTCCTAGTGGCTGGCCGCGGTGGCGCCCATTTCGTTGACTTGCTGGAAGCGGCTGAAGCGCTCCAGGGCGAATGGCGCGATCATGTCCGGCACCTTGCCGCCGCTGGCGACCAGCTCGGCCATGGTCTTGCCGCAGATCGGTGTGGCCTTGAAGCCCCAGGTGCCCCAGCCGGCATCAAGGTAGTAGTTGTCGACCGGCGACAGGCCCATGATCGGGCTGTAGTCCGGGGTCATGTCGGTGATCCCGGCCCACTGACGCATCAGCTTGGCGTTGGCCATGAACGGGAACATCTCGATGGCGTGGGCCAGCAGGCTTTCCTTGAGGTCGAGGGTGGAGCGGGTGTTGTACAGCGGGTACGGGTCGGAGCCACCACCGAAGACGATCTCGCCACGGCTGGTCTGCTGCACGTAGCAGTGCAGCGCCGAAGAGCTCACCAGCGGGTCGAGGAACGGCTTGAACGGCTGGGTGACCATGGCCTGCAGCGGGTAGGTGTGGATCGGCGCACGGATGTCGGCCTTGGCCAACAGCTGCGAACTGGCCCCGGCCACCGCCTGCACCACGCAGCCGCACTGCACGGTGCCGCGGTTGGTCTTGACCGCTTCGATGCGGCCATTGCGGATCAGCAGGTCCTGCACTTCGGTGAGCTGATGGATTTCCACGCCACGCTTGGCGGCCTGCTTGGCGTAGCCCCAGGCCACCGCGTCGTGGCGTGCGGTGGCGCCGTCGATGTGCCAGAGGCCAGCCAGCACCGGCAGGTGGCCGGGGTCGAGGTTCAGGCTCGGCACCAGCTCGCGGATCTGCTGGCGGTCGATCATTTCGCTGCGCCCACCGAAGTGCTTGTTGACCTCGGCGCGCTGGCGGAAGGCGCGCACGGTGGCGTCAGTGTGCGCCAGGGTCAGCTGGCCACGCTCGGAGTACATGATGTTGAAATCGAACTCGTTGGACAGGTTCTGGAACATCCGCACCGATTCTGCGTAGAAGCGCACGCCCTCGGAGGTCAGGTAGTTGGAGCGGATCACGGCGGTGTTGCGCGCCGTGTTGCCGCCGCCCAGGTAGGCCTTCTCCAGCACGGCAACGTTGGTCACGCCGTGGTACTTGGCCAGGTAGTAGGCGATGGCCAGGCCGTGGCCGCCGCCGCCGATGATCACCACGTCATAGCGCGGCTTGAGTTCGCACGGTGGCGGCAGGTCGACCTCAACCGGGTAGTCGGCGCTCAGGCCGTATTTCAGCAGGGCGAAAGGCATGGGGTGCGCTCCTGGTGGGCGGCCTGTTGTTGCAGGTCGAGGGCGAGCAGGGTGTTTTTCATCAGGTAGGCGATGGTCATCGGGCCGACGCCGCCGGGCACCGGGGTGATGGCGGCGACCTGGGGCAGCGCGGCGGCGAAGTCGACGTCGCCGACCAGGCGGCTATGGCCGCCTTCCTCGAGGCGGTTGATACCGACATCGATCACCACCGCGCCGGGCTTGAGCCACTCGGCACCGATCAGCCGTGGCTTGCCGACGGCCGCGACGACGATGTCGGCCTGGCGACACAGCGCCGGCAAGTCGCGACTACGTGAATGCACCACGGTCACCGTGCAGTCGGCCTGCAGCAGCAGCGCGGCCATGGGTTTGCCGACTATGTTCGAGCGGCCGACCACCACCGCATGCTTGCCGCGCAACTCGCCGCAGGCATCGCGCAGCAGGCGCATGCAGCCGCTGGGGGTGCAGGGCGTGAGCACATCGCGCCCCTGGGCCAGGCCGCCGACGTTTTCGCTGTGGAAACCGTCCACGTCCTTCAGCGGGCTGATCGCCTGGAGAATGCGGTGTTCGTCGACATGCTTGGGCAGCGGCAACTGCACGAGGATGCCGTTGACTTCGCTGTCACGGTTGAGCCGGTCGATCAGGGTCAGCAGTTGCGCCTGGGTGGTGTCGGCCGGCAGGCGATGTTCCAGCGAGCGGATGCCCACTTCCTCGGCGCGCAGCACCTTGTTGCGCACATAGACCTGGCTGGCCGCGTCGGCCCCGACCAGAACCACCGCCAGGCCCGGCTGCACGCCGCCCTGACGCAGGGTCTGCACCTGCTCGCGGACCTCGGCCAGCACCCGCGCCGCGGTGGCCTTGCCGTCGATCAGCTTGATGCTGGGGATGGCGTTCATTTGAAGATCACCGTGCGGTCGTGGTTGAGGAACACCCGGTGTTCGAGGTGGTATTTGACGGCGCGGGACAGGGCGATGGTCTCGGTGTCGCGGCCGATCGCCACCAGGTCGTCGGGGGCGTAGGCGTGGTCCACGCGCTGCACTTCCTGTTCGATGATCGGGCCCTCGTCGAGGTCGCTGGTGACGTAGTGGGCAGTGGCACCGATCAACTTGACCCCGCGCTGATAGGCCTGGTGGTACGGCTTGGCACCCTTGAAACCGGGCAGGAACGAGTGGTGGATGTTGATCGCCCGGCCCGACAGCTGGCGGCACAGGTCGTCGGAGAGGATCTGCATGTAGCGCGCCAGCACCACCAGCTCGGTGCCGGTGTCTTCGACGATGCGCATCAGCGCGGCTTCCTGCTCGGCCTTGGTCTCCTTGGTCACCGGCAGGTAGACGAAGCGGATGCCCTGGCGCTCGGCCATCGGCCGCAGGTCGAGGTGATTGGAGACCACGGCGGTGATCTGCATGTCCAGTTCGCCCTTGGCGTGGCGGTAGAGCAGGTCGGCCAGGCAGTGGTCGAACTTGCTGACCATCAGCAGCACGCGCAGTGGCCGAGCGCTGCTGTGCAGGCTCCAGTCCATGTCGAAACGCTGGGCGACATCGGCGAAGCCCGCTTCCAGCTGTGGCGTATCACCGCTGACGCCGGTGTTGTAGCGGAACACCGCACGCATGAAGAAGCGGCCATTGTCCTCGTCGTCGAACTGCGCCATCTCGCTGATGTAGCAACCGTGCTCGGCCAGGTAGGTGGTCACCGCCGCGACGATGCCGGACACGGCCGGGCAACTGACGCGCAGGATGAAGTGATCGGGAGCGGGGTGCATGTCGGATAGGCCTCGTGATGGAGTGGGGCAGGTCGGGCACAAGGGCAAAAGAGGCTTCGCGGCGGGCGAAGTGGTGTTTCTTGATGGGAATATAAATTTCCCTTGGGCGATTTATAGGCGATGCAAGGGGTCGTGGTCCAGCGGTTTGTGAAATTTTTTATCCTGTCAGGAAAGTTCTTCTGAAGCGTTTACTGAGACCGGGCCGGTGAAGCTATGCTTGCTCCATGAGCACCCCACCTCCTCTTCGCCAACCGTGCCCCCCTGGCGCCTGTGACTGCGGCCGCGAACACCTGGCCGAACACCCGCCAGCGGCCCAGCGCATCCTTCTGCTCACCCGCCAGGAAGAAAAGCGCCTGCTCGAGCGCCTGGAGAACCTCAAGGACCTGGAAGACCTGCAGCGCCTGCAGCAACGGTTGTATGAGAACCTCGGCATCCGCGTGCACATCAGCCCCGGCTTCAACGAAGTGCGCACCATGCGGGGTATCGTCATCGAACTCGACGACCAGCCCGGGCTGTGCCGCAAGACCCGCCAGTCGATCCCGGCCGCGATCCGCCGGGGCCTGGAGCGTAATCCGCAGGTGGCGTTCCGCTTGCTCGACGCGCATGACTTGCTCAGAGACGCGTGAGGCTAATTTTTCCGCAGCGCCCTACGTCTACCTGAGAACCTCCCTGCGCCTAGCGTGCAGTGGCAGCCATCACTCAAGGAGACAGGCAATGACTTCCGTATTCGACCGCGACGATATCCAGTTCCAGGTAGTGGTCAACCACGAAGAGCAATACTCCATCTGGCCAGACTACAAGGCCATCCCTGAAGGCTGGCGCGCCGTGGGCAAGAGCGGCCTGAAGAAGGACTGCCTGGCCTACATCGACGAAGTCTGGACCGACATGCGCCCCTTGAGCCTGCGCCAGCAGATGGCCGCAGCTGCCGCCCAGTGACCTCGCTCAACCTGCTGTGCCTGCCGTATTCCGGGGCCAGTGCCATGGTCTACAGCCGCTGGCGGCGCAAGCTGCCGGCCTGGCTGCAGGTGCGCCCGGTCGAGTTGCCTGGGCGCGGCGCGCGCATGGCCGAGCCGCTGCAGACCGACATGCAGGCGCTGGCCCGGCAGCTGGCCTACGAGCAACGCCTGGCCGCCAACGCGCCTTATGCCTTGCTCGGCCATAGCCTGGGCGCACTGCTGGCCTTCGAACTGGCCCACGAACTGCGCGTGCTGGGCTGTCCGCCGCCGCTGGCACTGTTCGCCTGCGGCACTGCGGCGCCCACCCGGCGCGAAGATTACGACGGCAACAACTGGCGCGACCCCAAGACCGATGAGCAGCTCAAGTCCGAACTGCGCGAGCTCAATGGCACGCCGGAGGAGGTGCTGGCCAATGCCGAGCTGATGAGCCTGACCTTGCCGACCTTGCGCGCCGACTTCCTGCTCTGCGGCCGTTATCGCTACCGTCAACGGCCTGCCTTGCAGTGCCCGCTGCACGTGCTCGGTGGCGAAGCGGACCGGGCCAGTGCTGAGCAACTGCAGGCCTGGCGCAACGAAACCCTCGGTGCGTTCTCGCTGCAGATGTTCCCCGGCGGCCACTTCTTCATCCACGAGCATGAGGACCGGGTGCTCGGTGCGCTGACGCAGGCCCTTGAAGCGCATCGGCTTTCTGCCTGATTGACGGCGCCGTCTGCCTGGGTGAGGCTAGGCCTTTTCCCAGGCAAGGGGCAGACAATGCTGATCGAACATCCCAAGGCGACGCTGCTGGTCGTCGACATCCAGGAAAAGCTCATCGGCGCCATGAGCGACTCACAGGGCACCCGCGCCCGAGCGCGCTGGTTGCTCGCCGCCTGCAACGACCTGGAACTGCCGATCGTGATCTCCGAGCAGTATCCCAAAGGCCTGGGCCACACCTTGGCGGAACTGATCGCAGTGGCGCCGGCGGCCGAGGTGGTGGAAAAGACCCATTTCTCCTGCGTGGCCGCCGAGTGCCTGCCGGCCAGCCTGATGGCCCGTGAGCAGGTGATCGTCTGTGGCATGGAAACCCACGTCTGTGTGCTGCAGACCGTGCTCGGCCTGCTGGCCTTGGGCAAGCAGGTGTTCGTGGTCGAAGATGCCTGCGACAGCCGCACCCTGGCCAACAAGGCCGCGGGCCTGGCGCGCATGCGCCAGGCCGGGGCGCAGGTGGTGACCCGGGAAATGGTGCTGTTCGAGCTCATGGGCAGCGCCAGCCACCCGCAATTCCGCCACATCAGCAAGGCCTACATGGTCGGTGAACAGCCCTGAACGGCCGGCTGTTGGCGGCAGGGCTGATGGCCTTGGCGCTGCTGCAAGGCTGCGCTGGGCGCCGCGAGGAAGAGCCCGAGGCCGACCCGGCCAAGGTACGTGCCCAGCTGTTGCGCCTGCTGCCGGCCCAGGCCAAGGACCGTGAAGGCTGGGCCAAGGATATCCAGGTGGCGTTCGAGGCCCAGCGCATCACGCCGAGCAAGCGCAACCTTTGCGCGGTGCTGGCGGTGACCGAGCAGGAGTCGACTTTCAACGCCGACCCGCAGGTGCCCAACCTGGGCCGTATCGCCCGTGAGGAAATCGACCGCCGTGCGGCGCGCCTGCACATTCCCGGGCTGCTGGTCGACGGCGCCCTGAAGACCCCGTCTGGCAATGGCCAGAGCTATCAGCAGCGCCTGCTGGCGGTGCGCAGCGAGAAGCAACTGAGCGCGCTGTACGACGAGTTCATCGCCCGATTGCCGATGGGCAAGACGCTGCTCGGCGGCTTGAACCCGGTGCATACCGGCGGGCCGATGCAGGTCAGCATCGAGTTCGCGGAAAAGCACGCCAAGGATTATCCCTACGCCTACGACGGCACCATTCGCCAGGAGGTCTTCAGCCGCCGTGGGGGGATGTACTTCGGTATTGCCCACCTGCTCGGCTACCCAGTGCATTACGAGCGGCAGCTGTACCGCTTTGCCGATTTCAACGCGGGTTGGTACGCCAGCCGCAATGCCGCGTTCCAGGCGGCCTTGAGCAAAGTGACGGGGACGGACCTGGCGCTGGATGGCGACTTGATCGCCCCGGGCTCGATCATGCCTGGCAGCACTGAGCTGGCGGCGCGCAAGCTGGGCGTGAAGTTGGGCCTGCGCAACCCGCAGATCCGCAGCCAGCTTGAGCTGGGTGACAGCCTGGCGTTCGAGGATAGCAAGCTGTACAGCGGGGTGTTCGCCCTGGCCGATGCGAAGGGCAAACCGGTGCCGCGAGCGATGTTGCCGGGGATCGAGCTCAAGAGCCCGAAGATTACCCGCAAGCTGACCACCGCCTGGTTTGCCGGGCGGGTGGATGAGCGTTATGAGCGGTGCATGAACCGGTAGATTGCCTGTGCCGGCCTCTTCGCGGGACAGGCGAAATCACTTTTCGCTCAAAGCCCCGACCACCTGCTCGACGCTGGCCTTGAGCCCAGCCACCGCATCTTCGGGATCGCTCTCCACCACCAGCAACCTTACCCCGGCCGCCTCGATCACCTTGGCCAGCGCCGCATCCGGCTGCCGATGGTCCAGCACCAGCGCCACATCCTGCCTCTTGAGGTTCTCACCCAGTGCCTTCAGCGCCGCCTCGTCCCACTGGCCATCCGCCGGCAACGGCTGCTCCACCGCATCCAGGTTCAACCCGCTGGCCAGATACCCCAGGCGCTCTGACAGGCTGACCACACTCAGGTTGTCGACCTTGGCCAGCTGCGTCTGGCTGCTGGCGGTCAGCGCCAGCAGCTGGCGCTTGAGCCCTGCCAGGTTGCCCTGGATCCGCGCCTTGTCGGCGGGTGCCAGGCGCTCCAGGTCATTGGCCAGCACATCGGCCATGCGCCCCAGGTTGGTCGGGTTCAGCCAGGGGTAGGCGCCATAGGCGTCATCGCCACTCACGGCGATGCCTGGCAGCGCGCCATCCACCGGCCGCGCCGCGTCGATCTCGACGATGCGGATGTTGCTGCGCCGTGCCATCGGATACAGCGGGTCGTCACGCCAGATCGAGCGCACGCCGATCACCGCGTCGGCCTGCTGAGCGGCCTTGGCCAGTGCAGCGCCACCCCGGCTGCTGAAGTACGACGGTTGGCGGCTGGCCGGCAGGTTGGCCGGCGCGGCGCGGGTGAGCTGCACGGCGGTACCGTCGAGCAGGGCGCTGGCCAGGCTGTGGGTCACCGGCAGGGTGGCCAGCACTTGCGTGGCCGACGCGAACGCGGGCAGGCCGGCGAGGGCGACGGCCAGGGTCAGGTGTTTCAGGTTCATGCCGGGTTTCCTTGCAGGCGAGGGACGAGGGCGCGAGCCAGCGCGGCGAGGGCGAAGCAGATGCCGGCGACCAGGATGATCGCCGCGCCCGAGGGCACCGGCAGGTCGAGGACGATCGGCAGAAGGATGCCGAGCAGCGTGCTCAGGGTGGCGATCAGCACCGAGACGAAGAAAAACCCCTGCAGCGACTGGCTGACCAGGCGCGCTGCCGCCGCCGGGATGACCAGCAGGGCACCGACCAGTATCGCCCCGATCACCTTCACCGAGGCCACCGTGACCAGGGTCACCAGCACCACGAACAGATAGTCCAGGGTCTTCACCGCCACCCCGCGCACGGCAGCCAGTTGCGGGTTGAAGCTGGCCAGCATGATGCGGTTGTACAGCGGCAGGGCCAGGGCCAGCACCAGCACTGCGACGATGCCCAGCACCACCAGGTCCTGGGCACTGACGGTGAGCACCGAGCCGAACAGCACATTCTCGAGGATATGCACGTTGATCTTGCCGGCCAGCATCAACAGCAAGCTGGCGCCGAGGGCCAGCGACACCGACAGGAACACGCCAATCAGTGTGTCCGGGGACAGCCCGGTGCGGTTACGCAGAAAGTTGAGCAGGATGCCGAACAGCAGGCAGTAGCCGAACAGGCTGCCATAGGGGCCGGTATACGGCTCGCCGAGCAGGATGCCGATGGCAACCCCGGTCAGCGCGGCATGGCCGACCGCCTCGGAGAAGAAGGCAAAGCGCTTGACCACCACCAGGGTGCCGAGGCCGCCCAGCACCGGGCCGATCATCAGGCCGGCCAGCAAGGCATTGATCACGAAACCGTAGGTCAGCGCCTCCGGCAGGTAGCCAGCGCCAGCCCATTGCTGGACCAGCTGGCGGAATGCTTCGAAGCTCATCAGGCAAGGCTCTCGCTGCGGGGGTGGACGGAGAACAGGCCGAGCAGGCGCTCCGGGGTCAGGGCCAGGGCGGGCGGGGCGTCGAACAGCACCTGGCGGCTCAGGCCGGTGACCCGGTCGGCCAGGCGCAGCACGGCTTCCAGGTCGTGTTCGATCCACAGCACGGTGGTGCCGGCCTGACGCCAGCTTTGCAGCAGTTGCTCGAACACCTGGATACCGGCTTCATCCAGCGCCGACATCGGCTCGTCGAGCACCAGCAGTTGCGGTTCGGGAATCAGGCCCTGAGCCAGCAGCACGCGCTGGCGTTCGCCACCGGACAGCGCGCCCATGCGCCGTTTGCGTTTGTCGAGCATGCCGACCCGCGCCAGCGCCGCATCGATCGCCGGCTGCACCCGGCGTGACAGGCCAAGGAGCGCCGGGCGCCGCTGGCACATGGCAGCCATGAAGTCGTCCACGGTCATCGGCAGCCCGCGATCGAACTCCAGCGCCTGCGGTACATAGCCGATCACCTGCTGCGTGCCTGGCCAGTGCAGGGTCAACTGGCCCTGATGCGGCATCTGCCCGAGCAGGGTCTTGATCAGCGAGCTCTTGCCGCCGCCATTGGGGCCGACGATGGCATGCACGCTGCCCGCGGCAACGCTGAACCGCACCTGTTCGAGAATGCGCGTGCGGCCCAGGGTCAGGTCGATGTTGGCGAACTCGATGCGCGGCCCGCCGGGCGCCGTGAGGTTGGCGGCGGCGGTCATGCGCGGTTGTCCTGGATGGCGCGGACCACGGTGTCGAGGTTGCGCTTCATCTCCACTTCGTATTTGTCCCTGGTGTATTCGCCGTAGGAAATGTGCGTCAGCGGATACAGGCGCACGCCGGATTCGCGCTGGATGGTCTCGACATAGGCGGAGGGGAAGTCCATTTCCGAGAAGATCACTTTCACGTCCAGCGCCTTGAGCTGGTCGATGGTCTTTTTCAGCTGTGCCGGGCTCGGTTCGATGCCGTGGGCGGGCTCGACCACGGCGGTCACTTCCAGGCCGAAATCGCGCACCAGGTAGTCGTAGGCAGCGTGGATGGTGGCCACGCGGAAGGTGGCGCCGGGCGCCTCGGTGACCTTGGCCAATGCCTCGGCACGCAGGGCGCGCAGGCGCTTGGCGTAGGCGCGTGCGTTCTGCGTGTAGAGCTTGGCGTTGTCCGGGTCGAGCTTGCCCAGCTCGCGGGCGATGTTGTTGACCTGGGCGATGGTGGTGCTGATCGACAGGAAGGTATGCGGGTTGACCACCTTGCCGGCGCCGCGGGCGGCAATCCCGGTGGCCGCCAGCAAGGGTACGTTCTGGTTGGCTTCGATGGTCTTGATGGCGGGCTTTTCGCTGGCGGCGATCATGCGGTCGGCGAAGTCGTCATGGCCGACGCCATTGAGCACCACCACGTCCAGTGTGCCGATGCGCTTGATGTCCTCGGCGCGGGGTTCGTAGGCATGGGGGTTGAAGCCTGCGGGAATCAGCGGCACCACTTCGGCCTTGTCGCCGACGATATTGCTCACGTAGCTGTAGTAAGGGTGCAGGGTGATGCCGATGCGCAGGGGCTTGTCGCTGTCGGCCAAGGCCAGCACCGGCAGGGCGCAGGCCAGGAGCAGGGCGAGGGTTTTGCGGAACATGGGGAGTCCTTGGGTTCAGTGGCGGTGTTCGCGGGTGACCCCGGCGTCGTAGTGGCTGACCACCTGCTGCCAGCCGGCGGCGGCCAGCGCGGCCTGGCCGAGGTCGTCGGGGAGCACGGCGGCGCTGTCGCGGCGCAGCCAGACATCGACCTCGGCGCTGTCGGCAGCGGGCAGCATCATCAGGAAGCTGCCCGCCACCTGCGGCGCCAGGCTGCGGCCCAGATAGGCACCGTTCGCTAGCCACTGCCACTGGTGGCTGCCACGGCTCTGGCTGCCGGCGTCGACCACGAACGGCGGCAGGCCTTCCTCGGCCAGGGCTTCGATGCTTGGCGGTGCTGCACGTTCTTCGCGCAGCAACTGGATCTCGTCGAACGCCACGCGCAGGTCGGTATAGATACCTTGCTCGGCAGCGGTCAGGTCGCGGCGGGCGTCGATCTGATGGCTGGCGATGGCCTGCTCGTCCTCGCGTTCGCCGCGCAGCAGGACCACGCTGGCGGCGAGGGCGACGATCAACAGGCTGATCAGCAGTACGTACAGCGTTTCGTGCCCGGCACCGGCCGGGCGCACCACCTGGGTATGGCTCATGGCTGGGCTGCTCATGGTTGCGCGATGTCGGCGTGATCAATTTCCACGACATGGCCCGGGCCTGCGTCGAACAGCACGTAGAACTCGCCGTCGGGGCGTTTGAAGGTCAGGCTCGAGTCGTCACCGAGCTTGCCGCCGACCAGCACCTGCTCGTCGTAGCCGATCACGTCGAGAGTCACCCCTGGCGCGCCGCTGCCATCGGAAAAGCCGCCGGTGCATTTCACCTGTCCGCCCGCCACTGCTTCGCACTCGCACATCGGGTTGTGGGCCAGGGCCGGGCCTGCGGCCAGTACCAGCAAGGGCAGGGCGAGCTTGCGCATCAGCTGTTTCATGGTTTGCCTCCTTGTTTTTCGAGCCAGGCCACAGTGGCTGGCGACGCCTTGGCCAACGGGACGGAGGCCTGGTGCAGGCTGCCGTCCCAGCCTTCGACGGTGATCCAGATCTGCGCATCGACGCGGGTGCGCGGCGGTATCGGCAGGTTGGTGACCATGCGGTACGGCGCACCGAAGAAAATCGTGCCGGCCGCGCGCAGGCTGCGCGGCTTGCCGATGCGCAAGTAGACCGCCTTGACGTCATTCACGCAGGCCTTGCACAGTGCCGCGTTGAACAGCTTGAAGTGGCCGGCGGGGCCATCGGCGCGTGGGGCCTCGTTGCGCAGTTCGGCGAGGTCGAGGCGGTAGGGGCCGACCTGAATGGCGCTGATCGGGTTAGCACCGAGCCCGGCGTCGCCGCGCAACAGCCTGACGTCGGCGAAGTACTTGGGCATGAAGCCCAGGGGAATGAGGATCAACAGGATGTTCAGGTGGAAGCGCCACTTCAGCCACCATTGCTTGAGCGGGCGTGCGGGCAGGGCTTGGACCTGGCTCATGGGCGGGCCTCCAGGGTGGTTTCGCGGCTTGCGCTGCGCGGTGCGCGTTCGCTGCGCTTGAGCGCTGCGGCGGTGGCCTGGGCGGTACGTTTGGTCCAGATCAGCAGGCCACTGAACACCATCAGGGTCAGGATCAGGCCGAAGAAGAACCAGATCAGCTTGATCGGCAGGCCGCCGAAGTCGCCGGTGTGCAGCGGGCGCATGGATTCGGTGACGAATTCCAGGGCCGAGCGGTCGCTGAGCAGGAACTGGCTGTCGACCTGGCGGGTATACGGGTTGACCGAGGCGCTCTGGAACATCAGCGGGTACCAGCCACGCCCGCCCATTTCGATGTGGCTATAGGCGGTGGCGGGCAGCGAGATGGAGGTGATGTCCAGGTTCGGGATGGCCAGGCCGGCAATGCGTGCAGCCTCGTCCAGGTCGATGCGTGGGGCCGGGCTGCCATCGACGGTCTGCGGCACCTGTTCGCGGGCAATCACCGGCACGATCGGCTCGCTGGAAAGGGTGATGTGGTTGTCGGACAGGATCGCCCGGATCAGGAACCAGATGCTGGTGATGGCAATGACCGCGATGAACCAGATCGACCAGACCCCGGCCAGGCGGTGCAGGTCTCCCCAGAAGATGCGCGCGCCGTGGCCGGTGCGTACCGGTTTGAAGAAGCCTTTCCAGAACTTCTTGTACACCACCAGGCCGGTGACCAGCGACGCCAGCATCGGCAGCCCGAGCAGCGAAACCATGTACCAGCCCCAGCTGAAGCCATGGGTGAACGGCACCAGCCACCAGCCATGCAGGGCGCGGGTGAAGGCTTCGAAGTTGAAGTCCGGCATCTTGCCCTGGATGGCCCCGGTGTACGGGTTGACGTAGAGCATCGGGCTGGCGCCATCGGCGTAGGTGACCCGTGCCGTGAGCGCGAAATGCGAGCCGTCCGGCTGGCTGAGCGAATTGACGGCCATGTCCGGTTCGGCCTTGTGCAGGGCATTGAGCACTTGCTGAAAGCTCAGGCGTTGGGCGTTGTCGTCGGGCTTGCTGGCACGCACGTCGGGGTTGGCCAGCCAGACGATCTCCTGGCTGACCACGGCCAGCATGCCGGTGAAGCAGACGATCAGCACGAAGAACCAGATCGGCAGGGCGAGCCAGCTGTGGACCAGGAACCACAGCTTGGACTTGGATTTTTTCGGTGATTTGGCCATCGGTCCGTCTTCTGAAAAGGTAGGCGAGTACAGGCCCAACCAAAGGGGGCTGCTCTAGAAAGGACGAATGAGAATGAAAATCCTGCTGGATTAAGTGCAAGCAAATGTTTCAGAGGGCACAAATGCCGACAGGGCGCTCATGGCGCCCTGTCGCGGCGTGTGCAGCGCGAATCAGGCGCTGGTCAGGGCCACGGCGGGTTGTGCCTTGCCCTGCTGGCGTGCCAAGTCGTGGTACAGCGCCTGGCCGATCTCTGCGGCACGGGAGGGCAGTACCGACAGCAAGGTGTCGCTGAGGCCGTGGCTGTTCTCGCAGAAGCCTTGCAGGTAGACCGACGCCTGCAGGTCCGGGCTGGCCAGAACCCGGTAGTTGCGGTCGACGCTGAAGTCTTCCACGTAGTTGGCCAGCGGTGCCAGCAGGTCGCGGTGCGAGCGGCGTTCGTAGCCGGTGGCGAGGATCACCGCGTCGTAGCGGTGGGTTTGCTGCTGGCCGGTGGCCAGGTCGCGCAGGGTCAGTTCGATGCCGTCGCGGGTGGCCACCACGGCTTCCACCTGGCGGCGGCACAGCACGTTGTGGCGGAACTGGTGGGCGACCTTCTGCCGGTAGAGGATGCCGTAGATGCGCTCGATCAGGTCGAGGTCGACCACCGAGTAGTTGGTGTTGTGGTACTCGCCGAGCAGTTTGGCGCGCTGGTCGGCCGGCTCGTTGTAGACCAGGTCGGTGTAGTCAGGCGAGAAGATCTCGTTGACGAACGGGCTGTCATCGGCCGGCTTGAGGGCAGAACCGCGCAGCACCATGTCGACCTTGACCGACGGATAGCTGTCGTTGAGGTCGATGAACGCCTCGGCGGCGCTCTGGCCTGAACCGATCACGGCGATGCGCATCGGTTTGCCGGCCGTGCACGGCAGTTTGTTCAGGCTGCTCAGGTACTGGGAGTGGTGGAAGACCCGCGGATCATCCTTGAACGCACCGAATTTTTCCGGGATCTTCGGTGTGCCGCCGCTACCGACCACCACCGCGCGCGTGCGCCGGCTGAACTCCCGGCCTTGCCCATCGCGCGAGACCAGGCGCAGGTGCTCGACGCGCCCGGCCTTCACTTCAGGCTCGATGCGCAGCACTTCTTCGCCGTACACCGCCTGGTCGGCGAAATGCTCGGCGGCCCAGCGCAGGTAGTCGTTGTACTCCAGGCGGCAAGGGTAGAAGGTACCGAGGTTGATGAAGTCGGCCAGGCGCTGCTTCTGGTGCAGGTAGTTGACGAAGCTGTACGGGCTGGTCGGGTTGCGCAGCGAGACCAGGTCCTTGAGGAACGAGATCTGCAGCTCGCTCTGGGTGGCCAGGGTTTCGCCGTGCCAGCGGTATTCCTTCTGCTTGTCGATGAACAGCGCATCAAGGGCGTGGCCCTGGCTCTGGGCGAGTTCTTCCAGGGCGATGGCCAGGGCCAGGTTGGACGGGCCGAAGCCCACGCCGATCAGGTCCTTGATAGTTTCCGGGTGTGCAGGCTGGCTCATGGCTGCGATTCCATAATGGGTCGAATGTGGGCGCATGCCGGGGCTCCGGCGCCTGCGCTTGTACATTGGGTGGAACGAGCCAGGGGAAGGGGAATTTACTGCCCGGGAGCGTGCCTGCTGCCAACCGGGCCTAAAGGTTTTTGCCCGCTGGCCGATACGCAGGTCAACTCAAGGACCCTTTGCAAGGCAGGGAGAAAAACATGGTAGGCATTACGGCAGTCAGCATCAGCAACACTTCGGCCCAGGCGGCCAGCGCTTCGCAGGTCAGCGACACTGAAAAGACCGAGTCGGGCAGCTCGACGCTGCAGGTCGACACTTCGAAACTGCGCGGCGACGGCCAGGCCAAAGGCGCCGAGGGTGCAGAAGGCAGCAGTGGAAGTGGGGAGCCGGCACACATCACGCAATTGCGCGAGATGATCAAGAAACTGCAGAAGCAACTGGCGGACGAGCAGAAACAACTGGCCATCCTGATGGCACAGAAAACCGACGAAACCACCAAACTGGCAGCCGTCACGGGCAAGCAAGCCAGCATCGCCACCATCAGCGGTGAAATCATGGAGGCTACCGCGCAGTTGCTGGAAGCGCTGCAGAAGACCGGTGGCAACAGTGCTGGCGGGATGGTCGATACTCAGGCCTGAGATCAACCGTGAAGCTGGCGCGATCCCTGTGGGGGCCGCGCTTGTCGTGGCGACGAACCGCGGCTCCCACCAGTCTGTGCTGGCCTCAGGTTACTCCGACGCCAGGCGGCCCTTGCCGTGCTTGTCCGACTTGTACTGCATGGCCACGGCCGGTGCCGGCTTGGCCGCGCCGGTTTCCAGCCACTGACGCATGCGCGTGGCGTCGGCGAAGTGGGTGTACTTGCCGAAAGCGTCGAGGATCACCATGGCCACCGGGCGGTTGTCCATCTTGGTCAGCAGCACCAGGCAGTGGCCGGCCTCGTTGGTAAAGCCGGTCTTGGTCAGCGAGATATCCCAGTTGCTCTTGTTCACCAGGTGGTCGGTGTTGCGGAAGCCCAAGGTGTAGTTGGGCTTGCGGAAGGCCACGGTCTTCTCGCGGGTGGTCGACAGCTCGCTCAGCATCGGGTACTTGCGCGATGCCATCAGCAACTTGGCGAGGTCGTGCGCGGTAGAGACGTTCTGCGTCGACAGGCCGGTCGGCTCGACATAGCGGGTGTGCGCCATGCCCAGGCTGCGGGCCTTGGCGTTCATCGCCTTGATGAAGGCCGGGTAGCCGCCTGGATAATGGTTGGCCAGGGTGGTGGCGGCGCGGTTTTCCGATGACATCAGGGTGATCAGCAGGGTTTCCCGGCGGTTCAGCTCGCTCCCCAGGCGCACGCGCGAATACACGCCTTTCATGTCCGGGTTGTTGGCGATGGTCATGGTGAGCATCTCATCCATGGGCAGCTTGGCATCCAGCACGACCATCGCCGTCATCAGTTTGGTCACCGAGGCAATGGGCACCACACGGTCGGCGTGGCTCGAATACAGTTCCTGATTGGTGTTCAGGTCGATCAGCAGGGCGCTGCCAGACGCCAGGTGCAGCTTGGACGGGTCGCGTTGGACCTGGGCCGGGGGTTGTGCAGCAGCGGTCGACGGAAGGGTCGCAGTACCTGTGAGCAACAGCAGCAGGCTGAGGATGGACAGGGATGTTTTCACGTTGAGGCTCACTAAAAGTTGGTATGTCGTTGGCTGTGCAAGGGTTTTCCCCCAAAAAACCGGTGCATTGTGGAGTATGGCCGAAGTGCTGTCGATTGCTCGTTAAGCCACCCACACGAAATGAAAAAAGCTTCATGCTGTATCGGTTTTCCTGGCTCCGTTCGTCGGTTCGCCCAGGCAAAAAAAGACCCGCCATCGGGCGGGTCAGAAGAGGCGTAGGGAGCAACGCACAACAAATTCGGTCAAGCGATCAGGCAATCGGCCTGCAGTTGTTCAGCCAGGGCCTGGGCCGAGGCGCGGGTAGCCAACGGGCCGCTGACGGCCTCGCCATTGCTCACCAGGTACCAGCAGGCCAGCAGGCCTTGCTCGCGCAGGGTGACGGGGACGGCAGTGCCGACGACTGACATGATCTGAATAGTGGCCATGGGGACCTCCTGTGAAACATGGCCCTACCTTACGCAGCAGCCGACAACGTTTGAAATCAACACGCTCAATAGTGCTCATCAGTTTTATCAACGGTCACCAGCGTGGCGGGCCGTAATACACCGGAGGCGGGCCGTAGTAGGGGCGGTAGGCCGGTGGCGGCGGTGCCGGCACGTAGTACGGCTGGTAGTACACCGGTTGGGGCGGGGCCTGCACATAGACGGGCGGTGGCCCATAGTAGGCGGGCTGGCGTTCCACGTAGACCGTGCGGTCGTGGCCGCCATACACCGTCGCCCCGACCACGGCCCCGACCACGGCGGCGCCGAGCAGTGGGCCGGGACCATACCAGCCATGGCCACCGCCGCCATGGGCAGAGGCCTGCCCGCTGACGGCCAGGGCACCGACCAGCAGGGCGATTCCGGGGAGATGACGGTTCATGAGACTTCCTCGCAAGGTAACCCCGCGCTTGGGGCCTTACTACTATGACTCCGGTCTCTGTAAGCCGAGCACAGGGAAACGGTAAAGGTTGTGTAAGGGACGACCAGTGGTTGGGTCTGGTACGCTGCACAAACGTTTCAGTTATGAAAAAGGAGCAGGTTATGGCGACAACTCCCAGCAGAGACACCGTGCTGTGCATTTCCTTGGCCGGGCGGCCTGGCACCTTCGGCGTGCGTTTTCATAATCACCTCTACCAGCAGCTCGGGCTGGACTACTACTACAAGGCCATGACCACCGACGACCTGCCGGCAGCTGTCGCCGGCATACGCGCGCTGGGCATTCGCGGTTGTGGCGTGTCGATGCCGTACAAGGAAGCCTGCATGGCGCTGGTCGATGAAATCGATCCGTCGGCGGCGGCGATCGAGTCGGTCAATACCCTGGTCAACCATGCTGGCCATCTGAAGGCCTACAACACCGATTATCTTGCCGTGCGGCAACTGCTCGCGGAGCACCAGGTCGACCCTGCCACCGCGTTTGCCTTGCGCGGCAGTGGCGGCATGGCCAAGGCTGTGGCCAGTGCCCTGCGCGATGCAGGGTTCGGCGAAGGCATCATCGTCGCCCGCAACGAGCAGGCCGGGCGGCAGTTGGCGGATGTCTGCGGGTATCGCTGGGTGGCCGAGCTGGGCGACCTGTGCCCGCCGATGCTGGTGAACGTGACCCCCATTGGCATGGCTGGCGGGCCGGAGGCCGATGAGCTGGCCTTCAGCGAGAATGCCATTGCGGCGGCCGAGCGGGTGTTCGACGTGGTGGCGATGCCGGCACGCACGCCGTTGATCCAGCGGGCCGAGGCGCTGGGCAAGCCGGTGATCACCGGGCTGGAGGTGATCGCACTGCAGGCTTTGGAGCAGTTTGTGCTTTACACTGGGGTGCGACCAACCCGTGAGCAGGTTGAAGCGGCGGTAGCGTATGCCCGCGCCGCTCCTGCAACAAAATGAACGTACTGGTCAGAAGGCTTTGTACCCCTTGTCCAGCTGCTCATCCACCAATGCCCGGCCATGGGCCAGCGACACATGCTGTGCATTCTCAAGGTCCGAGAAGAATTTCATCGGCATCGACATGCGCTTGCTGGTGTGCCCCTGTGGATCGGTGATCAGGCATCCGGCGGCATAGGGCAGGGGGGAGTCGGGGTGGGGCATCACGCTGGCGGTGATGGTGTGGTCGCGGTATTCACAGTGAAGAGATTGCATCGTCCTTACCTCGCTGTGGCATGTGAAGCAGTTACCTTCATATACCACAGCAAGGGGCCAGGAGTTCCCGGCCCGACGAGCGCGAGCTGACGGCGATCAGCCCTTCAGTTCGGTGGGCTGGATCACTTCCACCCAGTAACCGTCCGGGTCCTTGACGAAGGCCAGGTGGTTCATGCGGCCATCTTGCAGGCGCTTCTGGAACGGGACGTCGAGGGCTTCGAAACGGGCGCAGGCCTCGCGCACGTCCGGCACCGAAATGCAGATGTGGCCAAAGCCGCGCGGGTCGGTGTTGCCGTTGTGGTAGGCGAATTCCGGGTCGTTTTCGGTGCCGTGGTTGTGGGTCAGTTCCAGCACGCCCGGGATCGACTTCATCCACTGGTGGCGCGCGGTGTCGTCGGCAGGGATCTGCGCCGGGTCGACCAGGGCCAGGAAGTACAGGCTGAAGGCAGCTTCGGGGAAGTCACGCTTGTCGACCAGGCGGAAGCCCAGCACACGGGTGTAGAAGTCCAGCGATTTCTCGATGTCCTTGACCCGCAGCATGGTGTGGTTGAAGACGAACTGGGCGGTGGCAGCGTCTGGCTGCGCGGTGACGCCAGGCAGGGTTTGCAGATCGTGCAGGCTCATGGGTACTCCAGAGACGGGGCTGGCAACCAGGTGCCAGCGAAACAGACAGGGGGCCATGATACGGCAGTGAAGCGTTTGCGCAAATGAAAGCGCCCTGCTCGGGAGGAGCAGGGCGCCGGAATTAGAGGCCCGCATGTGCGGGCGCGTGATGGGGTCGCTAGTCCTTTAGCTGTCTCGATACTGCTGCAGCCGTTGTGAAAAAAATGTGAAGTGGGTGTTGACGTTTCATCAGCGAACCCAGCTCTCCACGGTAGCGGCCCCATACTGTTCTTTCCACGCCTTGAGGCCGCGGTGGTTGCCGCCTTTGGTCTCGATCAGCTCGCCGGTATGCGGGTTTTCGTAGACTTTCACCACGCGCGGGCGGCGCTGCTGTTTCGGTGCACTGGCAACGCCACGGGTAACCGCCTTCGGGTCGAGGATGGCGATGATATCGCGCAGACTTTTGTCATAGCTTTTCATCAGGCCGACTAGTTTCTGCTCGAATTCGATTTCGCGTTTGAGGCCGGCATCCTTTTTCAGCGCCTCCAGTTGCGCCATCTGTTCCTGGAGCGCTTTTTCGGCAGCACGAAACTCTGCAAGTCTGGACACTGTAATCACTCCTGTACGTCTTCCGTGGCAGGGCGTGACGAACATTGATAAGGACTAAACGCCAGCCACGCGGGTGGGTAAAACTGTTCGCTGACATCGAGTGTAGACACTTGCGGGACTTCGGTAAACCGCAAACTTTTTATAAGTAATCGGGAACTTTCCAAGTTTTCCGCGCGTTAGTTCAGGCGGTTTTTCGATGCGTCTTCCAAGGGTTCTAGACCATGGTCCAATAGCTTGCGGCAGAGCGGTTGGGCGATCATTTCAGATGATGGTCGACGCATGTTCGGCCGCGACGCATTCGCGTGGCGCAGGTGCGTCACGATTAGTTTTTTCGCCTTTCTTGTGGATGTTCCCTCGCATGTTTTCCCCCCTTCCTCTCGCCCCCGGGCGCCGTGTTGCCGGCCTGTTCCTCTTGTGTGCCGGCGCGCAGGCTCAGGCCGCCGGTTTTCTTGATGACGCTAGTGCCAAGGTCGAAGCACGCAATGTCTATTTCAACCGGGATTTTCGTGACGGCCACAGCAGTTCCAGCCAGGGTGCGTCAAAACGCGAAGAGTGGGCGCAAGGCTTCATTCTGAATGTGCAGTCGGGTTATACCCAAGGACCGGTCGGTTTTGGCGTGGATGCACTGGGCATGTTAGGGATCAAGCTCGATTCCAGCCCGGCCGACAGTAACAGTGGTTTGCTGCCATCTTCTGGCCACGACCCGCGGCACTCCGCCGACCAATACGCGAAGATGGGCCTGGCGGCCAAGGTCAAGGTGTCCAACACGGTGCTGAAGTACGGCTCGATGATGCCAGACGTGCCGCTGCTGAAATACAACGATGGTCGCTTGCTGCCGACCCTGTTTCACGGTGCGATGCTGACCTCCGAAGAAGTGCGCGACCTGAAGTTCACCCTGGCCCGCCTGAACAAGTACACCGCGCGTGATTCCACCGATCGCCAGGATATTCGCGTGCATTGCAAGAACAAGCGCTATGCCTGCGATATCGAAGCCGACCACTTTGACCTGGCCGGCCTGGACTACCGTTTCAATGACCGGCTCAGTGCCCAGTATCAGGTTGCCAAGCTGGAAAACATCTACCGCCAGCATTTCCTTGGGCTGGTCGCCAGCCAACCGCTCGCCGTCGGCAGCCTGTCGGCAGACCTGCGGCTGATCAAGAGCGATGACATCGGCAACGCCCGCGCCGGTGAGATCGACCACCGTGCCTTCAGCGGCATGCTCGGGTACAGCCTGGGTGGACACAAGATCAGTGCCGGCTGGCAGCGCATGTACGGCGAAAGCGCGATGCCGTACCTCGATGGCAGCAACCCGTACCTGGTCAACTACGCCCAGGTCAACGACTTTGCCGCCGCCCAGGAGCGCTCCTGGCAGCTGCGTTACGACTATGACTTCAAAGCCCTCGGCGTGCCCGGCCTGAGCTTCTTCACCCGCTACATCAACGGCGACCACATCAAGGTCCCGGGCAGCAATGCAGAAGGCAAGGAATGGGAGCGCGACACCGAGCTCAAGTACCAGGTGCAGAGCGGCACCTTCAAGGATGTCAGCGTGCGCCTGCGTAACTCTACCTACCGCAGCAACTATGAGAAGTGGGCACGGGACATGGATGAGACGCGGGTCATCGTCAGCTATAACTTCTCTATCTTCTGAGTCGAGGTATCGGGCGGTGCCATGAAAGACGTTCTGTTGATCGGCATCGGCCCGGGCGACCCGCGGCAGATCACCGTCGAGGCGGTCGAGGCACTGCGGCGTGCCAGTGTGTTCTTCATGCTCGACAAAGGTGCCGGCAAGGGTGAACTGGTGCGCTTGCGCAAGGCGATCCTCGAGCGCTACCGGCCCGAGGGTGGCTACCGCCTGGTGCAGGTTGCGGATCCGCAGCGCGATAGCGACGCTGCGGATTATGCCGGCGCGGTTCACGACTGGCACCGCCAGCGCGCCGCGCTTTATGCCCGGTTGATCAGCGAAGAGATGGGCGCCGAGGATATCGGCGCCTTTTTGCTATGGGGCGAGCCGGGCCTCTACGACAGCACCTTGCGCATACTTGACCTGGTCCGCGAACGCGGTGTGGCGCTGCGTCTGCAGGTGATTCCCGGTATCAGCAGTGTGCAGGCCCTGGCGGCGCGGCATCAGATCCCGCTCAATCGCATTGGTGAGCCGCTGACCGTGTTGCCAGGGCGGCGCCTGGCCGAGCAGGGGCAGGTGGACAATGTGGTGGTGATGCTTGATGGGCAGTGCGCGTTCGCCACGCTGGAAGATCCGGCGTTGGTGATCTACTGGGGGGCTTACCTGGGCACCGAGGATGAAGTGCTGATCGCCGGGCCCTTGCAGGCGGTGAAGGCGCGGATTGTCGAGGTGCGCGAGCGGGAGCGGGTACGCATGGGGTGGATCATGGATACCTACCTGTTGCGGCGGGAGCTGTGAGGTGGGTTGCCTGTACCAGCCTCTTCACGGCTAAAGCCGCACACAGGAATATCACAGGCCTCGAGTCTTGCACCGTATCTGTGGGAGCGGCTTCAGCCGCGAAGCAGGCGCCGCCGAGTTCAAGGGGTACCCAGAATCTCCACCACCTTGTCGCGCAACTGGTCGATGCTGAACGGCTTGCCAATCATGTGCATGCCCGCCGGCACATGGAAACTTTCGGCATAACCACTGGCAAACAGCACCGGCAGCAACGGCCGCACCGCACGGGTCTTGGCCGCCAACTCTTCACCGCGCATGTCCGGCAGGCCCACGTCGGTCACCAGCAGGGCCAGTGGCTGGCTGGTATCCTCGATCACTCTCAGCGCTGCCGAGGCATTTTCTGCCTCGAGGGTGCTGTAGCCCAATTCGTCGAGCACTTCGACCATCAGCATACGTACGATGTCGTCGTCTTCGACTACCAGAAGGTGCATGGCGGGTTTCCTGTTGAAAAAGTCATGTCCCTACTCTGTGCGCCAGGCAGTGACAGAAGTTCCCGAGGATACCGACTGTGGCACGTCGATGGAACGATTCTCACACGCAGCCTTCAAATACTGGCTAAATGCCCTGCCGAAGCCGCCCAAGCGGGTTAGACTCGTTTGTTGACCGGTGAGCGCAGCGGCAGAAAACAACAGGCTTCGGCCGCCACACTTTTTCAATGGACCTTTTTCGCGCGGGCGTTTTCAGATGATTCAAGCAGCCTCGATGGACCAGCAAAGCTTTCGCAAGCTGTTGAGCCGAAATATCGGCCTGCCCCTGGCAGTGGGCCTGCTCGGCGCCGTGGCCTTCGTCGCGGTGATCAACTACCTGCTTTCGGCCATGCAGTGGGTCGAGCACACCGATCGGGTGATCGGCAATGCCAACGAAACGGTCAAGCTGTCGATCGACATGGAAACTGGCATGCGCGGTTTTCTGATCACCGGTGACGAACGCTTCCTCGACCCCTACGAGGTGGCCAAGCCGCGCATCCTCGGTAGCTTGCAGAGCCTGCGCGGCATGGTCGAGGACAACCCGCAACAGGTCGACCGCATCGATCGGCTGATTGCCTTGCAGAACGCCTGGAACGCCTTCGCCGGCGAAATGATCAGCCAGCGTCGCAGCGGTGGCGACTACCGAGCTTCGGTTGGCAATGGCCGCGGCAAGCGCATCACCGACGAGATCCGCAAGGAGTTCGACGGCCTTATCGGCACCGAACAGCAGCTGCGCATGGCGCGCACCGAGAAGGTCAGCACGGTGACCGTCGCCGCCATTTCCGCCTTCGTGTTGTTGATCGTCGGCCTCAGCGCCTTGCTCGCCTTCCTCGGCCGTCGCGATCTGTTGGCCCTGTCTGGCAGCTACTCGGAAAACCTGCAGGCTCAGCAGCGCGCCGCCGAACGCCTGGAGCATCAGGCCTGGCTGCGCAATGGCCAGACCCAGTTGGCCGAGCAGGTGTTGGGCCAGCTGACCTTGCCGATGCTCGGCGACAACATTCTGCGCTTCTTCGCCAGCTACCTGGGCAGCGTGGTCGGTGCGCTCTATGTGCGCGACGAACATGGCCGCCTGGTACGCGTGGCCAGCTACGGCCTGGCAGCCGATGAGCAGGCTCGCCAGCAGGTGCTGGGTGACCACGACGGCCTGCTGGCCCAGGCCGTGCGCGAAGGGCGCCTGCTGCGCCTGGACGACCTGCCAGAGGATTACTACCACCTCAGCTCGGGCCTGGGCCGCGGCATGCCGCGCAGTGCGCTGCTGATGCCATCCCGTGATGACGGCCAGATCAACGGGGTGATCGAACTGGGCTTCCTGCGCCCGCTGCAGGCGCGCGACGACGAGCTGATGCAGCGGGTCGGCGAGAACCTCGGCATTTCCATCGAAAGCGCCCGTTACCGCCAGCGCCTGCAGGAAGTACTGGCCGAGACCCAGCAGCTCAACGAAGAACTGCAGGTCCAGCAGGAAGAGCTCAAGACCGCCAACGAAGAGCTCGAAGAGCAATCGCGGGTGCTCAAGGAGTCCCAGGCCCACCTGGAAACCCAGCAGGCCGAGCTTGAGCAGACCAATGAGCAGCTGTCCGAGCGTACCGAGGCTCTGGACCGCAAGAACGACGAGCTCAGCCAGGCCCAGGAAGAACTGCAGGCCCGCGCCGACGACCTGCAGCGCTCGAGCAAGTACAAGTCCGAGTTTCTCGCCAACATGTCCCACGAGCTGCGCACGCCGCTCAACAGCTCGTTGATCCTGGCCAAGCTGCTGGCCGAGAACGGCGAAGGCAACCTCAGCGCCGAGCAGGTCAAGTTCGCCGAGTCCATCTACTCCGCCGGCAACGACCTGCTGAACCTGATCAACGACATCCTCGACATCGCCAAGGTCGAGGCCGGCAAGCTCGAAGTGCGCCCCGAAAGCACTCAGCTGGAGCGCCTGGTCGAAGGCTTGCGTGGCATGTTCCTGCCATTGGCCGAGCACAAGGGCCTGGGCTTCGAGGTCACGGTCGAAGCGCAGGTACCGGCCACCTTGTTCACCGACCGCCAGCGCCTGGAACAGATCCTCAAGAACCTGTTGTCCAACGCCATCAAGTTCACCGAGCGGGGCCAGGTCAGCCTGAACATCGGCTACCAGGCCGGCAGTGGCATCATCTTCTCGGTGCGCGACAGCGGCATCGGCATTGCCGCCGACCAGCAGCAGGCGATCTTCGGCGCCTTCCATCAGGTCGACGGCACCAGTAACCGCCGCTACGGCGGTACCGGCCTGGGGCTGTCGATCTCGCGCGACCTGGCGCATCTGCTGGGCGGGCAGATCAGCGTCGACAGCAGCCCTGGCAAAGGCAGTGTGTTCAGCCTGAGCCTGCCCGAGCGCTATGAGGCACAAGGCGAAGAAATCGAAGCCCTGAGCCTGCGCCCGACCGTCGACAGCCTGCCACCGGCACCCAAGGCCGTCGCGCCGGCCGCGGTCAAGCGCCCGGTGCCGGCGTTCGCCGACGACCGCGAGCGGGCGCCGTTCGGCAACCGTTGCATCCTGGTGATCGAGGACGAACCGAACTTCGCCCGCATCCTCTTCGACCTGGCCCACGAGCTGGGCTACAGCTGCCTGGTGGCCCAGGGTGCCGACGAGGGCTTTGAACTGGCCGTGCAGTACGTACCCGATGCGATCCTGCTGGACATGCGCCTGCCTGACCACTCCGGCCTGACCGTGCTGCAGCGCCTGAAGGAGCAGGCCAGCACCCGGCACATCCCGGTGCACATCATCTCGGTGGAGGACCGCGTCGAGGCAGCGATGCACATGGGCGCGGTGGGCTACGCGGTCAAGCCGACCAGCCGGGAAGAGCTCAAGGACGTCTTTGCCCGCCTGGAAGCCAAGCTGACCCAGAAGCTCAAGCACATCCTGCTGGTGGAGGACGACGACCTGCAGCGCGAGAGCATCGCCCGCCTGATCGGCGACGACGATGTCGAGATCACCGCCGTGGCCATGGCCCAGGATGCCCTGGCGCTGCTGCGCGAGAACATCTACGACTGCATGATCATCGACCTCAAGCTGCCCGACATGCTCGGCAACGAGCTGCTCAAGCGCATGACGGCCGAGGATATCCGTTCGTTCCCGCCGGTGATCGTCTACACCGGGCGCAACCTCACCCGCGAAGAAGAGGCCGACCTGCTCAAGTATTCGCGCTCGATCATCATCAAGGGCGCGCGCTCGCCCGAGCGCCTGCTCGACGAAGTGACGCTGTTCCTGCACAAAGTGGAATCGCAGCTGTCCCATGAACGCCAGCGCATGCTCAAGACCGCGCGCAGCCGCGACAAGGTGTTCGAGGGCCGCAAGGTGCTGCTGGTGGACGACGATGTGCGCAACATCTTCGCCCTCACCAGCGCCCTGGAGCACAAGGGCGCCATCGTCGAGATCGGCCGCAACGGGCGCGAAGCCATCGAGCGCCTTGAACAGCACGACGACATCGACCTGGTGCTGATGGACGTGATGATGCCGGAGATGGACGGCTTCGAGGCCACCCGCCTGATCCGCCAGCAGCCGCGCTGGCGCAAGCTGCCGATCATCGCCGTCACCGCCAAGGCGATGAAGGACGACCAGCAGCGTTGCCTGCAGGCCGGCGCCAATGATTACCTGGCCAAACCGATCGACCTGGACCGCCTGTTCTCGTTGATCCGCGTGTGGCTGCCGCAACTGGAGCGAATTTGACTAGCGAGCGCAACACCGACATCGAAATCCGGCTGCTGATCGAGGCGATCTACCTCAAGTACAGCTACGATTTTCGCAACTACTCCGGCGCTTCGATCAAGCGCCGGATCCTCCATGCACTGCGCCAGTTCGACTGCCTCACGGTGTCGGCACTGCAGGAGCGGGTGCTGCACGACCCGGGCATGTTCATGCAGCTGCTGCAGTACCTGACGATCCCGGTCAGCGAGATGTTCCGCGACCCCGGCCACTTCCTCGCCCTGCGCCAGGAGGTGGTGCCGCTGCTGCGCACCTGGCCTTCGATCAAGGTGTGGATTGCCGGCTGCAGCACCGGGGAAGAGGTGTACTCGATGGCCATTCTGCTGCGCGAAGAGGGCCTGCTGGAACGCACCATCATCTACGCCACCGACATCAACCCGCATTCGCTGGACCGTGCCAAGCAGGGTATCTACTCGATGCAGAGCATGCGCGAGTATGAAGAAAACTACCGCCTGGCGGGCGGGCGCCGCGACTTTGCCGAGTACTACACCGCGGCCTATGGCAACGCCATCATGGACAGCAGCCTGCGTGACAACGTGACCTTCGCCGACCACAGCCTGGCCACCGACAGTGTGTTTTCCGAAACCCAGCTGGTGTCGTGCCGCAATGTGCTGATCTACTTCAACAAGGCGCTGCAGGACCGCGCGCTCGGGCTGTTCCACGAGTCGCTGTGCCACCGTGGTTTTCTGGTACTGGGCAGCAAGGAGTCGGTGGACTTCTCAGCCTACAGCGAGTGCTTCGAGCCGCTGGTCAAGCCCGAACGGATCTACCGCAAATCATGAACGGCGTACGCGCGGTGGTCATCGGCGCCTCGGCGGGCGGCGTCACGGCACTGTTCACGGTGCTCGGGGCGCTGCCGGCCAGTTTTGCCATTCCGGTACTGTGCGTGCTGCACCTGCCGGACGACCGCCACAGCCAGCTGGCCGAGGTGCTGCAACGGCGCTTGCAGCGGCCGGTGCGCCAGGCCTGTGACAAGGAAGCCATTGCCCCGGGGCAGATCTACGTGGCCGGGCCGGGTTATCACCTGTCGGTGGAAGCCGATTTCAGCCTGTCGCTCAGCCAGGAGGAACCGGTGCATTTCTCGCGCCCGGCCATCGATTTTCTGTTCACCTCGGCGGCCGATGCCTATGGCCCCGGGTTGCTCGGCGTGCTGCTCACCGGGGCCAACGAGGATGGCGCCGAAGGCCTTGCCTACATCAAGAACAGCGGCGGCCGGACCATCGTCCAGGACCCCCGCGACGCACAGGTGGCGTTGATGCCGCAGGCCGCTCTGGCCCGGCACGACCCTGACCTTATCCTTTCTCTGAGCGGTATCGGGCAGTTGCTCGCTACCCTGGAACCCAGCGCATGCTAAGCCACACCACTGCCAAACTGCTGATCGTCGACGACCTGCCGGAAAACCTGCTGGCTCTGGCCGCCCTGATCCAGGGCGAAGACCGCGAGGTGCACCAGGCGCAGTCGGCGGAAGCGGCCTTGTCGCTGTTGCTCGAGCACGAGTTCGCCCTGGCCATTCTCGACGTGCAGATGCCGGGCATGAACGGCTTCGAGCTGGCCGAGCTGATGCGCGGCACGGAAAAGACCCGCAACATCCCGATCGTCTTCGTCACCGCTGCCGGGCGTGAAATGAACTATGCCTTCAAGGGCTACGAGAGCGGCGCGGTGGACTTCCTGCACAAGCCCCTCGACACCCTGGCGGTGAAGAGCAAGGTGTCGGTGTTCGTCGACCTGTACCGCCAGCGCAAGGTGCTCGACCGGCAGCTGCAGGCGCTCGAGCGCAGCCGCCAGGAGCAGGAAATGCTGCTGGCCCAGTTGCAGGTGGCGCGTGGCGAGCTTGAGCACGCGGTGCGCATGCGCGACGACTTCATGTCGATCGTTGCCCACGAAGTGCGCACGCCGCTCAATGGCCTGATCCTGGAAACCCAGTTGCGCAAGATGCACCTGGCCCGCAGCAACCTCGACGCGTTCAGCGCCGACAAGCTGCAGACCATGGTCGAGCGTGACGAGCGCCAGATCAACAGCCTGATCCGCCTGATCGAAGACATGCTCGATGTGTCGCGCATTCGCACCGGCAAGCTGTCGCTGCGGCCGAAGGCGTTCGACCTGGGGCAGCTGGTGGCAGGCCTGGTGGAGAACTTCGCCGCTCAGGCCACCGCCCTGGACACGCACATCGAACTGCAGCGTTGCGACGCCTTGCAGGGCCTGTGGGACGAATTCCGTATTGAGCAAGTCCTGGCCAATCTGTTGTCCAATGCATTGCGCTACGGCGAGCACAAACCGGTGCACGTGCGGGTATTCGCCCAGGACGACATGGCCTGGGTACAGGTGCAGGACCACGGGATCGGCATCAGCGCCAGTAACCAGCAGCGCATTTTCCAGCAGTTCGAACGGGTTGCCACCCAGCAGGCCAGTGCTGGGCTTGGGCTGGGGCTGTACATCTCGGAACAGATCGTCCAGGCGCACGGTGGGCGGATACAGGTCGAGAGCGAGGTGGGGCAGGGCGCGACCTTCAGCTTGGTGCTGCCTCTGGCAGGGGTTAGCGAACAAAACGACCAGCTGCGGGCAACCTCCGCGTAAGCCTGGGGTCAGATGGCCAACTGTATGAATTTCAAGGCGTTGTCATGAGTGAAGATGCACAAGATGTGGTGCTGGTGGTCGAGGATGAACCGGCGATCCGGATGATCCTGCGCGACTACCTGGCGGGTGAGGGCTACCACGTGCTGGTGGCCGAGGACGGTGAGCAGGCTTTCGCCATTCTGGCGAGCAAGCCGCACCTGGACCTGATGGTGACCGACTTCCGCTTGCCCGGTGGCATTTCCGGGGTGGAGATCGCCGAGCCTGCGGTGAAGTTGCGGCCGGACCTGAAGGTGATTTTCATCAGTGGCTACCCGGCGGAGATCCTCGAGTCCGGCAGCCCGATCGCGCGCAAGGCGCCGATCCTGGCCAAGCCGTTCGACCTCGACACCCTGCACGAGCAGATCCAGGCGCTGCTGCGTTAACCTGCACCGGCCTCTTCGCGGGTAAACCCGCGAAGAGGCCGGTCCTGTTTAAACCAAGGTCCGCTCGATCCCGCCAACCAGCAGGCTCTCCATCAACCCCAGCCCCTGTTCCTCGGGCAAGTCCTTGAGCATCCCCGGCAGCTGGTTCAGCAATGTCGCCACCACATGCGCGGTCGCCACCAACGCCTCACCCTGCAACGTCGCCCGTGGCGCAATCAGGCGCAGCAACCCCGCCTCGTAACGCTTGCGCAGCAACCCCAGGCGCGCCTGCTGTTCCTCGCTCAGGCAGCACAGGTCCCGCTCGGCCAGGCGAAACTGCATGGGCCGCTCGGCATGCAACTGCCAGTGCGCGGCAATCAGGCAGCCCATCGCCGAAGCCCCTCGGGCCATGGCCCGGCGCCCTTGCTCCAAGGTAGCCTGCAGTTCCTCGTACAGCTCCTCGATCAGGTCGAACAGCAGATCCTGCTTGCTGGGAAAATGGTGATACAGGGAACCGGCGGTCAGGCCCACATGCGCCGCCAGCTCGCGCATGCTGACCTGGCCAAAGCCCTTTTCGGCGAACAGCGCCATGGCCCGGTCGCGTCGCTCCTCGAAGTTGGCACAGCGCATGGCGGCATTGACCGGGGGCATGGCGTGCGCTCCTCAGTAGGTGAAGAAGCCGCGGCCGGTCTTGCGCCCCAGCCATCCGGCCGCGACCATTTCCTTGAGCAGCGGGGCAGGGCGGTATTTGCTGTCGTTGAAGCCTTCATGGAAGGCCTCGATGATCGCCAGCAAGGTATCCAGGCCAATCAGGTCGGCCAGGGCCAGTGGGCCGATCGGCTGGTTGCAGCCCAGGCGCATGCCGGTGTCGATGTCCTCAGCACTGGCCAGGCCTTCCTGGCGCACGAAGATCGCTTCGTTGATCATCGGCACCAGGATGCGGTTGACCACGAAGCCCGGGCGGTTGCCGGCGGTGATCGGCGTCTTGCCAAGCTTCTCGGTGACCACCAGTGCCTGGGCATAGGTACTGTCGCTGGTCTGCAGGCCGCGGATGATCTCGACCAGGGCCATCATCGGCACCGGGTTGAAGAAGTGCACGCCGATGAAGCGCTCAGGATGCTCGATGCTGGCGGCCAGCTGGGTCACCGACAGCGACGAGGTGTTGGTGGCGATCAGGCAGTCGGCGGCTACGTTGGCTGCCACCTGCTGCAGGATGCGCTGCTTGAGCTGCAGGTTCTCGGTGGCCGCCTCGATCACCAGCTGCGCACTGCTCAGCTGGGCATAGTCGGTGCTGGTGCGGATGCGGGTTTTCGCCGCCTCGGCGCGTTCGGCGTCGAGGGTGCCCTTGCTGACCTGGCGCTCCAGGTTCTTGTTCAGGGTGGCCACGCCACGCGCCAGCGCGGCGTCGGCAACGTCCACCAGCAGGACCTGGTAGCCGGCCACCGCGCACACCTGGGCGATACCGTTGCCCATGGTGCCGGCGCCAATCACGGCAATCTGTTCAATCGTCATGGTTCAGTTCCCTCAGACGCGCTCGAAGACCACGGCAATGCCCTGGCCGCCGCCGATGCACATGGTGGCCAGCGCATAGCGGCCCTGGATGCGTTGCAGTTCGTGGATGGCCTTGGTGGCGATGATCGCCCCGGTGGCGCCGACCGGGTGGCCGAGGGAAATGCCCGAGCCGTTCGGGTTGACCTTCTCCGGGTCGAAGCCGAGCTCGCGGGCCACGGCACAGGCCTGGGCGGCGAAGGCTTCGTTGGACTCGATCACGTCCAGGTCGCTGACGTTCAGGCCTGCCTTTTCCAGCACCTTGCGGGTCGCCGGGATCGGGCCCAGACCCATCAGCTCCGGCTCGACACCGGCGTGGGCATAGGCCACCAGGCGCGCCAGCGGCTTCAGGCCCAGGCGGCGTACGGCATCACCGGTGGCCAGCACCAGGCCGGCAGCGCCATCGTTGATACCGCTGGCGTTGCCGGCGGTGACGGTGCCGTCCTTCTTGAACACGGTTTTCATGCCGGCCAGTTGCTCGGCAGTGACATCGGCGCGCACATGCTCGTCGACGGCGAACTGCACGGTGCCTTTACGGGTTTTCAGCTCCAGCGGCACGATCTGGCTGTCGAAGCGGCCTTCGGCCTGGGCGCGGGCGGCGCGGCGCTGGCTGGTCAGGGCCAGTTCGTCCTGCATTTCGCGGCTGATGCCGTGTTTGGCAGCGACGTTTTCCGCAGTGATGCCCATGTGGAAATGTTCGAACGGGTCCTGCAATACGCCGACGGTGTAGTCGATGCCTTGCAGATCGCCCATGCGTGCGCCCCAGCGTGCCTGCGGCAGCAGGTACGGGCCACGGCTCATGGACTCGGCACCGGCGGCCAGGGCCACGTCGGCGTCACCCAGCAGCAGGCACTGGGCGGCCGAGACGATGGCCTGCAGGCCCGAACCGCACAGGCGGTTGACGTTGAAGGCCGGGGTTTCCTTGGGGATGCCGGCGTTCATCGCCGCTACTCGCGACAGGTAGGCGTCGCGTGGCTCGGTAGGGATGACGGTGGCCATCACCATGTGGCCGATCTGCTCGGCGGGCACGCCCGAGCGCTCGATGGCGGCGCGGGTCACGGCGGTGGCCAGGTCGGCCAGTGGCAGGTCCTTGAGGGAGCCACCGAAACCACCAATGGCGGTACGGACGGCACTGACGACGTAGATTTCTGCGCTGCTCATAGAGGCTCCGATTGCGAAGGCATGGCGGGAACGGGCCAGGCTCTGCGAGAATGGCCGGCGATCCCGAGGTGGGTTCGAGTCTAGGCAAAGGCTCTGTTGCAGCCTATGCCGGATCTGTTCAGTCAACCTGGCATTTTTTGCCACTCAGCATAGACAGCGAATTCCGCCATGCGCGATAGCGATTCGGTCGCGGTGTACTTTCTCAATGCCATGCTGCATGCCTTGCGCGACCGGCCTGAAGTGCTGGAGGCGCGGCTGCGTGGGGTGGGCATCGACCCGGCCGTGCTCGGCCAACCCCAGGCACGGGTGCCGGCCAAGGCCTTCGCCCGCTTGTGGCTGGAGCTGATCGCATTGCTGGACGACGAGTTCTTCCGCCTCGACAGCCATGGCATGCCGCTGGGCAGCTTTGCCCTGATCTGCCGTGGCCTGATTCAGGAACCCAACCTGGAGAAGGCCCTGCGCCAGTGCATGAGCAGTTTCGCCCTGTTCCTGCGTGACCTGCGCGGCAGCCTCACGATACGCGGCGGGCGCGCAGTGATCAGCGTGCAGTCGGCGATCGCCGACCCGCTGACCCGGGTGTATGCCGAGGAAACCTACCTGGTGCTGATGATCGGCCTGCTGTGCTGGCTGGCCGGGCGGCGCATTGCCATCGACCGCACGGAGCTGGCGGTGGCGCGCCCGGCCCAGGACGATGACGCGCTGCTGTGGGGGCCGGACCTGCGCCTGGGCAGCGGGCGCACCGAGGTCGAGTTCGACAGTGCCTGGCTGCGCCTGCCGGTGGTGCAGGACCTGGCGGGCCTGAAGACCTTCCTGCGCAGCGCGCCGCAGGGCCTGGTGATCCGCTTTCGCAATCAGAACGGGCTGGTGGCCGAGGTATATCGCCATTTGCGCGCACGCCGCTATGGGCAATGGCCGACGCTTGCGGCCATGGCTGAACAGCAGGGCATCAGTGCCAGCACCTTCCGCCGCCAGCTGGAGCGCGAGGGGCGCTCGTACCAGCAGATCAAGGATGAAGTGCGCCGGGCGATGGCCTTCGAGCGCTTGCGCGAAGGCACCTTGAGCATTGCCGAAATTGCCGAGCAGGCCGGCTTCCAGGAGCCCAGTGCGTTTCACCGGGCGTTCAAGAAATGGACCGGGCAGAGTCCAGGCAGCTATCGGGCCAGGCTGGCCGGGCTCGCAAACTTCAATCCCGCAGGTCGGCAGCCAGAGCCTTGACCCGCTGCAGGTCACCTTGCGCAATTCTTGCAACTCTCGTCCCGTAATCGGCATCGGCTTTGTACAGGAACGACAGGATGATGTGCTTGCTCTGCTCATCGGCGACCGCCAGCGACTGACCAAAACTGTTGACCAGGTCGCGCTGCTCGCTTTTCGAGTAGGCGCGGTAAAGGTCACCGGCCTGCTTGAAGTTCTGTTCCCGGGTGATGCCCCGTTGCTGGGTGCTGCCGCTCAAGGCCAGTTCACTGAAGCGTGCCGAGTCGGTAGTGCTGCGCGGATGCAGGCGGCTGGGCTGGTAGTTGACCATGCCACGGGTGCGGTTGGGGTTGAGTGCACCATCCTGGTTGCCATTGTTGACCGCCGCCCGCGGCTGGTTGATCGGCAGGCTGCCGGCGTTGGCGCCGACCCGGTACATCTGTGTGTCGGCGTAGGAGAACAGCCGGCCCTGCAGCAAGCGGTCTTCGGAGGGCTCTATACCCTTGATCAGGTTGGACGGTGCCAGGGCGACCTGTTCGGTTTCCTGGAAGAAGTTGCCGACATTACGGTTGAGCACCATCTGCCCGACCCGACGCTCGGGCACACCCGGCCAGACCTTGGTGGCGTCCAGCGGGTCGAAGTCGAAGGCTGACAGCTGCTCAGGGCGCAGTGTCTGGATATAGAGGTCCCACTTGGGATAGTCGCCACGGGCGATGGCAGCGACCAGATCCTCGGTCATGTGACTGAAGCTTTTGCCCTGGATCTGCTCGACAGCCTTGGGGTCGAGGTTTTCCTGGCCTTGCAGGCTCTTCCAGCGGAATTTCACGTAGGTGGGTTCACCGTTGGCGTTGACGAACTTGTAGGCATGCACGCTGTTGCCATCCATGTGTCGATAGCTCTTTGGCGTGCCTTCGTTGGAGTACAGCAGGGTCAGGGTGCGGGTAGCCTCCGGCATGTGCGAGAACAGGTCGAAGCGCCGGGCGTCGTTGCCCAGATTGGTGCGCGGGTCGGGCTTGAAGGCGTGGACCATGTCGGGGAACTTGATGGCGTCGCGGATGAAGAACGTCGGAAAGTTGTTGCCGACCAGGTCCCAGTTGCCCGCAGTGGTGTAGAACCGGGTGGCGAAGCCTCGCGGGTCGCGCAGGGTTTCCGGTGAGTGCAGGCCATGCACAACCGACGAGAAGCGCACGAATACCGGGGTTTTTTCGCCTGGCGTGAACAGCGGCGCCGAAGTCAGCGCGGACAGGTCTTCGGACGCGGTGAACTCGCCATGAGCGCCGGTGCCGCGGGCGTGCACCACGCGTTCGGGGGTGCGTTCGCGGTCGAAGCGTTGCAGCTTCTGGATCAGCTGCACGTCCTGCAGCAAGGTCGGGCCATTGGCGCCGGCAGTCTGGGAGTGCTGGTTGTCGCCGACCGCTGCGCCGTTGTCGCGGGTCAGGGGCATGGCGAACAGCGCGGGGCTTGCAAGAACGGTTGCACACAGCAGCGTCAACGCAGGGCGATTGGAGCGGGTCGAAAGCATGGTCGTGGCACTCGCTAGATCAAGGGAGTGCCGATGCTAGTAATCCTGCAGGAGCCTCACCGTAAGGCGGCTCATCTCATGCTGTAGGACATGTCGTGTAGAAAGCCACTGGATTGATGTGCGGCAACTTCAATAACCATCGTCGTTCAACGCCAGGCTCTGGCGCAGCTGTTCGACCATCGACACGCGCAGTGTTTCCGGTGCCTTGACCCGGATCGAGCCGGCCTGTGACAGCAGCCAGCCCATCAGCGCACGGCTGTCTTCGACCGTTGCCGCGAGCATCGCACCGCCTTTGTCATGCGGAGCCAGGCGCATGTCCTCAGACAGCGGCTGGTCTTCCAGGCGACGGGCGAGGCCATCGTCGACCCAGGCCTGCAGTTCGATCCGTTGCGAAGGGGTGAGTAGATCCGGTTGCAGTTGCTGGGCCTCATCCAGGCTAAGGCCCGGCTGCCAGTACCAGCCGTAGGGCATGCCCTTGCTGTTGCAGTGCAGCGGGAACAGCGTCGTCAGTTCGTTGAGGTCGCGCTCGACCGTGCGCTTGCTGGTCTTGTGGCCAGCCTTGGCCAGTGCGGCCTGCAGCTGCGTGGAACTCATCCCGGGGTGGCGGTCGGGTAGCAGTTTCAGCAGCTGCCATTGGCGGGCGATGGTGTGGCGGGTCGGGTGGCTGGGCACGAGTGTTTCGTCCTTGAAGAACAGGCACTGGGCGTACCTGAGTAATGTCATATGGCTATTACTTGAGCATACTCCCTCAACGGATAGGATCCAAGTTTAGTAGCTAATTCAGATAGCGCCGTGCCGCGCCAGGTCAATCACCTTGTAACATGCGGTTGCGGTCGCCAAGGTCTTGCCCCTGGCATCCTTGAGCTCGCCTTTGGTGTAGCAGTACTTGCCGCATCGCCTGTACAGCTTGGCCACCCCGGTGATCTGCCCGGGTAGGGCAGGTCGCAGGAAAATCGTCGACATTTTCAGCGTCACAGCAACCTCATGCTGGTCCAGTAGTGCATAAATGGCCGGTCCCATGCAGTCATCGAGCATTGCCGTCAGCATCCCACCCTGGATCTTGCCCATGGGGTTGGTAAGTGAACTGGAAGCGTCGAACTCCACCGTAATTTCACGCGTGCGATGCTCATGCCTGAGCAGGTGCCAGCCTAGCAACCGGGCTGCGTTGGGGATGGGAATCAAACCGGCGACCGCTTGCCAGAACAGGTTCTCTTTCATGGTGCTGACTCCCTGCAATTACATATTGACCTTGGCCAGTACGCCGAACAGAAAACCCAGCCACGTGAGCACCGCTGTCAACCAGCCGAGCATGACCGGGGGAGAGGCATTGGTTCGGCGTTTTACCTGACTGCTCACTACGATGATCGGTGTGATGGCGAGCAGGCAGTAACCCTGCAGCAGCACCAGCAGATTCAGCGGAATGTGCAGACGATGGAGTTGCACAAGCATCACCAGCCCCGCGCAGGCAATGGCCAACCATCCCCAGCCGACCATGCGCAGGAAGGTCAGCAGCAAGAACTGCAACGAGGCGTCCAGAGCATGCCACGGCCGCTCTATTGCAGCGGCATGGTAGGGCAGGAACCGGGAGCGGCTGGCATAGATGAGGGCAAGCACAGCGATGATCAGCAATGCTGCCCCGTAACTTGCCAGGTGAAGCCAGATGAGCCATTGCATGGGTTCTGAACCTCTGGGTGCCTGGCGCGATGGTTACCCGCATCAGGCAGAGGGTCTACTGGCAGAAATGGCTGGTGGCGAAATGCTAGTTGGCCGAGCAGCCGCAATGATCCATTTGATCGAGCGGCTCACAAACGTCACAGCAGGCTCTGTTGCAGTGCCCCGATAAACACCTCTTCAGCCCGGCTCAACCGCTGTTCCCTGTTCCACAACAGGTGAATATCCACATCGGCAATCCCTTCCTCAGGCGCCAGCTTCCACAGCAGTCCCGCTGCGACATCGGGTGCAACCACATGCTCGGGCAGGCAGCCGATGCCAAATCCGGCAATTACCAGTCGGCGCACCTCCTCAAGGCTGGGCGACGACGCCACGATCCGCCCGGAAAACCCTTGCTGGTCGCGGAAAATGGTCAGCGGCGACAACATGCCGCCAATCTGGTCGCTGGTGAAGCTGACGAAATTCTCCCGCTGCAGATCGCCCTCGGCCTGGCCGAACAGGGCATGGTGCTTGCCGCAGAAAAACGCATAGCGCTGGCGCAGGAACAGGCGCTGTTCCAGCCGTGGCTGCGGCCGGCGGTTGAGGCTCAGGCCTGCGGTGGCGGTCTTTTCCTGCAAGGCGGCGACGATGTCCGAGCTACGCATCACGTCGATCTCCAGGTCCACGCGTGGGTGCTGGCGATGAAAGTCAGCCAGTAGATCATCGAACCGCTCGCTGACGATGCGGCTGATCATCAGCAAGCGCACCTTGCCCACCAGTTCGTCCGCCGGTTGTTCCAGTAACCCGCCGATCTGCGACATCTGCCCATACACCTCACCCGCCAACTGAAACAGTTGTTCGCCCATGTCGGTGAGCACGAAACGTGGCCCGCGGCGGGCGATCAACTGGCGGCCAAGCTGTTCCTCCAGACGTTTGAGCGCCTGGCTCACAGCCGGTTGGGTCAGGTGCAGGCGCGCGGCGGCGCGGCTGATGGACAACTCCTGGCCGATCACCCGAAAGGTGCGCAGCAGGTTCCAGTCGAGACGGTCGTTGAGCAGGCGGTCGGACATGGCTGGCTCGATGATAAGCAGGGCTAATAGTACGAATAATAAATAGAAAATTGACTAATCATAGCCCCGGGACGATAAATCGCAGTCATTGAGGCCAACACCGACCTAAAGGCCATGCGCCACCAGAGCGCCGCCGTGACCATTAACTCCTGCCAGAAAAACAAGCAAAGGAGCCCCCATGAAGCCCATCGCTTCGCCCCAGCCGCGCCGTGCCGCCGCCGCCGCGTTCATCGGTACCATGATCGAGTGGTACGACTTCTACATCTACGCCACCGCCGCCGCCCTGGTGTTCGGTGCCTTGTTCTTCCCCTCTGACGACAGTTTGTTCAGCACCATGGCCGCCTTCGGCACCTTCGCCGTGGGCTTCTTCGCCCGGCCACTGGGCGGCATCGTGTTCGGCCATGTGGGTGACCGCATCGGGCGCAAGAAATCGCTGGTCATCACCTTGCTGATGATGGGCATTGTCACCGTGTGCATCGGCCTGTTGCCGACCTATGCGCAGATCGGCGCCGCCGCGCCGGTGCTGCTGATCATCCTGCGGGTGATCCAGGGTATCGCCGTGGGAGGCGAGTGGGGCGGGGCGGTGTTGATGGCCGGTGAGCATGCGCCCAGGGGCCGGCGCAATTTCTTCGCCTCGTTCGCCCAATTGGGCAGCCCGGCGGGCCTGATCCTGTCGCTGCTGGCCTTTGGCGCGGTGACCCGCCTGCCGGAGCAAGACCTGATGAGCTGGGGCTGGCGCGTGCCGTTCCTGGCCAGTGCGCTGTTGCTGCTGGTGGGCCTGGCGATTCGCCTGGGGGTCAACGAGTCACCCGAATTCATTGCCAGCCGCGAGCAGGCGGCCAATGCCCAGCGCAAGGAGCAGGCACCGGTACTGGAAGTGCTGCGTACCGCCTGGCGCCCGCTGCTGCTGTGCATCGGTGCCAACACCCTGGGCATTGCCGGAGTCTATTTCACCAACACCTTCATGATCAGCTACACCACCCAGCAGCTTCACCTGGAGCGCTCGCTGATCCTCGAATGCCTGTTCTTTGTGGCGATCATCCAGTTCTGCGTGCAGCCGCTGGCCGCGTGGCTCTCGGAAAAGCTCGGCGCCACTCGCTTCCTGGCCCTGGTCGCATTGCTGGCGATGGCCTCGCCATACCCGATGTTCGTGCTGGTCAGCTCCGGCGAAGGCCCGCTGATCGTGCTCGGCATCGCCTTGGCGGCGGCCTGCATGGCCTCGTTCTACGCGGTGATCGCCGGCTACGTCAGCGGCATGTTCGAAACCCGCGTGCGCTACACCGCGATTTCCCTGGCCTACCAGGTGTGCGGCGCCATCGCTGGCGGCCTGACCCCCCTGATCGGCACCTGGCTGGCCCACACCTTCACAGGCCTTTGGTGGCCGATGGCGGTGTTCTACACCCTGATCGCCACCATTTCGCTGATCTGCGTGCTCGCCCTGGCACGCCAGTACGCCCGTAGCCAGCGCCTGGAACTGGCCTGATCGATCCATCTGATTGTGGAGTACCCGCACATGTTGAAAAGCAATGGCGAACGCCTGTGGGCGAGCCTGATGGCCATGGCCGAAGTCGGCGCCACCGCCCGTGGCGGCAGCTGCCGCCTGGCCCTGAGCGACGAGGACAAGGCTGGCCGTGAACTGTTCAGCCACTGGTGCCGCGAAGCTGGCCTGACGCTGAGCGTGGATGCCATCGGCAACCTGTTCGCCCGCCGCGCCGGCAGCGACCCGACGGCCGCCCCGGTGATGATGGGCAGCCACCTCGACACCCAACCTGAGGGCGGCCGTTTCGATGGCGTTTATGGTGTGCTGGCGGGCCTTGAGGTGGTGCGCCGCCTCAACGACCTGGACATCCAGACCCGCAAGCCGCTGGAAATCGCGGTGTGGACCAACGAGGAGGGCGCCCGCTTCACCCCGGCCATGTTTGGCTCGGCGGTGTTCACCGGCACCCTGGCGCTGGACCAGGCCCTGGCCATCCGTGACGCCGACGGCATCAGCGTCGCCGACGAGCTGCAGCGCACCGGCTACGCCGGCCAGCGCCCGTTGGGCGGCCAGGTCGATGCCTACTTCGAGGCGCATATCGAGCAAGGCCCGATCCTTGAAGACAACGCCAAGGCCATTGGTGTAGTTAGCGGTGGTCAGGCCATCCGCTGGCTGGACGTGACCGTCGAAGGCATGGCTGCCCATGCCGGCACCACACCGATGCCGCTGCGCAGGGACGCCCTGTACGGCGCGGCGCGTATGATCCAGGCGGTCGAGCAACTGGCGGCTGACTTTGCGCCAGAAGGCCTGACCACCGTGGGCGAACTGTCGATCGCCAAGTCCTCGCGCAACACCATCCCCGGCGTGCTGCGCTTTACCGTCGACCTGCGCCATCACCGTGACGAAGCCATCGAAGACATGGAGCGTGATCTGACCCTTAAGCTGCAGGCCATCGCCCACCAGCGCGGCCTGCAGGTGCGCATCGAGCGCCACTGGGTCAACCCGGCCACGCCGTTCGATGCCGACTGCGTGGCCGCCGTGCAGCAGGCGGTAGACGGCCTTGGCTATGCCCAGCAGTCCATCGTCAGTGGCGCCGGACACGATGCTATCCTGCTGGCCCGCTACTGCCCGACGGCGATGGTGTTCATCCCCTGCGTCGGCGGCCTGAGCCACAACGAAGCTGAAGACGTGCTGCCCGAGGATGCCCGCCAGGGCGTCGACGTACTGCTCAACGCCGTGCTGACCCGCGCCGGCCGAGTCGAACAAGGAGAAGCCTGATGCATTGCTACTTCCACCCCGAACAACTGCTGCACCACCCGCGCAGCTACTACTCGCGCGGCGCCATGCGCACCCCGCAGGAGGTCCCCGAACGTGCCCAGCGCCTGCTGCAGGCGGCCAAGGGCCTGGGCTTCGACATCCGCCAGCCCGCCGATGCCGGCCTCGCGCCGCTCAAGGCGGTGCATGGCGAGGCCTACCTGGCGTTCCTCGACGAGGCCCATGCGCGCTGGAAGGAAGTGCCCGAGGACTGGGGCGACGAGGTGATGTCGAACATCTTCGTGCGCGAGCCCAACGCCCTGCGCGGCATCCTCGCCCAGGCCGGGCGCTACCTGGCCGATGGCAGCTGCCCGGTGGGTGAGCACACCTGGCGTTCGGCATATTGGTCGGCGCAGAGCGCGGTTGCCGGGGCCCAGGCCATTCTCGATGGCGAGCCGGCAGCCTACGCGCTATGCCGGCCACCGGGGCACCATGCGCGGTTCGATGCGGCGGGTGGGTTCTGCTACATCAACAATGCTGCGGTGGCCGCCCAGGCCCTGCGTAGCCGCTACAGCCGGGTGGCGATTCTCGATACCGACATGCACCACGGGCAGGGGATTCAGGAGATCTTCTATGAACGTAGCGATGTTCTGTACGTGTCGACCCATGGTGACCCGACCAACTTCTACCCGGGTGTGGCCGGGTTCGAGGACGAGCGCGGCAGTGGTGCGGGGGAAGGGTACAACCTGAACTTGCCGATGGCACATGGGGCCAGCGAGGCGGACTTCATGGGGCAACTGGATATTGCACTGGCTGCGGTGCAGGACTTTGGGGCCGAGGTGCTGGTGTTGTCGCTCGGGTTCGATATCTACGAGCTGGATCCGCAGAGCAAGGTAGCGGTGACGACGGAAGGGTTCGCGGCGTTGGGTGAGCGGATTCGGGCGTTGCGGTTGCCTTGCGTGATTGTTCAGGAGGGGGGGTATCACCTGGAGAGTCTGGAGGCGAATGCGCAGGCCTTTTTTGTCAGCAGTGTCGATTGGCGATAAGGGCTGCACGCCGGCAGTTGAAGTGTCGCTGCCGGCGTCCCTGATAATGTTCGATAATATGGACAAGGATGTGTGCCCTTGCAGATATGCGGCTAACCATGCCTGACGTTTGCGCCTAAGCTTTCGAGATAGTCCCTGGCCGGCTTCAACTGTTCAACTGAAGGTTGGTAGTGTCCAGAGGTATTGGTTAGAGTGAAACTTTCTCCTGCTCTAATTATGTATCCTGCGCTGACAATTTCGCTTTGCCCACCGAGTGCTATCTGTCCAAGTCTGGCTATGCTGGCATGGCTTAGATCTCCATCTTCAAAGCGATAGCTGCCGATCAGAAAATTGTTGTCTCGAGTGAGTATGAATTTATTTTTTAAGTGCTCTGGCACTCTGTGCAAGCTCTCTATGCCTTTTGCTAATGTAATGTGGGCTTTTCCGGTAGTGATTAACTCTTCAGCATCCCACATCTCGCATTGCAGCTTTTCAGGTTCGAGGTTGTCTAGGGTTTTCCACATGCTGCTTATTGCTTTTCTAGGCTTCAGAGGTTTTTTGAACCTATTAACTGCTAAAATTTTAATGGCTGTAACCTTGAGCCGGGATTTGCCGCTAGGGTCTTGTGAGTTGATGGGGTCGTTGAGGCAGTAGGCATAGCAGTTCAAACCTCCGCGATTAAAAGGGCTTAGTGCGTCAGTACTGGTGAAGCGCATCAGTCGAGGGTTGTATAGTCGGTGTCCATTTCCGAGGGCGTAACATTCCATTGGAGTAGAATAAAGCTCGCCGTTGAATCCCAGTAATCCAGTTTGTAAGGTACTTGTTTTTCGATGGCCGTAAGGGGCGTAGGCCTGCCAACTAACTCCAGAAGACACTTCATTCATAGTCTACTTCCCACCGATTGCGCGTGATTGGACACACCTTCCACTATTGCCTATCTGCTTGATTCTGGATAGCTGGTAAAAATATCAGATGGGAGCAGTTACTTGATTTGTTGAGCCGTGGAGTCCAACCCGGCTCAGTGTGCCCTGGCCTTGGGAGTCACGAATCACGCCGTCGACTAGTTCGGTGAAGGGTGTCCTACGGTGGATTCAGATGCCTCCTACAAAATTGGAGTGGAGGTCCCTGGCCCTGGGAAATTACCCTACAGCTCCTGTCGACAGCCGTCTGATTGTTCCTGGGAAGTGCAGCCTCTAGGCTTTTCGGGTCGCTGAGGGTTCAGCGATCGGGTGTGGAAACCCGGCGATTGGTATGGTGACTGTTGTCATGACAGCTGTGCACGGGAGGCTTTCGGGCCTACCGGGTTCGCCATACGCCTGGTTTTCCACCCCGTTTGCAGCTGTCACCCCAATGAGTGGAAACGGACGGGTGACAGATCCCTATCTCGCGCAATCAGCGATGACATTGTGCCCATGGAATATGTACTGCTGAATGTCTCCAATTACCTGACGTTCGCCTACAGCGACAGTCGTCGGGCGCTTGAGCGTGTCGAGGATGAAGAGACTCGGCAGTTGTTGCTGCATGGGCTGCGGGCGATACAGATTGCCTGGGGCAGGCGGATGCGCTTGCTTCGGCGTTGGAGCGCAAGGGAGGACGGGGGATTGCATAAGGGCTGACAGGTGCTTGCCGCGGCATTTACAGCGCCTATGAGATCGAGCGCCGCCCGCGCGGCGCATCGCGGATAAATCCGCTCCTACATTTGTTGCAACGTGGCCATGCATGTGAGGCCATGGTTGTCAGCCTTGTTGGCATGACGGGATTTTAAGGTGGGCATTGATGCCGCCCCACATGACTTGAGACATGCATCAAGGCGGGCAACCATGGCCTGTCAGGTTCGGCACGTTGCAACAAATGTAGGAGCGGATTTATCCGCGATGCGCCGCGCGGGCGGCGCTCGATATCCCAGGCGCTGAATATGCCAAGGTGAACACCTCGGCCCCCCAAAAATCCCTAAATCCCACCCCGCCGCACATGCTTCACCAACACCTTCTCCAACAACTCCCACATCGCCGGATCCGTACTGAACGCCACATTGAACCGCATCCACCCGGTCGCCTTGGCATCCACCATGAACAACTGCCCAGGCCCGAGCATGATGCCTTTCTCCAACGCATCATCGAGCAACGCCGCGCTGTCCGGAATCGCCGGGTGGCGGGTCCAGATATACATCCCTTCATCCGACTCGATGAACAGTTCAAAGCCCAATCGATGCAGATGCCTGCCAACCTCCTGATGCGCCTCGGCCAGGCGCTGGCGCAGGCGCTTGAGGTGCTTGCGCCAGCGCCCGTCGATGATTGCGGCGTACACCACCCGCTCCATCACCTGCGAGGTGGTCAGCCCCGAGCGCATCTTCAGGTGCAGCAGCTTCTGCATCAGCTCCGGGTTGGCCAGCAGGTAGCCGACCCGCACGTTGGGCGAGATGCTCTTCGAATAACTGCCCACGTACACCACCTGCTGCAGGTGGTCGAGGCTGGCCAGGCACGGCTGCGGTTCGGCGACCATGTCGGCGTACAGGTTGTTTTCCACCAGCCGGAAGCCGTGCTGGCTGGCCAGCTGCAGCAGGCGGTGCAGTTGCGGCAGCGGGGTGCGTGAGCAGGTCGGGCTGTGCAGGTGCGGCTGGGTGAAAAAGGCAGTCGGGCGGTGGTGCGCCAGCAGCTGCTCGAGGTGATTGAGGTCATAACCGTTCGGCGTGCGCGGTACGCCGATCAGCGTTGCGCCCTGGGTGCGCAGGATACTCATCAGGTTGGGGTAACCCGGGTCGTCCACCAGCACCACGTCACCGGGGCGTACCAAGGTGCGCACGGCCAGGTCCAGGGCCTGGCTGGCGCCGTGGGTGAGCATCAGCTGAGCCGGGTTGCAGACGATCGACAGCTCCTGCTGCAGGTTCTGCGCGGTCAGTGCGCGCAGCTCCGGCAGGCCCATCGGGTCACCGTAGCCAGACAGCTCCAGCGGGCTGCCGGCCACCTGGCGCAAGCCACGGCGCAGGCCTTCTTCGTACATCCAGTCGTTGGGCAACCAGCCGCAGCCGGGCTTGTACGGCAGTTGGCGGGTTTCGAAGATCTGTTGCAGGTACCACTCGGAATTGAACGTCGGGCGGCCGCTCTCGGCCTCGCTGTGGTGGCTTTCCAGCAGCTCGTTCGCTGCACGATTGACGAAGAACCCCGCATTGCCCTTGCTCACCAGCAGCCCCTGGGCGACCAGGCGATCATACGCCTCGACCACGGTGAAGGTGCTCACCGAGTAGCTAGCTGCGAAGGCGCGGATCGATGGCACCTTGGCGCCCGGCTTGAGGGTCTGGTTGTCGATCAGCTCGCGCAGGCCGTCGATGATCTGGTTGACCAACGGCGTGGAAGAGTCTGGATGTAATTCGAACATTCGGGGCCTTCAAGAGTGCGGAACGCCAGGCGCAGCGGGGTGTATTGCATCGGCGGCCTGTACAGTGCAGTGCGAGATTCATGCCACTGTGCATGGCTCTCTACGTCGGACATTTTTACATTAGGTGTCAGATATCGCCACATAAAGCATGTTCAGTTCGCCCCAGGTGCCAACCCTGGGGCGCGTCAGCAGGCCGCCACGGAAGGCCTGCGTGTGTTTGCGCACACCATCCTGCCCGCATTAGCACTGATGTACAGGTGAAACCGAGAGCCATCGGGGTTTCACAGTTTTCCTTGGATAAAAAGAAGCACGGGGTACACAACTGATGGACGCAACATCCACAACCACCACCGCGAAAAGCGGGCACGAGAGCAAGCTCAGTGCCTCGCTCAAGTCGCGCCACCTGACGATGATGTCGATCGCCGGGGTTATCGGCGGCGCCTTGTTCGTCGGTTCCGGCAGCGTCATCCACAGCGCCGGCCCGGCCGCAGTGCTGGCCTACCTGGCCGGCGGCATCCTGGTGGTCCTGATCATGCGCATGCTGGGTGAAATGGCGACCTCTTCGCCTGACACCGGCTCGTTCTCCACCTACGCGGACCGCGCGATCGGCCGCTGGGCCGGTTTCACCATCGGCTGGCTGTACTGGTGGTACTGGGTCATCCTGATGGCCTGGGAAGCCTATGTGGCGGGCAAGATCCTGCATGGCTTCTTCCCCGACGTGAGCGTCAACGTGTTCGTGCTGGCCACGACCCTGTTGCTGATCACCGTCAACTTCTTCAACGTCAAGCACTACGGTGAGTTCGAATTCTGGTTCGCGCTGATCAAGGTGGTGGCGATTGTCTGCTTCCTGGTGGTCTGTACCGCTGCGGTAATGAACATCTGGCAGTTCGGTGAAGTGCGTGGCATGACTCACCTGACCGCCGAAGGCTTCATGCCCAACGGCATCACCACGGTCATTGGTGCGTTGCTCGGGGTGATGTTCGCCTTCCTCGGCGCCGAAATCGTCACCATCGCCGCTTCCGAAGCCAAGGACCCGGCCACCCAGATCGTCAAGGCCACCAACTCGGTGGTATGGCGTGTGTGCCTGTTCTACGTCGGCTCGATCTTCCTGATCGTCTGCCTGGTACCGTGGAACGACCCGCAACTGGGCGTTTCCGGCTATGGCGCCTACCGCCGTACCCTGGAGCTGCTGGGCGTGCCGCACGCCGAGCTGTTGATGAACTTCGTGGTGCTGACCTCGGTAAGCAGCTGCCTGATCTCGGGCCACTACACCGCCTCGCGCATGCTGTTCTCCCTGGCCCAGCGTGGCGATGCGCCGTCGTTCTTCAAGATCACCCGCGCCGGCACCGGTGTACCGGTGTACGCGATCATCGGCTCCTGCGCCGTGGCCGTGGTCTGCGCGCTGATCAACTTCAGCGAGACCCTGCGCCCGAAAGACGTGCTGGAAACCCTGATGAACACCACCGGCATGATCGCCCTGCTGGTGTACCTGGTGATTGCCTTCTCGCAGCTGCGCATGCGCCGCAAGCTGATTGCCGAAGGCAAGGAAGTGCGCCTGCAGATGTGGCTGTTCCCGTGGCTGACCTACCTGGTGATCGGCTTCATTATCGCTGCGCTGGTGACCATGGCCTTCATGCCTGACTACCAGATCCTGGTGATCTCCACCGGCATCGCCGCGGCGGTCGTGGTGGCCATGGGCGTGGTCCACCAGATCCGCTCTGGCAAGCAGCACTAAGCGTCATTCGCTGTTGGAAACGGCCGGCTCCCTCGGGGACCCGGCCGTTTCGCGTTGTTGCGGCGGGTGTTTTTCCTCGGGCATGTGGAACCGCTGGTTCATCCACGGCGAACCGAGCAGGGCGGCGGCGGCGATCAGGGCCAGGATGGCAAGGGCCAGGGATAGCTTCATCGGCATGCGCATGCAGTAGCTGACCTGAAGCATAGGCTGACAGTTCAGGTTCATGGGAAGCGGTACATGGCTTATGCTCAAGCCACTGCCCGCCAGAAAGGAGCCTTCCATGGCCTGGTCCGCCACCCAGTATTCCCTCTTCGAAGATGAACGCACCCGCGCCGTGCGCGACTTGCTGGCCGCCGTGCCGCCGCGGCCGGTGCGCCATGCCACCGACCTGGGCTGTGGCCCCGGCAACTCGACCGAAGTGCTGCTGCAGCGTTGCCCGGATGCCCAGGTGACGGCGCTGGACAGCGACAAGGACATGATCGACAAGGCCCGCGAGCGCAAGCGCCTGCACATTCCGCGGGTACGCTGCGAAATCGCTGACATCAGCGACTGGTCGGCGCCCGAGCCGCAAGACCTGATCCTGGCCAATGCCTCGCTGCAATGGGTGCCCGATCACGGCTCGCTGTATCCGCACCTGGTGCGCCAGCTGAGCGAGGGAGGCAGCCTGGCGGTGCAGACCCCGGACAACCTCGACGAGCCGGCCCATCGGCAGTTGCGCGAAATCGCCAGCCAGGGCCCGTGGGCGGACAAGTTCGCCGACTTCCACCTGCCGCCACGGCACAACGCAGCGTTCTACTACGACCTGCTCACGCCGTTGTGCGCGCGGGTGGATGTGTGGCGCACCACCTATCACCACCCGTTGGCGGGTGGTGCAGAGGCGGTGGTGGAGTGGTTCAAGGGCTCGGCGCTAAGGCCTTATCTGGCCAGGCTGGATGCGCAGGAGCAGGCGGACTTCCTGCAGATGTACCTGCAGGCCATGCAGCGTGACTACCCGCCAGCCACTGACGGCAAGGTGTTGCTGCCGTTTCCGCGGCTGTTTGTCGTCGCTACCCGCTAAGGGCGACGCCAGCGCCAGATGACAATGGCGTAGATGGCCAGGTTCAGCACCAGCACGACGCCGCCCAGCAGCAGCTGGATCTGCGGCGTCAGGCCGGCGGGGTAGATCAGCGGCCAGATGTAGTGTTCGACGAAGCCGCCGTGGTAACCCGCGTCACCGGCGGCCAGGCGCATGCGGTTTTCCCAGTCGGTGAGCGGGCATTGCAGGTGCAGGCCTTCCACCGCCAGGCCCCAGGCCAGGGCGGGGAGGTGCAGGAGCAGGGCGCGGCGCCACTTGAGCACCAGCAGGCCGCCGAACAGGACCAGCAGGATGAAGGCCAGGTGCAGCAGGACCAGGGTGTCGGCGCTCAGTCGGTAGAGCATGGTGGCGAGCGTCTGGAATTGGGTCTTGTCAGCATAGTCGTGTTGCCTGTACCGGCCTCATCGCGGGCTTGCCCGCGAAGAGGCCGGTACAGGCGCTACAGCTCTTCCTGCACCATCTGCAGGAAGGTGGCCACCACTCGCCGCGATCGCTGCTCGCTCAGGCACACCAGGGTCTCGGTCAGGTGCCGCTGGCAATCGACAATGGGCAACGCACACACACGCGCATCCGCACCAAACTCGGCCGCCGACACCACCCCCACACCAATCCCCACCACCACGGCTTCACGCGCCGCCTCGCGGCCTTCCACCTGGATCGCCGGGCGGATCCGCAAGCCTGCGCGCTGCATCTCTTCCTCCAGCGTCTGCCGCGTCACCGACCCCGGTTCGCGCAGCACCAGCGGTGTGTCGTCCAGGTCCGCCAGGGTGATCGAGCCGCGGCTGGCCCATGGGTGGTTGTGCGAGACGAACGCCACCATCGGGTCGCGGCGCAGCGGCACGCAGTACAGCCGCTCGTCATCGACGTCGCGCCCGAGCAGCGCCAGGTCGGCCTGGTAGCTGAACAGCCGTGCCAGCGACTCATCGGTGTTGCCGGTCTCGACCTTGACCTGGATGCCCGGGTAGCGCTGGCAGAAGCGCGCGATCTGAGGCAGCACGTGCACGGGCGCATCCACCGCCAGCACCAGGCTGCCGGTATGCAGGGCGCGTGAGTCCTGCAGCAGGTCATGGGCCTCGGCCTCGCAGGCGAACAGGCGCTGGCTGATGCCCAGCAGGCGCTCACCCAGGTCGGTCAGCTGCACCGAGCGCTTGTTGCGCTGGAACAGCAGCACGCCGAAGCGCTCCTCGAGCTTGCGCACCTGGTCGGACACCGCCGGCTGGGTCAGAAACAGCTTTTCCGCCGCACGGGTGAAGCTGCCGTGCACGGCTACTGCATGGAACGCCTTGAGTTGAGCGTGAGATACCGACATGCCGACTCCAGTAACAAGCTGAACTTATGTGTGAAATACGATAAATCGATTTTCTTTATCAGTCAGCAACTGTTTCCATACGTTTCAACCCGAGGTCGTCGCCACAAGCAGCGGCCGGGCCATGGCCCGCACACGGTGCCATCTGACCAGATGACGAGCCTTCGTCATGCAGTGCGCAACACAACAACAAGACAGGCGTTTTTTAACAATCTGCCGGCACACTTGAGCAAGAGGTCAGAGTCAATGAATCAATCACTAGCCGCGTTGAAACGCTGGCGCATCCAGATTTTTGCTATCACCTGGCTGGCCTACGCCGCCTTCTACTTCACCCGCAAAGCCTTCTCGGTGGCCAAGCTCGGCATCGCTGAAGACCCGACATTCATGCTCGACAAGGCCGCCATGGCCAACCTCGACGCTATCTACCTGGCCGCCTATGCCGTGGGCCAGTTCACCTGGGGCATGCTCGCCGACCGCTTTGGCCCGCGCGTGGTGGTACTGGGCGGGCTGTTGATTTCGGCAGCGGCCGCGGTGGTGATGGGCAGTTACGCGACCTTCCCGATCTTCGCCACCTGCATGCTGATCCAGGGCCTGGCGCAGTCCACCGGCTGGGCCGGGCTGTGCAAGAACATCGGCAGCTTCTTCCCGGCCTCACAGCGCGGGCGGGTGCTGGGGCTGTGGAGTTCGTGCTACGCCTTCGGCGGCCTGGTCGCTTCGCCGTTCGCCGGCTGGTGGGCCTATACCCTGGTCGGCACCTGGCATGCGGCGTTCTTCTCCAGTGCTGCGGTGGTGGCCGGCGTGGCCGTGCTGTTCTTCTTCCTGCAGCGCAACAAGCCGGAGGACGTCGGCCTGGCAGCGGTCGAGCCGGAGCCGCAGAGCATGGCCCCGGCCGGTAATCTGTGCAGCGTCTGGGCACCGTTGCGCGAGATCCTGCGCAACCGCACGGTGCTGACCCTGGGCATGGCGTACTTCCTGCTGAAGCCGGCGCGCTACGCCATCCTGCTGTGGGGCCCGGTGATCGTCTTCGAGCAGATGCCGTCGGTGGGCAAGGTTGGCGCGGCGATCATCCCGACCGCCTTCGAGCTGGCCGGGCTGCTGGGCCCGATCATCATCGGCCTGGCTTCTGACAAGCTGTTCGGCGCCCGGCGCATGCCGGCCTGCGTGATCAGCCTGATGCTGCTGACCGTGACCCTGGCAGCGTTCATGGGAGCCATGCACAGCGGCAGCATCGTGCTGGTGGTGGCCCTGCTGTTTGTCATGGGCCTGACCCTGTACGGGCCGGACTCGATGATCAGCGGCGCGGCGGCCATCGACTTCGGCACGGCCAAGGCTGGCGCCACGGCGGCAGGCTTCGTCAATGGCTGTGGCTCGGTGGGGGCGGTGCTCGGCGGTCTGCTGCCTGGCTACTTCGACAGCGTCACGGTGTTCATCGTGTTTGCCGGCTGCGCGCTGTTCTCGGCCCTGGTGCTGCTGCCGCACTGGAACAGCCGCCCGGCCAGTGCGCCCCAGGCCGAAGACGTGGCACCCAACACCAACATGGCGATCAAGCCCCTGCGCAGCTGAAGGAAAGCCCCAAGGCTGAGATTACTTGTCGATCCACTGCCCGAGGGCGTATAAACTGCTCCCACTTTTGGCCGGTCGCTTCCTGAACCGGCCGTTGAAACAAAGAGAGTCGACATGGGCGCACAGTGGAAAGCCAAACATAGAGAAACAGCTGCCAATGCCAAGGGCAAGATCATGGGCAAGCTGGCCAAGGAAATCCAGATCGCTGCCAAGTCGGGCGCCGACCCGGACATGAACCCGCGCCTGCGCCTGGCCATCGTCCAGGCCAAGAAAGCCTCGATGACCCGTGAAACCCTGGAGCGTGCTATCAAGAAAGGCGCAGGCCTGGACGGCGAGGCCGTGCAGTACCATGCGGTCAGCTATGAAGGCTTCGCCCCGCACCAGGTGCCACTGATCGTCGAGTGCCTGACCGACAACGTCAACCGCACCGTGGCGCAGATCCGCGTGCTGTTCCGCAAGGGCCAGCTGGGCGCCAGCGGTTCGGTGACCTGGGACTTCAACCACGTCGGCCTGATCGAAGCCACCCCGGAAGGCGATGCCGACCCGGAAATGGCCGCCATCGAAGCCGGTGCCCAGGACTTCGAGGAAGGAGAAGAAGAGGGTTCGACCCTGTTCATCACCGACACCACCGACCTGGACGCCGTGCAGAAGGCGCTGCCTGAGCATGGTTTCACTGTGACTTCGGCGAAGATCGGCTACACCCCGAAGAACCCGGTGAGCGCTGCCAGCCTGAGCGCTGAAGCACTGGCCGAGGTGGAAGCGTTCCTCGAGGCGATCGACGAGAACGATGACGTGCAGAACGTCTACGTTGGCCTGACCGTCTAAACCGATTCGCAGGCAAGCCCGCTCCCACAGGGACCCTACAATGCCAATGCTTGTGGGGTCCCTGTGGGAGCGGGCTTGCCCGCGAATAGGCCAGTGAATCCTGCATAGGGGAGCCTGCATGAACCCCACCTTCGCCTCCCTCAGCCTTGCCCACCTGCGCACCCTCGACTGCCTCCTGCAGTTGAAGAACCTCAGCCACGCCGCCGACCGCCTGGGCGTCAGCCAATCGGCCCTGAGCCGCCAGCTGGCCCACCTGCGCGAAGCCTTCGACGACCCATTGCTGGTGCGCCAGGGCCGCGGTTATGTGCTCAGCGAACACGCCGAAGCCCTGGTCGAACCCCTGCGCCAGGTGCTCGAAGAACTCCAGGCCCTGCGCCAACCCGCCGCCTTCGACCCGGTCCGCTGTGAGCGGCGCTTCTGCCTGGCTGCCTCCGATTACGTGGCCGAGCACATGTTGCCGCTACTGGTGGCCGCACTGGAGCACGAAGCCCCTGGTGTGTCCATCGACTACCGCACCTGGCAGGCCGGGCAATACGCCTTGCTCGCCAGCGGCGAGATCGACCTGGCCACCACCTTGTTCGACGAGTCGCCACCCAACCTGCATGGTCGCCTGCTCGGCGAAGACCGCGCGGTGTGCCTGATGCGCCGGGATCATCCGCTGACCGCGCTGGACGTGCTTGGCCAGGACGATTACCTGGCCTGCAAGCACGTACGCATTTCCGGTGGTGGCGACAAGGACAGTTTCATCGACCGCCACCTGCGCGCCCAGGGTTTGCAGCGGCGGATCAGCCTGGAAGTGCCGTTCTTCTCGGCGACCGTGCAGGTGATCGGCAACAGCCAGGCGCTGGCCACGGTGCCCGAGCACATCGCCCGGCAGCTGTGCCGCCTGCATGGGCTGGCGTGGCGGCCGTTGGGGTTTGTCGAGCATACCCAGCGCTATTGGGTGGTGTGGCATCAGCGCTTGCAGGCCTCGGCCGAGCACCGCTGGTTGCGCAACCGGGTGTTCGAGCTGTGGCGGCAGTCGCAGTTCGGGGTGCAGGGCGGGGTTGCGGGTTTGCCATAGCAGGTATGCGCGAAGCGGGGTTATTCGCTTGGGCGCAGGCGCCTAGACTGGGGGCACTGGACAATCCTCAGGAGAGCGCGCGTGACCCCAGAACAATTCCGCCAGTACGGCCACCAGCTGATCGACCTGATCGCCGACTACCGCCAAACCGTGGGCGAGCGCCCGGTCATGGCCCAGGTCGAGCCTGGCTACCTCAAGGCCCAGCTGCCCCAAGGCGCCCCGCAGCAGGGCGAGCCGTTCGAGGCCATCCTCGACGACGTGAACCAACTGGTCATGCCTGGGCTGTCGCACTGGCAGCACCCGGACTTCTACGGCTACTTCCCGTCCAACGGCACTCTGTCGTCGGTGCTCGGCGATTTCCTCAGCACCGGCCTCGGCGTGCTCGGCCTGTCGTGGCAATCCAGCCCGGCGCTGAGCGAGCTGGAGGAAACCACCCTCGACTGGCTGCGCCAGTTGCTCGGCCTGTCGGCCCAGTGGAGCGGGGTGATCCAGGACACCGCGTCCACCAGCACCCTGGTGGCACTGATCAGCGCCCGTGAGCGTGCCACCGACTACGCGCTGGTACGCGGCGGCCTGCAGGCCGAGGCCAAGCCGTTGATCGTTTATGTCAGCGCCCATGCCCACAGCTCGGTGGACAAGGCCGCCCTGCTGGCCGGCTTTGGCCGCGCCAACATCCGCCTGATCGCCACCGACGAGCAGTTCGCCATGCGCCCGCAGGCGCTGCAGGCGGCCATCGAGCAGGACCTGGCGGCCGGCAACCAGCCCTGCGCCGTGGTCGCCACCACCGGCACCACTACTACCACCGCCCTCGACCCGCTGCGCCCGATCGGCGAAATCGCCCAGGCCAACGGGTTGTGGCTGCATGTCGACTCGGCCATGGCCGGTTCGGCGATGATCCTGCCGGAATGCCGCTGGATGTGGGACGGCATCGAGCTGGCCGATTCTGTCGTGGTCAATGCACACAAATGGCTGGGCGTGGCGTTCGATTGCTCGATCTACTACGTGCGTGATCCGCAGCACTTGATCCGGGTGATGAGCACCAACCCGAGCTACCTGCAGTCGGCGGTGGATGGCGAGGTGAAGAACCTGCGTGACTGGGGGATCCCGCTGGGTCGCCGGTTCCGTGCGCTGAAGTTGTGGTTCATGTTGCGCAGCGAAGGGGTCGAAGCGTTGCAGCAGCGCTTGCGTCGGGACCTGGAGAATGCGCGTTGGCTGGCGGAGCAGGTGAGTGCTGCCGCCGAGTGGGACGTGCTGGCGCCGGTGCAACTGCAGACCTTGTGCATTCGCCATCGGCCAGCGGGGCTGGAGGGGGAGGCGCTGGATGCACATACCAGGGCTTGGGCTGAGCGGTTGAACGCGTCCGGGGTGGCGTATGTGACGCCGGCGACGCTGGAAGGGCGGTGGATGGTGCGGGTGTCGGTGGGGGCCTTGCCGACCGAGCGGGAGCATGTCGAGAAGCTTTGGGCGAACCTGCAGGAAGTGGTCAAAGGTTGAAGATGTTGGGGCTGCAAAGCAGCCCCAGCAATCTATCAGTTGCTCACCGCCTGAAAGCTACCCTTGCGGCTGGCCTCGAAGGCTTCTTTTTCCATCGGCTTGGCATCCGGATTACCCAGATCTTCCATCGCCATCCGGTGGGTCTCCGGCGCGATGTAGGCCGCCAGTGCACACACGCAGGTGATGAAGAACGCCAGGCCACCGATCACCAGCGGAATGTTCTCCGAACCCGGTGGCGCCACCAGGGCGAACAGCGCCGGCAGCATGGCGGTGAGCATGGTGCCGATGTTCTGCGCGATGGCCATGGCCGATACGCGGTAGCGGGTGTGGAACAGCTCCGGGTAGAAGCTTGGGAACACCGCGTTGTAGCCCTGGTAGACCATGCCCCACATCACGATCGAGGCAGCGAAGGCCAGTGGCACGTTCTGGATGCTGATCGCATACAGGTAGACGAAAGCCAGCAGGCCAGAGCCCAGGCAGCCAGCGATCATGGTCGGGCGACGGCCGATCTTGTCGGACAGGTTGCCCACGAACGGGATCACCAGTACCGCGACAATGTTGCCCACTACCGGGATCCACAGGTACACGCTCTTGTCGAAGCCGATGCCGTAGGCCGGTTGCACCGCATAGGCCGCGCCGAAGATGGTGGCAACCACCGGGATCACGTTCATCAGGGCCATGAACATCACCAGCACCATGTGCTTCCAGCTGTGGCGGAAGGCTTCGCTGATCGGCGACTTGGCGACCTTGTCCTGCTTCTCTTCCTTCACGAACGCCGGGGTTTCGTGCACTTCCTTGCGGATGATGAAGCCCGCGATCAGGACGAAGGCGCTCATCAGGAACGGAATGCGCCAGCCCCAGTCATTGAAGGCGTCGCTCGGCATGAAGTACGCCAGTGGCAGGAACACCGCCGCTGCCAGCACCTGGCCGGCCTGCACGCCCTGCAGGGTGAAGCTGGCGTAGTAACCCCGCCGCCCGAACGGGGCGTGCTCCATGATCATCGAACTTGCGCCGGAGATTTCGCCGGCCACGGCAAAGCCCTGGACCAGGCGCAGCACCACCAGCAAGGCCGGGGCCAGCAGGCCGATGTCGTGGTAGGTCGGCAGCAGGCCCACGGCCATGGTCGACAGGCCCATCAGGAACATGCACAGCAGCAATACGTTCTTGCGCCCACGGGTGTCACCCCAGTGGCCCAGCACGAAGGCGCCGATCGGGCGGGCCAGGTAGCCTACGCCGTAAGTCGCCAGCGAGGCGATGATGGCCATTTTCGGGTCAGTATTGGGGAAGAAGATCTGCGGGAAGATCAGCGCCGCAGCCTGGGCATAGATGAAGAAATCGTAGTATTCGAGTGCCGAGCCAATCCATCCGCTGGCGGTCGCTTTCTTGGCTTGAGAGCTTGAGTGAGCCATCGTTGTCTCCGTTGTTCTTGTAGGTCGCCGCACGGCTGGCGTTGCCCGGGGGGCGGCCAGAGGGGTGCGATCGCTTGTCGGGAGTAGGGCGAGCGTTATAGCGCTGACGATCGCAGGCGGTGTCTGCAAAGGGAGGACGAACGAGCAGGTGCGGATCGCAAGGCGATGGAGGTGTGCATAGGTCGGTACCCGGTTTATTGAACTTATTATGTCGTGACGTTGGGCTTGTCTGCGCAGGTGCTGCCGAACGACCGTCTGGGCAGCAGAGGGCGGTCGGTATGCCTGCGTCTGGGTTCATGTTTGCCTAGGGTTGGCAGTGAATCAATTCGTCGAAATCGGTTTTGTGCGGTAATCGAACGCAAAACTAACCATTCCGTACAAACAGATTGCCGGGCCGACTTTACCTGCGAATAATCAACAGTGCCAGGAACCCAACGGGGTTTCGGCCCGTTGTCCGTCCAATAACAAGGAACTTCCTCATGCAGCGTTCGATAGCCACCGTGTCCTTGAGCGGCACCCTGCCGGAAAAGCTCGAAGCCATCGCCGCCGCCGGTTTCGACGGCGTCGAGATCTTCGAGAACGACCTGTTGTACTACGCCGGTAGCCCCCGTGAAGTGCGGCAGATGTGCGCCGACCTCGGCATCGCCATCACCCTGTTCCAGCCGTTCCGCGATTTCGAAGGCTGCCGCCGCGACCGCCTGCAGAAGAACCTCGACCGCGCCGAGCGCAAGTTCGACCTGATGCAAGAGCTGGGCACCGACCTGGTGCTGGTGTGCAGCAACGTCCAGGCCGACGCCCTGGGCGATGAACAGATCCTGGTGGACGACCTGCGCCTGCTCGGCGAGCACGCCGGCAAGCGCGGCCTGCGCATCGGCTACGAAGCCCTGGCCTGGGGCCGCCACGTCAATACCTACCAGCAAGTCTGGAATCTGGTGCGCCAGGCAGACCACCCGGCGCTGGGGGTGATCCTCGACAGCTTCCACACCCTCTCGCTCAAGGGCGACCCGGCGGCGATCCGCGACATCCCCGGCGACAAGATCTTCTTCGTGCAGATGGCCGACGCGCCGATCCTGAACATGGACGTGCTGGAGTGGAGCCGCCACTTCCGTAACTTCCCGGGGCAGGGCGAAATGGACCTGGCCGGCTTCCTCGCGCCGATCCTCGCCACTGGCTACCGCGGCCCGCTGTCGCTGGAAATCTTCAACGACGGCTTCCGTGCCGCACCGCCACGGCAGAACGCCGCCGATGGCCTGCGCTCGCTGCTGTACCTCGAAGAGCAGACCCGCCTGCGCCTGGAGCAGGAAGGCACCGCCATCGAACCGGGCGTGCTGTTCACCCCGCCGGCCGCCAGCGCCTACGACGGCGTGGAGTTCCTCGAATTCGCCGTCGACGAAGCCGTCGGCGCGCGCCTGGGCGGCTGGCTCAAGCGCCTGGGCTTTGCCGAAGCCGGCAAGCACCGCAGCAAGGACGTGCGCCTGCTGCGCCAGAACGACATCAACATCGTGCTCAACGCCGAGCCGTATTCCTTCGGCCACAACTTCTTCGAGGCCCACGGTCCGTCGCTGTGTGCCACCGCCCTGCGGGTGAAGGACGAGCATGCTGCGCTGCAACGCGCCACCGACTTCCGTGGCCAGCCATTCCGCGGCCTGGTCGGCCCCAACGAATGCGAAGTGCCTGCCGTGCGTGCGCCGGACGGCAGCCTGATCTACCTGGTGGAGCAGGGCAAGGAAGGGCCGTCGCTGTACGACACCGACTTCCGTCTCGACCCGGCCGCCAGCGCCACCGGTGGCCTGCAGCGCATCGACCACATGGCCCTGGCGCTGCCGGCCGAGTCGCTGGACAGCTGGGTGCTGTTCTACAAGAGCCTGTTCGACTTTGCCGCCGACGACGAAGTGGTGCTGCCCGACCCGTACGGCCTGGTCAAGAGCCGCGCCTTGCGCAGCCAGTGCGGCAGCCTGCGTTTGCCGCTGAACATTTCGGAAAACCGCAACACCGCCATCGCCCATGCGCTGTCCAGCTACCGTGGCTCGGGTGTGCATCACATTGCCTTCGATTGTGCTGACATCTTCAGCGAAGTGGCGCGGGCGAAGGAGTCCGGGGTGCCGTTGCTGGAAATCCCCCTGAACTACTACGACGACCTCGCGGCGCGCTTCGATTTCAACGACGAGTTCCTAAGCGAACTGGCGTACTACAACGTGCTGTATGACCGTGATGCACAGGGTGGCGAGCTGTTCCACGTGTACACCGAACCGTTCGAGGAACGCTTCTTCTTCGAGATCATCCAGCGCAAGGGCGGCTATGCCGGGTACGGCGCGGCGAACGTGGCGGTGCGCCTGGCGGCGATGGCCAAGCGCCGCAGCGGGGCGGCGCGCAAGCCAGTGTTGTGATTGTGAGGTGCCTGTCGTGAGTGTGCATCAGGGCCGCCAGGTGCCCGTCGACAGGCTTGCACTACCGGCCATAACCCTGAACCAAGCTGCGTAACCCTCTCATCTATGCTCATGAGGCTCTTATCTCCGAAGCAAGAGGGCAATCATGAGCACGGTATTCGTCAACATCGGCCTCAGCCTTGACGGCTACATGGCCCCGGAAGGCATGGACATCGCGCACTGTGAAGAACCCGCGGAACGACGTTCCACTTCTGCAGCGAGGGGCCGGCGAAAGCCCTGGAGCTGGCCAGGGCGGTTGCAGGCGGCCGTGACATCCGCATCTACGGTGGCGCGGACGTGATCCAGCAGTATTTGCGCATGGATGCCATCGACGAACTGGAAATTGCCTTGTCCCCGGTGCTCTTCGGTAGCGGTAGACGCCTGTTCGACAACCTGCATGAGCCCGTGGCCAAGTTTCGAGTCGAAAAAGCATTTCATACGCCAGATGCCACGCATCTGCGCTATGTGCGAGCGTGAGGGATGTCGAGCCTGACTATCCGCCTGTTCGCGCTGGCCGCCCTGCTGACGATGGCACTGCCCGCAAGTGCGGATTGGCGCGCATCACTGCCTGCCGCGCAGGTGGCGGGCAGTGGCGATTTCACCTGGTTCGGCCTGCGCCTTTACACTGCCCGCCTGTGGCGCGCCAGTGCCTCGTGGAGCTGGGACGAGCCATTTGCCCTCGAACTGATCTACCACCGGTCGCTGTCACGGAACACGCTGGTGCAGGCCAGCATCGATGAAATACAACGGCTGGCGAAGCGCCCATTGTCCACCGACACTGTCGAACGCTGGTCAGCCGCCATGGCTGAAGCCTTCGTGGACGTGCGCCCGGGCATGAACATCACTGGCCTGTATCTACCCGGCCAGGGTTGCCGTTTCTACGTCGATGGCCACCTCAGCCTGGAAGTGACGGACCCGGCCTTCGCCCGTGCATTCTTTGCCATCTGGCTGGACCCCCGGGCCCGCGATGCGCAGCTGCGCGATCACCTGCTGGGGTTGGCCGGGAGCGACCGAGGAGGTTGAGGCATGTACAAGGCACTGCTGTTGATCACCTGCCTGCTGCTGGGCAGTTGCAAGGTCGGGGTCGAACACTACGCCCAGGAGCAGCCGCGCCTCGATCTGGTGGCGTTCTTCTCCCAACCGGTGCAGGCCTGGGGCATGTTCCAGAAGCGCTCGGGCGAGGTGGTCAAGCGCTTCCATGTGCGTATCGACAGCCGCCGCGAAGGTGAGCGACTGATCCTCGACGAGCACTTCGTTTACAGCGACGGTACCCGCCAGCAGCGAACCTGGACCCTCACCCCCGACGGCCCCAACCGCTGGCGCGGCACGGCAGGCGATGTGATCGGCGAGGCCACTGGCGTCATGGCCGGCAACGCCCTGCAATGGCGCTACCAATTGGACCTGCCGGTCGATGGCCGGCACTGGACCATGGACATGGATGACTGGATGTACCTGATGGACCAGGACACCCTGATCAACCGCACACGCATGAGCAAGCTGGGCGTGGAAGTCGGGCAGATCACCTTGTTCTTCCGCCGCATGCCGCAAGGCTCACCATGAACAAGGGTGAGCTGCCCAGCAAGGTCTGTGTCGTCTGCGGCTTGCCGTTCACCTGGCGCAAGCGCTGGGCGCGCTGTTGGGATGAGGTGCGCTACTGCTCCGAGCGCTGCCGCCGCGCAGCGAAACGCCGCGAGCCGCGGGCATCTTCTGGTGCGAGGTGAACAAGCGCGCTGAGTCAGCCTAAACCAAAAGCCTGCTTCCCAGCCCCTCGCCACTCACGGATAATCCCCCAAATCCCAAAAAATACACCGTGAGCCGCCATGAGCAACCCCGTAGCCCCCCTCAGCCCGCCTGAACCCTCGGCTACGCGCCAACCGCGCAAGAACAACCCCGAGAAAACCCGCGAGGACATCCTCCAGGCCGCCATCAACGAGTTCGTCCAGCAGGGCCTGGCCGGCGCGCGCGTCGACGCCATCGCCGAGCGCACGGCCACTTCCAAGCGCATGATCTACTACTACTTCGGCAGCAAGGAGCAGCTGTACGTCGAGTGCCTGGTCAAGCTTTATGGCGACATCCGCAAGACCGAGCAGAGCCTGGACCTGGAGTCGCTGCCGGCCGAGCAGGCGATCCGCCGGCTGTCCGAGTTCACCTTCGACCACCACGACCGCAATGTTGACTTCGTGCGCATGGTCTGTACCGAGAACATCCATTACGGCGAATACGTCAAGAAGTCCCCGGCCATTCGCGAAATGAGCAGCCTGGTGCTGCAGGCATTGGGCAGCACCCTGGCGCGTGGCGTGAAAGAGGGCGTGTTCCGCCCCGGCATCGAGGTCATCGACCTGCACATGCTGATGAGCTCGTTCTGCTTCTACCGGGTGTCCAACCGCCACACCTTCGGCGACATCTTCCAGATCGACCTGGCCGACGAGCAGGTCAAGCAGCGCCACCGGCAGATGATCTGCGACGTGGTGCTCAGCTACATCCGCGCCTGATCCCGCTTACTCGCCCAGCCGTTGCTCGCGTGACGGCGGGTAGCCGAAGTAGGCGGCATAGCATTTGCTGAAGTGCGACACCGAGACGAAACCGCACGCCACTGCCACCTCCATCACCGACAGGTCGGAGTACTGCAGCAGGCGTCGGCTCTTGGTGATGCGCAGTTCCATGTAGTAGCGCCGCGGCGAAGTGCCGAGCTGGGCCTGGAACAGGCGGTCGATCTGCCGGCGCGAGCGGCCGCTGTAGGCCGCCAGCTGGTCGAGGCTCAGGGTCTCTTCGAGGTTGTTTTCCATCAGCTCGACAATGGTGCGCAGGTGCAGGCTCATGGATTTTTTCGCCCCTGGGCCGACCTGGCGGTAGCGGGCGCCGGAGAACGACAGGATTTCTTCCACGCCCTCGGCCAGGCCGTCGCCGTACAGGCGGCGCACCAGGCCAAGCATCAGCTCCATGGCGCCGTTGGGGCTGGCGGCGCTGAGGCGGTCGCGGTCGAGGGTGAAACTGGCCGGGGTGATGCGGGTTTGCGGGCTGCGCTCGGACAGGCTGGCGCGCTGTTCGGGGTGGATGCTGCAGCCGTAGTCGTCGAGCACGCCGGCCCGGCCGAGGAACCAGGCGCCGTTCCACAGCCCGCCCAGGGCCATGCCGTGGGCAGCGCAGTCGTCCAGCAGACGGTCGAGTTCGGGGTATTTCAGCGGCGTGCGCAGGCCACCGCAGACGATCAACAGGTCGAGCTCCTTGAGTTCGCTGGCCGACAGTTCGCTGGCGACCAGTTCCAGGCCCAGGTCGCTCAGCACCCGGTCACCCTTGAGTGACAGCGGGGTAAAGCGGAAGCTGTCGGCGCGCAGCAGGTTGGCGGTGACCAGCACGTCCATGGCCACGGTGAAGCTGGCCATCGAGAAGTGCTCGAGCAGGATGAAGTCGACGCGGTAGGGTGCCTCGGGGCTACCGGCGCTGGCCTTGAGCCGCAGCATGTTGCTGGTGCTGGTCTTCTTGCTGAACTGACGTGGGGTGGGCACTCTGGACTCCGCTTCCTGGCTGGCCAACAGAGTGTGGCGGGAGCGTGCGGGAAAGACAATCTCCGGCGGGCGTGTGTCGTATTGCAGGTCGTGTTGAGGCAAGTGGGCTATGCTGGCGATCCTGTTCTGGAGAACCTCGATGAAATACGCCATCGCATTACTGTTCGGTCTGCTGCCGTTGCTGGCCAATGCCCTGGAGGCAGGCGAGCGGTTGGCACCCTGGACGTTGCTTGACCAGTACGACCAGCCTTACAGCCTGAACGCCGACACACACATACTACTGGTGGCTCGCGACATGGATGGCGCCAAGCTGGTCAAGGCCGCCCTGGCCGATACCCCCAAGGGCTATCTGGAGGCGCGTGATGCGGTGTTCGTCGCCGATATCCAGCGTATGCCGGCGCTGGTCAGCAAACTGTTCGCCATTCCGGCGATGCGCGATTACAGCTACCGGGTGATGCTCGACCGCGAAGGCCGCGTGGCCAGCCGCTATCCGGGGCAGGCAGGGCAGGTGTTGTGGTTGCAGTTGAAGGATGGGGTGTTGGTGAGCCAACAGGCATTTGCCGATGCCGCTGCACTCAAGGCTGCCTTGGAGCGCAGCGCGGCCCATCGCCGGCAAGCGCGGCTCCCACAGGAGCCAGCGCATACCTCAAGCTTTGCTCAGGCCAGGTAGTCGGCGAAGGCCTTGTCCTGCTCCAGCACGAATGGCAGCTTTTCAAACAGCAAGTCGAGGTCGACCTCTTCGAACAGCGGGCCACCGAGGGCATCGCGTGCCTCGTCCGTCGGCCCGCCGTGCTGTTCCAGCGCGTCGAAGATTTCCATCGCCTGGGCGATGACCCGCGCATAAGGCTGGCCGTCGGGTGCCAGGTGCGGTTGTGCCTGGTAACGAATGGCCGCCTGCAGGGTCTGCGGCAGGTTCCAGCGCTTGGCCAGTGCGGCGCCGACTTCCGGGTAGCCGAAACCCAGTTGCTGGGTTTCGCTGGCTGCGCGGTTGGTGGTACCACTGGCACCTTTGATACGTGCGGCGTATTCCGGCGCGCCGGTCTGGATCAGCAGCTCGCCGATGTCGTGCATCACCCCGCAAGTGAAGGCCACTTCACCGTCGAGCCCGGCCTGGCGGGCGAGCAGGCGGCTGATGCTGGCAACCTGGAAGCTGCGCCCCCAGAACACCTTGAGGTTGAAGCCCGGCGCCGACTTGAACGCCCCGGTCACCGCTGAAGCCAGCACCAGCGTGCGTAGCACGTTGAAGCCCAGGCGCATGGCCGCATCCTCGATGCTGGCCGACTCGCGGGCGCCCTTGAAGCGCGCCGAGTTGGCCAGGCGCAAAACCTTGGCGGCGATCACCGGGTCGCGCTCGATGCTGCGCGCGACCTTTTCGAGGCTTTCGTGGGGATTGTCGAACTGCTGGACCAGCTCCAGGGCCACCTGGGGAATGCTGGGGAGAGTGTGCAACTGCGCAAACAGCGTATTGATATCCATGGCAAGACGCTCTTCGTCCGGTGGGACTTTATACGATAGGCAATATTTCGCTGTCTGCCCGTTTGCTGTGCTCACCGCCAACATCCGACTGAACCCTCAGCACTGGCAGCAACCCAACCCCGTACATGCCAACGGGAGAGTGCTCATGGAAACCGGAACGATCTGGATCATTGTCGCGGCCTTGGTCGTGTTGCTGGAGATCTTCGCCATCTGGCACATCATCGGTAGCGAACGGCGCGCAGAGCGCAAGATGCTGTGGATCGTGTTCGTGGTCTACGCACCGTTGCCGGGGTTGCTGTTCTGGGCCTGGCGCGGGCCGCGGGCGGTGAAGGGCAGGGCAGTGCTGGAAGAGAAGTGAGGGCGGCGGTATCAGGCGCGGGGGCGCCTGATACCGGTGGCTTCAGTCCGGCTTGATGCCAATCTTGATCTCCGGGTCAAGGCCGCTCACTAACAGGCTGCCGGCGAAGCTGACCGTGTCCTGTACCTCAAGCGCCTTGAACGCGTCGCGGATACGGGTACGGATCGCCTTGCCGGCCTCTTTGCGTTTTTCTTCCGCGGTGCCTGGGGACAGGACCAGTTCACCGTTCAGGGTCGTTTCGATCTTGCCGGATTTTTTCCAGCCCATCTCTTCGCGCAGGTGGGTACGCGCTGCTGCGGCGTCACCTTCGTGATCATTACTGACAGGGCTGATGGTGTAGGCGAGTTGGAACGCGTAAGGCTTGCTCATGGCTTTTCCTTCAGTGAAGCGGCGCTGCGCCGCGGTTCTGGCCTCCGTGCCGGGAGCTGCAATCTAACGAACTGAGCGGCTTAAGCCTACATACGCGGTGTTGGGCTTCTGTACTTCAATTGAGAAATTTCCTACAAGCGCTTGACCTCTACCTAACTCGAGCCAACAGACTCGGACGCTCATTCACACGAAGGAGCGTTCCATGACCCGCGCATTCCAGCTGTCCAATCCACAAGGCTTGTACGACCCCAGCGCCAATGCCTATTCCCATGTTGCCGAGGTAACCGCCGGTAGCCGCCTGCTGTTTATCGCCGGGCAGGGTGGGGAGTATGCCGATGGGCAGCTTTCGCCCGAATTTGCAGGGCAGGCCCGCCAGGCGCTGTCTAATTTGCAGACTGCGCTGGCTTTGAAAGGGGCGGATTTGGCACAGGTGTTCAAGCTGACGTTGCTGATTGTCGATCACAGTGAGGAACGCCTGGCGCAGTGGGTGGCTGAGGCGGATCGGGCCTGGGGAGGGCACATGAAGCCGACCTGCACGCTGATACCGGTGCCGCGCCTGGCTCTGGATGGAATGCTGGTGGAGGTAGAGGCTGTGGCGGCTATTGCATGAGCCTGGACCGGCCCTACAAAAGCCTTAGAATGACCTTTTCCCCGAGCCCACCCAGCCATGCTGCCCATCGAACTCCTGCCCACCACCCCCGACCAGGCCGAACTGATCCGTAACCTCTATCAGTTCTATGCCTACGAGTCCTCCGACTGGGAGCAGGAAGATGTCGAGGTGGACGGCCGTTTCTACATCCACGAAGAGCACCTGCAACGCTACTGGCAGTCCCCAGGCTGGAGCGCCAGCCTGGTGCTGGTGGACGGTTTCATCGCCGGCTTCGTGCTGGTCGAACGCAGTGAGTTGCCCGGCATCGAGGCGTTGGAACTGGCCGACCTGTTCATCCTCAAGCGCTATCGGCGCCAAGGCATCGGCCGCGCCGTGGCCAATGAATTCCTCGCCAGCCCGGGTGACTGGCTGCTGCGCTGCTACGCTCCGGACCCGATCGCCGTGGCGTTCTGCAAGGCGGTGGTGGCCGACCTGCATCGGCCCGTGCAACAGATCTTCCCCGACGATGAGCCGGACCTGCTCACCTATCAAGTGACCTCCACTCGCCACTGACCGCCTGTCGATGCAGCAAAATTTTGTGATCCACTTCACAAAATCCACTCGCAAGGCATAATGCCAGCAGTGTTTTTCAAGACCCGGCCGCGCTGGCCCGGGGTTCCTTTCGCACACGTCGCAGGTTCAGGTAAATTTCATGTCGCTAGTCGCAAGCCCCGACATCATGTACCGGCTGTTGATCCAGAGCGTGGTGGACTATGCCATCTACCTGCTCACCCCCGACGGTATTGTCGCCAACTGGAACCCCGGCGCCCAGCGGGCCAAGGGCTACCGCGCCGAGGAAATCGTCGGCCAGCATTACTCGCTGTTCTACAGCGAAGACGAGCGCGCCGCCGGCCTGCCCGAGCAGAATCTGGAGCAGGCGCGCAGCACCGGTCGCTTCGAAGAGATCGGCTCGCGCCTGCGCAAGGACGGCTCGGCGTTTCATGCCCATGTCGTGATCGACGCGGTTCGCGATGACAACGGCCAACTGGTCGGCTTCGCCAAGGTCACCCGCGACATTTCCGAGCGCCGCCAGCAGGAGCTGGAGCTGTTGCAGGCCAAGGAGCTGGCCGAGCAGTACAGCCAGGAAATGGCCAACCTGTCGCAGTTCCTCGACTCGGTGATCGCCAACATCCCCGCCAGCGTCATCGTCCAGGACCTGGAAAGCCAGCGCATCCTGCTCGCCAACCAGCAGGCCGAGCGCCTGTTCGGTGGGGGCGGCAAGCCGATGATCGGCCATACGCCGGGAGAGTGCCTGGCACCGGCCGCGGCCGATTACCTGGAAACCCAGCTCAGCCGAGGCGCACGCAGCAGCAAAGGCTTTGCCGCCGAAACTCGGGTCGACACCGCCTGTGGCCCGCGCACCCTGCGCAGCCGCGCGCTGCTCAGCCAGAAATGCGAAGGCCAGGCGGATTACGTGCTGTTCGTGGCTGAAGACGCCACCGAAGAGCTCGCCGCTCACGCGCAGATCCACCACATGGCGCACCACGACGCGCTCACCGGGCTGCCCAACCGCACCTTGTTCCACGAGCGTCTCAAACAGGCCCTGGTGCGCGGTCACGAGAACGAGAAGCTCACCGCTGCGCTGTGCCTGGACCTGGACAACTTCAAGAACATCAACGATTCCCTCGGCCATGCCTTTGGTGACAAGCTGCTGCGCGCGCTCGGCAAGCGCCTGCGCCGCGAGCTGCGCGAGCACGACACCCTGGCTCGGCTGGGTGGCGACGAATTCGCCGTGGTGCTGACCCACCTGGACAGCCGCGAAGCCGCCTGCAATACCGCCAGGCGCCTGATCGAGGCCATCAGCCCGCCGTTCCAGATCGAGGGCAACCAGTTCTCGGTGGGGGTCAGCATCGGTATCGCCATCGCCCCCGACGACAACGACCAGGCCGAACAGTTGCTCGGTTACGCCGACATGGCCCTGTACGAGGCCAAGCGCAATGGCCGCAACCGTTACGAGTGCTTCCACCTTGAGCTGGATGTCGCCGCCCGCCAGCGCCGCCTGGTCGAGACCGACCTGCGCACCGCCTTGCACCTGGGGCAGCTGCACCTGCACTACCAGCCGGTGGTGGATCAACAGACCAGCAGCGTGACCGGCTACGAAGCGCTGCTGCGCTGGGAGCACCCGACCCGGGGCATGGTCATGCCCATGGACTTCATCCCCATCGCCGAGGAGACCGGGCTGATCCACGAGCTCGGCACCCGTGCGCTGAACCTGGCGTGCCAGGAGGCGGCCAGCTGGGGGACCGAGCAGACCGTGTCGGTGAACCTGTCGCCGGTGCAGTTCAAGAACGCCAACCTGGTCCACACCGTGACCCTGGCCCTGGCCGACTCGGGGCTGGCGCCGCAGCGCCTGGAGCTGGAGATCACCGAGTCGGTGCTGCTCGGCAACAGCGAAGAGAACGTGCGCATCCTGCGGGCGCTGAAGGAGCTGGGCGTGTCGATCTCGCTGGATGACTTTGGTACGGGCTATTCGTCGCTGGGCTATTTGCGCTCGTTCCCGTTCGACCGGATCAAGATCGACAAGTCGTTCGTGCATGACATGTGCGACAGCCGCGAGGCGATGTCGATCATCCGTGCGATTACCGAGCTGTCCAACAGCCTGATGATCAAGACCACGGCCGAAGGGGTGGAGTCGGAGGAGCAGATGCAGCGGCTGCGGGCGGAAGGGTGCTCGCACTTCCAGGGCTATCTGTATGGGCGGCCGGCGCCGGCCAGCGAGCGCCTGAAGCAGGTTTGCGTGTAGCCGTTCGAGGGCCCTGGGGGCCGCAATGCGGCCCCCGGTTCTCAGTTATTCCAGTCGGGCGCAAAGTCCGGGCTGACCACCCGCTGATCCTTCGGCAACCCGGCAATCAGCGCCCGGTCGGCATCATCCAGGCGCACCTCCAGCGCCGCCAGGTTGGCCAGCTGGTTCTCCCGGCTGCTGGCCTTGGGAATCACCGCCACCCCGTCCTGGTCCAGCAACCACTTCAACGCCACCTGGCTCGGCAGCACGTCATGCTTGCGCGCAATCTCGCGAATCACCGCCTGTTCCGCCGCACGGCCCCGGGCCAACGGGGTATAGGCGGTCAGCAGCATGTCATGCTGACGGGCGTAGTCGAGCAGCGGTTGCTGGTTGAGCAGCACGTGGTACTCGACCTGGATCGCCGACAGCGGCGCGCCGAGCGCTTCGATCGCTCGGCGCAGCAGGCCGAGCGGGAAGTTGGCCACGCCGATGCTGCGCGCCTTGCCCTCATCGCGCAGGGCCACCAGGGTTTCGATGCTGCGGGCCAGGTCCCAGTCCTTGCCGGGCCAGTGGATGTGGAACAGGTCGACCTGTTCGGTGCCCAGCGCGCGCAGGCTGTCCTCCAGCGACTGGCGCATGGTCTTGGGCTCCAGGCGGTCCCACCAGACCTTGGTGGTCAGGTGGATCTGCTCGCGGGGCACGCTGCTGTCACGCAGGGCCTGGCCGACGGCAGCCTCGTTGTCGTAGGCGGTGGCCGTGTCGATGTGCCGGTAACCCAGCTCCAGCGCCTGGTGCACGGCACGGGTGCAGGCGCCGCCGGTCATCGGCCAGGTGCCCAGGCCGATGCAGGGCAGGTCGAGGCCGTTGCGGGTGGTGAGCCGTTGCATGAAAACTCCTTGTTCGAGGTCGAGGTCCGGCATCGATGGTGCGCGCTTTGCCGAGCACGGACCATGCAGCCGGGGCGGAAAGTGGTCGATCAGCGAACGGAATGGCAAGCGTGCCATGCAAAGCCTGGAAATGAACTTCCTCAAGTCGTCGTATCTCTTCTAGAATCCCTCCTGTCGCAGCTTCCCCTGGCGCAGCATGTAGCCGCGCCGCCGTCGAGAACGCCATGAGTTCCAGCACACCGCTGTCCGGAGTCAACCAACCCCTGCGTGGCATCGCCCTGGTGGTGGTGGCGACGTTCCTGTTCGCCAGTCACGATGCCTTGTCCAAGTTCCTCGGTGGGCTGTACCCGATCGTCATGGTGGTGTGGGCCCGCTACGTGGTGCACACGCTGCTGATGGCCGGGATCTTCCTGCCCAAGTCGGGCCTCAATGTGCTGCGCACCCGTCGCCCGGTGTTGCAGACCTTGCGTGCGCTGAGCCTGTTGAGTACCAGCCTGCTGTTCACCACCGGCCTGCAATACCTGCCGCTGGCCGAGGCAACGTCGGTCAACTTCCTCGCTCCGGTGCTGGTCACCGCGCTTTCGGCGCCCTTGCTCAAGGAGCGAGTGACGCCTGGGCAGTGGGTGGCGGTGGTGCTGGGCTTCATCGGTGTGCTGGTGGTGGTGCACCCCGGTGGCGCGATGTTTACCCCGGCGATCCTCTATCCGTTCGGTTCGGCACTGGGCTTCTGTTTCTATCAGCTGCTCACGCGCATCCTGGCGGCCTACGACAGCCCGACCACCAGCAACTTCTACGCCGGGCTGTGCAACACCCTGGTGATGAGTGCGCTGGTGCCGTTCTTCTGGGAAGTGCCACGCTGGGAGCATGCGTTGCTGATGCTGGCCCTGGGCGGCTTCGGCATGAGCGCGCACCTGCTGCTGACCCAGGCCTTCCGCCATGCCGCGCCGGCGCTGCTGGCGCCGTTCAGCTATTGCCAGATCGTGTTTGCCGGGTTGCTGGGCCTGCTGATCTACGGCCAGGTGCCCGACAGTGCGAGCCTGCTGGGTATCGCCATCATCTGCCTGAGTGGCCTGGGCGCTGCGTGGATGCAGCGCAAGAAGTGAAGGCGTGCCGGCGCGTCCATCGCTGGGGGAGCGCACGCCTGTCAGGCCAACTGGTAAGTCGTCTTCACCCGGGTAAAGAACTGCCGCGCATGGGTGCCTTGTTCCCGCGACCCCAGGCTCGAAGCCCCATTGCCACCAAACGGCACGTGGTAATCCACCCCCGCCGTCGGCAGGTTGACCATCACCATGCCCGCCGAGCTGTTGCGCTTGAAGTGCTCGGCATGGCGCAGCGAGGTGGTGACGATCCCCGCCGACAACCCGAACGCCGTATCTTCGGCAGCGGCAAAGGCTTCGTCATAGTCCCGCACCTTGAGCACGCTCAGCACCGGCCCGAAGATCTCTTCGCGGTAGATGCGCATGTCCGGCGTCACCTCGGTGAACAGCGCCGGGGTGAACAGATACGCCCCCGCAGCGTTCTCCACCACCTCGCCACCGCACACCAGTTTCGCCCCCTGTTCACGGCCGCTGGCCACGTACGCCAGGTTCTGCTCCAGCTGCCGGCCATCGACTACCGGACCGATGTCGGTACTGGCCTGCAGCGCGTCACCTACCGTCAGCGCACGGGTACGTTCGGCCAGGCGTGCGACGAAGGCATCGTGGATGCCCTCGGTGACGATCACCCGCGAGCTCGCCGTGCAACGCTGCCCGGTGCTGAAGAACGAACCGTTCAGCGCCACGTCCACGGCCTGTTCCAGGTCAGCATCGTCGAGCACGATCAGCGGGTTCTTGCCGCCCATTTCCAGTTGCACTTTCTTCATGCCTTCCGCCGCCAGCCGGGCAATCTGCCGGCCGGTGCTTTCCGAGCCGGTGAAGCTGATGCCATCGATCAGCGGCGAGCGGATGATGGTGTCGCCGACGCTGCGCCCCGGCCCGATCAGCAGGTTGAACACACCCGCCGGCAGGCCGGCGCGGGAAATGATCTCGGCCAGGGCCCAGGCTGAGGAGGGCACCAGTTCGGCGGGCTTGAACACCACGCAGTTGCCGAAGCACAGCGCCGGGGCGATTTTCCATGCGGGGATGGCGATCGGGAAGTTCCACGGCGCAATGATGCCGACCACGCCCAACGGCTGGGTGAACACATCGATGCCCACGTCCTGGCGCACCGACTGATACTTCTCGCCCTCGGCGCGCAGCGCCTCCTGGGCGTAGAACTTGAACGAGCGCCCGGCGCGGTCCACTTCACCCAATGCCTCGCGGACGATCTTGCCTTCCTCGCGGGCCAGCAGGGTGGCCAGCTCCTGGCGGCGGGCGAGGATCTCGCTGCCAATGAAGTCCAGTGCATCGGCGCGTTGCTGCGGGTTGCTGCGTGCCCAGCCGGGTGCGGCGCGGCGGGCGGCAGCGAGGGCCTGTTCGGTCAGCGCCTGGTCGGCGCGTACAAAGCACTCGATCACCTCTCCGGGGTTGGACGGGTTGCGGTTTTCCAGCACGTCGCTGCCGCTGTCCAGGGCGACGAAGGCGCCGTCGACGTAACTGCTTTTGGTAACCAGGGTCATGCGCTACGGATCCTTCTGCTGTTGGCTTGGCGGGCGACGAACGCGCTGATGTTGTCCACCGCGCTGTCCATCAGTTGCTGCATGGCGTCTTCGCTGCTCCAGGCGATGTGCGGGTTGAGCAGGAAGTCGTCGCGGTCGATCAGCTGGAACAGCGGGTTGCTCGGGTGCAGCGGCTCGACTTCCACCACGTCCAGCGCCACGCCACCCAGGCGTCCGTTGCGCAAGGCGTCGATCAACGCGGCCTCGTTGACCACGCCACCACGGCCGGTGTTGACCACGATGGCATCCGGCTTCATCAACGCCAGCCGCTCAGCGTCAATCAGGTTGTGGGTTTCGGGCGTCAGCGGGCAGTTGATCGACAGCACGTCGCAGCTGCGCAGCAGTTCGGCCAGCGGTCGGCAGTCGGCACCCCGGCGCTTGCCAGCGCGGTCCTCGAACAGCACCTGCATGCCAAAGGCCCGCGCCAGCTCGGCCAGGCGCAGGGCAATCGGGCCGCTGCCGATGATCGCCAGCTGCTTGCCACGCACATCGCGGATGCGGTGGTCGAAGTAGATGTTCTTGTACTCGGCCTCGCCGGCATGCACCTGGCGCATCAGCCGGGTGAACGCGGCCGGGCGGCGGAACAGCTCAAGGATCATCGCCAGGCTGTGCTCGGCCACGGTGTTGGCGGCATAGCCCGGCACGCTGGCCACTTCGATGCCATGGGCGTTGCAGTAATCGACATCGACGATGTCGCGGCCGGTCAGGGCCAGCGAGATCATTTTCAGCTTGGGCAGCTGGCGCAGGTGCTCTTCACGCAGCGGCACGCTGCAGGTGAAGGCGATGGTGGCATCCTGCAGGTGCTCCAGCATCTGCTCCGGGTGGGTGTAGGCAAACTGCTGCCAGGTGTGTTCGCAGTCCGGGCGCTTGAGCCGGGTGGAGGGCGCCAGGCCCTCGTCGTCGAGCAGTACGATATGTTCGCTCATGCTGTCTTCCTTATTTTTTTTGCGCCGGCACATAGCCGGCCGGGGCCATGCTGACCAGCTGGCGGGTGACGAAACCGGCGTCCTGGTCGTGGTCTTCCAGCGACTCCTTGCGCACCAGCGCATCGCGCACCATGTGCGCACCGAAGAAGCGGAACGGTTCTGGCGGCAGCAGCTTCATCTTCTGGTTGACCAGGCCGCAGTTGGCCCACTCGTCGTTGGCATGGGTGGCCAGCGACTTGATGATGCGGCTGGCGAAGACGGTGGTGGCCACGCCGTTGCCCGAGAAGCCGATGCCGTAGCTCACCGTCTGGTGATGGTCGAGGTAGCCGAAGTTGGGCAGGCCCTTCATGGCCCGGTCGATCGGGCCGGTCCAGCTGCTGACCACCGGCACGTCCTCCAGCTGCGGGTACAGGCGGCGCAGTTCGGCGGCGACCTTGTCGGCAGCCGGCGAAGGCTTTTCATAGAGGTTGCCGATACGCCCGGCATAGGCGAACTGGCCCAGCGGCTTGCCGAACACCACGCGGCCATCCGGGGTGTTGCGCCAGTAGTTGAGCACGGTGCGCGAGTCGGTCATGCACTCGCCACGGCTGAAACCGATGGCATCGAGCTTGGCCTTGACCGGCGCGGTGGCCACCATGTCGCTGGACATGATCGCGATCATCCGGCGCAGCTCTGGGAACTGCGCGCCCCAGGCATTGAGCGCGAGTACCACGTGGTTGGCCTTCACGTGGCCCTTGGCAGTGTGCACCACCGGGTGCTTGCCGCGGACCAGGTGGGTGAACGGCGACTTCTCGAAGATCTTCACCCCCAGCTTCAGCGCCACCCGGCGCAGGCCGCGGGCGAGCATGGCTGGCTGCACGGTGGCGGCGTTGGGGTCGAAGATGCCGCCCAGCACCAGCGGCGAGCCGACGCGGCTGCGAATGCTTTCGCGGTCCAGTTCCTGGAACGGATTGACGTCGAGTTTCTGCAGGCCGTCGGTGAGCACCCGCCAGGAGTTCATCTGCCGCTGGTTGGTCGCGGTCCACAGCCAGCCGTCCTTGCGGTACTGGGCATCGATGCCGTGCTCCTGGCAGAAGCTGCCGATCTCGTCGATCGCCGACTCCGCCGCCTCGCAGATGCGCCGGGCCTCGACGTCGCCGCAGATGGTGCGCACCGACAGGTACTTGCCCCACCAGTTGGTGGCAATGCCGCCATTGCGGCCGCTGGCACCGGAGCCGCAGCGGTCGCGTTCGACGATGACGATGGACATCTGCGGGTGGGCCTGTTTCAGGCGAATGGCCGACCACAGGCCAAGGAAGCCACCGCCGACGATACACACGTCGGCTTGAATCGAGTCCTGCAGGGCAGGGGCCAGGTCGCTGTCCAGGTCGAGTGCCTGGGCATACCAGAATCCGCGGTACATGAGGGGTGCCTCTGAGCATGTTGTTGTGACGACATGATGCTCAGCGCGGTCAGTGGCCCGATATTACAGCCATGACAATTGATAGAACGGCGGCGCGTTTTGTCATGGACTTCCTATTTGTCGTGCGGCATATGATATGCCGGACGCCAGGTGCGCCCTACAATGGCGCTATTCAGCAAGGTCATGAGGCCGACTTTCATGGTTGCGCAACGACAAGAACAACTACAAACCCCTGAACCATCGGCGCAGATCAAGCCCGAACTGCGTGTCGGCTTCGTGCTGCTCAACCAGTTCACCCTGGTGCCCGTCGCCGGCCTGGTGGATTCGCTGCGCTTTGCTGCCGACAAGTCGTTCCGCAGCCAGCAGGTCTACTGCCAGTGGGACTGGATGACCCTCGACGACCAGCCGATCGCCGCCAGCTGCGGCATGCCGGTCTCGCCGACCAAATCGCTCAACCTGTTCGCCCAGTACGACTACATCGTGCTGGCCGGCGGCCTGCTCGGCGAAACCCGCAACCCGCCGGGCTGGCTGCTGGATGCCTTGCGCGACGTGCATGCGGCCAACATCCCGATCATCGCCCTGTGCTCGGCGTCGTTCGTGCTGGGCAAGGCCGGCCTGCTCGATGGCCGCCGTTGCGCGGTGCATTTCACCCTGCGCGACGAGTTTCGCGAGCGCTTCCCGCTGTCGACCATGGTCATCGACAAGAGCTACGTCGATGATCGCGGCATCATCACCTGCCCGGGCGGCACCGCCATTGATCTCGCGGCCAACCTGATCCGCCGCCACTGCGGTGCGGTGCGGGCGCAGAAGGGCCTGGAATACCTGCTGGTGGATGAGCGGGCGGAGGAGGAGAGTGACAAGGCCGCCGGCGAATGCGTTTACCAGAACGACCGGGTGCAGCGGGCAATCGCCTTCATGCGCGCCAACCTCGATGCGTCGATGACGCTCAAGGCCGTGGCCGAAGCGGTGGGCACCCACCCGCGGCAGCTGCACCGCGAGTTCGTCGCCAACACCCAGGAGCCGCCGGCCAACTACTGGCGCAAGCTGCGGCTGGACCATGCGCGGCGCTTGCTGGTGAACACCAGCCAGAACATCACCACCATCGCCTTGGCCTGCGGGTTTTCCGATGCGTCGCACTTCATCCTGTGGTTTCGCAAGCAGTATGGCGAGACGCCGTACAGTTTCCGCAAGCGGCGGCATGAGGTGGAACGCTTTGACTGGCACGGTGACAAGGTGGGGTTGGATCCGGATCTTTGACGGCTTGCACATCTTTGTAGGAGCGGCCTTGTGTCGCGAAAGGGCCGCAAAGCGGCCCCAGCAATCTCTGTGTTGAAGCTGAAAACCTGGGGCTGCTGCGCAGCCCTTTCGCGACACAAGGCCGTTCCTACAGGAGATGTGCCGGTCAGCCGGGCGAATGCGATCTCAAAGCTGCCCGAAGGCCTGAATCTCGATGCGGTACTCAGGCGCTGCCAGCGCAGCCCCCACACAAGCCCGCACCGGCGGCTGGCTCCCCACCCAGGCGTCATACACCTCGTTCATCGCCGCAAACTCGCCCATGTCGGCCAGCCAGATCTGCATGCGCGTGAGGTTTTGCTTACCCGCCCCGATCTGCGCCAGCCACTGCTCCAGCTGTGCCAGCACACAGCGCGTCTGCGCGGCGATATCACCCGCTTCCAGCGCAACGATCCCCGCGGTCTCGATGCGCCCCTCCACCAGCACCATCTGGCTGGCCCGAGGGCCAGGGTTGATCCGTTCGATCATCTGCCGAGTCCTCAGAACAGTACGTAGGTCTTGCGCAGGGTTTCGTGGATATGCCACACACCCTCGCAGTTTTCCGGGAACAGCACCGCATCGCCAGCACGCAGCTCCACCGGCTCGCCACCGTCTGGGGTAAAGGTGCAGCGGCCGCTGACGATATGGCTGAATTCGCGGTTCTTGAGGTAGCGGCGGAACACGCCCGGGCTGCTCTCCCACACGCCGATGCTGGCACCGACCGCTTCATCGGTCTGGTCCTGAGCGGAAGCGGCATGGGCGATAGGTTCGCCGATCGGCAGGCGGGCTGGGGCCGGCTCGCCCAGTAGTGAGGCAGGGGCATTGCGGACAACGGTAAGGACTTGGCTCATTTCGGGTTCCTTCAGGCTTTACGAGCGACGTTTTTGTACGAAAGCGATGCTGCACGGGCTTGCCCGCCGAGGGCTGCGGCCTGTTGCAGGTCGAGCTTGCTGGTCTCGGGGGCCAGCCACCAGGAGATCAGCGCACCGAACAGCGAGATCAGCGCGGCGGCGAACATGGTGTTGGCCACGCCATAGCTGGCCAGGGAGATCGGTACCAGGTAGGTGCCCACGGCGGCGCCAATGCGCGACAGCGACGTGGCCAAGCCAACTGCAGAGGCGCGGATCTCGGTAGGGAACAGTTCGTTGGGGTACACGTATTCCAGCACCTGGGCACCGCCGATCAGCACCGCATAGGCGCCGAACAGGACCAGCACGGTGGTTGGCGACGCGTCGGGGAACACGCCCAGCAGCACCAGCGACAAGCCCGACCAGAGGAAGCTGTGAATCAGCATCTTGCGCCGGCCCAGGCGGTTGATCAGCAGGGTCGCCAGCAGGCAGCCGAGGGTGAACAGGAAGGTGATGGCGATCGAACCGTAGGCGGCCCAGTCACCGGTCAGCTTCAGCGCCTGCAGCACCTTGGGGGCGAAGGCATAGATGGCGAACAGCGGCACGATGGCGCAGGTCCAGAACAGCGTGACGAAGGCCATGCGCTTGCCGTAGCCGGAGTGGAACAGCGACCACAGCGACACCGGTTTGCCGCTGCTCTGCTCAGGCAGGTCGGCGATCGAGTAGTCCGGGCCGTAGACTTTCTTGATCACTGCGTCGGCTTCGGCCTTGCGGCCCTTGCTCAGCAACCAGCGTGGCGATTCCGGCGTGCCGCTGCGGGCAATCAGGAACAGTGCCCCCGGCACCAGCGCACTGGCCAGCACCCAGCGCCAGCCGTCGTCACCGCCCACGCGCAGCAGCAACTCGCCGACCACGTAGGCTACGGCCGCGCCGGCAAACCACATCAGCACCATGGCCGCCAGCAGCGGGCCGCGCTGCTTGCGCGGGAGGAACTCGGCCAGCAGCGACGTGGCGATCGGATAGTCGGCCCCGACCGCGACACCGATCAGCAAGCGCCAGGCGAACAGTGCCCAGGCGGACTCGACCCAGAACTGGGCCACCGAGAAACCGACGATGGCGATCAGGTCCACCAGGTACAGCACCTTGCGCCCGTACTTGTCGGTGAACCAGCCACCGATGAAGCCGCCGAGGAACACCCCGATCAGTGCCGAGGCAGCGATCAGGCCTTCCCAGAAGGCCGACAGCTGCAGGGCGTTGGTGATCTGCAGCATGGCCACGCCGATGATGCTCAGCACATAGCCATCGAGGAACGGCCCGCCCGCGGAGTAGACGGTCAGTTTGCGGTGGAAGGCATTCAGCGGAGCATCTTCGACAGAGCGTTTGGATGTGGTCATTCAACTTACCTCTTGTTGTTATTCACGCATCAGCGTCGCGGCACTATGGCACTGGCCTCGCGGGGCTCCATATAACGGCTGGGACGAGTCATGGGATGCGCTGGCGGGGCTTGCCCAGGGCTTATGCAAGTTGTCCTGGATGTTCTAGAGGGGAAGGCGAGGGCTTTTCTACTGTGTGCAGGTGGCTTGGTTTTTCGCTGCAGAACAATCACAAGAACCTGGAACCGAACTCATGATCCGTCCTCCCTTGGAATCCCTCGATGGCGACTACTACGACGTGGTGGTCATCGGCGCCGGTGCGGTCGGCTGCGCTGCCGCCCGGCAGCTGGCTGCGCGCAACTTCCGTACCCTGCTGGTCGACCGTGGCGACATCGGTGCCGGCACTTCGTCGCGCTCCAGCCGCATGCTCTATTCGGGCCTGGGCTACCTGGCCGCGCGCTACCCGCTGTGGCAGATCCCGTTTCGCCCGCTCGACATGTGGCAGCGCCTGCGCTACACCCGCGAGGTGATGCGCTGTCGCGCCGAGCTGGTCAAGGACATGCCCGGGCACCTGACCAAGCACCGCTTCCACTACCCGTTCCGCAAGGGCGACCGCTACCCGCCATGGCTGGTGGACATGGGCTTTCGCCTGGTCGAGGCGCTCGGTGGCTGGAAGGTACCGCTGGCCTACCGCCGCCAGTCGGCGCAGCAGGCGGCCGGCGACAGTGCCATGGCTGCCGGCCTTGGCGGGCCGTTGCGTGGCGTGGGGGTGTTCGAGGAATACATGTACGCCTGGCCCGAGCGGATCTGCGTCGACACTGCGCTGGACGCGCAATGGCGCGGCGCGACGGTGCGCACCTATACCCGTGTCAGTCAGCTGCAGCGCAGTGAGGGCCAGTGGCAACTGACCCTGGACGAGCAGGCCCCCGAAGCGCTCGGCCAGGCGCACGTCACTGCCAAGGTGGTGATCAACGCTGCCGGGCCCTGGGTCGATCGTGTGGCGGGCGCTGCCGACCGTGGCCCGCGGGTGCTTGGCATCAAGGGCGTCAACGTCATGGTGCGGCTGCCCGAGGCCTACCGCGGCCAAGGCCTCGAGGCGTTCTCCAGCAAAGGCGAGCCTTACTACGTATTCCCTTGGCGCGAATTCCACTTCATCGGTCCGACCGAGTCGCACTTCACCGACGACCCGGACACGGTGCGTGTCGAGGATGGCGAGATCGACTACATCCTCGCCGAGGCCAATCACCTGTTCCCCGACCTGCAACTGACCCGCGCCGATGTGCAGCACTGCTGGTGCGGCGTGCGCCCGACCTCGACCCTGGATGGCCGCAGCACCTACTTGCCGGTGCGCCTGAGCGAGGCGGCCGGCAAGCCCGACCTGCTGACCCTGACCGGTTCGACCATCATGCTCCATCGCCATGCCGCGCGGGTGATCGCCCGTGGTGTAGAGGCGCGGCTGGGCAAGCGGGGCAAGGCGCCCAAGGGCATGATCGAGCGCGAGCGCATTGATGGCGAGGACATTGCCCGCATCGTTGGCCGCGAGCATGTGGTGCGGTTGGTGGATCTGGTGCGCCGGCGTTTGCCGTGGGGCCTGGACCCGGACCTGGGGCGCGAGCGGGTGGAGCAGTTGTCACACCGTGCGGCAGCGGCGATGGGCTGGTCAGAGGTGCGGCGCCAGGAAGAGCTGAAGCATTTCGAAGAGGATACTGCTCGCGTCTATAGACAGCTCTAGACCTGCATCAGGGCTGCTGGCCTCATCGCGGATAAATCCGCTCCTACAGGGAACGCATAATCCCTGTAGGAGCGGATTTATCCGCGATGAGGCCGGAACAGGTAAAGCCTATCGCCCAGGCAACCCCGACCGGGTCAGCAACGCATCCAGCACCACCTCGCAAGCCGCCCCCCAGTTGGCGCTCACCGGCTGATGCATCAACACCGCCAGACCATCGGCCGTAAAGGTCCCCGGCGTTGCAATCGCCTGCCCCAGGGCTTTCAAGGTGTACTCCGGCTGCTGCTGCGCACTGGTCACGCAATCCTGCATGTTGCCCAGCACCAATGCCCGGGCCTCAGTTGCCGGCAGCCCCTTGTCGGTCAGCCACTGCTGCAAGTCATGCAACAGGAAGTAGAACCAGCCATTCATGCACGCCGCCACCGTGGCCAGCTCGAAGGCTGGCTCATCCTGCACCACCACCAGGTTGCCCAACGGCCCCAGGCACTGTTCGGTCAACTCATCTGCCGGGCACACCACCACGGTGGACTGGTTGTACTGCGCCGCGTACGACAGCATCACCCGCACGCAATGCGCGTCCGGGAAGGCGGTGGCCAGCAGCCCCAGGCTGACCCCGGCCGCCAGCGATACCAGGCGCTGGCCGGGGCGCAGGCGCACTTCGCGGGCCAGTTGGGCCAGCGATTCCGGGCGTACGCCGAGGATCACCAGGTCCGCCTGATCGACTACCGCCTGGTTGCTCGTCAGCACCTCGCACCCCTGTTCCACAGCAAGCACCTCGGCCCGCTGAGCGTTGCGTGGCGACAGGTAGAGCGCGCCCTCGAAACCACTGCGGCGCAGCCCCACCACCACTTTTTCGGTCAGCTCGCCGACGCCGAGAATACCCAGGCTATGCATGTTGCCTCCTTGTCAGCTTTCCAGGCCGGCACGGCGCTGGCCCCAATGCAGGTTCAGGTTGACCCCCACGCTCAGCAGCGGTTCCGGCGGGTTGCGGTTGGGGCCGTCGGAGCCGAGCAGGAAGTCGATCAGCTCGTCACGCTCGCCACTCAGCCAGTCGGCCAGCAGGGTGCCGGTGGCGGTGCCACGGGTGATGCCCAGGCCGTTGCAGCACAGCGCCGCGTGCACGTTCGGCGCCAGGGTGCCGAAGTGCGACAGGTGGTTGCGCGACAGGCACATCGAGCCGCCCCAGGTGAACTCGAACGGCAGGCCCGAAAGCATCGGGAAGCGCCGCTCGAACGAGTCACGGTGCTGGCGCCCGGCGCGGTCCAGGTAGCGCTGCTGGGCACGCCCGTTGGCGTTGAAACTGAAGCTGTTGCGCACCAGCAGGCGCTGGTCCGGGGTGCGCCGCAGGGTGCTGCCGAACGGGTCGGCGGGGATGATGCCCCAGGTGGCCTTGCCGCCCAGGCGCGCCTGCTCTTCTTCGGTCAGCGCGCGGGTCATGCTGGCGTAGGTGAAGATCGGCAGCAGCCGGCCCGGCAGGAAGCCGAAGTAGGAGGCAAAGGCGTTGTTGGTCAGCAGCAGCTGGTCGGCGACGATCTCGCCGTGGGCATGCTTGAGGGTGATGCGCCGGCCCTGTTCGAGGCGGGTGATGGTGGTGCCTTCGTACAGCGTGACGTTGCCCGGCAGGCTTTCGGCCAGGCCCTTGGCCAGCGCCGCGGGTTGCAGCAACTGGGTGCCGGGGGTGTACAGCGCCTTGCGGTAGAAGGCCGTGCCGAAGTGCTCGGGCAGGTCGCGGGTGTCGATCATTTCATAGGGTTGGCCGAGCTTGTCGAGGCCGCTGCGGTAGGCTTCGAGCACTGCCAGGCCCTTGTCCTCGACCGCCGCCTGGTACTTGCCGTCCGGGCGGATCTGGCAGTCGATGCCGTGCTGGTTGATCAGCCCGCGCAGGATCGACTGGGCGCGCAGGTTGAGCTTGAGGTTCATCCGCGCGGTGGCCAGGTCGCCGATGTAGTCGGGGGCGCCGATGTCGTGGGGCAGGTCGATGGCAAAGCCGGAGTTGCGCCCCGAGGCGCCGAAGCCAACCTCCTGGGCTTCGATCAGGATGATCTCGTCGTCAGGGTGGTGAAGCGCCAGTTGCCGCGCCGCGGCAAGGCCGGTGAAGCCCGCGCCGAGCACCACCCAGCGCGCCTCGCTCCGCCCCCGGTGCGCGGCGCGTGGCTGGCGCTTGGGGCTGAGGTGGAACCAGCCGCAACCGTTGTCGTCCGCGGGGGTAGAGGTGTTTCTGTACATGGGATTTTATCCGTGTTGTTTTCTCCACTATCGCATCGGGGTTGGCGGCGGGCATATAACGGGAGGGACGGGTGGTGGGATGTTCGGGCTCACCCGCGACCGGCAGGTGCTCGGCGGTATAGCGGCCGCGGGGTACTGGGATCAATCTCGGTCAAGTGGCTGCCGGCCGCGACGAACCCGGCATGTTCGGCCAGGCGTTGGCTGGCGAGGTTGTCGATGTCGGTGGTCAGCCACACCGGGGCATCGACGGCGTCCAGCAGGCAGGTCAGCGCCTCGCGCATCAGGCCCTGGCCACTGCTGGCCTGGTTCGCCCAATAGCCCACTTCGTACTCGTCATTACCAGGGCGCAGGCCAATGCAGCCGATGACATCTCCGGTGTCTGCGGCGAGCACGAAATAGCGCTTTTCCTTGGCCGGGTCGAGAAACTCCTCGGCGCTCAGTTGCAGCGTTTCCTGCACTTCCTTCAAGGTCCAGTCGGGCTTGGCCCAGGCCAGGAACGGCTGGTGCAGCGCGTAGCTGTCGAGCAGTGCCTGCCGCAGTTGCTGGGCGAACGCCGGCGCGGGGCGGACCACCAGGGTGCGGGGCGTGGACAAGGTGCGGGGCAGATCGGGGTAGGGCATTACAGGCCTTCCTGGGCGGGTTGATCGGGCAAGCTAAGCACATTTTTGTGTAATCTGTGCGAGCCGCTTCACGGGTTTGCCGTGAACGCTCAAACCGATCATTCAAAGGAAACTGAAGGTCCGCCCATGCCCGACTACAAGCTGCATTGCTTCGCCGAATCCGGCAACGCCTACAAAGCTGCGCTGATGCTCGAACTCACCGCCCAGGACTGGCAACCGGTGTTCGTCGATTTCTTCAATGGCCAGACCCGCGACCCGCAGTGGCGCGACGAGGTCAACGAGCAGGGCGAAGTGCCCGTGCTGGAGCACGCCGGGCAACGGCTCACCCAGTCGGCGCTGATTCTCGAATACCTCGCCGAACGCACCGGCCAGTTCGGCCCGCGTGACGACAACGAGAAGCGCGAGATCTGGCGCTGGATGCTGTTCGATAACCACAAGTTCACCAGCTACTACGCGGCGCTGCGTTTCCTGCTGTGCCTGAAGAAGACCGGCGAGACCGATGTGACCGGCTTCTTGCGTGAGCGGGCAACAGCGGCGTACCGGATTGTCGACGCACACCTGGCGCAAACCCCGTTCATGGTTGGCGGGCGGTTGACCATCGCCGACCTGTCGCTGGCAGGGTATGTGTTCATGCCGGAGGATACCGGGATCGTGCTGACCGAGTTCAGCCATATCGAGGCGTGGAAACAGCGGATTCAGGCCGTGCCGGGGTGGAAGCATCCCTATGAGCTGATGCCCCGGACGGCGTAAGCCTGTACCGGCCTCTTCGCGGGACAAGCCCGCGAAGAGGCCGGCACAGAAAAAACAGAAATCAGTAGCGGACCTCAACGCCTACATACGCCCCGATCCCATCCCCCGGCCAGAACGACGCGGTATCCAGCCCACGTGCGTTGTACACCGGCGTCACCGCCGTCACGTACGCCTTGTTGGCCAGGTTCTTCAGGTCCAGCGACACCTTCCAGTTGCCCTTAGGCGCCTCATACCCCAGGTTCGCCCCCCAGATCGTGTACGACGGCGCGTAAAGGCTGTTGGCATAATCCACGGCCGTGCGCGACGCCGACTGCACGTTGACCCCGGTGTACCAGCCGCTGTGGTCCTGGTATTGCAACTCGCCCTGGTAGATGTGCTTGGGCACGCCCGGCAGCTGGTTGTCGCCGAAGGTATCGTCATGCCGGTAGTAGAAATCGTTGTAGGTGTACGACTGGCGCCAGCGCACCAGGTCGCCCTGGGTGTTGTCCCACAGGCGCGTGTTGAGCCCGGCCTCGACGCCCTGGTGAATGGTCGGCGAGGCGTTGAACGCGCCGGTAACCGCTGCTGCGGTAGAGGTGGCGGGAATGATCTGCACGTTCAGCAGCTCGTCGTGGATCCACGAACGGTACAGCGCCAGGCTGCCGTCGAAGATGCCGTGCGAGCCCTTGATGCCGACCTCGAAGGTGTTGGCCTTCTGCTCCACCAGCGGTCGGATGTACGGCAGGGTCGGGCCGGAACCGGAGTATTCCCATGAGGCGGGCGGGTCGATGCTGCGGCTGAAGTTGGTGAACACCTGCAATTCGGGGTTGAGCTCGTAGCGCAGGCCGATACGCGGGGCGACGCTCCAGTTGTCATAGTCGACATGCTGCGGGAAGGTGGTGGTGTTGGGGTTCACCGCGTAGTCGATGTTGACCTTGCGCCGCACGTTGATGAACGACACGCCACTGGTGAGCCACAGGTTGTCGACCAGGTTGATGTCGTTGCCCAGGGCGATCACCCGGTCGAACGAGTCCTTGTAGTTGACCTGCTTGAGCGACACCTTGTTGCCGTTGGCCGAATCGACCCCACCGCGCAGGTGCTGGGTCGAGGTGAAGGCGATGTTGCTGCGGCTCTCGTGGCCGAACAGGTAGTCGACGCGGTCATAGCCCAGCAGCAGGCCGAGGTCGTGCCAGTCCCAGTAGCTGGGGTTGCTCGGGCTGCGCGGGCTGTTGGTGTGGCGGTAGTCGTGGTACGACAGGCCAAAGGTCAGCCGCCCATCGTCGTCGAAGGTGTAGGTGGTCTTGCTGCCGACCCAGATGCTGCCCGGGCGGCGTGCACCGGCACCGCTGCTTTCGGCGGTGGCGCTGGCCCGGCGCGGGTGGTGCAGGGCATTGTCGAGGGTGGTGGCGCTGGGGTCGTTGTGGGTTTCGTCGCGGTAGCGCAGCAGCAGGCGGGTTTCCAGCTTCGGGTTGAAGCGGTAGCCGGCGTTGGCGACGATGCCGGAGCTCTTCGACAGGCTGTAGTCGCGATAACCGTCGTTGCGGTAGTTGTCGGCCTGCAGGTAGTAGTCCAGGTCGCCTTCGACGCCGCCGTAGCTGATGCTCTGCTTCTGGTAGTGGTAGCTGCCGGCCTCGGCGCGCACGCGCAGGCCGGGTGCGCTGTAGCCGCTGTGGTTGACGAAGTTGACTGCGCCACCGAGGGTCAGCGCACCGTACTGGAAGGCGTTGGCGCCACGCAGGATCTCGGTGTAATTGACGCCGCTGGCATTGAGGAATTCGTAGGGGGTACCACCGGGGCCGGTCAGCGGCAGGCCGTCGAAGAGAAACTTGATGCCTTCGCGGAAGTAGCCGGGTGAAGTGTTGGCGCCGGAGCCACGGATCGAGATCTTCGCCGCGTCGTTGCCGCCGGTGGACTGCACGAATACGCCGGGCTGGTAGGCCAGGGTGTCCTGCAGGGTGGCAGTGCGGCCTTTGCTGACCTCTTCGCTGTCGACCACGCTGGTGCCGCCGGGTACTTCAGCGAGGGCGCTGGCGGCCTGTTGTACTTCAGTCTGCTTGGCGGCCTGCACGGTCACCGTGCCGAGGGTCGCGTCAGCGGCCAGTACCGTGACCGGGGCCAGCAGGGCCGTGGCCGCGGTGGCCAGGGCGGCGTGGCGGATGGCCACGCGCAATGGATGGGGATGAATCGCACGCATCGTTGTATTCCTTGAAAGTCATCGTAGGTCCTCGGCGTTCTATGGGAATAGTCAGGCCTGTCGAAACCGGTAAGAGCAGTTTCTGTGCCAGCTGGCAAAAGGCCGGAAGTTGGGGTTTTGACCAGTTCTCAAGTGTGCGGTGATGAACGAAACAGCAAGTTTTGTTGCGACTGTGCTCCAATTTAAACAGTGCCGGTTATATATAAATATCCAAATCCCACAGGGCCTGAAGTGCCTGACTGTCTGCAGGGCAACAGCAGACGGACAGTTTGTCTGGTTGGCGTGTCCGGAAAGTTTCTGGCGTCCAGTAAATACGTGGAAAACAGGCTGGCACGACAACTGCAACAGCACTTTATGTAGCCGTCTATATAAAGGCCCTGCTGTGCAGCCCAATTTCCGATTATTCAATTCATGCCTGTTGGCCAGTGCGCTGTTAGTTGCCGCCTGTTCACCCGCCACGCCTCCGCCAACCCAGAATACCCTCAAGGGCGAAGCGGTCAGCCCAGTGAATGGCGTGATGCGCTACCCGGCCAGCGACTTCGTCGAGCAGCAGGCTGGCCAGCGGGGCGGCACCTTGCGTGTGTCGGCGGCAACCGACGCCGGCAGCTTCGATATCCATGCCTTGTCCAACGGCAACATGCAGTGGATGGGGCGCATCCTGTTCGATTGCCTGGTGTACCAAGCCGAAGACGGCACCCTCACGCCATGGCTGGCCAAAAGCTGGGACATCAGCGCCGATGGCCTGACCTACACCTTCCACCTGCGTGACGACGTCACCTTCAGCGACGGCGAGCGCTTCGACGCCGAAGCGGTGCGGGTCAACCTTGAACACATGCGCGACCCGAAGACCAAGTCGCCGCTCGCCGCTGCCTACATCGCACCGTACCTGCAGGGCCGGGTGGTTGATGCATTCACTTTCGAGGCCACCTTGAGCGCGCCCTACGCGCCGTTTCTCGATGTGCTGTCGCAAGCCTGGCTGGGGATGATCTCGCCACGGCAGATCATCGAGGCGCCTGCAACCATCGCGAGCCGGCCGATCGGCACCGGCCCGTTCGTGCTGACCGGCTGGGTGCGTGACCAGCGCGCCAGTTTCGCCCGCCGCCCGGGCTATGGCTGGGCGCCAGCGGCGATCAACCACCTGGGCGAGGCCTACCTCGACGGCATCGAGTTGAGCTACGTGCCCGAAGCGATGATCCGCTACACCTCGCTGGAAGCTGCTGACCAAGACATGGCGCTGGACGCCCCGGCGCAGAACGCTGCGGCGATCCGCGCCAACCCGCAGCTGACCCTGCGCAACCGCATCCGCAAGGGCAACCCGGCACGTAGCATCACCTTCAATGTCGAGCGCGTGCCGTTCGATGACGTGCGGGTGCGCCAGGCCGTGGCCAAGGCCATCGACCGCGACGGCCTGGCATGGATCTCCGGTTTTGGCGAGTACCTGGCCAAGGGTGACTTTCTCGCCGTGAATACCCCCGGCTACGACCCGGTGGCGCGTGATGCGCTGGCCTTCGACCCGGCCGAGGCGGCGCGGCTGCTCGATGCCGCCGGTTGGACCGGGCGCGATGCCGAGGGTTACCGCACCCGCAATGGCCAGCGCCTCGGGGCGACCTTGCTGACCTACGACAACCCGGCGTTCCCGGCCAATGTCTCGGTGGCGGCCCAGGCGGACCTGCGCAAGGTCGGTTTCGACCTGCGCATCGAGCTGCTGCCGATCAGCAAGGTCATGGAGCTGCGCTACCGCGGCAACTTCGATGCCCTCGGCGGCGGCTACTGGCACACCAATACCGCTGACGGGCTGTTCATCCTCTACCACAGCCAGTCGATCCCCAGCGCCCGGATGATCGGCCAGAACGTCGGCCACTTCCGTGATGCCGGCCTCGACCAGCTGCTTGGCGAAGCCCGGCGCAGCACCGACCCGGCACAACGTCGCGCGCTGTATCGCCAGGCCCAGCAGCGCCTGGGCGAGACCGTGCCGGCCGTGCCCTCGGTGGAAAGCCAGATGCTCCTGGCCTACCGCAACGCGGTCGGCGGCGTACTGTTCGACGGCTCGCACAACGTACCCCTGTTCACCAGCGTGTGGCTGGCGAAGGAGCAACCATGAAACTGTTGGCTACCTTGCTGCGTCGCCTGCGTGACGGCCTGATCGTGCTGTGGGCGGCGGCCAGCCTGACCTTCCTCGGCATGCAGCACAGCGGCGGCGACACTGCGCTGGCAATTCTCGGTGGCCCGGACGCCATGCCGAGCGAAGCGATGCTGGCCCAGGTGCGCGCCGAGTACGGCCTCGATCAGCCTTTGTGGGTGCAGTACGGCCATTACCTGCTGCGCCTGGCCCAGGGCGAGCTGGGCGAGTCGTACCGGCTGCGCATTCCGGTGGGCCAGGCGATTGCCGAGCAGGCCGGTGCGACCCTGGCCCTGGCCAGCAGCGCGGCGGTACTGGCGGTGCTGCTGGCACTGGCTTCGGCATTGCTTACCGCCAACCGTGGGCGCCGTCTGCGGGCGCTGGTGTCGGGCATCGAACTGGTGCTCTCGTCAGCCCCCAACTTCGTGATCGGCACGGTGTTGCTGCTGGCCTTCGCCTTTTACTTCCACCTGCTGCCACCCTCCGGTTCAAGCGGCTGGCGCTCGCTGGTGTTGCCGAGCCTGGCCCTGGCGCTGCCGATCGCAGCGGTGCTGGCCCAGGTGCTGCGCCAGTCGCTGGAGCAAGTGCTGGAACAACCCTTCATCACCCAGGCCCGCGCCCGCGGCATGGGTGACACCGCCGTGCGCCTGCGCCATGCCTTGCGCCACGCCCTGGTGCCGCTGGTGACCCTGGCCGGCTACGTGTTTGCCAGCCTGCTCGGTGGCGCCGTAGTGCTCGAACTGCTGTTCGGCCGCCAGGGCATCGGCCGGCTGATGCTCGACGCCACCGCCACCAAGGATGTGCCGCTGGTGCTCGGCGTGACCCTGCTGGCAGCAGCCATCTACGTGCTGGTCAACCTGCTGGTGGACCTGGCGACCCAGGCCATCGACCCGCGCACCGCGCGCCCCTGAATTCACGAGAAAGGAACTGTCATGAGTCAAACCCCGATTACCGACGCCGAACTGGATGAGCGCTTTGCGCCGCTCTACGCGCGCATCGCCGAAGGCGCGGTGGCCCGCGAGCAGCAGCGTACCTTGGCCCACGAGCCGGTGGCCTGGCTGCGTGAAGCCGGCCTTGGCGCCCTGCGCGTGCCACGCAGCCACGGCGGCCTTGGCGCGACCTTGCCGCAGCTGCTACGCCAGCTGGTGCGCCTGGGCCAGGCCGATTCCAACCTGCCGCAGATCTTCCGCGCCCACTTCGGTTTTGTCGAAGGGCGTCTGTCGTCCAACGACGCCGCATCCCAGGACTACTGGTTCGCCCGCGTGGTGGCCGGTGAACTGTGGGGCGCGGCCATGGCCGAGCGCACCGACAGCACCGGCAATACCGTGCAGCTCAGTGAGGGCGAGGGCGGTTACCGCCTGGACGGTGAAAAGTACTACTGCACCGGCACCCTCTACGCCGACTGGGTCGCGGCGGTGGCCAACCACGGCGACGACTTCGTCAGCCTGGCGGTGCCGACCCATGCGCCGGGCGTGGAGCGGGTCGATGACTGGGATGGCTTCGGCCAGCGCCTGACGGGCAGTGGTACCACGCGCTTCACCCAGGTGAAGGTTCAGCCGGAGCAGCTGTTGCGCCGCTTCGCCAAGGGTGAGTTGCGCGCCGAATCGTACCTCACAGCGTTCTATCAGGCGGTACATCTGGCGACACTGGCGGGCATCAGCCGTGCGGTGCTGGCCGATGCCGTGGCCTTCGTCCAGGGCCGCACCCGCGCCTTTGGCGTGCCCGGGCAGTCGCAGCCCGCCGCCGACCCGCTGGTGCAGGCGGTGATCGGTCGGCTGTCGAGTCTGGCGTTCGCCGCCGAGGCCCAGGTCAGCGCCGTGGGCCAGAGCCTGCAGGCGGTATTCGAAGCCGGGCAGCAGGGTGAAGTACCCGAGCAGCTGTACACGGACGCCGAGATCCACGCCTTCCAGGCGCAGCAGATCGTCCTGCCGCAAGTACTGCAAGCCAGCACCTTGCTGTTCGAGGTCGGCGGCGCTTCGGCCACCAGCACTACCCGGCGCCTCGACCGCCACTGGCGTAACGCTCGCACCCTGGCCTCGCACAACCCGGCGATCTACCGCGAGCAGGCGCTGGGCGACTACTACCTCAACGGCATCAGCCCGGCCCAGGCCTGGCGCGCCCGCCATGCGACCGCCAGCGAAGGGCAGGGCAGCGGCGATGAAGCCAGCGCAGTCTGATCAGGAGAACCGCATGAGCACCAAACAGATGAGCCTGGGCATGAACATCCTCGGCTTCGGCTCGCATTCCGGCGCCTGGCGCCAGGGCGAGGCGGCACTGGACGCCTATATCGACGTCAACTACTACCGCGACATCGCGCGCATTTCCGAGCGTGGCTGCCTGGACGCGATCTTCCTTGCCGACGGCCCGGCACTGCCGCCGGATGTATCCGCGCAACCCGGCGGGCGCCTGGAGCCGACCGTGCTGCTCACCGCCGTGGCCGCCGCCACCGAGCGCATCGGCGTGATCGCCACCTGCTCCAGCACCTACAACGAGCCGTTCAACCTGGCCCGGCGCATCGCCTCGCTGGACCATATCAGCGGCGGCCGTGCGGCCTGGAACGTGGTCACCAATGCCGGTGACGCAGCGGCGCAGAACTTCGGCCTGGCGGGCGCGCCACTGCACGTGGACCGGTACGGGCGGGCCGAAGAGTTCGTCGATGTGACCCTGAAGCTGTGGGACAGCTGGGAAGACGACGCAATCATCGGTGACCGCGCCGCCGGCCGCTTTGCCGACCCGCGCAAGGTCCACACCCTGGACTTCCAGGGCAAGCACTTTCAGGTCAAGGGCCCGCTGAACCTGCCGCGCTCGCCACAAGGGCGGCCGGTGCTGGTGCAGGCCGGTTCGTCCGAAGGCGGCAAGGCTCTCGGTTCGCGCTACGCCGATGCGATCTTTACAACCCAGACCACCCTGGCTGATGGCCAGGCGTTCTATCAGGAGATGAAAGCCCGCGCCAAGGCCTGGGGGCGTGACCCTCAGCACCTGAAGATCATGCCCGGCCTGTCGACCGTGATCGGCAGCACCGAGGCCGAGGCCCATGCGCGCTTTGACGAGCTCAATGCCTGGCACGGTGAGCATGGCCTGTTGCAGCAGGTGGCGGGGCGCATCGGCATCGATGCCCGCGAGCTGGACCCGGACGCGCCGTTGCCCTGGGAGCGGATTGGCGCGGTGGCGGATTTCGAGCGCGGGTCGCACGGTTTTCTGGAAGCCCAGCTGAACCTGGCGCGCAGCGAGAACCTGACCATTCGCCAACTGTCGCGGCGGATTCTGGTCGGTCATCGGCTAGCTGTGGGTACCCCGGAGCAGGTCGCCGACACCTTGGCCGAATGGTTCCTGGCCGGGGCCGGGGATGGTTTCAACATCATGCCCGACATGTTCCCGTCAGGGGCGCGGGTGTTCGTCGAGGAGGTGGTGCCGCTGTTGCAGAAGCGCGGCTTGTTCCGCACCGAGTACACCGGCACCACCTTGCGCGAGCATTTGGGGCTGCCCAAGGCCGTGAACCAGTTCGCTGCGTAATCCAAAAAATTTTGATCAGGAAAAACCAATGCGCTACCGCCCCCTCGGCCACACCGACCTCCAGGTCAGCCTGCTCAGCCTCGGCACCATGACCTGGGGCCACCAGAACACCGAACAGGACGCCCACCAGCAACTGGACGCCGCCATTGCTGCCGGCATCAACTTCATCGACACCGCCGAGATGTACCCCACGCCCACCCGCGCCGAAACCTGGACCACCACCGAGCGCTACATCGGCAGCTGGATCAAAGCCAGCGGCAACCGCGACACGCTCATCCTCGCCAGCAAGATCGCCGGCCCCGCCCGCGACCCCGGTGGCCAGGCGCACATCCGCGATGGCCTGTCGCACCACGACCGCAAGAACATCGTCGCCGCCCTTGAAGGTAGCCTGCGCCGGCTGAACACCGACTACCTGGACCTCTACCAGCTGCACTGGCCTGACCGCACCAGCAACTTCTTCGGCATCCGCGAATACCCCTACGTCGATGACCACCCGGAAACCGCCGCCATCGAAGAAACCCTGGCGGTGCTCGACGAGCAGGTCAAGGCCGGCAAGGTACGTCATATCGGCGTGTCCAACGAAACGCCGTGGGGTGTCGGGCAGTTTCTGCGGCACAGCGAGGACAAAGGCCTGGCGCGTATCGCCAGCATCCAGAACCCGTACAGCCTGCTCAACCGGCTGTATGAAAACGGGCTTTCGGAGTTCAGCCATCGCGAGGGGGTCAGCTTGCTGGCCTATTCGCCACTGGCATTTGGGGCATTGACCGGCAAGTACCTGAACGGGGCCCTGCCTGCGGGTTCGCGGTTGTCCTCGGTGTATCGCACGTTCAATCGCTATGGCAGCGAGGAGGCCAACAGCGCCATCGGCCGCTATGTGCAGATTGCCCGCGAGCATGGGCTGACACCGGCCCAGTTGGCCCTTGCGTTCGTGATCCGCCAGCCGTTCGTGGCCAGCGCGATTACCGGGCAGACCAGCTTGCTGCAGTTGCAGGAGAACCTGAGCGCGCTGGATGTGCAGCTCAGCGACGAGGTGCTGGCCGAAATTCAGGCTGTGCATCGGCGTATTCCAAACCCGGCACCGTAGCCCGCACGGCAAGGGCTTTGCCCTTGTCCCGCGAAGAGGCCGGCACAGGCGACAACAGAAGGACAGACATGAACGCGATTGCATTGACACCCAGCACAGTGATCAACAGGTGGCAGGCTCGCCCTGGCCTGACGCTGGCCTGGGTCATCCTGGGCCTGATCCTGCTGGCGGTAGCTTTCCCCAGCTGGCTGTCCCCAACCGATCCACTGGCCGCCGACGCCCGCCTGGCCTACCTCCCGCCCAACACCACCTTCTGGCTAGGCACCGATGAGAACGGGCGCGACGTCCTCAGCCGCCTGATCCACGGCGCCCGTCCATCGCTCTACATCGGCCTGGCCGCCACCCTGGTTGGCCTTGGCCTGGGCACTTCGCTCGGCCTGCTCGCAGGCCTGGCCCCCGCCTGGCTGGACAACCTGCTGATGCGCGCCGTCGACGTCCTGCTGGCGTTCCCCGACCTGCTGCTGGCGCTGGTCATCATCACCCTGTTCGGCCAGGGCACCAGCAACCTGATCCTCGCCGTCGGCATCGCCTCGGTGCCGCGCTACGCCCGCCTGGTCCGCGCCCAGGCCCTGACCATCCGCCACGCCGGCTTTGTCGAAGCCGCCGTCACGCTGGGCCGTAAACGCTCGGCCGTGGTGCTCGCCCATGTGCTGCCCAACGCCGTGCAGCCGGTGCTGATCCTGGCCTGCATCGGCCTGGGCGGCGCCATCACCGCGGCCGCCGCGTTGAGCTTCCTCGGCTTTGGCGCGCCACCGCCAGCATCGGAATGGGGCGCGATGATGGCCGTGGCGCGCAACTTCATGGCCAACGCGCCCTGGCTGATGGCCTGGCCGGCGTTGGCGATCACCCTGACCGTCATTTCCATCACCGTCATCGGCCGCGACTGGCTGCGCCGTAGCGAGGGCAGAAACCCATGAGCATCTTCGAAAAGCACCCGACACCCTTGGTGGATATCCGCGACCTGCGCGTGAATTTCAACGGCGTGCCGGTGGTACACGGCGTCGACTTGCAACTGCACGCCGGGCAGTGCCTGGCACTGGTGGGCGAATCGGGCTCAGGCAAGAGTGTGACGGCGCGTACTCTGGTCGGCCTGACCGGGGCTGGCGCTCAGGTGCAGGCACAGCGGCTGGCGTTTGCCGGGCAGGACCTGCGCCGGCTTGGCGAGATTGACTGGCAGCGCTTGCGCGGTGGGCGCATCGGCTTCGTCATGCAGGATGCGCTGGGTTCGCTCGACCCGCTGCGGCGGGTGGGTGCCGAGATCGAAGAACCGCTGCTGTTGCACACCCACCTGGCCGCTGAACAGCGTCGTTTGCGTGTGCTCGACCTGCTGCGCCAGGTCGGGGTGCCAGAGCCCGAAGTCCGCGCCCGGCAGTACCCATGGCAGTTGTCCGGCGGCCTGCGGCAACGGGCACTGATCGCCTCGGCCATCGCCTGCCAGCCGCGCCTGCTGATCGCTGACGAACCCACCACCGCGCTGGATGCCACGGTACAGGCGCAGATCCTCGACCTGCTGGAGCACCTGCGCGCACGTGACAACAGCCTGCTGATGGTCAGCCATGACCTGGCTGTGGTTGCGCGTCTGGCCGACTGGGTGGCGGTGATGCGCCATGGCGTGGTGGTGGAGCAGGGCAGTGTCGAACAGGTCCTGCAGGACCCGCAGGACCCTTACACCCAGCGCCTGCTGAGCGCAGCGCGGGCGGTGCATTTCCAGCGCCCGGCAGTGCCGGCGCTGGCGCTGGTGGAGGACACCGTGAACGAGCAACCGGTGGTGCTGGAGGCGCGTGGCCTGCACAAGGCTTTCGTCGGGCCGGATGGCCAGCCGCGTGAGGTGCTGAACGATGTGGCCTTGCAATTGCGCGCCGGGCAGACCCTTGGCGTGGTCGGTGAGTCCGGCTCTGGCAAGAGCACCCTGGGCCGCATCCTGCTGGGGCTGGAGCGGCCGGAGCAGGGCAGTGTGCACTTGGCTGGGCAGGACTGGCTGGCGCTGTCCGCCGCGCAGCAGCGCCAGGCCCGGCAGGGGATTCAGGTGGTGTTCCAGGACCCGCTGGCCTCGTTCGACCCGCGCTACACGGTGTTGCGGGTGCTGGCCGAGGCGCTGGCCCAGGCGGGCGTGCCGCGAGGGTTGCAGCGTACCGAGGCGGTTGCGTTGCTGGAGCGGGTGCAGTTACCGGTGGGGCTGCTCGACCGTCGTCCGCTGGAGTTGTCTGGCGGGCAGCGGCAGCGTATCGCGATTGCCCGGGCGCTGGCGATGAAACCCAAGGTGCTGGTGCTGGATGAGCCGGTGTCGGCGCTGGATGTGTCGGTGCAGGCGCGGATTCTGGCGTTGCTGGCGGAGCTCAAGGCGGAGTTGAACCTGGCTTGCCTGTTCATCTCGCATGACCTTGGGGTTGTTGAGCAGGTGAGTGATGAGGTGCTGGTGATGCAGGGGGGCAGGGTGGTTGAGCAAGGTGCTGCGGCGCAGGTGCTTGGGCAGCCGCGTCATGCCTACACCCGGGCCCTGCTCGATGCGGTGCCGCATCTGCCGGCTGCGCGACCTCGCTGGTTTGAGCGGGTTGCGGTGTAAGCCTGTGCGGGTCTTGTCGCGGGCTTGCCCGCGAAAGCGCCAACGCAGGCGGTAAAAAATCAGATTTAACCCCTTTCTTGTAGTCCATTTCCCAAAGATACTCTTCCCGCCTATTTTTCGTTGCGGCCGCTTGTGCTGGGTTTTAGTCTCGGCAGGTCGCTGCATATTCAGCGATCGGCTTTGACAGGCCGCGACGAGATACTGGGTATGGCTACGCCTTTCATGGTGGCTGTGCACGGGGCACGTTCGCGTGCGCCGGTTTTGGTATCCGCCGGTCTGTCAACCTGTGCACAGCTGCCACCTACCTGTTTGACAGCAGGTTAGTGGTGGCCCCAAAAATGGATACTAAAAGATGCTGAAGATAGTCCCCGATCCACCCCACGATATTCACTCCCTTGAAGACACCCTGATCCAGGCCACCGACTACGCGCTGTGCGCGTCGACAGTTGTGCATCAGGCGTTGCTGCTGCAGCCCAAGTCACCGGCGTCGATCCTGATGATGGCCTCTATGCATGAACTGGAGGCGCTACGGGTTTTGCTCGAATCCGCGTTGATCCAGGTGCAGATACCCACTGGGCCTCGGACTTTGCACTGAGGTTTGAGTGATGTGTGGCCGGGCCGGCCAATCGCGGATAAATCCGCTCCTACAGGTAATGCATAGTTTCTGTAGGAGCGGATTTATCCACGATGAGGCCCGTCCAGGCTTTCGAGAATTTTCAGGGAGATTGAACAATGACCACAGACAACACCCAATGCACCGTCGGCATGACCACCTTCTTCCAAGGTGAAAACCAGAGCCACCCCTTGTTCCGCATCGAGCCGAGCATTCCTTGCCAGGATGCCCGCGAACAAGCCTCGGAATTGATGGGCTATGTGCGGGAGCTGACCATCCTCGGCCTGATGGACGAGAAACCGATGATGATCTGGGCTTCGCATTATCTGAGCGCGATTGCCAAAGCGTTGATGGATGATGCTGAGCTCGGCATGAGGCATTGATGGGCCGGGGCTGGTAACGCATCACGGCCACCAGGTGTTCGCCGACAGATGTGCGGCGCCTATCAGATCGAGCGCCGCCCGCGCGGCGCATCGCGGATAAATCCGCTCCTACATTTGTTGCAACGTGCCGAACCTGTCAGGCCATGGTTGTCAGCCTTTGGTGATCAGATCCAGATTGCATCCCAGTGCGGATAGTCACCGATTTTGTTCACCAAGCCTGCTCTTAGCGGGTTGGCAACGATGTACCTCGCGGCCTTTACGACATCTTCCTCTCTACGTAGGGCGCGGTCGTGATAACCGGCTTGCCAGACCTGGGTTGTGGTGATCCCAGCCTTTCGCAAACAGTGGCTCGACCTCGCTTTGAAGCGGCGCATCAATGTGCTCAAGGTTATCTCTTTCAGTTCGATCAACCAATGTATATGGTCAGGCATGACGACCCACGCTAGTGAATGGCAGCCGTTCTCCCGCTCTGCCATGCGCAGGTGGCGAATCACGATGCGAGCGTATTGGAAATTGAGGAACAGCGGGTGGCGGTTCAGGGTGACGGTAGTGAGCATATAGAACCTGCCGGGTTCTGAGCACCTGCCGCGGCGCAGCAGGCAACCTTTCGGAGCGTGCATATTGGTCTTCCATGAAAATGCGATTCCCGTTTCAGCCTAGAATTGCCTGCAATAGGTGCTCGGACGATATGATTTGCAGATATGTCCCCGAGCTCACGTCATGCGCCACGGCAGGCGACCATGGCGCAACAGGTTCGGCACGTTGCAACAAATGTAGGAGCGGATTTATCCGCGATGCGCCGCGCGGGCGGCGCTCGTCATCAAAGGCGCAATGCCTCTTCCGGCGAACACTGTTGCCCCCCAAACACCCCCCAGACATTCTGCCCCCACCCCAGCACCAAGCCCCCACCAAACCCCAACAAAATCAACCCCTTGAACCCGGCACAACTCCTGCAACAGGCCTCCCAAAGCCCAATCCCCGCAGGAGCGCCCTTGAACACATCCATCTTCCCCCTGATACCGCTCTGCACTGCGCTGGCCTTGCTCGGCTGCGATAAGGCCGAGCAGCACACCGCGCAAAGCACCACGCCGCAACCGGGCGGGACCTTGGTCTATGCCACCGACCGCGAGCCCACCTGCCTCGACCCGCATGTGGCCGGCGACATGCCCCAGGTGTTCGTCGCCCAGCAGTACCTCGATTCACTGGTCTCGATGGACAGCCAAGGCCAGATCGGCCCCTGGCTCGCGACACGCTGGGAGGTCTCCCCGGACGGCCTGCGCTACACCTTCCACCTGCGCCGTGACGTGCACTTCACCGACGGCACTCCCTTTAACGCCGAAGCGGTCAAGGCCAACCTCGACCACATGGCCAACCCCAAGACCCAGTCCAGCACTGCCGGTGGCTATATCCGCCAGTACCGAGGCACCAGGGTCATCGACCCCTACACCTCCGAGGTCACGCTGGCCACGCCCTACGCGGCCTTCCTCGAAGTGTTGGCCCAGGGCTTCCTCGGCATCCAGTCGCCCACCGCGCTGCTGCGCAGCCGCGAACAGAACTGCGAAAGCCCGGTAGGCAGCGGGCCGTTCAAGGTAGTGCGCTGGGACCGGCAGAACCAGGTGGAGCTGGTGCGCAACCCGGATTACAACTGGGCACCACCGACCGCGCAGCACCAAGGCCCGGCCTACCTTGATCGCATCGTCTGGAAGTTCATTCAGGAACCGTCGGTGCGCTTCGCCTCCTTGCAGGCCGGTGAGGTCGATGTGATCGAAGCGTTGCCGCCGGAGTCCCACGAAGCCGCCCGGCGTAACCCTGACGTGGACCTGATCATCGCCCAGCGCCCGGGCAACCCCACCAACGGCACCTTCAACCTGCGCCGTGCGCCATTCGACGATATCCGCGTGCGCGAGGCCTTCGTGCGCAGCGCCGATGTCGAGGGCGCGCTCAAGAGCGTGTATTTCGGCGAGTTCCCCCGCGCCGGTGGCCCGCTGAGCATCGCCACGCCGTTCTACAGCGGCGACTTCGAACACAGCCAGGACTACGACCCGGCCCGCGCCGCCAAACTGCTCGATGAAGCCGGCTGGACCCACCGCGACAGCGAGGGTTACCGCACGAAGAACGGCCAGCGCCTGCGCGCCGTGGTGCTGATCGGCGCGCGCACGCCGCCTTCGGAGCTGACCTTGTGGGAGCAGGTGCAGGCCACCACCCGCCAGGCCGGGCTGGAACTGGTGCTCGACCAGATGAGCGACGCCCAGGTCACCGCCCGCCAGGCCGCCTGGGACTACGACATCCGCACCGGCTACTGGAACACCAACACCCCCGACGTGCTGCGCATCATTTTCACGACCGCGTTCGTGCAGCCGGCTGGAGTCGGCGGTTATCACCAGAACTCCTCGGGTTACGCCGATGAAGGCTACGACGCACTGCTCGACAGTGCCCTGGCCACTCAGGACGCCGAGCAGCGCCGCCAGCGCTACTTCAAGGCGCAACAGCAGGCCGCCGCGCAGTACCTGCAACTCACCACCTACCCGCAAAGCACGCGCCTGGGCATCTACAAGACCGCCCACGGTGTGCGCCTGGAGCCTTCGCTGGCGGTGACCTACCTCTATGACGCATGGGTGAACAAATGACTACGACGACACGCGCGGTGACCGACCCGCGCCGCGAGCGCCTGGCCGCCTTGGGCCGGCGCGCCGCCATTCGCCTGGGCGGCGGTGTGCTGGTGCTGTGGGCGGTGGCGACCCTGACCTTCTTTGCCCTGCGCCTGATGCCGGGCGACCCGGTGCTGGCCATCCTCGGCGGCCCCAGCGCCAACCCGACACCGGAAGCCATCGAGGCTGCCCGTGTGGAATTCGGCCTCGACAAGCCTTTGGCCGCGCAATACCTGCTTTACCTCGGGCGGCTGTTGCAAGGCGACCTCGGCGTGTCGTACTCGCAGCACTTGCCGGTTACCCGTGTGCTGGCCGAGCAGGGTGGGGCGACACTGGAGCTGACCATCGCCGCGTTGGGACTGGCCTGGCTGCTGGTCCTGCTGCTGACGGTGGTCACTGCCGGGCGCGGTCGGCTGGTCGGCGGCATCGCTTCGTTGGCCGAAACCCTCAGCGCGGCGCTGCCGCATTTCTGGCTCGGCGTGGTGCTGCTGGCGGTGTTCGCCTTCGGCCTGCGCTGGTTCCCGCCTGCAGGTAGCGACAGCGTTGCCAGCCTGGTGCTGCCGGCGTTGTCGCTGGCGATTCCTTTGGCCGGTTTCATTGCCCAGGTCACTCGCGAATCCCTCGAACAGACCCTCGAACAACCCTTCGTACTGACCGCCCGCACACGGGGCCTCAGCGACCTGGCCGTGCGCTTCCGCCACGCCCTGCGCCATGCCTTGTTGCCCGGCGTTTCGCTGTCGGGCTGGGCCATTGGCGCGCTGATCAGCGGCGCGGTGGTGTGCGAGGTGATCTTCTCGCGCAAGGGCATCGGCCGCCAGCTGTACCAGGCGGTGCAGGCCCAGGACATGCCCCTGGTGATCGGCGTCAGCCTGGTGGTGGCGGCCGGCTACGTACTGGCGAACATTCTGGTCGACCTGCTGTATCAGTGGATCGACCCGCGGCAACAGGAGGCTGCAGCATGACTGACCTGACCCTTGATCGAACCCTCGCGCCAATGCGTCGGCAATGCCAAGTTAAGCTGCCGCCACTGGGCGCCAGCCTGGCGATCCTGTTCCTGGTCGCATTGGTGCTGGCCGCGCTGCTGCCAGGGCTGTTTACCCGCATTGACCCGCTGGCCATCGTCCCCCGGGACGCTTTCCAGCCGCCGAGCTGGGCGCACTGGCTGGGCACCGACCAGTCGGGCCGCGACATCTTTGCGCGGATCATCCACGGTGCGCGGCAAAGCCTGCTGATCGGCGTCGCGGCCACGGCCATTTCCATGGCCATCGCCATCACCCTCGGCTTGCTCGGTGGCCTTGGCGGCGCGCGGGTGGACCGTGCGCTGGGCTGGCTGTTGGAAGTGTTGTTCGCCTTCCCCAGCCTGGTACTGGCGCTGCTGTTCGTGGCGGTGTTCGGCAGCGGCGTCGGCCCGCTGATCGTCGCCACCGGGCTGGGCGGTGCGCCGGGTTATGCACGCATGGTGCGTGGCCAGGTGCTGGCGGTGCGCAATGCGGGCTACATCGAAGCGGCACGGGCGCTGGGGCATCCGACTTCGCGCATCGTGCTGCGCCAGCTGCTGCCTAACGCAATGCGGCCACTGGTGGTGACGCTGACCATGGGCGTCGGCCAGGCCATCGTCTGGGCTTCGGCGCTGAGCTTCCTCGGTCTCGGCGCAAGGCCTCCTGCGCCGGAGTGGGGGACCATGTTGTCCATGGGCCGTGACTTCATCGCCAATGCCTGGTGGCTGACCTTCTTCCCTGGCCTGTTCATCGTCCTCACCACCTTGGCCACGACCGTGACTGGCCGCTTCATCCAACAACGCCTGGAGGGCCGCCTGCCATGAGTGACAACACCTTGATCGTCGAAGGCCTGAACGTGGCCTTCGCGGGCCGCAGCGTGGTGCGTGACCTGTCCTTCACCTTGCAGCCAGGCCGATGCGTGGCGCTGGTCGGTGAATCAGGTTCGGGCAAGAGCGTCAGTGCCCGCAGCCTGGTCGGGCTTGCTGGCGCGAAGGCCCAGGTGAGTGCCCGGCAGCTGAGCTTTGCCGGGCATGACCTGCTCGACCTGAGCGAACGACAGTGGCGTGAAGTGCGCGGCAAGGACATCGGCTTTGTGTTGCAGGATGCGCTGGTGTCACTCGATCCGTTGCGTCCCGTGGGCAAGGAAATTCTCGAAGTGCTGCAGACCCATCGTTACGGCGACCGCCAAAGCCGCGCCGTACGGGTGCATGAGCTGCTTGAGCGGGTAGGTGTACCCGACGTCGCGTTGCGCGCTCGCCAGCGCCCTGGGCAGTTGTCGGGTGGCCTGCGTCAGCGTGCGCTGATTGCCAGTGCCCTTGCCCTGGACCCTGCGCTGGTGATCGCCGACGAGCCGACCACCGCGCTGGATGCCACGGTGCAGGCGCAGATTCTCGAAGTGTTCCAGCAGATCAAGGCGCGCGGCGCCTCGCTGTTGATCATCAGCCATGACCTGGCGGTGGTCGCGCAGTTGGCCGATGAGGTGGTGGTACTGCGCCATGGCGAAGTGGTGGAGCAGGGGCCGATGCAGCAGGTGTTGCGCCAGCCTCGGCATCCGTACACCCAGGCCTTGCTGGCGGCGGTGCCGGCCGAGCATCCGCGTGGCAGCCGGTTGTCGCCGGAGCGGGCAGGTGCTCGCCGTGAGCCACGTGCACGTGCGCACAGTGACGTGCTGCTCGAAGGCCGTGGGCTGGGCAAGCGCTACCTCGGTCCGGACGGCCTGTTGCGCCAAGTGGTGCAGGGCGTCGACTTCACCCTGCGCGCCGGGCGCACCCTGGGCATCGTCGGCGAGTCCGGTTCGGGCAAGACCACGGTGGCGCGCATCGCCCTCGGCCTGCTGCAGCCCGACCAGGGCGAAGTGCTGTACCGCGGCCAGCCGTGGAATCGCCCGGCCAATGCCGTCAGCGAAGCGACGCGGCGGCCGTTGCGCCGAGAGATCAGCGTGATCTACCAGGACCCGCTGGGCTCGTTCGACCCGCGCTGGAGCGTGGCGCAAATTCTCGATGATGCCTTGCAGGTGGCCGGTGTCGAAACGGCGGCCCGGCCGGCACGCATTGCCGTGCTGCTCGATCAGGTGCGCCTGCCGGCGGACCTTGCCCAGCGCCGGCCATTGCAGCTGTCCGGCGGCCAGCGCCAGCGGGTGGCGATTGCCCGGGCGATTGCCAGTGAGCCGAAGCTGATCATCTGTGACGAGCCGGTCTCGGCGCTGGATGTGTCGGTGCAGGCCCAGGTGCTCGACCTCTTGGCGGACCTGCAGGAGGAACTGGGCTTGGCCTACCTGTTCATCTCCCACGACCTGGGGGTGATCCGCCATGTCAGCGACGATGTGCTGGTGATGCGCCACGGCCAGGTGATCGAGCAGGCGCCGGTCGAGCAGTTGTTCGAGCGCCCGGCCCACGCATACACCCAAAGATTGCTCGGCGCGGTACCGCGCCTGCCCGGCAGCGGCGCCGAACTGCTGGTGCCACCGCTGGACCTGGAACACGAAGCCTTCGACCTGTTCGACGAAACCCGCCTCTGGAAAATCGCCATTTAAAGGACTGAACCATGACCACATTCCAACGTTTCCCTGCTCAAGCACCCGCCGCCAGCATCGCGCAACTCAAGGCCCGCATCACCGCTCTGCTACCCGCGATTGGCGCAGGCGCTGCACAGCGCGAGCGCGAACGCCAGCTGCCCCACGAAGCCATTGCCCAACTCGCAGCAGCCGGGCTCTACACCTTGCGTATACCCACCCAGTACGGCGGCCCCGGCGGCACCGTGAGCGATGTGATCGAACTGCTGCTGCAGATCGCCTCGGTCGACTCCAACGTCGCCCAGGCACTGCGCCCGGGCTTTGCCTTCATCGAAGGCCTGCTGGCCGCACAGGCCGAAGGCGCCGAGCAGGAGCGCGAGCGCTGGTTTGCCCGTTATCTGCAAGGCGCCGTGATCGGCAATGCGGGCTGGGAGCTGGGTGGTGCCAACGGCTCGATCGCCGCACGGCTGGTACGCGAGGGCGAGCACTACCGCGCCAACGGCAGCAAGTTTTACAGCACCGGCGCGTTGTTCGCCGACTATGTCAGCGCGGTGGCGCTGGATGAGAACGAGCAACCGGTGTCGTTCATTTTGCCGCGTGACCGCGAGGGCCTGGAACTGGTCGATGATTTCGACGCCATGGGCCAGCGCCTGACTGCCAGCGGTACTACGCACCTGCGCAATGTGCGGGTCGAGGCCGGCGAGATTCGCACGCGCACCGTCGAGGAGGGCAAACGCACTATCGTCACGCCGTTCCTGCAGCTGTTCCTTGGCACCGTACTGGCCGGCATCGCCCGCAACGCGCTGATTGATGCCACGCGCTTTGCCCGCGAGCATGCCCGGCCCATCAAGCACAGCACCGCCAGCCGTTCGGTGGATGACCCGTATGTGGAGCTGTCGGTAGGCGATATCGCCGCCCGCGCTTATGGTGCCGAGGCGCTGGTACTCAAGGCCGCAGCGACGATCGACAGGGCCTGGGCCGCGCAGCTGGATGAGGCCGCCGTAGAACAGGCCGCCATTGAGGTCGCGCAGGCCCAGTACCTGGTCGCCGAGCTGGCGCTCAAGGCGGCTGAAACCCTGTTCGACGTCGGTGGCGCCTCGACCACTGGCCGCCAGCACAACCTTGACCGGCACTGGCGCAATGCGCGTACCGTGGCCAACCACAACCCGCGCCAGTGGAAGGCAGCGGTGGTCGGTGCCTGGCAGCTCAAGGGCACCCGTCCGCCTGTTTCGGGGCTGTTTTGACCGCCCAGCCGGCTTTGCTGGCCGGCCATCTGCAAAGCCCCAAGGTGCCGGTGATCATCGGCGCCGCGCTGTTCATGGAACTGCTCGACAGTACCGCGGTGATGACCGCCTTGCCGCAGATGGCCGCCGATTTCGGCGAACCGGGGCTGCGCATGAACCTGGTGGTGTCGCTTTACATGCTTGCCCTGGCGCTGTGCGTGCCGGTCAGCGGCTGGGCCGCCGAACGCTTTCGCCCACGCCAGGTGATGTTGCTGGCGATGGGCTTGTTCACCACCGCCTCGCTGGCCTGCGCCCTGGCCGAGACGCTCTGGCAGCTGTGCCTGGGGCGCATGCTGCAGGGCGCGGCGGGGGCGTTGATGACGCCGGTGGGGCAGGTGATCATCCTGCGCTGGTCGAGCCGTGAACAGCTGCTGCAAGCCATGTCCTGGCTGGCTCTGCCGGCCCTGGTCGGGCCGTTGATCGGGCCACTGCTCGGCGGGCTGCTGGTGACGGTGTTGTCGTGGCACTGGATCTTCCTGGTCAACCTGCCGATCTGCCTGGTTGGTTGCTGGCTGATCCTGCGCCATGTGCCGGACTACCCGGCACGGCCGGTGCCGCCGCTGGATGGGCGCGGCCTGCTGCTCAGTGGGGGTGCCTTGGCCATGCTGGTGTTCGGCCTGGAGTCGCTGGGGCTGGGGCAACTGCCACGGGCCTGGGCCCTGGCGCTGGTTGCCGCTGGCCTGGCCTGCGCCTTGGGTTACCTGCTGCATGCGCGGCGCCATCCCAACCCACTGGTCGATCTGTCGCTCTTGCGCCTGCGCAGTTTCGGTGTGGCCCAGGCCGGTGGCGGGCTGTTTCGCCTGGGGTCGGCGGCGCAGCCGTTCCTGATCGTGCTGCTGTTGCAGAACTGCCTGGGCATGAGCCCGCTGGCGGCCGGTTGGCTGGTGGTCAGCGGTGGCGTGGGCGCGCTGTTGATGAAACTGCTGGCCGTACCGTTGGTGCGGCGCTACGGCTATCGGCGGGTGCTCAGTTGCAACGCCGTGCTCAGCGCCGCGGGTATAGCCCTGTGTGCCGGCTTCGATCGCGACACCGCGGTCTGGCTGATGGCGGTGGTGCTGTTTGCGGCAGGCTTGGTGCGCTCACTGCAATTCTCGACCTTGGGTGCTGCCAGCTATCAAGACGTGCCCGGAGAACGCTCGGCGGCGGCCAGTTCGCTGTCGGCCATGTCGGTGCAGTTGACCATGGCCATGTCGGTGAGCCTGGCCGGGGTGCTGCTGGGGCTGTTGGCCGGGCTGGACGGGCGCAGTGAAACCTCGGTGGCCGACATCGCCACGGTGATGCTGCTGTGTGCTGGAGTGTGTGGAGCTTCAGGAGTGGTGTTCAGGCGATTGGCGGCCTGATGCTTGGGTTGCCTGTGCCGGCCTCTTCGCGGGACAAGCCCGCTCCTGCAGGTACGACGCGGTCGCTGCAGGAGCGGGCTTGTCCCGCGAAGAGGCCAGTGCAGGCACATGCAAATTTCAGATGGATAGACGGACCACGCGGTTATCCAACACCTGCGGCGCCTGCGCCCGGCGCTTGTTCACCACCAGCTCGCCGATCGCAATCAGCCGCGTGCGCGTGACGTTGCGCGACAACCCCAGCAACTGCGCGGTATGCACCTGGTTGTAATGGCAGAAGTGATACGCCGATCGCAGCAGGGCATTCTCGACCTTCTCGTACAGATCACCAGGCTGCTCTTCGTACAGCCGGCTGAACGCCTGCTGCAACAGATCCTCCACGCCATGGTTCGCCGGTTCATCCTCCTGGCGCTCCAGGCGCAGGTTGGACAGGCGCAGGTCCTGGGCCTGCACCAGCCCGTCGCCGCAGGTCAGCAGGCTGTGGTGAATCACGTTCTCCAGCTCGCGAATATTGCCCGGCCAGCTGTACTCGACCAGCTTGGCCTGGGCCTTGGGGCTCAGTTCCACCGGCCCGTAGCCCAGCCGCTCGCTGTAGCTGCGAATGAAGTGCCGGGCCAGCGGCAGGATGTCCCCCGGCCGGTCGCGCAGCGGGTGCAGTTGCAGGGTCACCACGTTCAGCCGGTAGTACAGGTCTTCGCGGAAGTGCCCGGCGTTGATGGCCTTCTCCAGTTGCACGTTGGTCGCCGCCAGCACCCGCACATTGATCGGGATGCTCTTGCGCGAGCCCAGGCGTACCACTTCGCGCTCCTGCAGCACGCGCAGCAGCTTGACCTGGATCGGCAGCGGCAGGTCACCGATCTCGTCGAGGAACAGCGTGCCGCCGTTGGCCTCTTCGAACCAGCCGGCCTTGGCCGCCAGGGCGCCGGTGAAGGCGCCCTTTTCATGGCCGAACAGCTCGGCTTCGACCAGCGATTCAGAGAACGCGCCGCAGTTGACCGCGATGAACGGGCCGTTGCGCCGGCCGCTGAGGTTGTGGATGTGGCGCGCGACCAGCTCCTTGCCCGTGCCGGTTTCGCCAATGATCAGGACGCTGGCCTCGCTGGGGGCGACCTGTTGCAGGTGGGCGAGCAGCGCCTGCGACCTGGGGTCTTCGAAGACCTGTGCGGTCGCCCTGATCGAGGTAGCCAGTGTCGGTGACGGGGGGAGGGTCAGCAGTTGCATGGGCGATACTCAGGAATAGAAGGATGGGGCAGGGCGCTTGCCGCCGAGGGCCCACTCGCCGAGCTCGTGGATGCGGTAATCCACCGGGTCGTGCAGGGTTTGCGTCCTCAGGTTGCGCCAGTGGCGGTCGAAGCGCAGCGAGGCGTGGGTGGCGCGGGCGCCGGTCACCTCGAACAGGCGGTTGCAGATGTCCAGGCCGTGGCGCGTGGCCGCGACCTTGGCGGTGCCGATGGCCAGGGCCAGGTCGCCGCGTTCCTCGGCGCTCAGCGCCTGCTCCTTGGCCCAGGCGCTGTCGAGCTGGCGGGCGGCGCGGGCGATCAGCAGGCGCACGCTCTCAAGGCCCACCCAGAACTCGCCGTAGTGGCGCAGTACGTAAGGGTCTTCGCTGCTGCTGGCGGCACTGGAGCGGAACCACGGCCGGCTTTCCTTGAGGCTGTACTGGCGCGCTTCGTCGAAGGCACCTTCGGCAATGCCGAGAAACAGGTTGGCGAAGTGCAGCTGGGCGATCAGCGGGCGCAGGGCGGCGAACGGCGTGCTTAACGGGCCGGGGTCGAGCAGCAGTTCGGCATGCTCGACGCGCACCCGCTCGAAGGTGGCGCTGCCGCTGTCGGTCTGGCGCTGGCCGATGTTGTTCCAGTCGTTGTGCAGGGTGATGCCGGTGCGCCCGCTGGGGATCGCAGCGATCAGCAGCTTGCCGCCGGCACGCTCGTCCAGCGCCGAGGCGATCAGCATTTCCGAGTCGCTGGCACCGGAGCAGAAGCTCTTCTTGCCGGAAAACTCGCACCAGCCGTCGAAGTGCTTGACCACGGTGCGGGTGTCCAGCGGGTTGAGAGCGTTGCCCCAGAACCAGTGCTTGCGTGCGGTCTGCTCGAACCATGGTTGCCACTGCTCCGGGCGCGAGAACAGACGCACGGTGGCCAGCATCAGGTGGTGGAAGCCGAACACGTGGGCAATCGAACTGTCGACCCGGGCGAACTCGCGCACCACCTCGAAGGTGTCATGCCAGTTCGCACCCTGGCCGCCGAACGCCTGCGGAATCACCAGCGACAGCAAACCGCTGCTGCGCAAGGAATCGCGTTCAGCCTTGGGCGTGCCGCCGCGCTCGTCGCGCTCCACTGCGGTCTGGGCGAACTGCGTGGCCAGTTCACGTGCTACCGCCAGCGCCGGTCGGGCCGCATTCAAAGGTGCATTCATGGCGGATCCTCAGGCACTTTCACGGAGTGCGTGGTGGGCGCCGAACAGCGGCACGGCGCGCTCGGCGGCCAGGCGAATACGTGCGTCAAGGGCATCACTGGACACCCGGTAGTCGGCAAGCTCCGCCTGGCTGGCGTAGACGCCGATCGGCAAGGTCAGGGCCTGCAGGAAGCTGAACAGCGGGCGCAGCTGGTGGTCGAGCACCAGCGCGTGGCGTTCGCTGCCACCGGTGGCGGCGAGCAACACCGGTGTATCGACCAGTGCGTCCTGGCCGATCAGGTCGAACAGGTGCTTGAAGTGGCCCGGGAAGCTGCCGCGGTACACCGGTGCGGCCACCACCAGCAGGTCGGCCTTTTCCACCAGCCGCAGCTGTAGTTCGACGGCTTCGGGCAGCTCGCTGCGCCACAGCGCGGCACCCAGTGGTCGGGCGATGTCGCCCAGCTCGATCAGGTGCGGCTTGATGTGCAGGTGCTGGCCGAGTTCGGCGAGGATGGCCTCGGTCAGGGCCAAGGTGCGGGATGGGCGGGTAGTACCGCCGGACAGGGCTACGACGTTCAATGGGGTGCTCATGGGCAGGTCTCCAGTTCTGGTTGAGCGGGGGACTTTGCTTGAGCAATCGTCGTGCCGATATATTAATTCTATATAGATCAACAGGTTGCGAGTCTTAAGGCGCTGCCGGTGTTGCCTTGTGGGCGTCGTTTTGTTGATCAGGTGTTGCGCTGCAGACAGTTGGCCGAGTGTTGGCGGCTGTACAGTTGGGAAAGTTATAGCGGAATTGTCACTTTCAAAAAAAGAATAAGAATTCATATTCTTATATCTTGTTTTCTTCGGATGGATGTCCGGTTATGGCATCAGGGCATGAAGGTGATGGCCTTGGGGATTGTGGTGGTGCACAGATCGCGCGCCGCCCGCGCGGCGCATCGCGGATAAATCCGCTCCTACATTTGTTGCAACGTGCCGAACCTGTTACGCCATGGTCGCCTGCCTTGGTGCATGTCTTGAGTCTTGCAAACCGGCTGACAACCATGACCTGTCAGGCATGGCCACGTTGCAACAAATGTAGGAGCGGATTTATCCGCGATGCGCCGCGCGGGCGGCGCTCGATCTCATAGGCGCTGAAAGCCTCAAGGCAAGCACCTGTCAGCCATGACACTCCATCAAGGCCAGCCCACAGCGATTTGGCCTGCGTGACATTCTCTTGAGGCTGCCTGACAAAACGCCGTGCGGGGCTGGCAGGCAGGTGGGCGGGCGTTTGAAGATCGCTCGGCACACCTTCTTGCACTGCCATCCAGGAGTCATGTCATGAGCGATATCCAGCTGTTACCTGCCGTGGTCGAGTTCCTCGCCAGGCCCCATGGCCATTTCATCGAGGGCCAGTACCTGGCGGGTGAGGCGGGACCGTCGATCGCCATCCATGACCCGTCCAGTGGCACGGTCATCGCTCGGGTTGCCGAGGCCAGCGATGCCGAAGTCGAGCGCGCGGTGCGCAGTGCGCGGCAAGCCTTCAAGGGCGCCTGGGCCGAGGCTTCGCCCTATCACAAAGGCGTGGTGCTGAACCGCCTGGCCGACCTGATCGAGGCCAATGCCGAAGAGCTGGCGCAGCTGGAAACCCTGTGCTCGGGCAAGTCGATCAACCTCACCCGCGGCCTGGAGATCGCTCAGAGCGTGGTGTTCCTGCGCTACTTCGCCGGTTGGGCGAGCAAGATCACCGGGCAGACCATGACACCGTCGATCCCGTCGTTCGCCGGCGAGCGCTACACCGCGTTCACCCTGCGCGAGCCGGTGGGGGTGGTGGCCGGGATCGTGCCGTGGAACTTTTCGGTAATGATCGGCATCTGGAAGATCGCCTCGGCGCTGGTCACGGGCTGCACCATCGTCATCAAGCCCAGCGAGTTCACTCCGCTGACGCTGCTGCGCATTGCCGAGCTGGCGATCGAGGCGGGGGTGCCGGCGGGCGCACTCAACGTATTGAACGGGCGCGGACAGGCCGGGCAGCGGCTGATCGAGCACCCGGACGTGGCCAAGGTGGCCTTCACCGGCTCCGTGCCGACCGGCATCGCGGTGGGCAAGGCGGCCATGGCGGCCAACCTGACCCGTGCCACCCTGGAGCTGGGCGGCAAGAATGCCGCGGCGCTGTTGGCCGATGTCGATGTTGACGGCGCGGTGGCCGGTATCGTGCAAACGGCCTATGTGCACCAGGGGCAGGTGTGCGCATCCCCCGAGCGACTGTATGTGCACCACAGCAAGGTCGAGGAATTCACCCGCAAGCTGGGTGCGGCGCTGGGGCAGATGAAGATCGGCTCGGCACTGGACCCCGAGGCGCAGTTCGGGCCGCTGGCCAATGCCGCGCACCTGCAGAAGATTCTCGGCTTCTTCGAGCGGGCGCGGGCCAACAACACGGTGGTATGCGGTGCCAGGGCAGTCGACCGGCCGGGCTACTTCGTCGAGCCGACCGTGGTGTTGGCCAACGGCGCCAGCGACCCGCTGCTGCATGAGGAAACCTTCGGGCCGATCGTCTGTGTGCTGTCGTTCGACAACGAGCAAGAGCTGGTCGAGCTGATGAACGACAGCCCCTATGGCCTGACCGCCAGCCTGTGGACCAACGACCTGTCCAAGGCGCTGCGGCTGATTCCGCAGATCGAGGCCGGCACGGTGTGGGTCAACATGCACACCTTCCTCGACCCGGCGGTGCCGTTTGGCGGGACCAAGGCTTCGGGGGTGGGGCGCGAGTTCGGCAGCGCGTTCATCGAGGACTACACCGAGCTGAAGTCGGTGATGATCAGGTATTGAGTCATCCAGGTTTGTGGGCGTGCCTAGCGGCCGGTACGCCCATATGCCTGGCTGATCCGGTCGATCACCATCGCCAGCGCGACGATGGCCAACCCCGCTTCGACCCCTTGGCCGACGTTAAGGGTCTGGATTCCGGCCAGTACATCCTCACCCAACCCGCGGGCACCGATCATCGACGCCACCACCACCATCGACAAGGCCATCATCACCGACTGGTTGAGCCCAGCCATGATGCTCGGCAGCGCCAGCGGCAGGGCGATGCGCCGCAACCGCTGCCAGCGGCCGGCCCCCAGGCCGTGGGCGGCCCGCAGCAGCGAGGGGTCGATCTGGCTCAAGCCCAGCTCGGTCAGCCTCACCAGCGGCGGCAGGGCATAGATCAAGGTGGCGAACACCGCTGGCACCTTGCCCAGGCCAAACAGCATCAGCACCGGGATCAGGTAGACGAAGGCCGGCAGCGTTTGCATCACGTCCAGCACCGGAAGCAGCAGGCGCCGGGCCAGCGGGCGGGTGGCCAGGAGGATGCCCAGCGGCACGCCGATCAGTACGCACAGCCCGGTACTGACCAGCACCAGGGCCAAGGTCTGCAGCAGTTTGTCCCACAACCCGAGCATGCCGATGAACATCAGCAGCGCAACCAGCACCACGCTGCGCAGCAGGCTGCGGCTGGCGTGCCAGGCCAGCAGGCCGACCAACAACAATAACAGCCACCAGGGCATCAGGCGCAACAGGTTCTCCAGGCCGACCAGCAATTGCAGGAACTGGTCGGAGACACTGCGCAGGTGGTCGCCATAATGCAGTACCAGCCAGTCGACCAGGCGGTTGATGGTGTCGGCAAAGGACAGTTGCAGGGCTTCAGGGAAGCCCGTACTCACAGGCTCGCCTCGACCTTGCCGGCCACGTCAGCGGGCAGCCAGGGCTTCCACACTTTCGGGTTTTCGCGCAGGAACGCCTTGGCGGCCTCGGCGGCTGGCAGGCGCTTTTCGTTCATCTCGGCCAGGGCCTTGTTGAGAATGTCGATGGGCAGGTCGACTTTTTCGAACACCGCCACCAGCTGCGGATAGCCATCGCGAAATGCCTTGGACACGCCGATCGACAGCTTTGCCGGCAACGACTGGCTGCCTTTGGGCTTGGGGTTTTTCGGGTCAGTCAGGGTGGCCCAGGCCGCCGCATCGAACGGTGGTTCCTGCAGGCGCACCAGGTCGTAGCGCCCGATCAGCGCAGTGGGGCTCCAGTAGTAGAACAGCACGGGTTTCTTGCGGCGGATCGCCGAGTCCACTTCGGCATCCAGTGCAGCGCCGGAGCCGGTACGGAAGTTGGTGTACAGGTCTTCCAGGCCGTAGGCCTTGAGCTTCTGGCTGTTGACGATCTCCGAGGTCCAGCCGCTGGGGCTGTTGAGAAAGCGGCCTTTGACGGGGTCTTCAGGGTCCTTGAACACCGACGCATAACGCTTGAGGTCCTCGACACTACGCAGGTCAGGGGCAGGGGCCTTGTCGCCCTTGACCACGTAGGCGGGTACCCACCAGCCTTCTTCAGCGTTTTTCACCGTGTCACCCAGGGCGAACACCTTGCCGGCCTTTTCGGCGTTGACCCAGGCGGGGCTGCGCCCGGCCCATTCTTCGGCGATCACCTGCAGGTCGTTGCGCGCCAGCGCCACTTCCATGCTCACGGTGCTGCCGGGCAGCGTGTCGGTGGGGTAGCCGTAACCGTGCTCGACGATGTGGCGCAGGATTTCCGTGGTCAGCGCGCCGCTTTCCCAGCCGAGTTCGCCGAAGTGAATGGGTTTGCCTTGTTCCGCCGATGCGGCGCTGTCGGTGCTGGCCAGGCCGATGGTAAGCAGCAGGCCGGCCAGCAGCGCAGTGATTTTCTTCATGGGGGCCTCGTGGGTTGCCACGCATTGGGTTGGGGCAAGTGTAGACGACGGTATTTCCCTCCCTGCGGGAAGGCCTTCGCGATGGGCGCAGCCGGGTCATGCGCGAACAATCCGTCGATGCATGACACCCGGTCATGCAGCACAGAGGGATTGCAGATATGGCCTTGGACCTGAAGTTCACCTACTACCGGAATTTCCGTTTCGACGGCAAATTCCATATTCGTTGCACGGGGGGCGACCTGCACAAGGTCAGCCGCATACGCTATGAAATCGAACGCATCGATGGGCTGGAGCCTGTTTCGTTCAAAGGGGTATCGGTCTATTCCCAGGCGCATACACGGGCGCTGGTCAATCATGGTTGTCCGGCCACACTGACAACAGATCCTGTGGCGGGTACTTACAGCATTCGACCGCGGGTGGTGCTGCTCGATGCCCACGCCATTGCGTTGGGCAGACCAACAGGTGCTGCCGGGGTCATCGATCTCGATCCGCTGCTGGTGCAGGTGAACGAGCAGGAGCTGACTCGAAACCTGCTGGACAGCGTGCCACTCTCCGGTTCGTTGGCACGCCGCCGACGCGCCCTGCAGGACGGCCAGGCGCTTGAGGTGTTTGTGCCGATTGCGCATGGCAAGTCATGCCCGCCACTGCTGATCCGCTTCGCAGAGGGTGGCCTGGAGCGGTTGTTTGCCGACCTGGAACCGCAGTCCGGCTCTTTGCTGGTGCGGCTGTGGCCCAAGCTCAAGCAGGTCATCGAGCCTCGGCCATTGCTGACCGCCGATGAGCAGCGCGATGAGCGGCTGCAGGTGCTTGCCGACTGCTGCCTGCTGGAGCAGCCCGCCAGCATGCTCAACGACACGTTCGTCAATCTGGCCAGGACCCTGGCCGCCCTCGACTATGTCGAGGCCCTGCAATTCCAGGTCGATGCCCAGGAACCGTCACCCCTGCTGCTGGCGGGTCTGGCCGGCCTGATCACGCTGATTGGCGGTGCCGCCATCGTGTTGGCCAAGGGGGGCGACGAGGAGGGGCAGGCCACGCCGGACTTCGAGAACCTGCAGCATTACCTTGATGCTCCCGGTGGCCGTTGGCAGGGCCTGAACGTGCGGCGGGCCTGGGGCAGGCAGGTGACCGGCAAGGGCGCACGAATCCATTTCAGCGATGGCGGCCTGTTCCCCAATCACGAAGACCTGCGCGGCAACCCGAACCTCAAGATCGTGACCCGGCAGCCCAACAAAGACCCCAAGCATGGCACGGCCTCGGCCGGCATCCTGGTGGCGACCGCCAATGGTACTGGCGTCACGGGTATTTCCAGGGACAGCGAACTGTTCCTCTACGACAACAGGGCCACGGATGCCGCAGGCTCTACGCTGACCGTGAAGGACTTGCTGCGTCATGTGGAGCCTGGCGATATCGTCGGCATCAACCGCCAGACGGCCAATCCCAAAGACCTGAGCACCTTCCTGCCAAGCGTGCATGACGTGCTTTGGGCGGACATGATGCACAGCCTGGTTCAGCGTGGCGCCGTTTTGGTGGCCGCCGCCTGCAACGGCAGCGGCCGGACCGATGCCAACCATGGAACGGTCGCCGGGCATGGTGTCGACCTGTCGCAACATCGCAACTTCGATGATCATGGCGACGTTGGCGCGATCCTGGTAGGTGCCTGCCAGTCATGGGATGGCAAGCCGCACGTCTATTCCAACTACAACTACCGCTATCGCATGCTCAATGCCTGGGGAGACAGCGTGGTCACCCTGGCGTACGGCGAATTGCAGAACAGAGAAGGGGAAGACGAGGACTATACCGACAGGTATGCCGGTACATCGTCAGCCACTCCACTGGTGGCAGGTGCACTGAGCCTGATCCAGTCGTACGCGATGGAGCAGCACCACATCTACCTCAACGCTGACCAGATGCACTTGCTGGTGATGGCGTCAGGTTACGGCGATGCAACGCTGCCCGACACCGAGGTGCTGCCAATGGGCGCCAGGCCGAACGTGCATGGCGCATTGGTCATGCTGGACCAGATTCTGGGTGGCGGGCGTTTTCACCCTGCGCGATAACCTTTGAGCCGGCCTGGGCGGTAGCCGCTGCGCTTGCCGCGCAGCGGCCTGCTGCCCATCACACGCGGAACTGGTCCATCAGCGCCTGCTGCTGGTTGGCCAGGCTGTTCAGCGACTGGCTGACCCGCGCCGATTCGTTGGCCTGGCCGGACAGCGATTCGGTGACATCGCGGATGGTCGCGACGTTGCTGTTGATCTCTTCGGCCACCGCACTCTGCTCTTCGGCAGCCGAGGCGATCTGCAGGTTCATGTCGGTGATCACGCTGACCGCCTGGCCGATGCGCTGCAGCGCGGTAACCGCCTGGCCGACCTGCTCGACACCGCCCTGGGCCTGGCGATGGCTGTGGTCCATGCTGCCGACCACATCGCGGGTGCCGGTCTGCAGGGCTTCGATCACCTGGCGGGTTTCTTCCACCGATTCCTGGGTGCGCTGGGCCAGGTTGCGCACTTCATCGGCGACCACGGCAAAACCACGGCCGGCCTCACCGGCACGGGCCGCCTCGATGGCGGCGTTGAGCGCCAGCAGGTTGGTCTGCTCGGCGATCGAGCGGATCACTTCCAGCACCGAACCGATTTTCTCGCTGTTCTGCGCCAGGCCTTCGACTTCGGCCATGGCCTGGCTCATGTTGGCGGCCAGGGCATCGATGCTGGCGGTGGTGCGGTCGATCACTGCCAGGCCTTCGCGGGTCGCCTGGTCGGCTTCGCGGGCGGCTTGCGCGGCTTGGGCGGCGCTGCGGGCGACGTCCTGGGCGGTGGCGCTCATTTCGTGGGAGGCGGTGGCTACCTGGTCGACCTGGCGGTACTGCTGTTCCATGCCGGCGCTGGTTTCAGTGGCGATGGCCGAGGACTGGTCGGCGGTGCCGCGGGCGGCCTGCACCGAGCGCTTCACCTCGGCGATGGTCGGTTGCAGCTTGTCGAGGAAGCGATTGAACCAGCCGGCCAGTTCGCCGAGTTCGTCGCGCTTGTCGTAGGTCAGGCGGCGGGTCAGGTCGCCTTCGCCGCTGGCGATGTCCTTGAGCATCGCCGCCACGCCGAGGATCGGCTTGGTCACGCCACGGGCCATCAACCACACCAGCAGCAGGCCGGCGATCGCTGCGGCCAGGCCCAGGCCCAGCTCCAGCAGGGTGCCGCTGGTGTTCAGGGTGTCCAGTTCCTGCTTGAGCGCTTCGGCCGGGCCGGTCAGGGCATTTTCCGGCACATCCAGCAGCACGCCCCAGGGCTGGGCGCCGGGGATCGGTTCGAAAGCGGCCAGCACTTTCAGGCGCGCCTGGTCGTGGAGGGTGCTCAGCTTGCCAGTGGCCAGCTTGCGCACCAGTTCGGCGCCCTGGCGCGGGTCGACCTGGTCGAAGCGCTGGGCCAGTTTGCTGGCATCGGCGCTGTAGCCGGCCAGCAGGCCGACCGGGCTGAGGATGCCGACCGTGGTGCGGCCCTCGTAGAGGCTGCGGCTGGCGTCCTGGCTCAGGGCCTGCAGGCTGTTGAGGTTGATGTCGATGGACAGGGTGGCGATGATCTTGCCGTTGATTGCCAGCGGGAAGACGATGCTGGTCATCAGCACGCGTTGGCCGTCGATGTCATAGAAGTACGGTTCCACCACGCAAACCTTGCCGGTGCTGCGCGGGCAGCTCCACCAGGTGTTGGCCGGCTGGCCGCTGGGGCCGATTTCGGTGTTGGCCATGTCGTGCTCGGGCAGGGCCATGGCGGTCAGCTGGCCGGCGCGCGGTTGCGACCAGTACAGGGCGAAGCGCCCGGTTTCGTTGCTGCCCAGCTCGGCTTTGCCGGCGAACAGGCTGTCCTTGCTGTCCAGCGCATTGGGCTCGAACACCAGCGACAGGCCAAGCAGGTCGGGGTTGGCCTGCAGCGCGGCGCGCACCTGGCGGGTCAGGTCCTCGCGCAGGTCGAAGGCGTCGAGGAAGCGTTTTTCTGCTTGTTCACGCAGGAACAGCACCTGGCGCGAGAAGCCCGCGCCGTACTGGTAGGCATCCATGAACTGGCGGCGAATGTTCAGTGCCTGGACTTCACCTTGCGACTCGATACGCGACTGCGCAGCTTCGGTGAGCATCTGCATGCTGCTGGCCTTGACCAGGTCCGAGCTGTGGTCCATGCGGTACAGCGAAAGGCCGACGAGCAAGGTGACGATGCCGGCGAGGCAGAGACCGGCGAGCAGGGTGATCTTCCACTGGATGGAAAGTTGTCGCAAAGGCATGGGGGTGAATCCCTTTTTTTGGCAGTAAGGGTTTGGTGGTGGGGCTGGGGGTGTTCGCCGTGACGCTTTTGCGGCCTGGGAGATCGAGCGCCGCCCGCGCGGCGCATCGCAGGCAAGCCTGCTCCTACATTTGTTTCGGGCCAGTGAAGCCTGTGCCTTTGGCGCGCGCGCCCTTGGTGCATGGCTCGATATCGCGTCGTACAAACAAGGGGGCGCGCGCCAATGCCTCAGGAATAATTGGCCCGAAACAAATGTAGGAGCAGGCTTGCCTGCGATGCGCCGCGCGGGCGGCGCTCGATCTCCCAGGCGCCAAAAACCTCAAGGCAGGCACCTCTCAGCCTCCCACCTATATCGGCCCAGGCCATTTTTTCTTTATTCAAACATTCAATTTAAATCTTCTGGGAAATACGCCGAAATATGGCGCTTTTGACATCTCCATCCCACTCCGTCAGAGTGCGCGCTTTTTGTCTGCTGCCAGAGGAACCCCAAACCATGAATGCAGTGATCGCCGCAGTCGGCATCATGCTGATACTCAGCCTGTCCCGCGTGCATGTGGTCATCGCCCTGATCATCGGCGCACTGGCCGGTGGCCTGGTCGGCGGGCTGGGGATCGAAGGCACGCTCAAGGCCTTCAACGGTGGCCTCGGTGGCGGTGCCACGGTGGCACTGTCCTACGCCTTGCTCGGCGCCTTCGCCGTGGCCATCGCCAAGTCGGGCCTGGCCCATGCCCTGGCCGACCGCGCCCTGGCCATGATCGACCGCCAGGGCCATGCCAACGGTGGCAAGGTCAAATGGCTGCTGATCGGCCTGATGCTGGTGGTGGCGGTGTCGTCGCAGAACATCCTGCCCATCCACATCGCCTTCATCCCGCTGCTGGTGCCGCCGCTGCTGTACGTGCTGACGCGCCTGCGCATCGACCGCCGGCTGGTCGCCTGCGTGATCACCTTCGGCCTGATCACGCCGTACATGTTCCTGCCGGTGGGCTTTGGCAACATCTTCCTCAACGAAATCCTGCTGGCCAACGTCGCCCGCGCCGGGGTCGATGTCAGCGGCGTCAATGTCACCCACGCCATGGCCATCCCGGCGGCCGGCATGTTCGCCGGCTTGCTGCTGGCGGTATTCATCAGCTACCGCAAGAAGCGCGACTACGACCTGGCGCGCATCGAGCAGGTCGAGCAGGTCAGCGTGCAGTACAACCCGCTGACCCTGCTGGTGGCGGGGCTGGCAATCGCTGCGGCATTCATCGTGCAGCTGTGGCTGGACTCGATGATCATCGGCGCCATGGTCGGCTTCCTGATCTTCTCGCTGTCGGGCATCGTGCGCTGGAAGGACACCGATGACCTGTTCACCGAAGGCATGAAGATGATGGCGATGATCGGCTTCATCATGATCGCAGCGTCCGGCTTTGCCGATGTGATGAAGGCCACTGGCGAAGTAAAGAGCCTGGTCGAGACTTCGGCGCAATGGATCGACCACAGCAAGGGCATTGGCGCCTTGCTGATGCTGCTGGTGGGGTTGCTGGTGACCATGGGCATCGGTTCGTCGTTCTCGACGGTGCCGATCCTGGCGGCGATCTTCGTGCCGCTGTGCGTGCAACTGGGCTTCGACCCGCTGGCCACGGTGTGCATCGTCGGCACCGCGGGTGCCTTGGGCGATGCCGGCTCGCCGGCGTCGGACTCGACCCTCGGCCCGACCTCGGGGCTGAACGTGGATGGCCAGCACCACCATATCTGGGACACCGTGGTCCCCACCTTCATCCACTACAACCTGCCACTGCTGGCGTTCGGCTGGCTGGCAGCGATGACGCTGTAAGACGTCAGCCCTTGTCGGGTGGCGGGGAGATACTGTTGAGGACGGTGCTGCCGTCCTTGCTGCGGGTCAGGTAGACCGGCAGCACCTTGGGCAGGTTGTCTACCAGCCGCTCGACCTCGCGGGTGTTGTAGATACCGCTGATGCGGATGCGCCCGGTGCCGGGGTCGGCCAGCAGCAGCGGGGCGTCGAGGTAGCGGTTGATCACCGGCAGGGCCTGTTCCAGGCTCAGGTTGTCGAGCACCAGCTTGCCGTTGCGCCAGGCCAGGCTGTTGTCGTAGTCGTCGTTCTCGGCCAGTTGCGGCTCGAAATCACCCGTGTGGTAGCTGGCCTGCATGCCAGGGCCAAGGCGGTAGCCGCCGGCGCTGCCATCGCTGCTGACCAGCACCGAACCCTGTACCAGGGTGACCTTGACCTGGTCCTGGTACTTCCAGACATTGAACTGGGTACCGGTGACGCGGGTCTGGCCGCGGCCGGCGCGGACGATGAACGGGTGGCTGCTGTCGTGCTGTACCTTGAAGAAGGCCTCGCCACGCTTGAGCGTGACCTGACGCTGGTCCTTGTAGTTGAGGTAGGTCAGTTCGGTGTGGAGGTTGAGCTCGACCGTGCTGCCGTCGCTCAACTGCACGGTCTGCATCTCGCTGCCCGCTTCGAAATGCTGGTAGTGGTTGGGCAACCAGCCTTGCTCCCAACCCACCCAGCCGGCCAGCGGCAATACCAGCAGGGCCAACGCCGCAGCCGACGCCAGTGGCCGCCAGTTGCGTGCCCGTGGTGCATGCCGCGCAGGCGGGTTGAAGTCGACGACTGTGGCGGTGCGGGGCAACAGGTCGGCGGTTTGCCAGATTTCCAGCATCGCCTGGTATTCCTCGGCGTGACGCGGGTCGGCCGCCAGCCAGCGGGTGAACGCTTCACGTTCGACCTGCGTGCAATCGTCGGCGTGCAGGCGCATGCACCAGTGCGCGGCGGCATCGGTGATGGCTTCATCTGGGCTGGGATTGCGGCGGTCTTGGTTCATCAAAGCTCCGGGTTTTGCGCATTCTACCCCTGCAGAGGGGCTCCCGAGAACCGAGGTAATGGCGAATGACTATCAGTTATGTGTGTTTTTCGTCGGTTGCGCAAGGGATTTCCAGCGTTTGAGAACGCTTCGCGGCAAGCACGAAGCGCTCCCTTGCCGCCTCAGAATTGCTCGGCTGCCATCGCGTACAGGCTGGCGCTACCGGCGCGGATGCTGGCATCCAGGGCCAGGCTGCGCGGCAGCAGGCGCTGGAAGAAGAACGCCGCACAAGCCAGCTTGGCGCCATGGAAGGCCGGCTCTTCGGCGTGCCTGGCCTGGGCCGCCGCCGCCATGCGCGCCCACATGTAGGCATAGGCAGTCAGGCCGAACAGGTGCAGGTATTCCACGGCCACGGCATTGACCAGGTTGGCGTCCTCGCGGGCTTGTGCCCGCAGCCATTCGCTGGTGGCTTCCAGGCGCGCCAGGCTGGCTTGCAAGGCTTCGCGGTGCAGTGGCGCCCCGGCACTGAAGGCGCGCACTTCGGCGGCAAAGCAGGCCAGGGCCTGGCCGCCATCGGCCAGCACTTTGCGCCCGAGCAGGTCGAGGGCCTGGATGCCGTTGGTGCCTTCGTAGATCTGCGCAATGCGCACGTCGCGCACGCGCTGCTCTTGGCCCCACTCGCGGATGTAGCCATGGCCACCGTACACCTGCTGGCCGAGCACGCAGCTTTCCAGGCCGTTGTCGGTGAAGAACGCCTTGGCCACCGGGGTCAGCAGCGCGACCAGGCGCTGGGCATGCTCGCGCTCACCGCCATCCTCGGCGTAGCGCGCCAGGTCCAGCTGCTGGCCGACATAGGCGGCGAAGGCGCGGCCACCTTCGGTGAAGGCGCGCATGGTCAGCAGCATGCGCCGCACATCGCCGTGCTCGATGATCGGATCGGCCACCCGCTCTGGCATCTGCGGGCCACTGGCGGCGCGGCTTTGCAGGCGCTCGTTGGCATAGCGTGCAGCGCTCTGGTAGGACGCCTCGGCGCAGCCGATGCCCTGGATGCCGATGGACAGGCGCTCGTAGTTCATCATGGTGAACATCGCCGCCAGGCCCTTGTTCGGCTCACCGACCAGGTAACCGCTGGCGCCGTCGAAGTTCATCACGCAGGTGGCCGAGGCCTTGATGCCCATCTTGTGTTCGATCGAACCACAGTGCGCGGCATTGCGCGGGCCGAGGCTGCCGTCGGCCTCGATCTGGTACTTGGGCACCAGGAACAGCGAGATGCCCTTGGCCCCGGCAGGGGCGTCCGGCAGCTTGGCCAGCACCAAGTGGACGATGTTCTCGGTCAGGTCCTGTTCGCCGCCGGTGATGAAGATCTTGCTGCCACTGATGCGGTAGCTGCCGTCGGCCTGGGGTTCGGCGCGGCTGCGGATCAGCCCCAGGTCGGTGCCGGCGTGGGGCTCGGTCAGGCACATGGTGCCGGCCCAGCGGCCTTCATACAGCGGTGGCAGGTAGGTGGCCTTGAGCGCTTCGCTGGCATGGGCATCGATGGCCAGGCAACTGCCGGCACTCAACGCCGAATACAGGCTGAAGCTGCAGTCGGCGGCGTAGAGCATCTCTTCGAACAGCACGCCGAGCATCTTCGGCATGCCCATGCCGCCATACTCGGGGTTGCCGCCCAGGCCCACCCAACCGCCTTCGCGGTAGGTGCGCCAGGCGTCGCGGAAGCCGTCCGGGGTGGTGACCTTGCCGGCATCGAAGCGCACGCCTTGCTCATCGCCGTTGCGGCTGAGCGGGGCGATCAGCTGGCCGGTGACCTTGGCCGCTTCTTCAAGGATGGCGTCGGCGGTTTCGCCGTCGACGCGCTCGGCCAGGGCGGGCAGTCGCGCCCACAGGGCAGGGCCCTGGAACACGTCATGGAGGATGAAGCGCATGTCGCGCAATGGAGCGGTGTAGTCGGTCATGTCAGGCTCGATAACGGTTCACAGGGCCTTGGCGCGGTCGCGCAGGACGTACTTCTGGATCTTGCCGGTGGAGGTCTTGGGCAGCTCGCCGAAGACCACGGTCTTCGGCACCTTGAACCCGGCCAGGTGTTCGCGGCACCAGCTGATGATGTCGCTCTCGCGGGTCTGCTCGTGGCCGGGCTTGAGGGCGACGAAGGCGCAGGGCGTTTCGCCCCACTTGTCGTCGGCGCGGGCGACCACGGCGGCTTCCAGCACGGCGTGGTGCTTGTACAGGGTGTCCTCGACCTCGATGGTCGAGATGTTCTCGCCGCCGGAAATGATGATGTCCTTGAGCCGGTCCTTGATCTCGACATAGCCATCGGCGTGCCACACGGCCAGGTCGCCGGTGTGGAACCAGCCGCCGCGGAAGGCCTCGGCGGTGGCTTCGGGGTTTTTCAGGTAGCCCTTCATCACCGTGTTGCCGCGCATGAAGATCTCGCCCAGGGTGTGGCCGTCTTGCGGTACTGGCTGCAGGGTCTGCGGGTCGGCGACCATCAGGCCGTCAAGGGTGGGGTAGCGCACGCCCTGGCGCGACTTGATCCGCGCCCGCTCCTCCAGCGGCAGTTCGTCCCATTCGTCATGCCAGGCGCAGACGGTCACCGGCCCGTAGACCTCGGTCAGGCCGTAGGTGTGGGTGACTCGAATGCCCATCTGCTCGACCGCACCGATGACCTTGGCCGGTGGTGCGGCACCGGCAACCATGGCCTGCACCGGGTGTTCGATGGCGGCCTTGGCGGCTTCCGGCATGTTGACCAGGGCGTTGAGCACGATGGGCGCACCGCACAGGTGGCTGACCCGGTGCTCGCGGATCAGGGTGAGGATCTTCTGCGGGTCGACCCGGCGCAGGAACACATGGGTGCCGGCCAGCGCGGTGATGGTCCAGGGGTAGCACCAGCCGTTGCAGTGGAACATCGGCAAGGTCCACAGGTATACCGGGCGGTGGCCCATGCCCCAGGTCATCTGGTTGCCGATGGCATTCAGGTAGGCGCCACGGTGGTGATAGACCACGCCCTTGGGGTTGCCGGTGGTGCCCGAGGTGTAGTTCAGCGAAATCGCCTGCCATTCGTCTTCGGGCCATTCCCAGGCGAATGCCGGGTCGCCTTCGGCCAGCAGCGCTTCATAGTCGAGGTCACTGACCGCACGGCCTTCGCCGTATTCGGGGTCATCCACGTCGACCACCAGCGGCGGGTGTTCGAGCAAGGCGAGGGCAGCAGCGATCACACTGTGGAACTCGCGGTCGGTGATCAGCACCTTGGCCTCGCCGTGCTGCAGCATGAAGGCGATGGCTTCGGCGTCCAGGCGCACATTGAGGGTGTTGAGCACGGCGCCGATCATCGGCACACCGAAGTGCGCTTCGAGCATGGCCGGAATGTTTGGCAGCATCACCGCCACCGTGTCGCCGCGGCCGACGCCACGCCCGGCCAGGGCGCTGGCCAGGCGCCGGCAGCGCTGGTAGGTCTCGCGCCAGTCGCGGCGAATGGCGCCGTGGATCACGGCCGGGTAATCGCCGTACACGGCGGCGGTGCGTTCGATGAAACTCAGCGGGGTCAGGGCGACGTGGTTGACGGCAGCGGGCATCAGGCCCTGGGCGAAGATCGACATACGGTATTCCTGTAAGGGAGGCAGACGCAGCCTGTGCGTGTGGCCCCCCGGTGGCTGATTGTTAGCTCTGATCAGGGTGCGGGCAGCGCGCCGATGGCCGCTTGCCTCTGTCGCAGTTTTACGCGAACCGCTATCGTAGATGGAATATCGACTATAGCAATATAGTAAAACTACTATAACAACGAGCACCGACTGTGGATCAGACCCCATTACCCTTGCTCGCCAAGGACCCACAACCCAGCGTGCTGCTGGCTTCCGATGCCCGTGCACTGGCCAGCAACCCGGCCCTGCAGGCACTGATCGGCACGGCTGCGGTGCTGGCCGACTGGTTGCCAGGCAACCATACGGCGCTGGTGCGCGCCTGCCTGCGCCAGCACCGGGCCATCGCCGATGTGGAAAAACAGGTCGGCGAACGCATTCTGCTGTGGACCTTCATCCCCGATGACCAGGGCCAGTGGGTGCTGGCACGCTGCCGCGACGCCAGCGAAGAGCGCCAGGGCGCCCGTGAAGCCAGCCGCGCCCGGCGCCTGTATCGGCTGATCATCGAGAACACCACCGACCTCATTTCCCGGCACAGCCCGGACGGCCGTTTTCTCGACGCCTCGCCAGCCGCCTACCGCCTGCTCGGCCTGTGGCCGGAGCAACTGCGCGGCATGCCGGTGCGGGCCCTGCTGCACCCGCGTGAGCGGCGCCAGGTGCTGCGCCAGGCCGCCGCAGCCCTGGACCAGGACGGTTACCACACCATGACCTGCCGTGTGCGGCATGCGGGCGGCGGCTATCGCTGGTTCGAGATCGCCAGCCGGGCGATCCGTGAAACCTACACCGGTGCCGTGGTGGAGGTGGTCAGCGTGTCGCGTGACATCACCCTGCGCATCGAGGCCCAGGAGAACCTGGCCCACAGCGCCCGGCTCGCCACCCTGGGTGAACTGGCGTCGGGGATCGCCCACGAGATGAATCAGCCGCTGGCGGCGGTGGTCAACTATGCCAACGCCAGCCAACGCTACCTGCAAGGCCTGGAGCGCGACCCGCAGGCGCGTGAGCGGGTCGGCCAGGGCCTGCAACGCATCACCGAGCAAGCGACCCACGCCGCCGAGGTGATTCGCCGCCTGCGGGCCTTCCTGCGCAAGGGCCCGCGGCGCCTGCAGGCGGTGGAAGTGGCCGAGGTGGCGGCCGAAGCCATGCGCCTGTGCGCCTGGGAGGCGGCGCGGGACCAGGTCGCTGTCGAACTGCGCATCGGCGGGCAACTGCCGGCGGTGTTCGCCGACCAGGTATTGCTCGAACAAGTGCTGCTCAACCTGCTGCGCAATGCCATCGAGGCCAACCGCGAGCAGCAGGGTGCGCAGCCGTCGCGTATCCTGCTCGGCGCCGTGCGCGAGGGCGATGGGGTGCTGATCGAGGTCGCCGACCAGGGGCCGGGCGTGGCGGCTGAGCGCCTGGATGAGATCTTCACCCCGTTCAGTACCAGCAAGGCCGATGGCCTGGGGCTGGGCCTGAGCATGAGCCGCAGCCTGATCGAAGGTTTCGGCGGCAGCCTCTGGGCGCGTGCGGGTGAGGCGGGTGGGCTGGTGCTGTGCTGCCGTCTGGCAGTGAACCGGGGATAAGGAGTGGGCGAGGTGCAAGCGAAGGTTTATGTGGTCGACGACGACCAGGGCATGCGTGATTCGACGGTGTGGCTGCTGGAATCGGTAGGCCTGCAGGGCGTGCCTTTCGCCAGCGGCCAGGCGTTTCTCGATGCCTGTGCAGACGATGGACCAGCCTGTGTGCTGCTCGATGTGCGCATGCCCGGGCTGGGCGGCATGGCGGTGCAGCAGGCATTGCGCGAGCGCGGCCTGCAGCTCCCGGTGATCTTCGTCAGCGGCCATGCCGACGTGCCGATCGTGGTGCGGGCGTTCAAGGCCGGGGCGAGCGACTTCATCGAGAAACCCTACAGCGACCAGCTGCTGCTCGACAGCGTGCAGGCTGCCCTGGAGCGGGCAGGGCAGGCGCGCCAGGACGACCTGGTGCTGGCGGCGGTGCAGGCTCGCGTGGATGCCCTGACGCCCCGTGAGCGCGACGTGTTCGTGCCGCTGGCCCAAGGCTTGAACAACCGCGAGATTGCCGAGCGCCTGGGCATCAGCGTGAAGACCGTGGACCTCTACCGGGGGCGGGTGATGAAGCGCCTGCAGGCGGGCAGCCTGGCCGAACTGGTGGGCATGGCGATTGCCTGCGGGGCCGTGGAGGCGCTGGGCTTGCGTGCGCTGTGAAACGTTGCCGGCAACGGCCGTTTCATGAATATTTGCATAGCACCCTAATCAAAGCTTTGACATTCACTGCCTAGGCAGTAATATTTTTAAACAATTGCCCGAGCAGACCCCGATGTCCCATTTCAACCCGGAAAACTTCCAGACCTGCGCCATCGGCATGCTGCTGGGGCGTGCGGCGATCCTCAAGGACCGCATTCTCGACTGGCACCTCGAATCGGAGGGCGTCACCGCCGCACAGTTCAAAGTGCTGATCATCGTCACCCAGTACCAGGTGGATACCCCGGCCGAACTGTGCCGCTACCTGGGCCTGGACAGCGGTTCGATGACCCGCATGCTCGACCGCCTCGAGCAGAAGGGCCTGATCCTGCGCAACCGCTGCGCCGATGACCGCCGCCAGGTGCGCCTGGCCCTCACCGCCGATGGCCAGCGCCTGGCCGACCGCCTGCCGGAGATCGGCGCGGCGGCGATGAACGAACTGGTCGGCGTGCTGCAGCCAGACGAGCTAAAGACCCTCGAAGGTTTGCTGGCCAAGGTGCTTCTAGGCGCCGGCGACCCTCTGACGATCCGCCGCTTCGGCGATCGTTGATCCCTGTTACGCATATTCCAAGGTATTGTCATGGCCACTCCCACAGACACCGCAACTCCCTCCGCCGACGCGCCCGCGTCGGGCAAGCGCAAGGTCTGGCTGCTCGGCCTGCTGGTGTTGGTGCTGCTCGCCGGCGCGGGCATCTGGGCCTGGTACAGCCTGGTCGGGCGCTGGCACGAAAGCACCGACGACGCCTATGTCAACGGCAACGTGGTGGAGATCACCCCGCTGGTGACCGGCACCGTCACCAGCATCGGTGCCGATGATGGCGACCTGGTGCATGCCGGCCAGGTACTGTTGCAGTTCGACCCGTCCGACAGCGAAGTGGCCTTGCAGTCCGCCGAAGCCAAACTGGCGCGCAGCGTGCGCCAGGTGCGCGGGCTGTACAGCAACGTCGACTCGCTCAAGGCCCAGCTGGAAACCCGCCAGGCCGAGCTACAGAAGGCCCAGCAGAACTACAACCGGCGCAAGGTGCTGGCCGACAGCGGGGCAATCGCTGCGGAAGAGATCTCCCATGCCCGTGACGACCTGACCGTGGCCCAGGCCGCCGTCAACAGCGCGCGCCAGCAGCTCAACACCAGCACTGCACTGGTCGACGACACCGTGGTGTCCTCGCACCCTGAGGTGATGGCCGCTGCTGCCGACCTGCGTCAGGCCTACCTCGACCACGCCCGCACCACCCTGGTGGCACCCGTGACCGGCTATGTCGCCAAGCGCACCGTACAGCTCGGCCAGCGCCTGCAGCCGGGCACCGCGACCATGGCGGTGATCCCGCTGAACGAAGTGTGGATCGACGCCAACTTCAAGGAAACCCAGCTGCGCGACATGCGCATCGGCCAGCCGGTGGAAATCAGCGCCGACCTGTACGGCAGCGAGGTCAAGTACAGCGGCACGGTCGACAGCCTTGGCGCTGGCACCGGCAGCGCCTTCGCCCTGCTGCCGGCGCAGAACGCCACCGGCAACTGGATCAAGATCGTCCAGCGCGTGCCGGTGCGCATTCACCTCAGCCCCGACCAGCTCAAGGACCACCCGCTGCGCATCGGCCTGTCCACCGTGGTCGAAGTCGACCTGCACGACCAGAGCGGCCCGACCCTGGCCCAGCAGCCACCGCAGCAGGCCAGCTACACCACCCAGGTGTACGACCGCCAGCTGGTCGAGGCTGATAACCTGATCGCCCGGCTGATCCACGAGAACAGCGCCACCGGCAAGACGGCGCAGCGATGAGCAACAACGCCCCGGCCCAGTTCACCCCGCCGAGCCTGCTGCTGACCACCATCGGCCTGTCGCTGGCGACTTTCATGCAGGTGCTCGACACCACCATCGCCAACGTGGCGCTGCCGACCATTTCCGGCAACCTGGGGGTGAGCTACGAGCAGGGCACCTGGGTGATCACCTCGTTCGCGGTGAGCAACGCCATTGCCTTGCCGCTAACCGGCTGGCTGAGCCGGCGGTTTGGCGAAGTGAAGCTGTTCATCTGGGCGACCTTGTTGTTCGTGCTGGCGTCGTTCCTCTGCGGTGTCGCCCAGTCGATGCCGGAGCTGGTGGGCTTTCGTGTATTGCAGGGGGTGGTGGCCGGGCCGCTGTACCCGATGACCCAGACCTTGCTGATTGCCGTGTACCCACCTGCGAAAAGGGGCATGGCCCTGGCCTTGCTGGCGATGGTCACGGTGGTGGCGCCGATTGCCGGGCCGATATTGGGTGGCTGGATCACCGACAGCTACAGCTGGCCGTGGATCTTCTTCATCAACGTGCCGATCGGCTTGTTCGCCGCTGCCGTGGTGCGCCAGCAGATGCGCACGCGGCCGGTGGTCACCAGCCGCCAGCCGATGGACTACATCGGCTTGCTGACGCTGATCGTCGGTGTGGGCGCGTTGCAAGTGGTGCTGGACAAGGGCAATGACCTGGACTGGTTCGAGTCGTCGTTCATCATTATCGGCACGCTGATTTCGGTGGTGTTCCTGGCGATCTTCATCATCTGGGAACTCACCGACCGCCACCCGGTGGTCAACCTGCGGCTGTTCGTGCACCGCAACTTCCGCGTCGGCACCATCGTGCTGGTGGGCGGTTATGCGGGGTTCTTCGGCATCAACCTGATCCTGCCGCAGTGGCTGCAGACGCAGATGGGCTACACCGCCACCTGGGCGGGGCTGGCGGTGGCGCCGATCGGCTTGCTGCCGGTGATCATGTCGCCGTTCGTGGGCAAGTACGCGCACCGCTTCGACCTGCGGGTGCTGGCGGGGCTGGCGTTCCTGGCGATTGGCACCAGCTGCTTCATGCGTGCGGGGTTCACCAGCGAGGTGGACTTCCAGCACATCGCCCTGGTGCAGTTGTTCATGGGTATTGGCGTGGCGCTGTTCTTCATGCCGACCTTGAGCATCCTGCTGTCCGATCTGCCGCCGCATCAGATTGCCGATGGCTCGGGGCTGGCGACCTTCCTGCGGACGTTGGGGGGGAGCTTTGCGGCGTCGTTGACGACGTGGATCTGGATTCGTCGGGCGGATCAGCATCATGCGTATCTGAGTGAGCACATCAGCCAGTTCGACCCGGCGACGCGGCATACGCTGGAGCAGTTGGGCGGGGCGAGTACGCAGCATTACGCGCAGCTGGAACAGATCGTCAACGCGCAGGCCTACATGATGTCTACGGTGGATTACTTCACCCTGATGACCTGGGTGTTTGCCGGGTTGATCCTGCTGGTGTGGCTGGCCAAGCCGCCGTTTACGGCGAAGGCGGGGCCGGCTTCGGCGGGGCATTGAGGGCGTTCGCCTTAAGCTTTTCAGCGCCTGTGAGATCGAGCGCCGCCCGCGCGGCGCTCGATCTCACAGGCGCTAAAAATATCACGGTGAACACCCCCTAGCCCCCGCGCAATTTATTCGCCTATCGCCGGCTGCCTGATACTCGTGACGAGGCTTTGTACGATGGGATATGTCGCAAACCTAGACGACGCTCACACTCAGCGCATGGCTGGCCACGCCGTGACACCCGCATGCCAGCCGATGGCCTTGCAGCACCACCGGCTTACCGTTCATGCGTCGGCTTGGATGCCCTTCGATAAAGGCAAAAACCCCTTGGTGAAGCGGGCAACTGGCCTTGTCGCCCAGCACCGCTGGCGTTTTCCCGTTGACGGTGTGGGTGCCAGCCAGCTGGCATGACAGCACGCTGCCACCGCTGCTGGTGGGGTCGCCCAGGCAGATGGGATGACTCATGCCTTGGCTCGTCCGATACTTGGGAGGCCATACTTGAAGGGGTCAGCGCCACGGTTCTGCTGGTTCTTCGCTTTGCGCGCCTCATCTGGCGGGCTGATCATCTGCACGGTAAGGCTGCCGTCGCTGCCCGCGTACACGACGGCACTGGCACCGCCATCGAGGTAGCTGGCGATGGTGGCCAGGTTGATTTCCACCAGCGCGCTGCTGACGCCGGTATTGCCCAGCCGTCGACCGATGTCATAGCCCTCGTCGACATTGCCAACGTCCAGGCCTTGGCCGTCGGTATTGAGGCTGTGCAGGGCGTTGGTCAGGGCGATTTCTGCTTCAGCGTTGTTAGTGGTGTCGTAGAACACACGCACCGGCTTTTGCCCAGCGGGCAGGGTGTCGAGGGCCCTGATCCAACCCGCTTGCAAGGCCTTGGCCTGCAACGCGGGTTTGAGGCGCTTGCCGTGTTCGTCCTGCATCGAGACCTTGATCGGACGGTGCAGGTAGCCCAGCACCGGCGCTGCGTCGAACTCTTTCAGTTGGTGTTCGGCCCAACGCACGGGCAGCCAGGGGGACGGTTCGAAATGGCCTGGGCCGCGGTTATCGATGGACTTCCACAAGTTAGGTAGTTGCGATTGCCAATAGGTGGTGGACATGGTGCCGGGTGGTAATAGCACTTTATTGCCTTTGGCATGCTCGGCGGCTACATACCAATCTCCAAAGGCCTTGCTCCGGTCCCAATAAAACGCCCACAACTTGCCAAAGTCAGTTTTTTTGTCCTGATTGTCCTCGGCGTTACGGGTGACGAAGGGACGTATGTAGCGGTCCACTCGGTCCGAACGTGTGACCAGCAGGCCCGTCATACTTTCGTAGATCGTCGGAACCACGTGGCCATTTTGCAACCCCGGCGTGCCGGGTTTGCGATAGCCGTTTCGAGTCACGTCACCGTCTTCGCTTGCGATCAAGGCTTGTGGCACTTTCGGGTTATCGTCAAAAAACGTGAACAGTCGCTCGATCATGCCTTGAGCATGTGTCGTGCTCTCATTGTCTTGCCACAAAAACTGGGTAACGCCCAAGGTCGCGGCGTTACGGCCTGAGTTGATCAGGCCTGCTGCACTGTCGGCGCTGTCGTAGGGGGCGGGCGGTCCCAGCGCAAACACCGGGATTGGCCAGTACGCTACTGCCTCACCTGCCGAATTTTTGAATGCGATACGGACTTTGATTTTTGCAGAGTTTTCCCTGGATGTTAATGATGGGTTGTAGTCTTTCGAATCTTGCGGGTAAATCGAAGCGAAGTTGTCATTTTTCTTTTTGATGAACTGCCAGATTTTGGACTGGCCATCTGTGTAAATTCCAAGTCCGACTCCCCGAATTTCCAAGGCGTAGGTGCGGACTTGGGTGGCCTGTTGTTCGGCGTTTCTGAGTTCCATCTGGTTGCGATAATTGGCAAACTCTGCCTTCTCACTTGCCAGGGCATTGCCCCACCAGTGAGTGCCAAAGATCATCAGTAGCGGGCCGACAATCGCGGCAACACCCCAGGCTAGGACGGGTTTCATGTCCCTAAGTACCATGTTAGTTTCCTGTGCTTTGAGTTGGACAATCCAGATGAAGCTGATCCAGAGCACAAGGAGTACCCCGGCGATCCACAGATAAGGTTTAAGGTTGGGCCGCGTCTGAGTGGAGGGCGGATTATCCTTCATTGGCCAACTCCTTGCTCGAGTACTGTGACTATCAGGGACGGTGGCGTAAGCGATACCAGACCAGAAGGTGGGAATATGCCTTCTTCATAATACCGAAAACTGGCAGTCACCAATGTTTGGGCCTCCTCACTCAGTTTCGCCCAACCCGGTAACTTCGTGATCTTGTTATATATCGTTTTATCCACCTTCCAATCCGCAATCGCAACCAACACCTCCCGCATATCCGGGTCATCAAGGCTGTGTGCCTGGCCAATTGCAATATCCATCGCCGTCACCCAGCGCTGGTTCTCCGGGCTGCGCAAAACCGCCGAGTGGTAACTGTTAGGCTCCCTTTCTTTCGGATCTTCGCGCATCCGGTCCTGGATTTCATTAGGCGTTTCTTCACGGTAAATGACGTACTCTTTCACCTCTGAGCCTTGATGCACGGCAGCTTGGCTTATGGCTGAAGTTTGATCACCGGGTTCTTTGCCAGCGTTCCACCGGGCCAGTTCTTCATCCGAGTTCACGCGATGAGGACTGGTACGCACCTTGAACCATTTGAAGCGGGCTTTCGGATTGCCCAGTGCGGAGCGGATACTCACATCATCGGGGCTGTCCATGCCTGCCTCTGTGGGTGTGCCTTCCTTTGCCTCGCCGCCAAACAGCTGTGGAGCATAGGGTGGGGTTAAAGGTTCGGCATTGATCAGCACTTCCTCACCTTTTGCTATTGGCGCTTGCGAGGCCACGGCGCCGGCTTTCCACCCGCCAGGGTAGCGGGGTTCCCCTTTGGCACGCAGCACCGTTTGTTGTATGGCGTCGCCGACCAGTACCGGCTGACCGTCGCGATGACGCTTGGTCCACAGGCGCTGGTAAAACCGCATGGACTGCAACGCCGCCATCGCCGGTTTGCCGTCTGGCAAGGTATTGGGCACCCCATACGTACCGATGCCATGCACGTCGTCCAGGGCGACCGTGGTGTCGTCCGGGCAGAAGTACAGGTAAACCTTGCCGCGATTGTCGCGTTCGGGGAAAACGGTCAGGTTACCGACCTTGTCCTGGCGCGAGCCCTGTATGGGTGACCACCTGGGGCCCGTGCGACCGCCGTAGGTCTTGCTGTCCCTGAGTGCGGACAGCGGCGGCTGGGTGTGGGGCGCCTGGGTGACTGCGGTGGCGATGTTGATCAAGGTGGCGAGTGTGTCATGGCCTTTGGGGGTGGTTTTGGGCAGCACACTGTAAGGCGTGTCCACCATGATGACGGTGTCGGCACAGCGTTGGCCCTTGTCGATCAACAGGGCTTGCGCAAGCAGGGTAATCAAGGTGCCTTGACTGTGGCCCATGATGGTGATGGTTTCATCAGGCGATACACGGCGGATCTCACTGACCAACATGGCCAATCGCGTTGCTGCGAGCACAAAGTAACGCCGGTGTGGCCCTTTACCCATGTACTGGGTGTTGGAGAGCATGGGTTGTGCGATATGCCGGATAAACTTGGCAAAGCCGGGGCTGTACATCTCCAGCAGGTTGTTGGTGGCATTGGCGAAGAACCCGCCGCCTTTGGCGAAGTGCCGGTCCAGGCGGTTTTCGAACACGTCCTGGTATTGGCCGCGCAGTTTGGTCGGGTCGTCGTTTTTATCGCGCTTGATCTCGCCAGGCTCAGCCCGATAGCCCCAGTAAAACGGGATCATCAGGCTGCGGGTTTTGGGGTCGTCAGCGTCTCGCTGATAAAGGAATGTGTCTGGATCGTCGAGTGTGGCTTTGTGATCCTCACCGAGTTCCTCAATCGGGATTTTTTTTGCAGCACTGTAGTCAGTCCCATACCGCCCCGCCTTCAGATCAGGCCGATCCAAACGCTCATTTACCCCTTGGCACAACCCCGTCTCTACCGACTCGTATGAAGCCCCCGGATCATTCACGCCGTGCAAGAAGATCACCACTCCTGGCAGGTCGGCGGGCACCTCCATTTTGCGTTCGGTACTGAAGTTGGGTACCAGCCGTGTGATGCTTTCAGCCACGGTAATTTGATCGCCACTCATTGGCTGCCTCCTTTGCTGCTGGTGCTGCGCAAGGCAGCCACTTGCGCCTGGTGCATCGCTTCGCGTTCGACGCGTTCGGTAAGCCCGCTGGCGTCGGTCAGGCCTTGCACGGTGCTGCCGTCCTCAAGTGTGATCTGGTAGGCGTGATCAACGGCCATCCGCACGCTGTCTTCAGCGTGCCCCGGGTAGTGGAAGGCCAGGCGTTGCGCCGCCGGGTCGCGGGTGAATGCCGGGACCTGGGCGCTGTCGGTTTTAGGGCCGACCCAGTCATGCTCGCTGGCATGAACGATCACCTTACCCTGGCTGCCGATTTCGACACCGCCACCGATCTTGATGTAGCTGCCGTCATCGGCCACCAGGCGAATGGTGGGGGCGGTGACGACCACCTCGCATTCGGCGGCCGACAGGTGCAGGTTCTTCTGTGCATTGACGGTGATGTCGTCTTCCTGGGCCTGCACCAGCACCTTGCCGCGGTTGGCGATGGCGCTGATGCCTTCATCCTGGGCGAAGGCACTGATCCCCTTGCCGGCCTGCAGGCGCATGGCGGCGCCGCTGGTCAACTGCAGGTGGTCCTGGGCGGTGGTGTCGTGGTTGGCGCCGGCATAGTGGAGTTGCGAGCGTGGTGTAGCACTGGCAATACCTGCCGCAGCCGCAACGGCCATGACGGGTTCGCCGGGGCTATCGCTGTCGGGTGCTGGCCACTGTTTAAGGGCCTGGCTCAGGGCGTCGATGCCCTCGCTGTCTACCGATGCACCACCTCGTGCAGCGGCCGTTTGCCCGAGGCTTTTGAACAGATCCCCGCACTCGGCCAGCAGCTTGAGCAGTTCTTCGCGGTCCAGTTGCGCCCCCGTGGCGTCCTGGCGCGCATAGGTGGTCAGCAACAGGCCTTGGGCGGCGCGCAGGGCCATCGCGGCGTCGGTGCGCAACTCGGCACCGTTGCCACGGGCCTTGGCCTGGCCGTCAGTGCGTGGCTCGGTGAGCTTGCCCAGGTTGAGAGCCGTGGCATGGTGCGTGGTACCGACGCGAGCACGCAGGGCGCCGGGTGTGTCATCGAACAACAGCTCGTTGAAACCTCGGCCCTTGTGCTCCTGGGTCTGGATGCCGGAGAGCACGCGGTTGCCTGGCAGGCCTGAGGCTTTGCTGAACCGCGGCGGTGTGTGGTCGGCGTTGTACATCACCGAGGTGACCACGGGGCGGTCGATATCGCCGGCCAGGAAGGTGACCAGCACTTCCTGGCCGATACGTGGCAAGAACTGATGGCCGAAGCCACTGCCCGCGCTGGGCATCGCTACCCGCACCCAGGTGGTGCCCTGCGGCAGGCTGTCGCCGCGCTGCCAGTGGAACCTGACCTGGATCCGCGCCAGCTCATCGGTGAAGACTTCTTCGCCCTCCGGCCCGACCACGATCGCACTGAGCGGCCCGTTGATGGTTGGGCGCGGCACGGTGATCGGGTGGCGGTAAGGGATGCTCTGGCGAATGCAGACGAACTGGTTGTCGTAACCTGCGGGCTCATCGGAAAAATAGTTGTTGCGCCCCGTGTGCGCGACCGACACCAGCAGGAACTGGCGAGCCTCCGCCGGGCCGTGTTCATGGTCGAAGTGCTGGGTCAGTTCAAAGCTGTAGCCCGGCCGCATGGCTCGGCAGTTGCTGCTGCCGGTGAAGGTCTTGGCCTGGGCCTCGATGATCTCCAGGTGGCGACGCACCAGCGCCTCGCCCTCGTCGCGCAGGCCATGGCTGTAGGCACCGAAAAAATCGTAGACCTCGTAGGGCGGAGCGTCGCCTTGCTCATTGAGGCTGACCATGTCGATGGACAACGGATTTCTTGGCTGCTTGTAGTCGAACGTCTGGATGGCCATCTTGCCCGGTTGCAAGGCCCGGTGGCTGCGCCACTGGGTGATCGAATCACTGGTCTCGGTGACAAAGGCGCTGTGGTAGCGGATTCGCGGTTGTTCGGGCAGCGCTTCCAGGCCCTGGGATCGATCGGTGATGATCAGGCTGTGCCCGTCCTTGCTGTGATCGATCCAGCTCGAAACTGAACAGCGTGGACAACCCCTCATTGCCGGTGAAGTGCTCCAGCAACAACGCCTGGTCGCCCTGGACGGGGGTGGTGAGCTTGATCAAACGGCGGTTCTGGGGTGTAAAAATGTTCGTCAATTCCATCGACGTCAGATTCCTTGGCAAAACAAGCTGCGCAACGTAGCACAGGTTGCGACAGAACCTGACGCATCAGGGGCGGGTCAAAGTTTGTCAAGACGTGACGGTCATTCCATTAACAGGTTTTTTCACCTATTGTCGGGCATCCGTCCCTGATCGATCCGTTAGCTGCCATGCACAAAGTCATCGTCATCACCGGCGCCAGCCGTGGCATCGGTGCCGCCACCGCCCTGCAGGCCGCCCGTGAGGGTTACCGCATCTGCATCAACTACCACGCCGACGACCAGGCCGCCGAGCGCATCCTCGCCCAGGTCCGCGCACTGGGCGCCGAGGCCATCACCGTGCGCGCCGACGCCAGCGTCGAAGACGAGGTGATCCAGCTGTTCCACCGCGTCGACCAGGAACTCGGCCCGGTGACCGCGCTGGTCAACAACGCCGGCACCATCGGCCAGCAAAGCCGCGTCGAAGACATGTCCGAGTTCCGCCTGCTCAAGGTGATGAAGACCAACGTCGTCGGCCCCATGCTCTGCGCCAAACATGCATTGCTGCGCATGGCCCGCCGCCATGGCGGGCAGGGCGGGGCCATCGTCAACGTGTCCTCGGTCGCGGCGCGCCTGGGGTCACCCAACGAGTACGTCGACTACGCCGCCTCCAAAGGCGCGCTGGATACGTTCACCATTGGCCTGGCCAAGGAAGTGGCGGGCGAGGGCGTGCGGGTCAACGGGGTGCGGCCGGGTTACATCCATACCGGTTTTCACGCCCTGTCCGGTGACCCGGACCGCGTGACCAAGCTCGAACCCGGCCTGCCCATGGGCCGTGGCGGCCGCCCCGAGGAAGTGGCCGAGGCGATCCTCTGGCTGCTGTCGGACAAGGCCTCGTACTCCACCGGTAGCTTCATCGACCTGGGCGGCGGGCGCTGAAGGCTGCCCGTCAGGGCAGCTCATCCGCCAGCAGCTGACGCACCCGTTCGGCCAGTGCCTCAAGCTCGAAAGGCTTGGTCAGCACGCTGGTACCCTGCAGCAACTGGCCGTCGCTGAGCGCCGCGCTCTCGTCGTAGCCGGTAATGAAGAGCACTTTCAGGTCCGGGTACAGTTGCCGGCAACGCTCAGCCACCTGGCGGCCATTGGGGCCGTCGGGCAGGCCGATATCGCTCAGCAGCAGGTCCGGTTGCTCGCACTGCTCCATGTGCGCCAGCGCGGCAGGGCCATTTTCGAAGGCCTCGACCTGGTAGCCCAGTTCTTCCAACACCTCGCCAACCACCAGGCGCAGCGCTGCCTGGTCCTCCACCAGCACGATGCGTTGCCCGCCCGAGCTGCTTGCCAGCGCCTTGCGCGCAGATGGCCGGGGGGCCACGACAGGCTGTTGGTGGTGGCGCGGCAGGTACAGCTCGACCCGCGTGCCCTCGCCGGGGGTGGAGAGCAAGCGCAGCTGGCCACCTGACTGGCGCACGAAACCGTAGGTCATCGATAACCCCAGGCCGGTGCCCTGGCCCATGGGCTTGGTGGAAAAGAACGGGTCGATTGCCCGGGCCGCCACTGCGGCGCTCATGCCACAACCGGTGTCGGCCACGCTCAGCCGCACATAGTCCCCGGCAGCCAGCTCGAGCGGGCGCGCCTGCTCGCTGTCGAGCGTGAGGTTGTCGCCGTGGATATCGATGGTGCCGCCGCCCGGCATGGCGTCACGCGCGTTGATGCACAGGTTGAGCAAGGCGCTTTCCAGTTGCGGCGGGTCGATGAAGGTTGGCCACAGCCGGGAGAGGAAGCGGCTGCGCAAGGTAATCGACGGGCCGATGCTGCGGCGTATCAGCTCTTCCATGCCGTTGACCAGGGCCGAGACCTCGGTCGAGCACGGTTGCAGGGTTTGCTGGCGCGAGAAGGCCAGCAGCCGGTGTACCAGCGACGAGGCCCGTTGTGCCGAGCCGCTGGACAGTTCCAGCAAAGGCTCCAGCTCTGCGTAGCGCTGCTGGCCCAGGCGCTGCTGCATCAGCTCCTGGGCGTTGATGATGCCGCCCAGCAGGTTGTTGAAGTCGTGGGCGATGCCGCCGCTGAGCTGGCCCACGGCCTCCATCTTCTGCGCCTGGCGCAGCGCCTGCTCGGCCTTGGCCAGGCGTTGCTGCTCCTGCACCCGCTCGCTGATGTCGTAGGCGAACAGGTAGGCGCCCTGTACGCTGCCGTCCTGGTCGCGCAAGGCGTTGAAGCGCAGCTCGTAGTGGCGAGGCCCGAAAGCACCGATCTCGGTGAACTGTTCGCCCGCCAGCGCCCGTTGCCACATCGGCATTATCAGCTCACGGTCCGCAAGGTGGTGGTCTATGAATGCCGGCAGGTACTCACCGACTTCGGGCGTGCGGCCATACAAGGCATGGAAGTCATGCTTGGCCTGGCGGTTGACTGCCAGCCAGCGCAGGTTGGTATCGACCACATGCACGTTGACCACGCTGTGGTCGACCAGCTCGGCAAACAGGCGGCGCTCGGCCAGGGCTGCGCTGACCCGCTGCTCAAGCTCTTCGTTGAGCTGCTGCAGGGCCAGCTCGGCCTTGCGCCGCTCGGTGACATCCTTGAACAGCACCGCGACCTGGCGGCGCTCCGCCGGCTCCACGCGGAAGGTGGTCACCGACAGTACATGGCCCGTGGCGACCAGCTCCTGCTCGAACTGCAGCGGCTCGCCAGTGCGCAATACCGCGCCGTAGCGGGCGACCCAGTCGTCCGCCTCGTCGGGCACCATCTCGCGCAGCTTCTGCCCGACCACGTTGGGGATGCCGGCATGCTTGGCGTAGGCGGCGTTGGCCAGGACATGCACGTAATCGCTGAGCGGGCCATGGGGGCCATCGAAGAACTCGATGATGCAGAACCCTTCATCCATGGTATCGAACAGAAATCGATAGATGTTCTGGTCCTGATCTGCGTGTTGCAGCAGCTGGGTTTCCAAATGCGCGTTACGCTGGCGCAGGGTTTCGATTTCCTGACGCAGGGCAAGCAGGTCGCGGTGGGGCATGGCGACGTCCGACAGAAAAGAAGGATCAGACTTTACCTGTCCGCACTGCCAGCGCATAGCGGGCTATAGCGGCAAGCGCCGATTTTCCAGCAACTGGGCAACGTGCTGGTTGAGGGCCGCCAGTTCGAACGGTTTGTACAGCACGGCGCAGTGCCTGCCTGGGCTGACGTTGACCCGGTTGCTGGCATAGCCGGTGATGTACAGCACCGCGACGCTGCCGGGGCGCTTCTGGCAGGCTGCTGCTACCTGGTAGCCATCGATGCCGCCCGGCAGGCCGATATCGGTGATCAGCAGGTCCGGGCACAAGCCCGCTTGCAGCGCTTCCAGTGCGCTGCGGCCATCGCTGAAGGCATGCACAAGGTGCCCTTGATCCTCGAGTAACTCGCAGATCAGCAGCCGCAGGATGTCCTGGTCTTCCACCAGCATCACCACCTGTGGCGCTGCGCGGGACTGTTGGCCTGGCGCCTGTGGTTGCGTGCGTGCGTGCCCGGCAGCGTCGCAGGCGGCCCGTGGCAGGTAGAGGTGGATGCAGGCTCCTTGGCCCGGTTCGCTGGCGATGCGCAACTGCCCACCGGACTGGCGCACGAAACCATAGACGATCGACAGGCCAAGGCCTGAGCCCTGGCCCAGTGGCTTGGTGGTAAAGAAAGGTTCGCAGGCCTTTTGCAGCACATCGGCAGGCATGCCGATGCCGTTGTCGCAGACACTGAGATGCAGGTAGGCGCCGCCGCTCAGGTCCAGCGCGCGTGCCTGCAGCTCATCGAGCTGGGTGTTCTCGCTGGCGATACGCAATGTCCCCCCCAGCGGCATGGCGTCGCGGGCATTGATGCACAGGTTGAGCAGTGCGTTTTCCAGTTGGTGCGGGTCGATCTGCACCAGCCACTGGCCGCTCTGGGTCTGGTCAATGAAGGTGATGCGCGCATCGAGCGAACTGGCAATCAGCTCGTGCATGCCGGCCACCAGTTGCTGCACGTCCACGGCCTGGGGCACCAGTGTCTGTTGACGCGAGAAGGCCAGCAGTCGCTGTACCAGCGCAGCGGCCCGTTGAACGTTGTGCCGGGCGACCCCAAGCAACCGGGTGGTGTCGTGGTAGCGCTGTTCGGCCTGGCGCTGTTCGGCCATTTCGAGGGCACCAATAATGCCGCCGAGCAGGTTGTTGAAGTCGTGGGCGATACCGCCGGTCAACTGGCCGACCGCTTCCATCTTCTGCGATTGGCGCAGGGCTTCTTCGATCTTGCGCACGCGCTCCTGTTCGGCGATGCGTTCGCTGATGTCGTAGGCGAACAGGTAGCCGCCCTGGATTCGCTGCTGAGCGTCGCGCAATGTGTTGTAGCTGATTTCGTAGTGACGCAGGGCGTCGGGCGGGCCGAGGGCGATGGTGTCGGTGAACGCCTCACCAGCCAGGACGCGCGGCCATACCGGCTCCAGCCATTTCACGATGTCGGGCTGATTGGCAATGAACTGCGGAATGTAGTCACCCACCTGCGGCACGAAGCCACGCAGGCGCTTGAAGGTTTCCTGCGCGGTGCGGTTGATCGCCAGCAGGCGGAAGTTGCGATCGGCCGCGAAGACGTTGGCCTGGCTGTGGTCGACCAGCTCACCCAGCAGCTTGCTGTTGGCCTGGGCCAGGTCGATGCGCTGCTGCAGGAGTTGTGTGGACGGCGTCGAGTCATCAGGCAGCATTGCGGCGATCCAGCGTGTGGGTCGCCCAACTATAGCTCCACTTGTTATGGCCTTCCTTCAGAAGGAGCGAATGATGCGCCCCAGGGTTTCCATGGCTCGCTCGGCAGCCTCGTTCCACGGTGTGCCGTAGTTCAGGCGAATGCAGTTGCCGAAGCGCCGGGTCGGCGAAAAGATCGGCCCCGGTGCGATGCTGATGCCTTGGGCCAGGGCCATGTGGAACAGCTTCAGGGCGTCCATCTGTTCGGGCAGTTCCAGCCACAGGAAGTAGCCGCCGGAGGGCTGGCTGACGCGGGTCTGCGCCGGGAAATGGCGGGCGATGGCTGCCAGCATGTTGGCCTGCTGCCCCTCCAGGGCGTAGCGCAGCTTGCGCAGGTGACGGTCGTAGCCGCCGTGCTGCAGGTAGTCGGCGATGGCCGCCTGGGCCGGCATCGAGGCGCACAGCGAAGTCATCAGTTTCAGCCGCTCGATCTTCTGCGCGAAGCGCCCGGCGGCCACCCAGCCGATGCGATAACCCGGTGCCAGGCTCTTGGCGAACGAGCCGCAGTGCATCACCAGGCCTTGGGTGTCGAAGGCCTTGGCCGGTTTCGGCGCCTGTTGCGAGTAGTACAGCTCGGCGTAGACATCGTCCTCGATCAACGGCACCTGGTGGCGGCGCAGCAGCTCGACCAGGGCCTGTTTCTTCGCCTCGGGCATGCTCGCGCCTACCGGGTTCTGGAAGTTGGTCATGCACCACACAGCCTTGACCGGGTGCTTGTCCAGGGTCTGGGCCAGCACCGCCAGGTCCATGCCTTCGCGCGGGTGCACCGGGATCTCCACGGCCTTGAGCTTGAGCCGCTCCAGCACCTGCAGGCAGGCATAGAAGGCCGGCGCCTCGATGGCCACCAGGTCGCCGGGCTCGGTGACCGCCTGCAGGCACAGGTTCAGGGCTTCCAGCGCGCCATTGGTGATCAGCAGCTCTTCCATCGGCAGCATCAACCCACCGACCATGTAGCGCAGGGCAATCTGCCGGCGCAGTTGCGGGTTGCCCGGCGACAGGTCGGTGACCACCATGCGCGGGTCCATGGCCCGGCTGGCACTGGCCAGCGAGCGCGACAGGCGCTGCAGCGGGAACAGTTCCGGGCTGGGGAAGGCCGAACCGAACGGCACCGTGCTCGGGTCCTTGATCGAGTCGAGGATGGAGAACACCAGGCCGCTGACGTCCACCTCGGTCGATTCGCTCTGTGGCTCCAGCGCCTGGGGTTCGCTGAACTGGCGGGGGGCGTGGGCGTTGACGAAGTAGCCCGAGCGCGGCCGTGCGCGGATCAGCCCGCGGCGTTCGAGCAGGTAATAGGCCTGGAACACCGTGGAGGGGCTGACGCCGTGGGTCTGGCTGGCATAGCGCACCGAAGGCACGCGCTGGCCTGGGCCGAGCACCCCGGAGCGGATCAGTTCGGCAATGTCGTCGGCGAAGCGTTCATAGCGTTTCATGGGGGCTCGGCAGGCAAGGTGAACAAGCAGTGTAAGGGATCAGCGGTTCAGTGGCGCCACGAAGCGGCTGCGGGCCACGCTGCGCACGTCGGGCTGGTCGCTGTCGCGGATTTCGAAGGCCAGTTCCTGTGAACTGCTGGCCGGGCGCGCGGCCAGCAGCGCCACCGACACCGGCAGCTCGCTCATTTCGCCGGCCGGGATGCTGAGTTCGGTGTTGCCGTGCAGTTCGAAGCCGTCGGCATCGAGCAGGCGCAGGTGGTAACGCTGAGGCTGCGCGGTCTTGTTGATGACCTTGAGCAGGTAGATGTTCTCGATCTGGCCCTGGGCGTTCTCGCGGAACAGGCCACGGTCCTTGATCACGTCCACCGACACCATCGGGCGCAGCTGCAGGGCCACCACCAGAGCGCCGATCATCAGCACCAGGGCGGCGGCGTAACCGAGCAGGCGCGGGCGCAGCCAATGGGTGGTGCCGCCTTGCAGGCTGTGTTCGGACTTGTAGCCGATCAGGCCGCGGGGGTAGCCCATCTTGTCCATGACGTTGTCGCAGGCATCGATACAGGCGGCGCAGCCGATGCAGGCCATCTGCAGGCCGTTGCGGATATCGATGCCGGTGGGGCAGACCTGCACGCACAAGGTGCAGTCGATGCAGTCACCCAGGCCCTGGGCGTGGGCGTCACTGCCTTTCTTGCGCGGGCCGCGGGATTCGCCGCGGCGCGGGTCGTAGGCCACGGCCAGGGTGTCCTTGTCGAACATCACGCTCTGGAAGCGCGCATAAGGGCACATGTGCAGGCACACCGCCTCGCGCAGCAAGCCGGCATTGATATAGGTGGCCGCGGTGAAGAACAGCACCCAGAACAGTGCCACGCCGCCCAGCTGCAGGGTGAACAGCTCATGGGCCAGCGGGCGGATCGGCGTGAAGTAGCCGACGAAGGTCAGCCCGGTGAGCACGCCGATGGCCAGCCACAGGCTGTGCTTGAGCGTGCGCCGGGCCAGCTTGTTCAGGCTCCACGGTGCGGCGGCAAGCTTGATGCGCTGGTTGCGGTCGCCTTCGGTGACCTTCTCGCACCACATGAACAGCCAGGTCCAGGTGCTTTGCGGGCAGCTGTAGCCGCACCACACCCGGCCGGCATAGACGGTGATGGCGAACAGGCCGAAGGCGCAGATGATCAGCAAGGCCGAGAGCAGGATGAAGTCCTGGGGCCAGAAGGTGGCGCCGAAGATGTGGAACTTGCTGTCGGCCAGGTCCCACAGCACGGCCTGGCGACCGTTCCATTCGAGCCAGGCGGTGCCGAAGAACAGCACGAACAGCGCGCCGGCGAAGGCGATACGCAGCGTGCGGTACAGGCCGGTGAAGCTGCGGGTGTGGATGCCAGGGGTGGCAATCTGGAGGGCATGGATTCGTTCGGTCATGGCGTCGGTGCTCTTACGGCCTCGATCAGGCACGAGCACTATGGCCCCCGAACTGTTTTCAGCACAGGCTCAGGTTAGCCGATAAAAACCGTATCAGATTGCCGCCAAATGTTGCCGATGGCTTAGATGACGGAGCCTGGCGCGCTGGCCTTCAGATGCCTGCGACTATCTACCGCACCGATCACGGTCAGCGCGTCGGCTTCGGCTTCGGTGATCGGGAAGCGCTCGCCGGCAAGGATGGCCACCGACATGTGCAGCTGCTCGTCGGTGATGATCTCGACTTCCGGGCCTTTGCCTTCGATGCGCAGTTTTTCGCCGATCAGGGTGCAGCGTTGGGTGCTTTCTTCAATTTCGATGGGCATGGTCGGGTCCTCCGGGGGCGGTTACAGGTTGTGACCGCAGGCGCTGGACGGTTGCTGCATCGGGGTGCCGGGTGGGCACAGGCTACAGCCACGTCAAAGGCCTGACCACCGCTGCGGGGCTTGGATGACGGCTGCCTTCGTTACTGCTGCTGGACTGGGGCGAGAAGCCACGGCGCTGATCAGCACGGTGCTGGTGTTGTTGGTATCGGGCACGATGCCGCTGGTGGTGGAGAAGGTCGAGGGGCAGAGCGAGGAGAAGCAGAAAGAGGAGGAGGGCAGGAAGCACTGAGGGGAGCCGAAGCTCCCCTCAAAGCGTTGTTGCCTGCTCTTTTTTTATTATTGAGGCCGCCTTTTATTGTTTTTGTAGGCTACCTTGGTGTCGCGTGCAACCCCCATCCGGGGTCAAGAGCAAACGTATTTTTTTGAGCGCTGACCTGCTTTCATCCTGTGGATCCGAGCCTGACTGCCGCTACCTTCAGGTAGTTTTATTGTTCTGTGTCAGTCCGCGGGGCGAGCCCCTGAAAAGCCTGTCGACTCCAAAAAAATCTGCTTGCTGCGCCTCTGCCGTGTTGTTCTTGTTATGTCAGAGCCGTTACATGTTGTTTTTATTGGTTATCGCGTTTTTCTTGTTGTTGTACCAAACATATAGCAGGCGCCGTGCCAACTTTTGAAAATCCTTTTAAATCAACGCTTTGGCTGGATCTGGCGAAATCGGGTGACCTGAAATTCTGTCGATTTGTTTCCCTGTTACCCGATTTTTTGCTGAAAACTGTGGGGGAGGTAACACTCACCCACACTCATGTGACACCTGTATGAAACTCATTGTGCACTGCGCGCTCGCGCCACCCGCGAACCGTTGGCCCGGCCCAGCACCGCGCTGATGCGCTGCCCGGCGGCGATCAGCCGGTCGAGGTCGATGCCGGTCTCGATACCCAGCCCCTGCAGCAGGTACAGCACATCTTCGCTGGCGATGTTGCCGGTAGCGCCCTTGGCATAAGGGCAGCCGCCCAGGCCGGCCACCGAGCTGTCGAACACGCTGATGCCTTCGAGCAGGCTGGCATACACGTTGGCCAGGGCTTGGCCATAGGTGTCGTGGAAGTGGCCGGCCAGTTGCGCGCGGGGCACCACGGCCGACACCACCTCGAACAGCCGGCGGGTGTCACCGGCCGTGCCGGTGCCGATGGTGTCCCCCAGTGATACCTCGTAGCAGCCCATGTCGTGCAGGGCCCTGGCCACCGGTGCGACCTGCTCGGCGCTGACCTTGCCTTCATAAGGGCAACCCAGCACACAGGACACGTAACCGCGCACCCGCACGCCATGACTGCGCGCGGCCTCCATGATCGGTTCGAAGCGCTGCAGGCTTTCGCTGATCGAGCAGTTGATGTTGCGCTGGGAGAAGGCCTCGGACGCGGCGGCGAACACTGCCACTTCCTTTACCCCGGCTGCCAGTGCGTCCTCGAAACCGCGCAGGTTGGGGGCCAGTGCGGCATAGGTAACACCGGCACGCTGGTGGATACCGGCGAACACGTCGGCGGAGCCTGCCATCTGCGGCACCCATTTGGGCGAAACGAAGCTGCCGACCTCGATATAGCTCAGCCCGGCGTCGGTCAGGTCGTCGACCAGGCGCACCTTGTCGGCGACGCTGATGGGCTGGGCTTCGTTCTGCAGGCCGTCGCGGGGGCCGACTTCGACCAGGCGGACTGTTGCGGGCATGGGCATGGTGGGGTTCCTGTCAGCGTTTGTCGTTGTTGTTCAGGGTGGCAGCCAGGGCCTGTTCGCAGCGCTCCTGGGCGGTGTCCAGTTCCAGCTGCATCTGGTGAATGTCGAGCATCTGCTGTTCAAGCTGGGCGCGGCGCTCGGCGATCTTCGCCAGCATGCTGTGCAGCTGCTTGAGGTTGCCGCTGCTGGGGTCGTACAGCTCGATCAGTTCACGGCATTCTGCCAGCGAGAAGCCGATGCGCTTGCCACGCAGGATGAGCTTCAGGCTGACTTTGTCACGGGCCGAATAGATGCGCTCCAGGCCACGCCGCTCGGGGCTCAGCAGGCCCTGTTCCTCATAGAAGCGGATGGCGCGGGTGGTGATGTCCAGTTCGCGGGAGAGGTCGGAGATGCTGTAGGTCTGGCTGCTCATGCTCGGGCTCGGCGTGGGGTATGGCAGTATCCTGAGGGCAGGTTGACGTATACGTCAAGCAGATCAGTCTGGCTGCACCGCACGCCGGTAGCCATTGGGGGTCTGCCCGCTCAGGCGCTTGAAGAAGCGGGCGAAGTAGGTCGGGTCGCTGAAACCCAGGCTGTCCGACAGCTGGCCAATGCTCATGCGCGTATAGATGAGGTTGCGCCGTGCCTCCAGCAGCAGGCGCTGGTGGATCACCTGCAACGCAGTCTGCCCGCTCAGCGCCCGGCACAGCTGGTTGAGCTGCAGGCTGGGGATGTTCAGGCGTGCAGCGAAGTCCTCCACCGACAGGTGTTCGCGGTAATGCGCCTCGACCAGCCGCAGGTACTGCCCGAGCAACTGCCGGTCACGTTCGTCGCGGTTGCGTGGGGCCTGCCCCAGTTGCTGACGGCGGCTGATCCACACCATCAGCGCGGTCACCAGCGCTTCGAGCATGGTCGCCCGCGCGGGGGCGTTGCCCTGGTACTCCCGTTGCAATGTTTCGATCAGGCCGCGCAGCTGGATGCGGTCTTTGCCCAGCGGGTAACACGCCGGTTTCGCCAGCACCCCCAGTGGCGCGGCCAGGCGCTGTTCGAGGTCGGCCACCAGCGCAGTGCCGAAGGTCAGCACATGGCCCTGGATATCGGCGCTGAAACGAAAACCGTGCACGGTCAGGGGCGGCACCACTTGTATCGCGGCCTCGTGAATGGTGCTGCGCACGCCTTCGATTTCCACCTGGGCTTCGCCGCGCTGCACGTACAGCAACTGGAACAGCTCGGCATGCTGGTGCGGCTTGATCTCCCAGTGGTGCAGGCGGCTGCGTGCCGGGATCGACTCGCAGTGCAGCAAGTCGGTGCCGGGCCAGTGCTGGTTTTCGCCATACAACTGGAACAGCGGAACGCCGGGGAGGGTGGATCTCATGTCGTGATCGCCTGTCCGTTAATCGAACGTTTTTTGTAAAAGTGCATTTTTTGCATCGGATAACACACTTATTTGCCGGTTGCAGCCAGTAAAAATGCAAGGGTACACCCTCTCGATGAGATAAAAACAATGAACACTCAGGTTGCAATCATCGGTGCCGGTCCGTCCGGCCTGCTGCTCGGCCAGTTGCTGCACAAGGCCGGCATCGATACCGTCATCCTCGAACGGCAGACCCCCGAATATGTACTCGGCCGCATCCGCGCCGGGGTGCTTGAACAGGGCACCGTCGACTTGCTGCGCGAAGCCGGCGTCGCCGAGCGCATGGACCGCGAAGGGCTGGTCCATGAGGGCGTCGAGCTGCTGGTTGCAGGCCGTCGCCAGCGCCTGGACTTGAAGGGCCTGACTGGCGGCAAGACGGTGATGGTCTACGGCCAGACCGAAGTCACCCGCGACCTGATGCTGGCCCGCGAAGCCAGCGGCGCGCCGATCATCTACTGCGCCAGCAACGTGCAGCCGCACGAACTCAAGGGCGAACGGCCCTACGTGACCTTTGAAAAGGACGGCCAGACGCACCGCCTGGACTGCGACTACATCGCCGGCTGCGATGGCTTCCACGGCGTATCACGCAAGAGCATCCCCGAAGGCGTGCTCAAGGAGTACGAGCGGGTCTACCCGTTCGGCTGGCTGGGCATGCTGTCCGATACCCCGCCGGTGAACCACGAACTGATCTACGCCCACCACGAACGGGGTTTCTCGCTGTGCAGCCAGCGCTCGCAGACGCGCAGCCGCTACTACCTGCAGGTGCCGCTTGAAGAACGGGTGGAAGACTGGTCCGACGAGCGCTTCTGGAACGAGCTGAAGGCACGCCTGCCCGCAGACGTGGCGCAGCAGCTGGTCACCGGGCCTGCGCTGGAAAAGAGCATCGCGCCACTGCGCAGCCTGGTGGTCGAGCCGATGCAGTACGGCCACCTGTTCCTGGTCGGTGACGCCGCCCACATCGTTCCGCCCACCGGCGCCAAGGGCCTGAACCTGGCCGCTTCCGACGTCAATTACTTGTACCGGATCCTGGTCAAGGTGTACCGCGAAGGGCGTACCGACTTGCTTGAGCAATATTCGCCGCTGGCCCTGCGCCGGGTCTGGAAGGGTGAGCGCTTCAGCTGGTTCATGACCCAGCTGCTGCATGACTTCGGCGAGCACAAGGATGCCTGGGACCAGAAGATGCAGGAGGCCGACCGCGAGTATTTCCTGACCTCTGAGGCGGGGCTGGTGAACATTGCCGAGAACTATGTGGGGTTGCCGTACGAAGAGGTGGCTTGAGGCGCCCGGCGAGAGGGATTTGGCGCCCGTGAGATCGAGCGTCGCCCGCGCGGCGCATCGCGGATAAATCCGCTCATTTGTTGCAACGTGCCAAACCTGTTGGGGCATGGTTGCGCGCCTTGTTAGGATGACAAAATTTTCAGGCTGGCATTGCCGCCGGCTCACCTTTCTTCAGGCATGCACCAAGGCTGGCGACGCCTCTATTTCAGGCATGGCCACGTTGCAACAAATGGAGCGGATTTATCCGCGATGCGCCGCGCGGGCGGCGCTCGATCTCACAGGCGCCGAATACCTTTCGGCGAACACCCGAAAGGACGCCACCCCAATGCCCCGCCACCCCTCATTCCTGAAATCGCTGCTCACAGCTCTATGCCTGACCACCACCAGCACCGTTGCCTGGGCCGACCAGCCGCTACCCACCCCTCCAGAGCTGGAGTCGGGCTACCGCAGCAACCTGCAGCCAGTCCACGCCAGCCGGCACATGGTGGCGGCCGCCAACCCGCTGGCCAGCGAGGCCGGGCGGGCGATGCTGCGTGCCGGTGGCAGCGCCATCGATGCGGCGATCGCCATGCAGATGGTGCTGACCTTGGTCGAGCCGCAATCCAGCGGCATTGGTGGCGGCGCATTCATCCTGTACTGGGACGGCCACCGCGTGCAGGCCTTCGACGGCCGCGAGGCCGCACCGGCAAGGGTGACGGAAACGTTGTTCCTGCAAGCGGATGGGTCGCCCATGCCGTTTCGCGCAGCGCAGATTGGTGGACGCTCGGTAGGCGTACCGGGCGTGTTGAGGGCGTTGAAACTGGCCCATGATCAGCACGGCAAGCTGCCGTGGAAGGATCTGTTCGCACCGGCCATCGCCCTGGCGCGCAACGGTTTCGCCGTGTCTGAACGGCTGCACACGCTGGTCGCGGGTGACCCCTTCATTGCCCGCTCGCCAGCCATGGCGAAGTACTTTCTGGATGACCAGGGCAAGCCGCTGACCGTTGGCACGATCCTGCGCAACCCGGCGCTCGCGCAAACCTTCGAGCGCATTGCAGAGCAGGGCGTCGATGCCTTCTATGGCGGTGAGATTGCCCAAGCCATGGTGGCTGAAGTGCGTCACCACGCCAACGCCGGGCAGTTGTCGCTCGAAGATTTGCAGCGTTACCAGGCCAAGGAGCGCGAACCGGTTTGTGGCCCATACAAGGCCTGGACCATCTGTGGCATGCCGCCGCCGTCGTCTGGCGGGGTGACCGTGTTGCAGACCCTGGGCATTCTCGACGCTTTGCAGCGCCGCTCGGCGCAGCGTGACCTGGCTGACCTGCCGCCACGGCAGGTAACCACCGTGGCGGGGCTCGAACCCGCGCCACAAGCCGTGCACCTGATGGCCGAAGCCGAGCGCCTGGCCTACGCCGACCGCGCCCAGTACCTGGCCGACAGCGATTACGTGCCGGTACCGGTCAAGTCGTTGCTCGCCCCGGCCTACCTCGCTGAGCGCGCCAGGCAGGTCGGCGACTACAGCATGAAGCACGCCCGCCCAGGCACCCCGCACGGCGCCAACCTGGCCCTGACGCCCGACCGCTCGCCGCTGCGGATATCCACCTCGCACCTGTCTGCCGTCGACGACAGCGGCCAGGCCCTGGCCATGACCACGTCGGTGGAATCGGCATTCGGTTCGCACCTGATGGTTGGCGGCTTTCTGCTGAACAATCACCTGACAGACTTTTCCTTCCTGCCGTCGGAAAACGGCAAGCCGGTGGCCAACCGGGTGCAGCCCGGCAAGAGGCCGTTGTCGGCGATGGCGCCCACCCTGGTGTTCTCGCGTGCCTCCGGCGAGCTGGTGGCGAGCCTCGGCTCCCCCGGCGGCTCGCAGATCATCGGCTACGTGAACAAGGCGTTGATCGGCCTGCTGGACTGGCATCTCGACCCGCAACAGGCGGCCAACCTGCCCAATTTCGGCAGCCGCAATGCCGGGACCGAAGTGGAAGCCGGGCTGGTGAGCCCGGCGCTGATCCGCCAGCTGGCTGCGTGGGGCCATGAGGTCACGCCAATGACCATGACCAGCGGCATGCAGATCATCCAGCGCAGCGCCGAGGGTTGGGTCGGTGGCGCCGACCCGCGGCGCGAGGGTGTAGCGCTAGGTGACTAGCGCGTTGCCGGGCCTGGAATGGCGTGGTAGAAGTCAGTCTTGTCATTCAGTCGTTGAATACCAAGATGTCCATCAGCGTTAAATCGAATAGAGCCCTGTTCGACCTCGACCTGTTGCGCGCCATCGTCGTGGTGGCCGATTGCGGCAGCTTCACCACGGCGGCCGCACGGTTGCACTCGACCCAGTCGACCATCAGCCAGAAAGTGCGCCGCCTCGAAGACATGGTCGGCCACCGCCTGCTGGTGCGCGGCAACCGCGACGTATTGCCGACCGACGCCGGGCAGACCCTGCTCGGTTATGCCCGGCACATGCTGGCGCTGAACGACCAGATGCTCGAAGCCCTGGCCGGGGCCATGGTCGGGGTCACCGTGCGCCTGGGCGTGCCCGAGGATTTCGTCGGCGGGCGCACCACCAATGCGCTGTCGGCGTTCAGCCGCCTGCACCCGCAGGTCAAGCTGGAAGTCACCAGCGGCCTGTGCCGTGACCTCAGCCAGGCCTACGACAACGGTGAGCTCGACCTGGTGCTGCTCAAGCAGCGGCGCAACAGCCGCGAGGGCGTGGCCTGCTGGCCCGAGCGCCTGCAGTGGATCGACAGTGCGCGCATGCCGGCGTTCGAGCTCGATCCGGTTCCGCTGGTCACCTTCCCGCCACGGGGGCTGTACCGCGAAGACATGATCAGTGCCATCGAAGGCATGGGCCGGCGCTGGCGCATCAGCTTCACCAGTTCCAGCCTCAGTGGCATCCAGGCGGCGGTGGCCGACGGCATGGGCATCAGCCTGTTGCCGCCGCGGGCAGCGACCGGCGAGCACCGGGTGCTGGGGCAGACACAGGGGTTACCGGAGGTGGACAGCTACGAGATCGTCATCGTGCACAAGCCGACGGCGGATGTGATGGTCAAGGACCTGGCCGGGGTGATGAGCCAGTTGCTGGCGGGTGGCGGGATCTGACCCCGGCGTGGCATATCCGCTTCAGCACCGACCGCCAGGCACTGAGCATGGAATGACACTTCATCATAGTCCCAGCCTAGGCTGGGCATCCTTGATCCAAAGGCACGCGCCCTGGGGGCCGGCGCATGCGTGCAAGGGCGTGCCTGCTGGTAAGCGAATCCAACTCAAAGGTCGCAGCGTAAATTGTACGCAGTCCAGGCTGCCCTTTAGAAGCAGGCATTCCAGGCCGCGGGGGTTGTCCAGATGGAGAGAGGCGCCGGGTTGCAGCTGCTTTAGACTCACCTGTTCGTGGGCGTTCGAGAACAGAAGTTGATCACCCTGCGCCGATAGCGTCGCGACCAGTTGCTGGTCATCGTCAGGATGAAACTGCTGCAGGCGGACGAAGATCGTGCAGCCTTCGCTCGACTTCGGCGCGTGAGCGCTACCTGGCGGGTTGCGTACATAGCTGCCAACCGGATAACGGCCGCGCTCGTCCTCGAACACGCCTTCCAGCACCACGAATTCTTCGCCGCCAGGGTGTTGATGGGCGCTGAAATGACTGCCGGGGGCATAACGCACCAGGCTGGTGGCCCGGGCCTTCTCGCCACCGATGCGAAACAGCGGGCGGCGTTCGACGCCGGGCAGCGGGCTGGCCAGCCAGGGCAGGTCGGCGCCATGCATGATGGCGGGCAGAGTCAGGTCGGCATTCAGGCGGTCCGGGAGCATGGCGGTATTCCTGGCATCAATGGTTGGCTGTACCGGTCCTATCTATGATGGCGGTGTTGAGGGGGCTCGATAAAGTCTTTAAAACACCCACAAACAAGAATTTCCCTCTCAGAGGGCTATGTGGTGTGGTACAGGGTGGTGAAGCAGGTCAGTGCCCAGCAGGCCGCGACGATGCAGCTCAGTGTGCCGGTCATCGCCGCGCTGGGCGGGGTGGTGCTGATTGGTGAGCCGATGTCGCTGCGCCTGCTACTCGCCTCGCTGGTGGTGCTCGGTGGCGTGGCGCTGGCACTGTTGCCGGGCAGGTTGCGTTAGAAGAAGCTGCGCTGGGCCTTGAGGGTAACCATGCTTTCGCAATAGCTGTTGATGCCGGCATAGGCGTCGCAGCCGCTGCCGCTGAGGTCGGAGTTGCTGTAGATCAGGTTGAGGTCGATGCCTAGCCATGGCCGCGACAGTTCCAGCGACCAGTCGGAAAACCCGTTGACCTGGCTGCCGTCGCCGATGGTGAACGGGGTGCCCAGGCGGTGGTGGGCGAGCTTCACGGTCAGGTCGGCATCGAGCAACGGCAACTGGCCGAAGTCGGCGAACAGCGTACTGGTGCGGTTGTCCGGGTTGTCGCGCCAGGCGCCGCCGAAACGGCTGCCCAGGACCGAGATACCGCCGTACAGGGCAAAGCTGTCGGCGCCGGCGATATTCGGCTGGCTGTAGTGGATCAGGCCCACTTCATAACCCAGGGTGCTGTCGAAGTGGTGCTTGTAGCCGGTGTAGCTGTCCAGGCGCAGGGTGGAGTCGGGCGTTACGCCCATGCTCGGCGCGTACTGGCCAAGGTACCAACCGCTGGGGTGGCTGAGGTCGAGGCCGCCGTGGAAGGCACCCACCGCACTCGGCGAGATCAGCCCCTGGGCCATGCTGCGCGAGGGCGTGGTGCCGAGCTTGAAGTCGAAATCGCCCAGTTGGCGCTGGATCTGTTGTGCGTGCAGTGCCGGGCTCGAGAGGAGGGCCACCGTCAGCAACAACAGGGGCCTGGTCATGGTCACCGTCCTGGAAGGCTTGCGCTTGAGCGGCTGAGGATACCTGCGTTGGCTGCCAGTCGGCTACCGACGGTGGCCAATACTCGACCATTGGTCAATGGCAGTTCATACCCCGAGTGGTTCGGCGATTTCGATCAGGTTCAGGTCAGGGTCCCGTACGTACACCGAGCGGATCGGGCCGGTTGCACCAGATAGTGCGCTGAGCCGGCCTTTCAACTCAGCCTTTGATTGCAGGCTGAGCTTCGGCGACATCAGTGACCGCCTGCTGGCTCGCGGAACGCTCGATGACGCGCTTGCGCAGTTCGTATTCGTCCAGCGACAGGCCCTGACGCTGGATGGCCTCCAGTTGCAGCTGGCGGGTTTCTTCGGCGGTGTAGGGGCGCAGTTCGGGGTGGCTGGCGCATCCGGTGAGCACGGCGATGGCGGTGGCGGTAAGGGCAGCGAGCAGCAGGCGGGCCGTGGTGTTCATCGCGGAAGCTCCAGGATTCGGGCGGTGGGAATCGATGGAGCTAGGTTATTGATGGCTGGCGATGGGTAGAAATTGGTGTTGTCGATAGTGACTATTGAGTGAAGGCGGCTATGTTTCTGGCGGTATTTTTGCAGCGCCCATGATGCACCTCCTGGCCCTCTCGCGATCCCCGCACTGGAGCTTGGGCGTCACACTGCCAATCCTGCCAAATCAGGACTCCGTCATGGCGTAATCCAATGCCCGAGTGGTCGAAAGCCGCGCCTTTGCTACCCTTACCGCACGCCAGTAACTGCCTGGCTTGCTACTTGTTCATTCCAGTCGGTATGACCAGATGGGGAACTGCGATGCGCCTGCCATTGTTATGCGTCCTGTCGCTGGTGTTGAGCCTGAATGGTGTTGCCAGCCTGGTGTTGGCCGACGACCCGCCGGCACCTGACCCGGCACCTGCCGAAGTCAAGCAGGCGGTGTTCAACCAGGAGCAGCTTGACCAGATGCTCGCGCCGGTTGCCTTGTATCCCGACCCGCTGCTGGCCCAGGTGCTGATGGCATCGACCTACCCGGGCGAGGTGGCCGAGGCGGTCGCGTGGTCCAAGGCCAACCCCAAGGCCCAGGGCGATGACGCGGTCAAGCAGGTGGCCAAGCAGACCTGGGACCCGAGCGTGCAGGCACTGGTGGCGTTCCCGCAGGTGCTGGTGGTGCTCGGCCAGGACCCGGTCTGGGTCCAGCGGCTGGGCGATGCCTTCCTGGCGCAACCGGATGACGTGATGGCCGGTGTGCAACGCCTGCGCCATCAAGCTCAAACAGCCGGCAACCTGCAGAGTAACCAGTACCAGAACGTCACCGTCCAGGCCGCGCCCGCAGCGGCTCCAGCCCCGGCCCCGGCCAGTTCTGGCGGTTCGCAGAGCGCGCCTGCCAGCAGCTCGTCGACCAGCACCATCATCATTCAGCCAGCCGATCCGCAGGTTGTGTACGTACCCACCTACAACCCGACCACCACCTACGGCACCTGGGCCTATCCGGCCTCGCCGCCGGTCTATTACCCACCGTCGCCGATGTACTACGCGGGCACCGCGCTGATGGCCGGGCTGGCGTTCGGCACCGGGGTGGCAATCGTCAACTCGCTGTGGGGCGATTGCAACTGGGGCCGCGGTGACGTCGATATCGACGTCAATCGCTACAACAACATCAATGCCAACAATCGCATCACCAACAACCAGAACACGTGGCAGCACAATGCCATGCACCGCGATGGCGTGCCGTACCGCGACAACCGCAGCCGCCAGCAATACGGCCGCCAGCTCGACGGGGCCACCCAGCGCGCCGCGTTCCGCGGCGATGATGCCCAGCGCACCCAGGCCCGTGACCGGGCCAGGGCCTCGATGGACCGTGCAGGTATCGAGCGCCCGGCCACCAGTAACCGCGAAGCCCTCAACAGTGCACGCGAAGCCCGGGCCGAAGGCGGTGTGGGCAACCGCCTGCAAGGTGGCGCGAACAACGCGCGTCCCGCCGACCGCCGCGCAGAACCCCGCACTACCCGTGACAACCAGCAGGCGCGCAATCAGCTCGAGCAGCGCCGGCAGGGTGAAGGCCAGGCCAGGCAGGCCGTGCAGAACCGCGCGGGCAACAGTGCAGGCAGGGCGCGCAATAATGCCTTCGACGGGGTACGTTCACCCTCGCGCACCCTGGCCCAGGCCAACCGCGGCCGTACCAGCCAGTCGTTCGCCCAGCGGCCCAACGCCTCGCGAGCAGCGGGGCATCAGATATCCCGGCCCAGTGCGCCGGCGCGTCGCGGTGGCGGAGGTGGCCGTCGATGAACAACAAGACAACCCTTGCTGCGTTGCTGATCGGCCTGGGCCTGACCTGGACCAACCTGGCCGCAGCGCAGGAGACATTCCCGACCCCGGAGCAGGCAGCCGAATCGTTCGTCCAGGCGCTGGGCGTCGAGCACGCCGACGAAGCGCGCCTGACGCAGCTGCTGGGTGAAGACTGGCGCACTTACATACCACGTGGCGGTGTGCAACGCAGTGATGTCGATACCTTTCTGGCGCAATACAAGGCCGAGCATCAGATCGACCAGCAGGGCGACAACAAGGCCATCCTGGCCGTGGGCCCCGATCACTGGACCTTGCCCATTCCGCTGACCAAGGCCAGCAACGGCTGGCGCTTCGACCTCAAGGCCGGCAGCGCCGAAATCCGCGCCCGGCGCATCGGCCGCAACGAACTGGCCGCCTTGCAGTCGGTGCTCGCCTATCACGACGCGCAGATGGACTACGCCTCGCAGGACCGCAATGGCAACGGCGCGCTGGAATATGCCCAGCAGATCTTCAGCACGCCCGGCAAGCATGACGGCCTGTTCTGGGCGGACGAAGCGGGCGGCGAGATCAGCCCGCTGGGGCCGCTGTTCGGCAAAGATGTGGTGGGCGATGCCTGGTACGGCTACCACTTCCGCATTCTCGATGGCCAAGGCCCGTCGGCACCGGGTGGCGCCTACAGCTACCTGATCGGCAACCAGATGAGCCGCGGCTTCGCCCTGGTCGCCTGGCCCGCGAAATACGACGACACCGGGGTGATGTCCTTCATGATCAGCCACGACGGGCAGGTGTTCGAAAAGGACCTGGGGCCGCAGGGCGACAAGATTGCCAAGGCCATGAAACGCTTCGACCCGGATGACAGCTGGAAGGAAGTGGATGTCAGCGCCAGCGAATGACGGCCGGCGCGCGCACCGCCAACGGCAGGCTGGGTGAAAACTACCCAGTGCTGTTCCGCTTTGGTGCGCGTGCGCCTCAAAACAGGTCTTAGCGCACAGGTTATATTCTGTAGATCCATAAAAAGTGTGCAGGTTGAACATGGAAGGTTGTGCCGACTGCTCGCAAATTTTCCGTTTTTCGCGGTTGGCAAAAGCGGCCCGCATATTGCTCCCCTTGTCGCAACGACAACCCGGAGCACCGTGTCATGAGTTCACCTACCGAATTCCCGCTATGCGAAGCCCCGTCATCCTCGCGCAAGGGGCTGCTGCCCATTGCCATGGTGCTGTTCAGCTTTACCTTCTTCACCGGCACCATGTTTGCCGGTGGCAAGCTGGGCATGGCTTTCAACTTCGTCGACATGCTGTGGGTCGCCGCCGTCGGCAACACCTTGCTGGCGCTGTATGCCGCAGCCCTGGCCTTCATCGCCTCGCGCAGCGGCTTGAACACCGTGCTGATGGGGCGCTTCTGTTTCGGCGAGGCGGGTAGCCGGCTTTCCGACTTCCTGCTGGGGTTCGCGGAACTTGGCTGGTACGCCTGGGGCACTGCGACCGTGGCGATCGTGCTGGTCAAGCTGCTGGGCCTGGCGGGTGGTTTCACTGTGCCGCTGATGGTGCTGTTCGGCCTGGGCTTCAGCATCACCGCGATCATCGGCTTCAAGGGCCTGGACCTGCTGTCGCGGGTGTCGGTGCCGCTGATGTTCGCGCTGCTGGTGGTGTCGATGACCATCGCCACCGCCGATGCCGGTGGTTTTGCCGGCCTGGCGGCGGTGGTGCCGCATGAAACCATGACCTTCTCGGCAGCGGTGACCATGGTCTTCGGCACCTTCGCCAGTGGTGCCACCCAGGCCACCAACTGGACCCGGTTGTCGCGCAGCGGGCGGGTGGCGGTGGTGGCCAGCATCGTTGCCTTCCTGCTTGGCAACGGCCTGATGGTGGTGGCCGGGGCCTGGTGCGCGATGGTCTACCAGCAGGCCGACATCGTCGAAGTGATGATGCTGCAAGGCCTGTCGTTCGCGGCGGTGGTAATGCTCTGCCTGAACCTCTGGACCATCCAGGGGCCGACCATCTACAACGTCTCGGCGGCTGCCTGCCACCTGCTGCGCAGCGAGCGTCGACGCACCGCCACACTGGTGGCGGCAGCGGTGGGCATCGTGCTGGCGATCGGCGGCATGTATGAAATGCTGATCCCGTTCCTGGTGCTGCTGGGCTCGATCATTCCGCCCGTGGGTGGGGTGATCATGGCCGACTTCTGGTACCGCCACCGCGGCAAGTACCCGGCGCTGGCCTCGGTGCAGCTGCCGCGTTACAACCTCATGGGGCTGGGGGCCTATGCGCTGGGTGCGCTGCTGGCCTACGCCTCGCCCTGGGTCGCGCCGCTGGTGGGCATTGGCGCTTCGGCGCTGTGCTACATCGTCATGCTCGAGCTCAGTGGCCGGCGCCGGGCGCTGGGCCAGGCGGGCATCGAGCCGTGAGCCTGGCGCTGGACGAGATCCTGCACCTGCCGGGCCTGCAGGAGATGACCGTGCGTGCCGGCGCGCGCCACCTGCAGCGGCGGGTGCGCTGGCCCTATGTGGCAGAGAACGAAGGTATCGCCGAGTGGGTGATGGGGGGTGAACTTGTGTTCGTCACCGGTATCAACCACCCGCGTGGCGAGGCCAACCTGCTGAGCCTGGTCGAGGACGGGGAGGCTGTGGGGATTGCCGGGATGGTGATCCTCACAGGCGGCACCTTCATCCAGGCCATCCCGCCCGCAGTGATCGCCCGTGCCGAGCAACTGGGCTTGCCGTTGATCGAGCAGCCCTATGCCCTGAAGATGGTGGTCGTTACCCACCTGATCGGCACGGCCCTGGTGCAGATGAGCCAGGTGCGCCGGTCGCGCAATGACATCCTTGGCCAGTTGCTGGGCGGCGACTACCCGAGCCTGGCCATAGCCCGGCAACGTGCTGCGCACCTGGAGCTGTCACTGGATGAGCCGCGGCGGGTAGTGGCGCTGCGCCTGTTGCAGGTCGAGCAGTTGTTCGAGCGCCATGGCCTGGCCCAGGGTGAGCGCCTCTGGCAGGCCACCCGCCAGGCCCTGGAAGACCAGCTCGAAGCCTGGTGCCGCGAGCGGCCGGGGGCGGTGCTGGCGCAACTGCCGGGCGACCTGCAGGTGCTGCTGCTGGCGGATGCCGTCGACCTGGCGGTGACCCTGGCCGCGCTGCACCGGCAGCTAAGCGCGGTGGTAGGCGAGCTGGCGCTGTACATGGGCCTGTCGAGCCTGGCTGCCGACTGTGCCCACTACCGGCAGGCGCTCAGCGAGGCGCGCCAGGCCCTGGACGTGGCGCAGCACCTGCGCCCGGCCAACGGCTTCTGCGACTTCAGCGAACTGGGCGTGCTGCGCCTGCTGCAAGGCATCGTCGACCGTTCGCTGATCGATGACTTCGTTGCCCAGACCCTCGGCCCGCTGATCGCCCCCGGGCGCAAGCAGCCGCATGTGCTGGTGCACACTCTCGACGCCCTGCTCAAGGAAAACGGCAACGGGCTCAAGGCAGCCCAGCGCCTGGGCCTGCACCGCAACACCATCAACCAACGCATTCAACGCATCGAACAACTGAGCGGGCAGTCCCTGGACGACCCGCTGTTTCGCATGAACGCTTCTGTCGCCATGCTGGTATGGCGCATGAACGAAGACCACGGTAAGGAGTAACGCCATGAACATCATCAACGCCCGCCTGCGTGGCAAGACCGGCCTGTTCCGCATCGAGCTGGACGGCGAGCGCATCGCCGCCATCGCGCCGCAGGCCGAGCTGACCGCGCCGGTCAGCCCGGATGACCTGGACGCCCAGCAGAACCTGGTGGTGGCGCCCTTCGTCGAACCGCACATCCACCTCGACGCCACCCTCACTGCCGGTGAGCCGAAGTGGAACATGAGCGGCACCTTGTTCGAAGGCATCGAACGCTGGGCCGAGCGCAAGGCAATCACCACCCACGACGACATCAAGACCCGCGCCAGGAAGACCATCGGCATGCTGGTGGACCATGGCATCCAGCACGTGCGCACCCATGTCGACGTCACCGACCCCACGCTCACCGCGCTCAAGGCCATGGTCCAGGTGCGCGAGGAAGTACGCCATCTGGTCGACCTGCAGATCGTTGCCTTCCCCCAGGAGGGCATCGAGTCGTACGCCAATGGCCGGGCACTGATGACCGAAGCGGTGGCCATGGGCGCCGATGTGGTCGGCGGCATTCCGCACTTCGAGAACACCCGCGACCAGGGCGTGTCGTCGATCAAGTTCCTCATGGACCTGGCCGAGCGCACCGGCTGCCTGGTGGACGTGCATTGCGACGAGACCGACGACCCGCAATCGCGCTTCCTCGAAGTGCTGGCCGAAGAGGCGCGGGTGCGCGGGATGGGCGCGCGGGTCACGGCGAGCCATACCACGGCCATGGGCTCGTACGACAATGCCTATTGCTCCAAGCTGTTCCGCCTGCTGAAGATGTCGGGCATCAACTTCATCTCGTGCCCCACCGAAAGCATCCACCTGCAAGGGCGCTTCGACAGCTACCCCAAGCGCCGCGGGCTGACCCGCGTGGCCGAAATCGACCGCGCCGGGATGAACGTGTGCTTTGGCCAGGACTCCATCGTCGACCCGTGGTACCCGCTGGGCAATGGCAACATCCTGCGCATTCTCGAAGCCGGGCTGCACATCTGCCACATGCTCGGTTACGAAGACCTGCAACGCAGCCTGGACCTGATCACCGACAACAGTGCCCGCACCCTCAACCTTGGCGAGCGTTACGGCATCGAGGTCGGGCGGCCGGCCAACCTGCTGCTGCTGTCGGCGCCGGATGATTACGAGATGGTCCGCAGCCAGGGCCACGCATGGGTGTCGGTGCGCAACGGCAAGGTGCTGATGCGCCGCACGCCGGCGCAGGTCGAACGCTTTGCCTGACGCCACCCTGTAGCAACGGCATTCATCATGCCCCGCCGGCCTTGGCCGGGCGGGGTGCTTTGCCATGGGCGCAGGATCTTCACTGATGCCAAATTCGGTATCAATGGCCCACGAAATACGAATTATCAGAATCAAAACCGCCCCTTAGACTCGAGTCCAATGGCAACCCGACCAGGGTGCCCGGACCGTTCTGAACCTGTGGAGTCAGTGCATGTTATCGAAGCAGACAATCGGGCTACGCCGCGTGGTCGTGACCGGCATGGGCATCGTCTCGTGCCTGGGCAACAGCCCCGCGCAAGTCTTCCAGGCATTGCGCCAGGGGCGCTCGGGCATCGCCTTCAACCCGGCCTACGCGCAAGCCGGGCTGCGCAGCCATGTCAGCGGCCGGCTGGAGGTCGACTTTCAGCGCATCGACCGGCGCCACCGGCGTTTCATGGGCGATGCCGCCGCCTATGGCTACCTGGCCATGGCCGATGCCATCGCCGATGCGCGGCTGACGCCCGAACAGGTGGCCGACGCTCGTACCGGCTGCGTGATGGGCTCTGGAGGTGGCTCCAGCGAAGACATCGTCGAAGCCAACCAACTGCTTCACAGCCAGGGCGTACGCAAGGTCGGGCCGTACCGTGTACCCCGTACCATGACCAGTACGGTGTCGGCGTGCCTGGCCAGTTTCTTCGGCATCAAGGGCCTCAACTATTCCATCGCCTCGGCCTGCGCCACCAGCGCCCATTGCATCGGCCACGCCTTCGAGCAGATCCAGTTCGGCAAACAGGATGTGGTGTTTGCCGGCGGTGCCGAGGCCGAGCACTTCAGCCAGAGCTGCATGTTCGACGCCATGGGTGCGTTTTCCACCGGCTACAACGACCGGCCGGCCACTGCCAGCCGCCCGTACGACGTGGCCCGTGATGGCTTTGTCATCAGCGGCGGGGCCGGGGTGCTGGTGTTGGAGGCGCTGGAGCATGCCCAGGCGCGGGGGGCGACGATCCTCGCCGAAGTGATCGGCTATGGCACCGCCTCCGATGGCCAGGACATGGTTTCCCCCAGCGGTGACGGTGCACTGCGCGCCATGCAGATGGCGCTGGCCAGTTGCGCGGAACCGGTGGACTACCTCAACACCCACGGCACCAGCACCCAGGCGGGCGACCTGGTGGAGCTGCAGGCAGCACTGCAGGCCTTCGACGGTGAGCTGCCGCCGTTCAGCTCGACCAAGTCGCTGAGCGGGCACGCGCTAGGTGCGGCCGGCGTGCACGAGGCGATCTATGCACTGCTGATGATGCGCCACGGCTTCATGGCGGCTTCGCACAACATCGAACAGCTCGATCCGCAGGTAGAAGGGCTGCCCCTTGTGCGCAGCGTGCGCGAAGGGCAACGGGTGGACTGCGTGATGTCCAACAGCTTCGGTTTCGGCGGGGCCAACGCTTCGCTGGTGTTCAGCCGTCGGGGGCTTGAGGTGCACCCGATGGCCTAGCCTCACAAGCCCCGCAAGGGGACCGCTGCACCTCGACAACAACCATAAGACCCACGTGCGAATCGGCTCGGGCCTTCAGGTTCGAGCACATTCCGGACACCAGGAGTGACGCAGCATGGCCCGAATAGGCGTAGATGTCGGCGGTACCAACACAGACTTGATTCTGGAGACCACGGAGCGCGACTCCATTGGCCGGCGGATCCTGTCGCACAAAGTCCCCACCACCCTCGAAGACCAGTCCATCGCGGTGATGCGTGGCATCCTCGAGCTGTGCGCCAAGGCCGGCATCGGCACCGAGGAGGTGGAGATGATCGTCCATGGCACCACGGTAGCCACCAACATTTCCATCGAGCACAACGGGGCCGAGGTGGGCATGCTCACCACCAAGGGCTTCCGCGACATCCTGCACATCGGCCGGCACAAGCGGCCGTACAACTTCTCGCTGCAGTTCGACGTGCCCTGGCAAAGCACACCGCTGGTGCGGCGGCGCAACCGCATCGCCATCAACGAACGCATCCTGCCGCCCCATGGCCAGGTGGAAACACCCCTGGATGAGCAGGAAGTGCGTGAGGCTGCGCAGGTGCTCAAGGCCCGTGGTGTGCAGGCGGTGATCATCGGCTTCATGTACGCCTTCCTCGACCGTTCCCACGAACTGCGCGCCAAGGCCATCGTCCAGGAAGTGATGCCTGACGCATTCGTTTGCTGCTCCACCGACGTGGTGGATGTGATGCGCGAGTACGAGCGCTTTTCCACCACGGCGATGAACGCGTACGTCGGCCCGCGCACGGCAAGTTACCTGACCCACCTGGCCGCTCAGCTGCGCGACAACGGCATCCATGCCGACTTGCGCATCATGCAGTCCAACGGTGGCGTGGCCACGGTGGAAAGCTGCTGCGAGCGGCCGGTGAACATCCTCATGTCCGGCCCGGCCGGCGGGGTGATGGGCGGGCACTACTTCGCCGGCCTCGATGGCGAACGCAACCTCATCACCGTCGACATCGGCGGCACCTCGGCGGATATCTCGACCTTGGTCGACGGCCAGATCAAGGTGATGAACCCGCGTGACTCCTACGTCTCCGGGCACCCCGTGCTGGTACCGATGATCGACCTGATCACCATCGGTGCCGGTGGCGGTTCGGTGGCTTTCATCGACCCCGCCGGAGGCTTCCAGGTCGGCCCGCGCTCGGCCGGTTCCAACCCCGGGCCAGCCTGCTACAACCGCGGCGGTGTGGAGCCGACGGTCACCGATGCCAATATCGTGCTGGGCCGTCTGGACCCGGACCAGATGCTCGGCGGCGACCTGAAGATCGACCCGGCGCTGTCGTTCCAGGCCATCGAGGAAAAGATCGCCAGGCCCTTGGGCCTGAACGTGCAGCAGGCGGCGCTGGGCATCCTGCGGGTGGTCAACAACAACATGGCGCTGGCCATCCGTTCCAACTCGGTGGCCCGTGGCATCGACCCGCGCGATTTCGTGCTGATGCCGTTTGGCGGGGCAGGGCCGGTACATGGCCCGGCACTGGCCGATGAGGTCAATGCCAAATCGGTGCTGATCCCGCCAGCCCCCGGCATCACCGCCGCCGCCGGGCTGCTGACCACCGACCTGCAGTACGAGGCGTTGCGCTCACTGCTGTGCACCCTCGACGCCATCAGCGACGCGCAATTGCAGCGCATCGAAACCAGCCTGCAAGCGCTGGAAGCCAGTGTGCGCCAGCAGCTGCGCAATGACGGTGTCGAAGAGTCCTGCATGCAGTTGACCCGGATTGCCGAGTGTCGCTACGACGGCCAGGGTTTCGAGCTGCGCGCGCAGATACCCCAGGGCACGCTGAGCCGCCAGGCCATCGCCGAGGTGGTGGCGCACTTCCACCGGGTGCACGAACAGGACTACGGCTACTGCTACGCCGATGCGCCAGTGGAGATGGTCAGCCTGCGCGTGATCGGCCACGCCCAGGCCGAGAAACTGGCCTGGCAGCCGTTGCCGGCAGCACTCGACAGTGACACCCGCCAGGCCTTCCTCTACGAGCGCGACACCTGGTTCGACGACGGCCAGTGCCTGCCGACGCCGCGTTATGACCGCAGCAAGCTGCATGCTGGGCAGTACCTCGAAGGCCCGGCGATGCTCATGCAGCACGACTCCACCTCGCTGGTGCCGCCGGGTTGGGTGGCCAGGGTGAGCGCCCACGGCAACCTGATCATCTCCCGCCAGTAACCCAGAGGACACAGCCATGAATACCCAACCGGTCGATCCGATCACCCTGCAAGTCATCAGCGGCGCCTTGAAGACCATCGCCGAAGAGATGGGCCACGTGCTGTACCGCATGTCGTTCTCGTCGATCATCCGCGAGTCCCAGGACATGGGCGCCGGGCTGTTCGACACCCGCTACCAGACCATCTGCGAATCCGAATCCACCCCCATGCACATCGGCTCGATCCCGGCCTACCTGCGCGGCATCGAGGCCACCTTGCAGGGTGGCGCCTGGCATGAGGGCGATGTGGTGGTGCACAACCATCCCTACCACGGCTCCAGCCACAGCCCGGACCTGGCGGTGATCGTGCCGGTGTTCCATGACGGGGAGCTGGTGGGCTTTGCCGGCAATACCGCGCACCACATCGACATCGGCGCGGCCACGCCCGGGTTGATCATCGACGTCGGTGATGTGTATGCCGAGGGCATGCTGATGGCCGGGCTCAAGCTGTACGAGCGTGGCGTGCGCAACGAGGCGCTGGTGCAGATGTTCCGCTACAACAGCCGTGCCGCGGACCAGCTGATCCGCGACATCGAGGCCCAGGTGGCATCGGCGCAGCTCGGTGCACGGCGCTTCAAGGAGCTGCTCGGCCGCTACGGCAAGGACTTCAGTTTTACCGCGATCAACCAGCTGATCGACTATGCCGAGACCATCATGCGCCAGCAGATTGCGCAGATCCCCGACGGTGACTACCGCGCCGAAGGCTACCTCGACGACGATGGCCGCAACCGCGAGCGGCGCCTGCCGGTGGTGGTCACCGTCAAGGTGCGCGGCGACGCCCTGGAAGTGGACCTCACCGGTTCTGCGGCGCAGACCGAAACGGCGTACAACGTACCCTTCGAAGGCTCCTGTAAGGTCGCTGCCTACGCCGCCTTCCGCAAGCTGCTGCTCGACGCCGCCACGCTGCCCAGCCCGGTGCCGTCGAACGAGGGCTCGTTCCGCCCGATCAGCGTGGTGGCACCTTTGGGCACGATCTTCAACCCGGTGTTCCCGGCCGCCGCCGAGGCGCGCTTCACCCAGTGCAACCGGATGATCGACCTGATTATCAAGGCCCTGGCCCCGGTGCTGCCGGAGCGGGTGATCGCCGGCAGCTCGGCGTCGATCTCCTTCGCCGCCTATTCCGGGGTGAAGGCCGATGGCGACTATTGGGTGTTCCTCGAAGTCAACGAGGGGGCCTACGGCGGGCGCCCGAAATCCGACGGGCCCGATGCCATCGACAACCTGATGGCCAATACCCGCAACAACCCCATCGAAGACCTGGGCATGCACTTGCCGATGATCTGCGACCGCTACGAGCTGCGTGACGATGTGCAGCCAGGCGCGGGCAAGTACCGCGGTGGCATCGGTGTGGTGAAGGCCCAGCGGGTGCTCACCGCAGGCTTCATCACCCACGAAAGCGAGCGGCATTTCGATGTGCCTTGGGGGTTGTTCGGTGGCTGCGACGGTGTGGTGGGCAAGACCGAGATCTACAACTTTGCCCGCCCCGGGCAGGTGGTCTCGATGCCGTCGAAGTTCTCAGGGTATGCCTCGCAGGCGGGGGATGTGATGGTCTACTACTCGCCGTGTGGCGGTGGCTATGGCAACCCGCTGGAGCGCAGTGCCGAGCAGGTGCGCGAGGACGTGCTGGATGACTTCTGCAGCCTCGAACAGGCTTATGAGGTATACGGCGTGGTGCTCGACGAGCAGGTGCGCCTGGATGTCGAGGCTACCCGCGCCCGACGCGCGCAGCTGCAAGGCTGACGCGCTCCTACAGGGCCCTGAGCAGCGCCTTGAAGCGCGCAGCTGTGGGGCTCTGGTATTCCTCGTTCCACGCGGCGATGGTCTGCACCTGGGCATGCTCGTCTTGCAGCGGCACGATGACCACGCCTTCGCGCTGGATCCGGTAGGCGCACTCCGAATACAGCGACACCCCCATGTTGGCCGCCACCAGCCCGAGGATACCGATGCTGGTGGTCGCCTCCTGGTGGATGTTCGGGCTGAAACCGGCGCGCTGGCACAGCTGGAATGCCTGGTCGCGGAACAGGCTCCAGCCACTGGGCGCACCGAAGATGAAGCGCTCGTCGCGCAACTGTTCGATGCGCAGGGTGGCCTGCCCGGCCAGCGGGTGCCGCGACGGCAGGATCGCCACCATGCGCTCCTGGTTCACCGGCAATGAGGCGATGTCCGGCTCGGTCATCGGCCCCAGCAGGAAGCCCACGTCGATCAGGCAATCGCGGATCGCCTTGTACTGCTCGTGGGAGGGCATGTACAGCAACTCCACGGTCACATCCGGGTGCAGGTCCTTGAAGCGTTCGAGGATGCCCGGCAGCGCGCCGTTGATGGCGAAGTCGTTGTAGGCCACGGTCAGGTGGCCGATGTCGCCTGCTGCGGCGCTGCGCGCCAGGTCGATGCCGCGCTCGATATGGCGGAACACCTGCTGGCATTCCTGCAGGAACAGCCGGCCGGCTTCGGTCAGCGCCACATGGCGCGTGGTGCGCATGAACAACTCTGCCCCCAGCTCGCTTTCCAGCGCCTTGATCAAGCGACTCAGCGCCGGCTGGGTGATGAACAGGGCATCGGCAGCACGTTTGAAATGCAGCAGCTGCGCCACGCAGACGAAGGCTTTCATCTGCTTGAGATCGAAGCGGATATTGATGCTCATTCTGGTATCAATGCTCGCCAATAATGAATTGGATGTCATCAGTAGCCGAGATTATCGTGAGTTCCAGGCCAAGGCAAACCGACCTTGCCGAACCGCTCACAACGACCCACTGGGGAGATTCACTATGTCGCAAGACCTGATCACCATGCTCGAACGCGCCTTCGAAGAATCGACCAGGCTCTACAAGGAGCGTGGCTTCCAGCGCCGTATCGGCTTCGGCAAGCGCCCGGCGTTGATCAACGTCGACCTGGCCAACGCCTGGACCCGGCCAGGCAACCCGTTCACCTGCGAAAAGATCGACGACGAGATCATCCCCGGCGTGCAGCGCCTGATGAAGGTGTTCCGCGCCAACCACTTCCCGATCGTCCACGTCACCACCTGCTACCAGAACACCGACCGCCAGGACCCCAACACCGACATGGGCCAGTGGCACAACAAGATCCCGGTGGACGTGGTCAACCAGGCCGATGAAAACCTCTGGGCGATCGATTCGCGCATCGCGCCGGTGGATGGCGAGTTCGTGCTGGTGAAGAAGCGCGCCAGTTCGTTCAGCGGCACCTCGCTGGCCGGTTACCTGCGCTCGGCCGGTGTCGACACCATCCTGGTCACTGGCGTCACGGCCTCGGCCTGTGTGCGTACCACCCTGTGTGACGGCCTGGCCGAAGGCTTCCGCACCATCGCCGTGAAAGAGTGCATCGGTGACCGGGTACCGGGCGCAGTGGCCTGGAACCTGTTCGACATCGATGCCAAGTTCGCCGACGTGGAAACCGTCGACAGCTGCCTGGATTACCTGGCCAGCATCGGCAAACGTTGATCGTCCGGGTGTGACCCGCGCCATGCTGAAGCCCGGCTTCAGCATGGCGCGTTGCGTTTGTCCAGACCCATGGCTGAAACACACCCGTACGCCAGGCTCATTGATAGCAAGCTAAGCGATTGTTAAGGTCGGCCTCCCAAGAATAATCATGAGCGTCGGCGTGCTACTCCTGCCGAGCAGCCTGCCTGGATCCCTGAATATGCCTGCCAGATCTTCCCTAACCCTGAACGCGCTGTGCCTGGCGCTGCTGTCGCTGGCCACCACCGTGCACGCGCAAGACAACCCCCTGGAGGAACAGGCGTTTGCCCGTGCCGCGCAGGTCGAGCAGCAGATGATCGCGTGGCGCCGCGACATCCATCAGCACCCGGAACTGGGCGAGCAGGAAACCCGCACCGCCCAGCTGGTCGCCGAGCACTTGAAGAAGCTGGGCATGGAAGTGCACACCGGCGTCGGTCGCACGGGAGTGGTCGGCATCCTGCAGGGCGGCAAGCCCGGCGCGACCGTAGCCCTGCGTGCCGACATGGACGCCTTGCCGGTCAAGGAACCGGCCGGGCTGCCCTTTGCCTCGACTGCACGGGGCACCTATCACGGCCAGGAGGTGGATGTGATGCACGCCTGCGGCCACGACACCCACACCGCCATGCTGATGGCCACCGCCCAGGTACTGGCAGGCATGCGCGACAGCCTGCCAGGCAGGGTCATGTTCATCTTCCAGCCGGCCGAAGAAGGCTCCAGCCTGGTCAAGGGCGGGGAAGGGCGGCGCTGGGGCGCGCAGCTGATGCTGCAGGAGGGCCTGTTCGACACGCTCAAGCCCGATGCGGTGTTCGCCGTGCACGTGATGCCCGGGCCTTCGGGGCAACTGAGCTGGCGCTCCGGGGCCACCACGGCCAGTAGCGACGACCTCAGCATCAAGGTGATCGGCAAGCAGGGCCACGGCGGCATGCCGTGGAACACCGTAGACCCGGTGGTGGCCTCGGCGCAGGTGATCACCGGGCTGCAGACCGTGGTCAGCCGCCGCACCAACCTGACCCAGTCGCCGGCGGTGGTAACCGTGGGCATGGTGCAGGGTGGCAGCGCGCCGAACATCGTGCCGGAAAGCGTCGACATGGCCGGCACCATTCGTACTTACGACCCGGGCGTGCGCGCGCAGGTGGCTGCAGATGTGAAACTGACCTCCGAGAAGATCGCCGAGAGCGCCGGGGCCACGGCCAAGGTGTCGATCGTGCCGGCCTACGATGTGACGATGAACGACGCGCAACTGGCTGAACGCATGGCGCCGGTGCTCGGGCGCGCGGCCCATGGCAAGGTCGCGACATCGCCGCTGGTGGGGGCGTCGGAGGACTTCTCGTTTTTCGCCGGGCAGGTGCCGGCGTTGTACTTCTACCTCGGGGTGACGCCGCAAGGGCAGGACCCGGCCAAGGCCGCGCCAAACCACAACCCGCGCTTCTTCGTGGATGAAAGTGCGCTGATCGTGGGCGCGCGGGCGTTGTCGGGGATGACCGTGGACTATCTGACGCAGCAGGCTGCCACGCGCTAGGCGCTGTACGCCAAACGTTTTTTTCTGCGGGCGAGCGGCGAAGCCTGTGATAATGGAGGGCGATCACAAGGGCCATGCCATGCTGACCATCTCCAATAACGTGCACCTGCCAGATGCCGAAATCGAACTGAGCTACATTCGCGCACAAGGCGCAGGTGGGCAGAATGTCAACAAGGTGTCCAGCGCGGTACACCTGCGCTTCGACATTCGCGCTTCGTCGTTGCCCGCGTTCTACAAGGAGCGGCTGCTGGCGCTGCGGGACAGTCGCATCACCGGCGACGGCGTGTTGATCATCAAGGCCCAGCAGTACCGCACCCAGGAGCAGAACCGCGCTGACGCACTGGCGCGTCTTGCCGAGTTGATCATCACGGCCGGCAAGACCGAGAAGAAGCGCCGCCCCACCAAGCCGACCCTCGGCTCCAAGACCCGCCGCCTCGAAGGAAAAGCCCGGCGCAGCAGTGTCAAGGCGGGCCGGGGCAAGGTGGAGTTCTAGACGCTCCAGGCCTTCCGGCAGGCCCCTCAGGCTCATCTAAGTTTTCATCCGTAACCTCCGCTGCACACACCCTGAAGGGACTGTAGGAGGTACACCCGATGAACACTGCCAGCAGCGGTTGGCTCAACAAGGTCCCGGAAGTGACGCTGTCCTTTTGGATCATCAAGATCATGTCCACCACGGTCGGCGAGACCTTCGCCGACTTTCTCGCCGTCGACGTCGGCTGGGGCCTTGCCATCACCAGTGCAGTGATGGCAGTGCTGCTGGCTGGCGCCTTGGCCCTGCAAATGCGCAAGCGCAACTGCGAACCTTGGATCTACTGGCTCTGCGTGGTGCTGGTGAGCATCCTGGGCACGCAGATCACCGACATCCTCACCGACGAGCTGGACATCAGCCTGTACGCCAGCACGGCGTTCTTCTCGGTGCTGCTGATGGCCAACTTTGCCATCTGGTACGCGGTCGAACGCAACCTGTCCATTCGCGAGATCGTCAGTGCCCGACGCGAAGGCTTCTACTGGGCCACCGTCCTGTGCACCTTCGCCCTGGGCACTGCAGGGGGTGACCTGGCAACCGAGGCGCTGGGGCTTGGCTTCGGTGTCGGCAGCGTCATCTTCGCCGCGCTGATCGGGGTCTGCCTGCTCGCCTGGGCCCTGGGCGCCAGCACGGTACTGGTGTTCTGGGTGGCCTACATCCTGACACGCCCGCTGGGGGCTTCGCTGGGCGACCTGCTGACCCAATCCCGTGACTACGGTGGCCTCGGCATGGGGGCCACCTGGACCAGTGCGATCTTCCTGTGCGTCATTTTCATCCTGGTCTGCGTGGCCCAGTTCGCCGCCGGCCAATCCAGACGAATTACCCCTTGATAACGAGGTAGCACCGATGATTTTCAACACGCTGCTCAAAACGCTGGCCGTTGCCTGTGTCGCTGGCGCACTGCTGGCAACCCAAGGCTGTTCCAAACCGGATGAGCCGGCCCAGGCCGCAGGCATCCATGCCCCGACCAAGCTGGGTGACCTCAGCGCATTCCGCAGCATTGCCGTGGATGTCGCCGCCAAGGTGGATGCCCAGGACCTGCCGGCCGCCAAGGCGCGTATCAAGGACCTGGAAAAGACCTGGGACGACGCCGAGGCCGGGATCAAGCCGCGTGCCGCCAGCGACTGGCATGTGCTGGACAAGGCGATCGACCACGCACTGGATGCGCTGCGGGCCAGCCAGCCACAACAAGGCCAGTGCAAGGCCGCGATGACCGACCTGCTGAAAGCGTTCGACACGTTGCAGGGGCAGGGCTGAAGATACCCTGTCGGCCGTCGGCCGGGCTATTGTTGGCGCCACAGGTTCACAGCGGGGAAGCCCATGCGGGTATTACTGGTCGAGGATGACGGCATGATCGCCCAGGCGCTGCAGGACGCCCTGGGCGCGGCGGGGTACGCCGTGGATTGGGTCGACAATGGCCTGGTGGCCGAGGCCGCCTTGCGCACGCAACACTACGACCAGGTATTGCTCGACCTGGGTTTGCCTGGGCAGGACGGCCTGCAGTTGCTGCAGGCGCTGCGTGCAGCCGACAACCCGGTGCCGCTGCTGATCATCACCGCACGCTCGGGGCTGGATGACCGGGTGTGCGGGCTGGATGGCGGTGCGGACGACTTTCTGCAAAAGCCTTTCGAGATGGCTGAACTGCTCGCCCGGATGCGCGCGGTCATGCGCCGCAAGGGCGGGCGGGCAGCGCCTGAACTGGGCAATGGGACGCTGAGCCTGGACCCGGTCAGCAAATGCGCACGCGTTCTGGACCAGCCGCCTGTGCAGCTTTCCAACCGCGAGTTTGCCTTGCTCCAGGCCTTGCTGGTGCGCCCTGGCGCGATCCTCTCGCGCAGCGAACTGGAAGACCGGATCTACGGCTGGGGCAACGAAGTCGAAAGCAATGCCGTGGAGTACATCATCCATGCCCTGCGCCGCAAGCTGGGCAAGGACGTGATCCGCAACATCAGGGGGTTGGGATGGATGGTCTCAAAGGACGCCTGAAACAGTCGCTGCAACTGCGCCTGTCGGTGGCGCTGTCGGTTGCGATCCTGCTGGTGGCAACCCTGAGCGGCGCGTTCAGCTACCTCACCGCCTACGATGAAGCGCTCGACCTGCAAGACAACAGCCTGCACCAGGTGGCCGCGTTGTACATGCGCCAGGGCCTGGCGTTCCGCTACCCGGACACCGCGCATGCGGACGATGAAGAAACCCGTATCGTCATCCAGTACCTGGCCGATGGCCAGTCGGTCGGCCACGCTGATGACAGCCAGCTGCCATTGCCCATACCGGGCGCGGTGGCGGACGGCCTGTCGACGGTGGTGGTGGGCAACGAGCCTTTTCGCGTGCTGGTCAGGACTGACGCGGCGGGCAGGCGTTTTGCCGTGGTACAGGAGATTGACAGCCGCAATCGCGATGCGCGCAAAAGCGCCTGGCGTGCGCTGCTGCCCTTTGCAATCCTTTTCCCCATCCTGTTGCTGGTGGTGGCCAACCTGATCCGTGAGCTGTTCAGGCCGGTCTCGACCTTGGCGGCCATGCTGGACACCCGCGACGACCAGGACTTGCGCCCGATCGATGAGCACCTGCTGGCCACCGAGATACGCCCGTTCGTCCAGGCAATAAACCGGCTGCTCGGGCGCGTATCGCGGACCCTCGACGCCCAGAAGCGCTTTGTCGCCGATGCGGCGCATGAGCTGCGCACCCCGCTGACCGCACTCTCGTTGCAGGCCGAAGGGCTTGAACATGAGGCCATGTCAGCACGTGCCCAGGCGCAGATGGTGATGCTGCGACGCGGTATCGGCAGGAGCCGCAAACTGATCGAGCAGCTGTTGGCATTGGCCAGCGCGCAACTGGCCGATGCAACGTCAGGCTCGGTGTCATTGCATGAAACCTGTCGCCTGGTGCTGGAGGACTTGTTGCCGCTGGCAGAGCAGAAGCAGCTCGACATCGGCCTGGAAGGTGATGATGCGCAGCTGCCGATGCAGGAAGTCGAACTGCGGACCGTGATCAAGAACCTGGTCGACAACGCCATCCGCCACGCGCCGGAGGGCGGGCATGTAGACCTGCAAGCAACGCAGAGTGCTGAAGGGATCATGCTGTGTGTGCTTGATGACGGCCCTGGTATTTCTCCGCAAGACTGGGAGCGTGTATTCGATCCTTTCTATCGGGGCAATGAACAGGTCGGTGAAGGTTCCGGCCTGGGGCTGTCAATCGTGCGTACTATCGTTCAGCGCTCTGGCGGGGAGGTGACAGTAGGTTACGCTGATGACGCAAAGCGGTTGGGCTGGCGCGTGTGCTTGCGCTGGCGGGTCGCTGTCGTTTGAGCCATGCAGTTGTGGGTATTGAAGGGCTGACCCGTTGGCGTTACCACGGCCTGAGCGCTTCAGAAATCCCGCTCGCCTAGCGCCCCAGCAACTGTCCCACCAGCCACTGCCCGGCGGGCCCCAGCGCCTGCTGGCGCGACCACGCCACATCCATGGCCACCCGCCGCGGGTAGCCGGCCATGGGCAACTCCACCAGGCCACTGCCGAAGCGCGCCACCAGCGCCTTGGGCAGTTCGGCCCAGCCGAAGCCGCGCACGGCGAACTCCAGCAAGGTCAGGTAGTCCGGCGCCGACCAGGCCTGGCCGTGGCCATGGGGCAGGCTCGGGGCGTAGGTCTTGATGTACAGCTGGCGTTCGTTTTCCAGGTGCTGCGGCTGCAACGCCGGCAGCTTCGCCAGCGGGTGTTCGCTGCTGACATAAAGGCAGAACTCCGCCTGTTCGGGCAGCCGCGCCACGCTGACATCCGCCGGATAACGGTCCTGGGCGGCGAGGATGCCGATGTGCGCCAGGCCTTGCTGCACCAGGTCGATCACGTCGGCGTCTTCGGAGGGGCCGCAGCGCAGCTCGGTGTGCGGGTAGTGCTCGGCAAAGCGGCCCATCGCCGCGCCCTGGAAGGTCACGCTGTAGCTGTCGGACATCACCACCGACACCAGCGGTTCGACCTGGTCAGCCAGGCGCACGGCCAAGGCGTCCAGCCGGGCACTGGCATCGAGGATCGCCTCGACGTGGTTCAGCACCTGATGGCCGGCGGCATTGAGCGTCGGGTGGCGGCCGGCGCGGTCGAACAGCGGGCAACCGATGTCGGCCTCGAAGTTGGCGATGGCGATGCTGATGGTCGACTGGCTCTTGCGCAGCTTGCGCGCGGCGGCGGAGAAGGAGCCGAGGGCGGCGGCTTCGACGAAGGCGACGAGGGCTTCGGGGGAGTAGCGCATGGGTATCGATAAAAGCCATGGAAGGTGTGCCTAGAGTATCGACCCCATCAAAGTGACAGGCAAGCAGGGATGTTGGTTCCGAAGGCTTAGCCAGTGGCGCACGCTATAAGCCAGTCGATCAATACCTGTAACCTTTTGGGCATCGGGTCGTGATGGGGGTAGACCAGGAAGTAGCCGTAGCTGGAAGCATCCACAAAATCGCCGAACGGCAGAACCAGCTCGCCTTGTGCAATACGTTCTCTGACCAGTTGTTCCCGGCCGATGGCAATGCCGGCGTGGTTCAGCGCAGCGAGCGTGCACAGGTCTGAACGATCAAAAGTGAGGAACCGGCGCGGCAGTTTGATACCCACACCAGTGCTGTTGGCCCAGAGCTGCCATTCTGCATCGAATGCGGCGTTGTCCCAGGCCGCAACGTCATGCAATGCAGTGCACTGTTCCACCTGTCGCAGGTCACCTGCCAAGGCATGGGTTTTTGCGTACTGGGGCGAGCACACCGGGGCGATCCGCTCGTTCATCAAGTGGATGCTCTGCAACCCGGGGTGATGCCCGTCCGAGTAACAGAGGACCAGATCGATCTTGCGTGTGCGGTAATCGATGCTCTCGTTACCGACCCTGATGTCCAGCTGGATATCAGGGTAGCGTGCGGTGAACTGGGCCAGCCGCGGCACCAGCCAGCACTGTGCAACGGACGGACGTACATACAAGGTCAGCTGGCCGGCGATCTCGGCGTGGGCGCGCGCCTGCACGGCCTCGCCGAGTTCGTCCATGGTCCGCTGCATCACGTTGAACAGACGTTCGCCGTCTTCGGTGAGGCTGACCTTGCGCGGCATACGGTGAAACAGCTTGAACCCCAGCTCATCTTCCAGGCGGTTGATGCGATGGCTCACGGCACTGGCCGTCAGGCACAGCTGATCGGCTGCGCGAGAGAAGCTCAGGTGTCGTGCGGCCACCAGAAAAACATGCAGACTGCCCAGGTGCGAGCCGTTGAGTTTCACTGGGGTACCGCTGCCGGGTCTGTTCATTGACCAATCCTTCTGCGCAGTTCATCGACTGCAGTTACGCCGCCGGAAGACTTCTTCCCTTCGCCAGGTAGGCGTTGAACTCATCGTCCGGCACCATGCTGCCACCCGTTCCCCAGACGAGGTGGGTAGCTTGCTGCAGTTGGGCCGGGGAGAGGCCCAGGCGAGTCAGATAGTCGCTCGCCTGCAGCACCTGAACCATCCCGGGTACGCCGGCCAGCGCAGAGGGCTCCAGCTTGACCTTGTCCTGTTCGAAGGCAATCACCATCAGCCGGTACAGTTCTTCATCGGTCACCGTGTAGTAGCCATCGATCAGTCGCTGCATGGCTTTGCCGACGAACCCGGACGGTCGCCCGACCGCCAGGCCGTCGGCGGCGGTGATGTTGTCGATGCCGAAGTCTTGCACGCTGGTTGCGTCGTGCAGGCCGGTGTACACCCCCAGCAGCATGCAGGGCGAGTGGGTGGGCTCGGCGAAAACGCAGTGCACGGCATCGCCAAAGACCAGCTTCAAGCCGAAGGCGACGCCGCCAGGGCCGCCGCCGACACCGCAGGGCAGGTAGACGAACAGTGGGTGATCGGCGTCCACGTTGATACCGGCCTGGTCGAATTGCCGGGCCAGGCGCTCGGCGGCTACGGCGTAGCCCAGAAAGAGCTGTGGGGAGTTCTCGTCGTCGACGAAATAGCAGCTGGGATCGGACGCTGCCTGCTGGCGGCCTTGCTCGACGGCAACGCTGTAGTCCGAGGCGTGTTCAATGACCGTTACACCGTTGGCGCGCAGCTTGTCCTTTTTCCACTGCCTGGCGTCGGACGACATGTGCACGCTCACCTGGAAGCCCAGTTTCGCGCTCATGATGCCGATCGACAAGCCCAGGTTACCGGTCGAACCCACGGCGATCTTGTACTGGCTGAAGAACGCGCGCGCCTGCTCGCTGGCCAGCAGGGCATAGTCATCGGAGGGCGTGATCAGGCCGGCTGCCAAGGCCAGGTCCTCAGCGTGCTTGAGCACCTCATGAATGCCGCCGCGGGCCTTGATCGAGCCTGAAATGGGCAGGTCGCTGTCGGCTTTCAGCCACAGGCTACCTACATTCTGCAGAGATCCTTCTTCGATCAGCTGCTGGCGAAGCTGCGGCAGCGGGGCGATGTGCGACTCGATAACCCCACCGCTAGCGGCCGTTTCGGGGAACACGCTGGCGAGGTAAGGCGCGAACCGTTGCAGTCGCTGGCTCGTGGCCTGCACGTCTGCAGCGGTCAGGCCCACGTCGCTCAACGCTTCTGACGCCTTGGCAATACCAGGGTTGAACCAGCTGGTTTCCTTCAGGGCGACCAGATCGGCGATGATCGGGTGGCTTTGTTGCCAGGCTTGTAGGGTTTTTCCGTGAATCATGATTTCACCTGTAGCGCAGTCTTTGCACAGTAGATCAGACAATTTTCGAAAGCAGCAGGGTCAGGCACAAGGCAATCACCGAGGCCAGCACGGTCGCTGCGGTAAATTTCTTTAGCGCATCGCTCAGCGACAGGCCGAGGTATTCCTTCACCACCCAGAACGCCGAGTCGGTAATGTGCGTCCAGCCAATGGCCCCGGCACCGATGGCGATCACCAGGATTTCCCGGTTGTATTCGGGGTGTTGGCCAAGCATCGGCATTACCATGCCGGCCGCGCTGATCATGGCCACCGTGGCCGAGCCGACCGCAAAGTGCATGATCCCGGCGATCAGCCAGGCGAGGATGATCGGGTTGAGCTGGGTCTGGTTGAGCACGTCAGCCAGCGCCTTGCCGATGCCGCTGCCTACCAGCATGTCGTTGAAGGCGCCACCGGCACCGATGATCAGCAAGATGCCGGCCAGGGGTGGGAAGCAGCGTTGGGTCAGGTTGAGCAACTGCGCCATGTCCAGACCGCGACGCAGGCCCAGCGTCCAGTAGGCGAACACCACCGACAGCGCCAGGGCGATCAGCGGATGGCCAACAAAGGTCACCCACTCGTAGAGCGTGGTACCTTTGGCCAGCACTGTGACGGCCAAGGTCTTTGCGACCATGAGCAGCAGCGGCAGCAGCACCGTGGCGAGGGTGATGCCGAAGGACGGCAGCGGCTGGTCGTCGGCCTGGGCCTCGCTGCGTGCGGCAAGGAAGGCCTGTTGCACTGGCGTCGCGCCATGGTTGCAGGCAAAGCGTACCCAGATCGGGCCAGCGATGATGGCGGTGGGCAGACCCACGATCAGGCCGTAGAGGATGACAGTGCCGATATCGGCATTGAGCATGCCGGTAATGGCCGTGGCAGCCGGGTGCGGTGGCAGGATGCAGTGCACCACCATCAGCGAGGTGGCCAGCGGCACGCCGAGGTACAGCATGCTGATGCGGGTTTGCCGGGCGACCACGTAAATCAGCGGAATCAGCAACACGAAGCCGACTTCGAAGAACACCGGGATGCCGGCGATGAAGCCCACCAGCATCATTGCCCATGACGCATTGTGTTCGCCCAGCAGGTTCAGCAGCGTGGTGGCGATGCGTTTGGCCCCGCCCGATTCTTCCAGCAGTTTGCCCAGGATGCTGCCCAGGCCGATGATCCCGGCGAGAAAGCCGAGCGTGCTGCCCATGCCCTTTTCGAACGCAGCCACCATGGCCGTAGGCGGCATGCCGGTGCCGAAGCCGACCACCAGGCTTGCAGCCAGCAGGGCGAGGAAGGGGTGGACCTTGAGTTTGCTGATCATCACCACGATCAGGAGTATCGCGGTGCCCAGGACGATTAACGAGAACGTTGGAGTCATCTTGTAGTTATCTCTGTCGCTGATCGCTTCCGTGCGAGCTTCTTGTTGGTTTCCAACCATTAGATTTCAGCGATTTGATCGACTCAAACGATCACTTTTCAATGCACAGGTGAACTCATGTCACCCATGGCATTGAGTTGGCATTCAGAGTGGGGGGGCGATTCAGTGCATCAGGCCAGGTCTGAGAACGCATCACGGCTACGAGGCGTTGGTCGACAGTTGTGCAGCGCCTGTGAGAACGAGCGCCGCCCGTGCGGCGCTCGGTTTCACAGGCGCTGTCTAATCAACGTCGAACACTTTTAGGCCATCACGCCCTTAATCCGGCGATAACGACCCACCGCTGCGGATCACTTGATCAGCGGCACGCCACTGAGCTTCTGCAGCTCATCGAAGTCGATGTCAGCACAGATCTCTACCACCTTCAGGCCATCGGCGGTCACTTCCAGCACAGCCAGGTCGGTGTAGATACGGCTGACGCAACCGATGCCGGTCAGCGGGTAGGTGCACTCGGGCACCAGCTTGCTTTCGCCGGACTTGGTCAGGTGGTCCATCATCACGAACACCTGGCGGGCGCCAGTGGCCAGGTCCATCGCGCCGCCCACGGCGGGGATCGAACCTTCGGCGCCGGTGTGCCAGTTGGCCAGGTCGCCCTTGACCGAGACCTGGAAGGCACCCAGCACGGCGATGTCCAGGTGGCCGCCACGCATCATCGAGAACGAGTCGGCGTGGTGGAAGAAGGCACCCCCGGTGAGCAGGGTCACGTGCTGCTTGCCGGCGTTGATCAGGTCATCGTCTTCCTCGCCCGGCGCCGGGCTTGGGCCCATGCCCAGCAGGCCGTTCTCGCTGTGCAGGAATACTTCCTTGTCGCCCAGGTAGTTGGCCACCAGGGTCGGGGCGCCGATGCCCAGGTTGACGTACGCGCCTTCCTGGATGTCCGCGGCCACGCGCTGGGCCATCTCGGTGCGGGAGAGCTTTTTGGTGATGGTCATGGCAGGCCTCAGACAGCGGTGGCGATCGAAGAAGCGGCAGCGCCGGAAACGGCGACCACGCGCTGGACGAAGATACCCGGGGTGATGATGTGTTCCGGGTCCAGTTCACCGAGCTCGACGATCTGGTCGACCTGGGCGATGGCGGTCTTGGCGGCCATGGCCATGATCGGGCCAAAGTTGCGCGCGGCCTTGCGGTACACCAGGTTGCCCCAACGGTCACCCTTGTGCGCCTTGATCAGCGCGAAGTCAGCGTGCAGCGGCATTTCCAGGACGTACTGGCGGCCGTCGATCTCGCGGGTTTCCTTGCCTTCGGCCAGCAGGGTGCCGTAGCCGGTCGGCGAGAAGAACGCACCGATGCCCGAGCCTGCGGCGCGGATACGCTCGGCCAGGTTGCCTTGCGGTACCACTTCCAGCTCGATCTTGCCGGCGCGGTACAGTTCGTCGAACACGTAGGAGTCAGACTGGCGCGGGAAGGAGCAGATGACCTTGCGCACGCTGCCGGCCATCAGCAGAGCGGCCAGGCCGATCTCGCCGTTGCCGGCGTTGTTGCTGATGATGGTCAGGTCGCGGGCACCGGTGGCGATCAGGCCATCGATGAGTTCGGACGGCATCCCGGCGGTGCCGAAGCCTCCGACCATGATGGTCGAACCGTCGGTAATCCCTTCCACCGCGCTGGCGATGGACTCAAACGTTTTATTGATCACAGCGAGCTCCTGGTTCTTCCTGGAGTATGGATTGTCGACCTGGCCGCGTGTTGACGCGGTGGGGCCATTCAGCGCGTTGGCGTTGTGTGCTGACGTGTCCATAGCGTGCCGCAATACGGTGCAACAGTAGAGAGGGTGGAGAGGAATTTGTGCGATTACCGAACTGTTGTGCGATTTATGAACGGCTCGGATCACCGCTGTTCATTCGGATGCAAACGACGGCCGTTCCGCGAACCAGGCCACTGCCAGTGCCTTGAACGCCTCGGCCGAAGGCGTCAGCGGATAGCGCTGGTCATGCGCCAGGACGATGCTGTGGGTTGGCAATTTCTCCTCGGTCGGCCGACAGACCAGCGCCTGACCATCGTAACTACGGTCACCAAAAGGCCGGGTGTAGATCAGCGCCACGCCAAAGCCATTGGCGACCAGGCTGCGCTGCAACTCGAAGGTGCGCACACGGTGCACGACGGCGGGTGAAAGGTCGTAAAAGCTGAACAGATCCAGCACGTGCTGCCAACTTTGCGCCTGATCGGTGACCACCAGGGTGTAGTCGGCCAGCGCCTTGAGGCTGACACGCGGCTCCTGGGCCAACGGGTGATCGGCCGCCAGCAGTACCTGGGCGGTCAGCTGGCACAGCTCGGTGGTTTGCGTGTTCGGCGGCAAACCCAGGTCGTAGGTGATGGCCAATTCGATCGCCCCCTCGCTGAGCCGCTTGCCCACGTAATCGAAGCTGCCATCGCGCATGTCGACGGTGACCCTTGGGCAGGACTCCTGCATTCGTCGCACGATTTGCGGCAGGCAATAGGGCGCCAGGTCTTCAAAGCAGCCGACCACCAGTTCGCCGACGCACTCGCCGGCATTGGCATGGATCTCGGCAAAGGTCTGAGCCTCTGCCAGCACGCGGCGGGCCTGGGCCATGACGGTACGCCCGAACGGGGTCAGCGATATGCCCAGGCCCCGCTGGCGGATGAAAATCGCTTGCCCCAGCACCTCCTCCAGCTCGGTGATGGCGGCCGAGATGGACGGTTGCGAAACATGAAGCTCCATGGCGGCAGTGGTCAGGTTGCCGTGCTTGGCCGCTGCGAGCGCATAGCGAAGTTGTCGCAGGGTGAACTTCATAGCTTTTTCCGTTGTGATGCATCAGGACTTATTATTTTATCCTTTTTTTTTGTTGTGAAATATTTCTCCTGCGCAGTGATCATCATGTTTGGGAGCGTCACAATGACAATTACAAAGGCTCTGCTGACCACGACTCTTTCTTTCGGGCTGCTGGCGTCTGCGGGCGCCAGCCAGGCGGCCGGCTGGTGCGAGTCTGGCAAACCGGTGAAATTCGCCGGTTTGAACTGGGAAAGCGGGATGTTGCTCACGGATGTGATGCAGTTCGTGCTGAAAAATGGCTATGGCTGCGATACCGACAGCCTGCCGGGCAACTCCATCTCCATGGAGAACGCCCTGAGCAGCAACGATATCCAGGTGTTTGCCGAAGAGTGGGTAGGGCGCAGCGAGGTCTGGAACAAGGCGGCGGCTGCCGGCAAGGTCGTCGGCGTCGGCTCGCCGGTGGTCGGCGCGGTCGAAGGCTGGTATGTACCGCGTTATGTGATCGAAGGCGATGCCAAGCGCAAACTCGAAGCCAAGGCACCGAACCTCAAGAGCATCGCCGACCTGGGCCAGTACGCCCAGGTGTTCAAGGACCCGGAAGAACCGGACAAGGGCCGCTTCTACAACTGCCCGGCCGGCTGGACCTGCGAGCTGGACAACAGCGCAATGCTCAAGAGCTACGGCCTGGAAAACACCTACACCAACTTCCGCCCGGGCACCGGCCCGGCACTGGATGCCGCCGTGCTGTCGAGCTACAAGCGTGGCGAGCCGATCCTCTTCTACTACTGGTCGCCAACCCCGCTGATGGGCCAGGCCGACCTGGTCAAGCTGGACGAGAAGCCAGGCGTGGACAAGTCCGTGACCATCAAGGTGGGTGTGTCGAAGGCCTTCCACGAGCAGGCGCCGGAGCTGGTGGCGGTGCTGGAAAAGGTCAACCTGCCGATCGATCTGCTGAACCAGAACCTGGGGCGCATGAGCAAGGAGCGTATCGAGTCGCCGGAGTTGGCCAAGTTGTTCCTCAAGGAGCACCCCGAAGTCTGGCACAGCTGGGTCAGTGAAGACGCAGCCAAAAAGGTAGACGCGGCACTCTGAGGGTGTGAGCGGGTCCGGCGCCTGCCGGGCACGCCATACAGCAGTCCGCTTCAAGCACTTGCTCGAGAGAATCCCATGTTTCCCAAGAACTTCACGTTTTCCATTGCCGACTGGGTCAATGGCTGGGTCGATGCGCTGGTCACCCACTACGGTGACGTGTTCCGGCACATTTCCGACACCCTGCTGTGGGCCATCGTCAACCTCGAAGGCCTGCTGCGCGCCACCCCCTGGTGGCTGATGCTGGCCGTCGTCGGCGGTATTGCCTGGCACGCCACCCGTAAGATCGTACCCACGGCGGTGATCGTCGGTCTGCTGTTCCTGGTCGGTGCGGTAGGGCTCTGGGACAAGCTGATGCAGACCCTGGCGCTGATGCTGGTAGCCACGCTGATATCGGTCCTGGTCGGCATCCCGCTGGGCATCCTGTCGGCGCGCAACGATCGCCTGCGGGCGGTGTTGATGCCGCTGCTCGACATCATGCAGACCATGCCCAGCTTCGTGTACCTGATTCCGGTGCTGATGCTGTTCGGCCTGGGCAAGGTGCCGGCGATCTTTGCCACCGTCATCTATGCCGCCCCGCCACTGATTCGCCTGACCGACCTGGGCATTCGCCAGGTGGACGGCGAGGTCATGGAGGCGATCAATGCCTTTGGTGCCAATCGCCTGCAACAACTGTTCGGCGTGCAGCTGCCACTGGCGTTGCCGAGCATCATGGCCGGCATCAACCAGACCACCATGATGGCCCTGTCGATGGTGGTCATCGCCTCGATGATCGGTGCCCGTGGCCTGGGTGAAGACGTGCTGGTCGGCATCCAGACCCTGAACGTGGGCCGCGGCCTCGAAGCGGGCCTGGCCATTGTGATTCTGGCGGTTGTGATCGACCGCATTACCCAGGCCTATGGCCGGCCACGGCATGGGGTGGGCAAATGAGCGCCAAGCAGATGATGAACAAGATCGAAGTCAAGAACGTGTTCAAGATTTTCGGGGCTCGCGCCGAAGATGCCCTGAAGCTGATCCGTCAGCAAAAACCCAAGGATCAGGTGCTGGCCGAAACCGGCTGCGTGGTCGGGGTCAACGACCTGTCGTTGTCCATCGGCAGCGGTGAGATCTTCGTGATCATGGGCCTGTCGGGCTCGGGCAAGTCGACCCTGGTGCGTCACTTCAACCGCCTGATCGACCCTACCAGCGGCCAGATCCTGGTCGATGGCGAGGACATCCTGCAGTACGACATGGACGCCCTGCGCGAATTCCGCCGGCACAAGATCAGCATGGTGTTCCAGAGCTTCGGCCTGTTGCCGCACCGTACCGTGCTGGACAACGTCGCCTATGGCCTGAAAGTCCGTGGCGAGAGCAAGGCCACCTGCACCGAGCGCGCCCTGCACTGGATCGCCACCGTGGGCCTCAAAGGTTACGAGAAGTCTTACCCGCACCAGCTGTCGGGCGGCATGCGCCAGCGCGTCGGCCTGGCCCGTGCCCTGGCGGCCGACACCGACATCATCCTGATGGACGAAGCCTTCAGTGCGCTCGACCCGCTGATCCGTGCCGAAATGCAGGACCAGTTGCTGGAACTGCAAAAGACCCTGCACAAGACCATCGTCTTCATCACCCACGATCTCGACGAAGCGGTGCGTATCGGCAACCGGATTGCCATTCTCAAGGACGGTCGCCTGATCCAGGTCGGCACACCGAAGGAAATCCTCTACCAGCCTGCGGACGACTACGTCGATCGTTTCGTGCAGCGCCGCGTAGCTTCGCATTAAGGAACCGCGTGTATGTCGATTGCTGAAAAAATCATCATCGCCGATACGCCCGTTCGCTGGCAGGACGTGGTGGCCGTGGCGCGGCATGGGGCGAAGCTTGAGCTGGCCCCGTCGGCCTGGGCACGGATCGAGAACGCCCAGGCGATCGTCCAGCGCATCGTTGCCAGTGGTGAGCGCGCCTATGGCGTCAACACCGGGCTGGGCGCCTTGTGCAATGTCTCGCTGCAGGACGAACAACTCAGCCAGCTGTCACGCAACACCTTGCTCAGCCATGCCTGTGGCGTAGGTGCCGCGCTGTCGGACGAACAGACCCGGGCGATCATCTGCGCGGCGATCATCAATTTCTGCCAGGGCCGTTCCGGCCTGCAGCGCAAGGTGGTCGAGGCGCTGCTGACCCTGCTCAACCAGCACATCACGCCGCAGGTGCCGAAACAGGGGTCGGTGGGCTACCTGACCCACATGGCCCATATCAGCATCAGCTTGCTGGGGGTTGGCCAGGTCAGTTATCGCGGCCAGATCATGCCGGCGCAGCAAGCCTTGGACGAGGTGGGGCTGGCACCGGTGAAACTGGGCGCCAAGGACGGCCTGTGCCTGGTCAACGGCACCCCGTGCATGACCGGCCTGAGCTGCCTGTCCCTGGACGACGCCACGCGCTTGAGCCAATGGGCGGACGTGATCGGCGCCATGAGCTTCGAGGCCCTGCGTGGCCAACTCGATGCCTTCGACCCTGAAATCATCGCGATGAAACCGCACCCCGGCATGCAGCGCGTGGGCAGCAACTTGCGTCGCCTGCTCGACGGCAGCGAAATCATTGCCAGCAGCCATGGCATTCGCACCCAGGACGCCTTGAGCATTCGCTCGATTCCGCAGGTTCATGGCGCCGCGCGCGATCAGTTGGCACACGCGGCGCGGCAGATCGAAACCGAGCTCAACTCGACGACCGACAACCCGATGTTGCTGGGGACGCCCGAGTCGTATCGGGTGGTTTCCCAGGCCAATCCCCACGGCCAGTCCGTGGCCATGGCGGCCGACTTGCTGGCCATCGCGGTGGCCGAGATCGGGGCGATTGCCGAGCGCCGCCTGGATCGCCTGATCAACCCGCTGGTCAGCGGCTTGCCGGCGTTCCTGGTCAGCCAGCCGGGGGTGAATTCGGGGATGATGATCGTCCAGTACGTGGCCGCGTCACTGTGCGCAGAAAACCGTCAGCTGGCACAACCGGCCGTCATCGACAACTACGTCACCTCGGGCCTGCAGGAGGATCACCTGAGCATGGGTACCAATGCCGGCTTGAAGCTGCACCGCGCCCTGGAGAACTGCACGCAGATCCTCGCCATCGAATACCTGTTGGCGGCCCAGGCCTTCGAGTTCCTCAAGGAGCAGCGCTTCGGCGCAGGTACCGGGGTCGCCTGGCGGTTGCTGCGCGAACGGGTCCCGGCCTATGCCCAGGACCGGTGGCTGGCCCCGGATATTGCCAGTAGTGCAGCGATCTTGAAGGATCCTGGTCTGCTTGGTGCTACGTTTTCCGACTTGCTGTGAAGGATATATTGATAAAAGCGATATCAGCTATATCGCGAGTATCGGTTCCATCAAAGAAAATGTGAGCCACGACGTAACCACATGATGGAATCTGTTATGAAAAAGGTCTCTTTCACCGAACGCATGGTCCATGCCGTCGGCTATGAAATCTTCGCCGTGTTGCTGTGTGCGCCCTTGCTCTCGTGGATCATGGGCAAGTCGCTGGCCACGGCCGGTACCCTGGCGGTCACCCTGTCGGTGATCGCGATGATCTGGAACATGGTCTACAACGCACTGGTCGACCGTTGCGTGGCGACGCCGCGCATCCAGTGGAAGGCACTGGCGCGCTTCGCTCATGGCCTGGGCTTCGAGGCGGGGCTTGTGGTCTGGTGCCTGCCGGTGGCGGCCTGGATGCTGGAGATCTCGCTGCTGCAGGCGTTCATGGTCGAATTGGGCTTCTTCGTGATCATCCTGCCCTACACCGTGCTGTACAACTGGGCGTTCGACCGGGCCCGGCACTTCATCCTGCAGCGCCGGGCCGTGGCCTGAGGCCTCAGAAGTGCTTGCTGACACCGGCAACCACGGTGGCGCTGCAGACATCGTCGAAGCCATAGCTGCTGGCGCATTCGGCCTGCGACAGGTTGGTATCCATGTAGCTGAGGCGCCAGGTGAGGCCGAGGAAGCCGCTGGGTTCGCCATCTTCGAAGGTGCCGATGGTGTCTTTTTCCTGCTTGCTCAGGCTGCTCAGCAATGCCTTGTCGACACCGGCGCGCTTGAGCATGGCCGGTTATGACCTGGCCCTGCGCGAAGGCCACAGCGACCTGCCGGGCCTGATTGCCTGGGTCATCGGCAACAACCGCATCTTTCTCTGCGCCAGCCCCGACTACCTCGAACGCAACCCGCTGCCGGTGACGGCGCACAGCATCGGCCAGCACCAGTGGCTCAAGTACATACACCCGGCGCTGGATGCCAAGTTCTGGTGGATGCAGTGCGACGGCGTGCGCATGCGCCTGCCGTATCCGCAGAAGGCGAGGCTGGAAAGCGACAACTACGACTTGCTGCTGCATAACGCGCTGGCAGGCCACGGCATCCTGCACATCCCGGCGTGGAGCGTGCGCCGCTATCTGCAGGGCTACTTGCAGCGGCTGTGAGCTTTGCGCCGAGGCTACCGGCGATCGGTCCTTGCAGACAAACGAGCAAGTCGCCGCCGCCTGTGAGAGGATGTCCACCACCCCAGCCAGGACCCCGAACGCAGCCTGATGAAGACACCAAAACGAATCGAACCACTGATCGAAGACGGCCTGGTCGACGAAGTACTGCGGCCCTTGATGAGCGGCAAGGAAGCGGCCGTCTACGTGGTGCGCTGCGGTGCCCAGGTACGCTGCGCCAAGGTCTACAAGGAGGCCAACAAGCGCAGCTTCCGCCAGGCCGCCGAATACCAGGAGGGTCGCAAGGTCCGCAACAGCCGCCAGGCCCGGGCCATGGCCAAGGGCAGCAAGTACGGCCGCAAGGAAGCCGAAGACGCCTGGCAGAACGCCGAAGTGGCGGCGCTGTTCCGCCTGGCCAATGCTGGCGTGCGGGTGCCCAAGCCGTATGACTTCCAGGACGGCGTGCTGCTGATGGAACTGGTGACCGACGGCGACGGCGATGCAGCCCCGCGTCTGAACGACGTGCACCTCGAAGCCGAAGAAGCCCGTGAATACCATGCCTTCGTCATCCGCCAGATCGTGCTGATGCTCTGCGCCGGCCTGGTGCATGGCGACCTGTCCGAATTCAACGTGCTGCTGGGCCCGGACGGCCCGGTGATCATCGACCTGCCGCAGGCGGTGGATGCGGCGGGCAACAACCACGCCTTCAGCATGCTGCACCGTGACGTGGCGAACATGGCGCATTACTTCGGGCGCTTTGCCCCGGAGCTCAAGGCCACCCGCTACGCCGACGAGATGTGGGCGTTGTACGAAGCCGGCGAACTGCGCCCGGACAGCCCGTTGAGCGGGCAGTTCGAGGAAGACGACCATGCCGCCGACGTGGCCGGGGTGATGCGCGAGATCGATGCCACCCTGCGCGATGAAGCCCGCCGCCGTGCGGCGCGGGATGAGGCCGAGCATGGGCTGGCCAAGGCTGAAGAGCCGACTCCGCCGTGGATGCAGTAACGGTCTGAGCGCACTTGCTCTGCCGAGCATTTCGCTCTTCGGGGCTCCACCATTATCTGGATAGGGTGGGGCTCTGAAGGAGCTGGCATGTAAATAAAGTAAGCGCCTGTAATACAGGCTTAAAATCTAATGTTTCTGCATATATTCCCACCTTGTAGGTAATAAATTCCTACGCATTAATTAGACTTTCTCGGAATACTCCGACAGTAGTGATTGTTGCTCGGGGTATTCCTACAGGATAAGTCTGGCTCGTGTAGGGCTGTTATCCTACTGTTAGGCGTTAGTATCTACCCTTGTTCAAGTCGCTCATGGGGTGGCTGGTGTCCGATCTATCTGAAGTTGTTGACCATCACGCAAGTGACAGCGGCCTGGCCTGCCTGGTCATGCGGAGCTTTAATGGCTATGTGCCTTTGGGTGTCAGTTGGCTTGGCTGAACCAAGTTGTGTGCCATTAAGTGCTGTTTTCTTGAGGTTCTCGAATGCTGAAAATTCAAGCGGTTCGATTGTATGTTATTACCTGGCAGACGCTGAGGATCTGTGCTGGTTTGTTATTGGCGATGCGGGCGGTTCTATATGCTGGATTGATCTGTTATGTGTATACAAAGCCAGCGCAACTTTATGAGTCTCCTCCAGTTGTCTGCGGAAAAATGGCGGGCGAGGTGTATGAGTTTTCCCGGCTTTATTTCCCTTTTTGGCCGGAGTACGAGGAAAGATCTTCAAGGCGTTCATATTATGTAAGGAAAAATGACTGCGATATTAACATTGCGTCAATTTTCATTGCGATGAGTTGGCCAGGGCTGGAGCCGGCAGACAATCATCGGATTCATGAGCGGCTTTTGGATAGGGGAGGTTTGTTGGTTGCAGTTACTCCGATTGTGGCCAGTGGCAACGACCTGCGGCAGTGGCGAGACCAATTACTGGAGATGCGCTCATTTGGGGAGGCGCCAGTTGTTGTATATGACAGTCAGCTAGGTCTCTATCGTGATGTGGGAAACGATTATTCTTGGGGGAGGCGAAACAGAAGAATCTTCTGGAAGGAAGAGCGAGGGGTGGTTACCTCTGTCACTATTTGCAATTGGCAGGCGAGGGAGCCCGATTTTTATGCTTGTGAAATGATGTTTCTAATGAACGGGGTTTTGAAGGTGCAAGTTACGATGTCGCCAGAAAAATTTTTGCAATGGCACGAAGTTAGGCGTGCGATCGAAGCGTTTCTTGTCAGGAGCAAGAAAGCTGGGTGATGTGTGGTTGATCAAGGAGGCTGACGCCCCGGAAGCAACCAGTACTAGGCTGCTTGCCGAGGCGCCCTCACAGCGCTGGGAATCGACGATTGCCGTCGCAGCATGACCCAGTTCAAGCGCCGGGCGGCACAAAGCCATTGCGCTGGTAGAACCGCTCCAGCTCATGTGTCGCCGGCTCCTCACCGGTAAAGATGCGCAGGTACTCCGGAATGAAGCGCATGCGGTATTCCAGCGGCTCGACGGTCTTCATGCTGATGTAGCCGATCTGCGCCAGGTAGATCGAGCGGGCGCGGGTGGCGGCGGCGTCTTCGCTGAAGCCGAAGCGGTCGAACATCGCCTTCAGCGCGGCCATGCGCAGGTTGTCGGCCTGCTTGATTTCCTCGGCTACCTGCTCCGACTGCAGCGCCCAGCTGCGCATGGCAAATTCGCACTGCGAGTCGAACAGGTCACTGTTCAGCCAGCAGTCGAACACGTTGAGGATCGCTTCGGTGATCGTCGCCGCGTAGGCCTGGGCGTGGCTCACCAGGTTGCGGGAGTTCTTGTTCTTCCACTGCTCGATCAGCGCCGCGAGCAGGGCTTCGCGGTCTTCGAAGTACCAGTAGAAACTGGTGCGGGCGAGGTTGAGCTTCTTGGCCAGCGGCAGCACGCGCACGGCATCCACCCCCGACTCCTTGAGGGTTTCGAAGGCCGCGTTGAGCCAGCTCTCGATCGAGCCGCGGGTGGCGATTTCCGGGTGGTTCGAGGTCATGTTCATAGGCGCATTGTTCCGTATCCATCGGGGCCTGACAAGCTCAATGTACACCACTGTCTAATTTATTGACACTGGTGTACATGGGGTCTAATGTCGATTTTGCCTGATGACCTGAACGCGAGAACGACCATGTCCAATGATCCGTTGCTTCAGCCGTACCAACTCAAGCACCTCACCCTGCGCAACCGCATCATCACCACCTCCCACGAACCCGCCTACCCCGAAGACGGCATGCCCAAGCAGCTGTACCGCGCCTATCACGTCGAGCGCGCCAAGGCCGGCGTGGCCATGACCATGACCGCCGGTTCAGCGGCCATCTCCCGCGACAGCCCGCCAGTGTTCAACAACGTGCTGGCCTACAAGGACGAGGTGGTCGGCTGGATGAAGGACCTCACCGACGAATGCCACGAGCACGGCGCGGCGGTGATGATCCAGCTCACCCACCTGGGCCGTCGCACCCGCTGGGACAAGGGCGACTGGCTGCCGGTGGTGTCGCCGTCGCACAACCAGGAGCCGGCGCACCGGGCCTTTCCCAAGCGCCTGGAAATCTGGGACATCGAGCGCATCGTCAAGGATTACGCCGATGCCGCCGAACGCATGCAGGCCGCCGGGCTCGACGGCATCGAGCTGCAGGCCTACGGCCACCTGATGGACCAGTTCTGGTCGCCGCTGACCAACGAGCTGCAGAACGTCTACGGTGGCTCGCTGGAAAACCGCCTGCGCTTTACCTTCGAGGTGCTTACGGCCATCCGCAAACGGGTCGGCAGCGAGTTCATCGTCGGCATTCGCTACACCGGTGATGAAGTGCTGGCCGGCGGGCTGACCAAACAGGAGGGCCTGGAGATCTCCCAGCTACTGAAGAACAGCGGCATGATCGACTTCCTCAACGTGATCCGCGGCAACATCGCCACCGACGCCGGCCTGACCGACATCATCCCGATCCAGGGCATGCGCAACGCGCCACACCTGGACTTCGCCGGTGAAATTCGCTCGCTGACCGGTTTCCCGACCTTCCATGCGGCGAAGATCCCGGATGTGGCCACCGCTCGCCATGCCATTGCCAGCGGCAAGGTGGACATGGTCGGCATGACCCGTGCGCACATGACCGACCCGCACATCGTGCGCAAGATCATCGAAGGCCGCGAAGACGACATCCGCCCCTGCGTCGGCGCCAACTACTGCCTCGATCGCATCTACCACGGTGGTTCCGCCTACTGCATCCACAACGCCGCCACCGGCCGCGAAACCACCATGCCACACCAGATACCCAAAGCCGGGCGCAAGCGCAAGATCGTCATCGTCGGGACCGGCCCGGCGGGCCTGGAGGCTGCGCGGGTGGCAGGCGAACGGGGCCATGAAGTGGTGGTGTACGAGGTGGCCGACAAGGCCGGCGGGCAGATCCGCCTGACCGCGCAGTCGGAGCGGCGCAAGGAGATGATCAGCATCATCGACTGGCGCCTGGCCCAGTGCGAACGCCTGGGCGTGACCTTCCACTACAACGTCTGGGCCGACAGCCAGATCATCCTCGACGAAGCCCCCGACGTGGTCATCGTCGCCACCGGTGGCCTGCCGCATACCGAGGTACTGGAGCAAGGCAATGACCTGGTGGTGTCGAGCTGGGACATCATCTCGGGCGACGTCAAACCCGGGCGCAATGTGCTGGTGTACGACGACGCCGGCGACCACGCTGCGTTGCAGGCCGCCGAGTTCATCGCCCAGAGCGGCGCGCGCACCGAGATCATGACCCCCGACCGCACCTTCTCGCCCGAGGTCATGGGCATGAACCTGGTGCCCTACATGCGCGCCCTGCAGCAACTGGACACCACCTTCACCGTGACCTGGCGCCTTAAAGCCGTGAGCAAAACCGCCGACGGCCTGCTGGCAACCATCGGCACCGACTACAGCGAGCTGCGCCAGACCCGACTGGTCGACCAGGTGGTGGTCAACCACGGCACCCGCCCGCTGGACGACCTGTATTTCGCGCTGTGCCCGCTGTCGAGCAACGAAGGCGCAGTGGAATACATGGACCTGATCGCCGGCCGTCCGCAGGCCGTGGCCCGCCGCGATGATGGCCGCTTCCAGCTGTTCCGCATCGGCGATGCGGTGGCCTCGCGCAACACCCATGCCGCCATCTACGACGCCCTGCGCCTGGTCAAGGACCTTTGAGCCACGCGCCACAAGAACCATAAGAACAGCAGCACCCGTTTCGCGCTTCCTTGTTACTGCCCTGGCTCCAACAACGACAACGATATCCAGTGGAGAGTGTAACCATGCACATCGGTACCCGACCGAGCCCCGCGCCATCCCTGCAGTTTCGTGACGACGTCAGCGTAACCGGCCACGCCCTGGCCCCGGTGGACAGCGAGCTGCTTGCCGCCCAGGCCGCGATCGACCGCAAGGCCCTGCGCCGCTACCGCCTGGAGCGCATCCGCCAGCAACTGCGTGCCCATGACTACGGCGGCATCCTGCTCGCCGACCCGATCAACATCCGCTACGCCACCGACACCAACAACCTCGGCCTGTGGGTCATGCATTCGCCCAGCCGTTATGTGTTCGTGCCCACCGAGGGCCCGGTGGTGCTGTTCGAGTTCACTAGCAGCCGGCACAACAGCGAGCACGTCGAAACCATCGACGAGATCCGCCCGGCGTTGCCCTGGCTGTACTTCCTGGCCGGCCCGCGGGTCGACGAAAAAGCCGCGTTGTGGGCGGCCGAAGTGGCCGAGCTGATGGTCCGCCACAGCGGAGGCAACCGTCGCCTGGCCGTGGACCGCTGCGATCCGTGGGGCGCCGACAAGCTCAAGGCCAAGGGCATCGAGCTGTTCGATGCGCAACCGTTGATGGAGCAGGCGCGGCTGATCAAGTCGGTTGAGGAAGTCGCCAGCCACCGGGTCTCGATGGCGGTCTGCGACCTGGCCATCGCCCGCATGCGCGCCAGCCTGCAGCCAGGCATTACCGAAAACCAGCTGTGGAGCATTCTCCATGGCACCAACGTCGCCCAGGGTGGCGAGTGGGCCGAAAGCCGCCTGCTTAGCTCCGGCCCGCGCACAAATCCATGGTTCCAGGACGCTACCGACAAGGTTATCGAGGCCGGCGAGATGGTCTGTTTCGACACCGATATGGTCGGCCCCGGTGGCTACCTGTCGGACATCTCGCGCAGCTTCGTCTGCCCTGGCAAACCGGTGACGGCGGCCCAGCGCGAACTGCTCGACATCGCCAGCCAGCAGATCAGCCATAACGTCGGGCTGCTGCGCCCGGGCCTGTCGTTCCGCGAGTTCGCCGAGCGCTGCTGGCCGGTGCCGCGCAAGTTCGAGCACAACCGCTACATGATGATGCTGCACGGTGTCGGCCTGGTCGACGAATACCCCAGCGTGGCCTACGCCGTGGACTTCGCCGAGTGGGGCTATGACGGCCTGTTCCAGGAAAACATGGTGGTCTCGGTGGAAAGCTACATCGGCGAACGTGGCGGGCGTGAAGGCGTGAAGCTGGAAGAACAGGTGCTGATCACCGCCCAAGGCGCGGTCAAGCTGTCGAGCACGCCCCTGGTCGATGACCAGCGGTCTTGAGCGGAGGGCCTGCCCATGAACCCGATGAGCGTTCCGCTGCGCCAGGTGCCACCCATGCCTGAGCCCAAACCGGCATTCCTGCGCCTGGAGTCGATCCACAAGCAGTTTGGCCCCTATGAGGTGCTGCACGACGTCAATTTCGAGATGCGCAAGGGCGAGGTGGTGGCCATCATCGGTCCCAGCGGCTCGGGCAAGAGCACCTTGCTGCGCTGTATCAACCAGCTGGAACCGCCGACCCGCGGGCGCATCCGCCTCGACCAGCTTGACATCGACGCCGCCACGCCACTGGCGCGCGCCGACCTGCTGAAGCTGCGCCGGCGTATCGGCATGGTGTTCCAGTCGTTCAACCTGTTCCCGCACATGACCGTGCTGCGCAACGTCAGCCTGGCGCAGGTGCGCACCCTTGGGCGCAGCCAGCGCGAGGCCGATGCGCGCTCGCTGCAGTTGCTGGAGCGAGTGGGCCTGGCCGACAAGGCTGGGCACTACCCGGCGCGCTGTTCCGGTGGCCAGCAGCAGCGCATCGCCATCGCCCGGGCACTGGCGCTGGAGCCCGAGCTGATGCTGTTCGACGAGCCGACCTCGGCGCTGGACCCGGAACTGGGCCTGGAAGTGCTGGCGGCGATGAAGGAGTTGGCTGCCGAGGGCATGACGATGATCGTCGTCACCCACGAGATGCACTTTGCCGAGACGGTGTCCGACCGGGTGGTGGTGATGGCTGACGGGCGCATCCTCGAACAGGGCCCGAGTGCCCGGGTGATGCGCCAGCCACAGCATGAGCGGGTGGTGAAGTTTCTTCAGGCCGTGAGGGACCGCTGATGAACGACATTCTTGCGATGTTGCTCACGGGCGTGCCGTGGACGCTGGGGGTGACCCTGTGTGCGTTCGCCACCGGGGTGGTGCTGGGCTTCCCGCTGTGCGCGCTGCGCATGGCCCGCTCACGCGGGTTGGCGGCGCTGGGTGCGGCCATCGTGCTGACCTTGCGCTCGATCCCGCCGATCGTCTGGCTGTTTTTCATCTTCTTCGGCATTGGCGGTGGCTATCTCACCCTGTCGCCGTTCGTCGCGGCGGTGGTGGGCCTGGGCCTGATCACCGCCGCGCAGATGGCCGAGGTGTATCGCGGCGCCTTTGCGGCGATCCCCGATGGCCAGTACGAGGCGGCCCATGTGCTCAACCTGTCGCCAGCGCAACGCTTCTTCGATGTGGTGTTGCCGCAGCTGACGCGCATCTCCATCCCGACGGCGGCCACCTATGCCATCGGCCTGCTCAAGGACTCGGCGGTGGCGTCGACGCTGGGTGTGACGGACATCAGCTTCCAGGCGTACCAGGTGTCGCAGCAAACCTTCCAGGGGTTGGGCGTGTACAGCGCTGCCGCGCTGGTGTACCTGGTGCTCAGCGTGCCGGTGGCGCTGGCCTCGCGCTGGGTGTCGGCCGGTTTGCAACGGAGGATCAGCCAATGAACGAGATGCTGAGCCAATGGGTCGAGTGGTTCCCGGAGCTGTGGAAGGGCTTCGTGCTGTCGTTGCAGGTGACCGCCATCAGCCTGGCGCTCGGCGTGTTCCTCGGCCTGCTGCTGGCCCTGGGCGTAAGCGCGAAGGGCAGGGCGGTGCGCTACCCGGCGCTGGTGATCGTCGAGCTGGGGCGCGGTGCGCCGGCCTTGATCCTGTTGCAGTACTTCTACTTTGGCCTGCCGTCGGTGAGCCTGACCCTGAGTTCGTTCTGGGCGGCCGTGCTGGCGTTGGCCTACTGCACGGCGGCCTATACCAGCGAAATCATCCGTGGTGGCCTGGAGGCGGTGGCCCGGGGGCAGCATGAAGCGGCCGAGGTGATCGGCCTGGACCGGGTCGATGCGCTGCGCTACGTGATCCTGCCCCAGGCACTGCGGGTGGCGCTGCCGTCGCTGCTGGGCTTCTCGATCATGATGTTCCAGGCCTCGTCGCTGTGTTTCACCATCGCCTTGCCCGAAATCGTCAGCCGCGCCTCGGCCATCGGCTCCTCGACCTTCCAGTACATGCCGGTGCTGGTGCTGGCCGGTTTGATGTACGCAGCCGTCTGCGCCCCGGCAAGCCTGGGCGTCGCCGCCCTGGAAAGAAGACTGGCGCCCGGCCAGCACGCAACGCCCTGAACCCTGCCTGCCCCTTACATTGAGAAGGTATCCGTGATGAAACCATTCAAGCGCATGACCCGTTGGCTGGCTCTCTGTGTCGCCGTTGCCGGCAGTGCTCAGGCCCTGGCCGAGTGCAAGCCAAGCCACAGTTTCGAAACCTTGACCCCCGGCGTGCTGACTGTGGCGGCCTGGGTGTTCCCGCCTTACTCGATCCCCGGGCCAAACCAGGAGCTGGGCGGCGTGGACGGCGAGATCATCAGGCAGATCGCCGCCCGCGAATGCCTGACCATCAAGGCCAGCGTGCTCGACCCGGCGGCAGCGATCCAGTCGGTGGTCACCCGTCGTGCCGACGTGGTGATCGGCGACTGGTACCGCACCGTCGAACGCGGCAAAGTGCTGGGCCTGTCGGCGCCGCTGTATCTGGATGTGATGGGCATCATCTCCAAGCCGGGCTATGCCACGGTCGGCGAACTGGAAGGCAAGCGGGTCGGCACCGTGCAGGGTTACCTGTGGGTCAATGACCTGAAGCAGGTGCTGGGCGATAACCTGGTGCTGTACCCCAACCCGGTGGCCATGGCCCAGGACCTGGCCTCCGGGCGCATCGAAGCGGGCATCGACAGCCACGCGGTGGCAATCGCGTCGCAGCAGAAGGGGGCTTATCAAGGCGCGAGCATCAAGGTGTCGGCGCCCGATCCGCGGGTGAAGGCCACCGAGCAGCCGGGGCAGACGGCGATTCCGTACATGCTGAGCAATGCCGAACTGGGCAAGGCGCTGGATGCCAACATCCAGGCGTTGCATGGCAGTGGCGAGATTGCGCGGATTCTCGAGGCCCATGGGCTGGACCGACAGGCGGCTGAAGTGGGGGCGCCAAGGCTGGTGGATTGAGTTTTCCTGTGGCGGCCTCTTCGCGGGGCAAGCCCGCTCTTACAGGATCTTGTAGGAGCGGGCTTGCCCCGCGAAGGGGCCGACACAGGCAAAAAATGGCTGTTGCCTTTGGCGCAAGACATAATCTCGTCATCTGGCCTTTTCACTGGCGCGCGACAGGCATAAGGTATACGCCGTTAAAAAATGCCCTGGAGCTGTCATGTCCAACCGTTTCCCTTCCGTTCGTCCCCGCCGCCTGCGCCAGAACGAATCCCTGCGCACGATCTTCCAGGAAACCGAGTTCCGCCTGGAAGACCTGATCCTGCCGATCTTCGTCGAGGAAGGCATCGATGACTTCGTGCCGATCACCAGCATGCCGGGTGTCAACCGCATTCCGGAAAAACTGCTGGCCCAGGAAATCGAGCGCTATGCCCGTGCCGGCATCAAGTCGGTGATGACCTTCGGCGTGTCGCACAATCTGGATGCCACCGGCAGCGACACCTGGAACGAGAACGGACTGGTCGCGCGCATGTCGCGCATCTGCAAGGACACCGTGCCGGAAATGGTCGTGATGTCCGACACCTGCTTCTGCGAATACACCAGCCACGGCCACTGCGGCGTGTTGCACGACCACGGCGTGGACAACGACGCCACCCTGGCCAACCTGGGCAAGCAGGCGGTCATCGCCGCCGCTGCCGGTGCCGACTTCATTGCCCCGTCGGCGGCAATGGACGGTCAGGTGCAGGCCATCCGCAGTGCCCTGGATGGCGCCGGCTTCCACGACACGGCGATCATGGCCTATTCCACCAAGTTCGCCTCGTCGTTGTATGGCCCGTTCCGTGAAGCGGGCGGTACCGCGCTCAAGGGCGACCGCAAGAGTTACCAGATGAATCCGATGAACCGCCGCGAAGCGGTGCGCGAATCGTTGCTCGACGAGCAGGAAGGGGCCGATGTGCTGATGGTCAAGCCGGCCGGTGCATACCTCGACGTGATCGCCGACATCCGCGCCGCCTCGCGCCTGCCACTGGCGGCATACCAGGTGAGCGGCGAGTACGCGATGATCAAGTTCGGCGGCCTGGCCGGTGCCATCGACGAAGGCCGGGTGGTGCGTGAAAGCATCGGCGCGATCAAGCGAGCCGGTGCCGACCTGATCCTGACCTACTTCGCCATGGACCTGGCCCGCGAAGGGATCTGATTGGTTCGGGGTGTTCGCCTCGAGATGTTTGTCGCCTGGTAGATCGAGCGCCGCCCGCGCGGCGCATCGCAGGCAAGCCTGCTCCTACATCTGTTTCGGGCCAATTGCACCTGAGGCATTGGCGCGCGGCCCCTTGTTTGTACGACGCAATATCGAGCCATGCACCAAGGGGTACGCGCGCCTCTGCCACAGGACTGACTGGCCCGAAACAGATGTAGGAGCAGGCTTGCCTGCGATGCGCCGCGCGGGCGGCGCTCGATCTACCAGGCGCAAAAAATCCCAAGCCCTACAAAGCTGCCGCTTCCTTCAGGCTCATTGACCTGGTCTCCGGTGCAAGCAGCAGCGACACCGCCAGCCCCAGCATGGTGATCGCCGTCGCCGCGAACATGGTGTTGGCAATGCCGAACTGCTCCAGCGAGATGGGCACCAGCCAGGTGCCGATGGCCGAGCTGAAGGCGGCCAGCGAGGCGCCCATGCCGACCGCGAAGGCGCGGATCTCGGTGGGGAACAGCTCGTTCGGGTAGACGAACTCCAGCACCTGGGCGCCGCCGATGAACAGTGCATAGGCACCGAACAGCGACAGCACCACCCAGCCCTGGGCATCCGGGAACAGCCCCAGGCCCAGCAGCGCCAGGCCCGACCACAGGAAGCTGTGGATGATGATGGTGCGTCGGCCCAGGTAGTTGATCAGCCAGGTGGCGACGCAGCAGCCGATCACCAGGATCAGGGTGATGCCGATCGAGCCGTAGGCGGCCAGGTTGCCGGTCAGCTTCAGGGCCTGGAACAGCTTGGGCACGAAGGCGTACACGGCGAACAGCGGGATCACCGCGCAGGCCCAGAACATCACCACGAAGAAGATGCGCTTGCCGTAGCCGGCGCGCAGCGCGTCGAGGAACGACATCGCCTTGCCCGAGGCGGTGTCATCGCTGATGTTGCGCAGCGAAAACTCAGGGCCGTAGACCTGGCGGATCACCTGCTCGGCTTCCTCGCGGCGGCCCTTGCTCAGCAGCCAGCGCGGTGACTCCGGGGTACCCAGGCGGGCCAGCAACAGCAAGCCGGCAATGATCGCCGGGCTGGCCATGACCGTGCGCCATTGTTCAGGGCCGGCGTCGGCCAGCATGAAGTTGCCGGCGATGTAAGCCAGCGCGGCGCCGACGAACCACAGCACGGTCAGCAGCGACAGGCGCGAACCACGGGATTTCTGCGGAATGAACTCGGTCAGCAGCGAGCCAGCCGCGGTGTATTCGATGCCGACGGCCAGGCCGCAGCACAGGCGCAGCAGCGACAGGGCCAGCGGGTCCTGAACCCAGAGCATGGCGATGGACGACAGCATGACAATGGCCGGGGCGACGAAGAACAGCTTCTGCCGGCCCATGCGGTCGGTCAGCCAGCCGCCGAAGAAACCGCCGGCGAACACGCCGAGCAGGGCCATGGCGGCGACCATGCCTTGCCAGAAGCCGCCCAGTTGCAGTGCGGTGGACATGGGGATAGTGGCGACGCCGATGATGCTGAGGATGTAACCGACCATCACCCAGCCCAGCCCTGTACGCAGGGTGAGCAGTTGATGGAAACGGTTGATTTCAACGTCGTCGATCAGGACGGGTGGGGCTGTGGAACGCATGAGTCTCTCTTGAACGGTAGGTGATGCAAGAACGTGTGGATGCGGGCCCGGCGGCCCGCTTGGATCAGACTTCCAGGCCGGCGCGGAACTGGCCCCACTTGAGCACCGAGTTCACGCCGATCGACAGGAACGGCTGCGGCGGGGTCTTGTTCGGGCCGGGCGAGGACAGCAGGAAGTCGATGTGCTCGTTGCGCTCGCCCAGCAGCCAGTCGGCCAGCAGCTTGCCCGTGGCCGTGCCACGGGTGATGCCCAGGCCGTTGCAGCACAGTGCGCCGTAAACGTTCGGTGCCAGCTGGCCGAAGAAGCCTTCGTGGTTTTCCGACAGGCAGATGGCACCGCTCCAGGAGTATTCGAACTCGACGTTGCCGAGCATCGGGAAGCGCCGCTCGAACGACTTGCGGTGGGCCGGCAGGTGGCGCTGCAGCGCATTGGCGCGCGGGCGGCCGTCCGGGTAGAAGTTGAAGCTGTTGCGGATCAGGATGCGGTTGTCGGCGGTGCGGCGCACGGTGCTGCCGAACGGGTGCGCAGGGATAACCCCCCACACCGGCTGGCCACCCAGGCGGGCCTGTTCTTCCTCGGTCAGCTGGCGGCTGAGGCTGGCGTACAGGAACGTCGGCAGCAGGCGGCCCTTGAGGAAGCCGAAGGCCGAGGCGAAGCCGTTGTTGGCCAGGATCAGCTTGTCGGTGACGATGCTGCCGCGCGCGTGTACCAGGGTGATGCGTTCGCCCTGGTCGATCGAGGTGATCGGGGTGTTTTCGTACAGGGTGACGTTGGCCGGCAGGTGGTCGGCCAGGCCCTTGACCAGTGCCGATGGCTGCAGCAGCAGGGTGCCAGGAATGTGCAGGGCTTTCTTGTAGTACGAGGTGCCGATGTGCGCGGGCAGGTCCTGCTCGTCGATCAGGGTGGAGCTGCAGCCGATCTTCTCCAGGCCGCTGCGGTAGGCCTCGAGGATGGCGATGCCCTTGGCGCCGACGGCCGCCTGGTACTTGCCGGAGTCGGACATCTGGCAGTCGATGCCATTGCGCTCGACGATATCACGCAGGTAGTCCTGGCCGAGGGTGTTCAGGCGCAGAACCTTGGTCGCGGTGGTGACATCGCCGATGTAGTCCTTGGCGCCGATGTCGTGGGGCACATCGATGGCGAAACCGGCGTTGCGGCCTGCGGAGCCGAAGCCGACTTCCTGGGCCTCGACCAGCACGATCTCTTCATTGGGGAAGTTCAACGCCATCTGGCGCGCCGCTGCCAGACCGGTCAGGCCGGCGCCGACGATGGTCCAGCGCGCTTCCTTGCGACCCGAATGGCCCGGGCGTGGCTGACGCTTGGGGCTGGTGTGGTACCAGCCCGGACGGGCGTCATCGCCAGGCAGCGAAGTTACTTTTTGCATTTATCTACTCCGGTTAACGATCTTGCACGCTTGCATGCCGCAGTGGCACATCGGCCGACGAGTGCGACATTTTGTCATTGTCTATCTACATTATACAAATTGTCTACTATTCGTTTTTTCCGCTTCGATTTCTGCCGGGCACAAAAAATCACTGAGCGCTGAATTATTTAGTGTCCCGTTGTATCTGAACCCTTAGAGCCTTCAGCGACAGGGATACAGGCATGAAATCTCGCAAGAAAAGCGTCCAGCCAATCGGCCTCAAGGACATCACCATCGTCGACGACGCCAAGATGCGTAAGGCGATCACCGCTGCCGCACTGGGCAACGCCATGGAGTGGTTCGACTTCGGCGTGTACGGCTTCGTCGCCTTCGCCCTGGGCAAGGTGTTCTTCCCCAACGCCGACCCCAGCGTGCAGATGATCGCGGCGCTGGCCACGTTCTCGGTGCCGTTCCTGATCCGCCCGCTGGGCGGGCTGTTCTTCGGCGCCTTGGGCGACCGCTTCGGGCGGCAGAAAATCCTCGCCGCGACCATCGTGATCATGTCGCTGAGCACCTTCGCCATCGGCCTGATACCGTCCTATGCCTCGATCGGCATCTGGGCGCCGATCCTGCTGTTGCTGGCAAAGATGGCCCAGGGTTTCTCGGTGGGCGGGGAGTACACCGGGGCATCGATCTTCGTCGCCGAGTACGCCCCGGACCGCAAACGCGGCTTCCTCGGCAGCTGGCTGGACTTTGGCTCGATCGCCGGCTTCGTGCTGGGGGCGGGTGTGGTGGTGCTGATTTCCACCGTCATCGGCGAAGAGAAATTCCTCGAATGGGGCTGGCGCCTGCCATTCTTCCTGGCCTTGCCGCTGGGCATCATCGGCCTCTACCTGCGCCACGCGCTGGAAGAAACCCCGGCATTCCAGCAACACGTGGACAAGCTCGAACAGGGTGACCGCGAGGGCCTGGCCTCGGGGCCGAAGGTGTCGTTCAAGGAGGTCGCCACCCAGCACTGGCGCAGCCTGGTGACCTGCATCGGCGTGGTGATCGCCACCAACGTCACCTACTACATGCTGCTCACCTACATGCCCAGCTACCTGTCACACAACCTGCACTACAGCGAAGACCACGGCGTGCTGATCATCATCGCGATCATGGTCGGCATGCTGTTCGTGCAACCGATCATCGGCCTGATGAGCGACAAGTACGGCCGCCGGCCGTTCATCGTGGTGGGCAGTGTCGGGTTGTTCGCCCTGGCGATCCCGGCGTTCATGCTGATCAACAGCGGCGCGCTCGGGCTGATCTTCTCCGGCCTGCTGATCATCGCCGTGCTGCTGAACTTCTTCATCGGCGTGATGGCCTCGACCCTGCCGGCGATGTTCCCCACGCACATCCGCTACAGCGCCCTGGCCAGTGCCTTCAACATCTCGGTGCTGATCGCCGGCCTGACCCCGACTCTCGCTGCCTGGCTGGTGGAGAGCAGCGGCAACCTGTACATGCCTGCGTATTACCTGATGGTGATTGCCCTGATTGGCCTGGCCACCGGCCTGACCATGAAGGAAACCGCCAACAAGCCGCTGCGTGGCGCAGCGCCCGCCGCGTCGGACCTCGAAGAAGCGCGCGAACTGCTGCAGGAGCACCACGACAACATCGAGCAGAAGATCGAAGACATCGACGCGCAGATTGCCGAGCTCGAGGCCAGGCGCCAGTTGCTGGTGCAGCAACATCCGCGCATCGAGTGAGGCTCAGCGCGGCATGTAGCCGCGCTGCCAGGAACGTGGGATGAACCGCGACACCAGCGCCAGCAGGCAGGCCAGCGCAGCACTGCCTGCCATTGCCTGCAAGCCCAGGCGCTGTTGCAGCCAGGCGCCGAGGGCGGCACCCAGCAGCATGCCGGCCCAGGGCACCAGTTGCACCCGCCAGCCGTTGCGCCGCTCGCCCAGCAACCAGCGGCCCAGGCCGCGGCCGAAGCGCGACAGGGCACCGGTGACGTAGGTCAGGCCGATGGGCAGGCCGTTCACCTGTTCCACCACCGCATTGATCATGCCCATGGCCAGGGTGGCGGCCAGCAGCGCCGGGAAGGTTGCTGCAAATGGCCACAACGCGGCGCAGGCCAGCAGTGCCGCGACCACCAGCAACACCGGCCAGGCCCGGCGCCGGAAGCTTCGGGCCAGCAGCACGCCCAGCGCGTTACCGGCCACGAAGCCCAGCACGGCGCCGCTCAGGCGCAGCACCATGGCCAGGTCCGCTTCACTGATGGCCACGGCCAGGCGTGTGGTATTGCCGCTCATGAACGAGACGAAATCGCCCAGCGCCAGCAGGCCGATGGCATCGGTCATGCCGGCCAGCACCGACAACCCCGCCACCAGGCCAAGGCCGACGCGGCCACGCAATATCTGCAGGCGCAGGCGCCTGGCCGTGCGCGCGGGAAGGGCGTTGGGCAGCATGGGCCGGCTTCAGCGCGGCATTTCGCGGGCGAGGGTGCTTTTGATCGTGCGCTCCACCACGTCCACCAGCACCATGGTCTGGTGGTCCACCTCGATGTTCAGCAACTCGCCGGCCTGGTAGCGGGCGAAGGTGGTCTGGCGCAGGGTTTCCGGGATCAGGTTGATGGTCACCACGTTGTCTTCGACATCGGCGACGGTCAGGCTGCAGCCGTTGACCCCGATGAAACCGCGCGGGAACACGTACTTGCCCCACTCAGCTGGCATGCGGAAGGTGATGAAGGCACCGGTATCCTTGATCGACAGTTCGACGACCTCGGCGGTGGTGGCGATGTGGCCGGCCATCAGGTGGCCGCCGACTTCGGCGTTCATTTTCGCCGAACGCTCGATGTTCACGCCCTGGCCAGCCTTGAAAAAGCGCAGGTTGGTGCGTTCGAGGGTGGCGGTCATGGCGTCGAACTTCACCTGGGTGCCGTCGATTTCGGTGACCGACAGGCAGGTGCCCTCGACACTGACGCTGGCACCGATCTTCAGCTCGTCGAGCAGTTCCGGGGTGAGTTCGATGGTGAACTGGTTGTGGCCCGGGTAGCTGGTCACATCAAGCAGAGGGCGGACGGCCTGGACGATGCCGGTGTACATGGAGTTGCTCCTGGGCACAGAAATGGAAACACCCGCACGCTATGCCTCTGGCGCTTCAAAATCAAGGTCGCTGTACCGGCCTCAGACATGCCCGCTGCTGTTCACGATCCTCAGGCACAGCGCCTCATAGGGGTCGAGATTGACGGTCAGCCGGCCATCCTCGGTCAGGTCGCCTTCGACCGTCTCGTTGATCATGTCCACCACTGGCCCCGGGGTGAAGCCGGTCAATTGCAGTTCCTCGGCAATTACCGCCTGGCCGAAGTTCAAGGCACTGATCTGGATGCCACGCCCGGCCGGCAGCTCATGCACCATCACCAGCAGGCCCGGGCTGCTGACCTCGGGCACCAGCACCTGGCGGCTGGTGGCGATGCCATAGGCCTGGCGCACGGCAAGTAGCTTCTTCACCTGGCTGGCGAACGACTCGGGGTTGTCCAGCTGGCGGTCGAGGCTGCCATACAGCGAGCGGGCGCGAGGCATGCCACGCACCGAGGCTTCTGCCTGCGGATCGAGCCCGGCCAGGTCATAGCCGCCCCGGTGGATCCAGCGGGTATCGCCGTCGAGCATGCGCTCGGCCACTGCTTCGGCCGGCAGTGGCAAGGCGCCGACCAGGTCCCAGCCGGACAGCGCGACCACGCCCGGTTGCATGGCGTTGTACATCACCAGCAGCAGATGCACCTTCTGGATCAGCGCGATGTCCGCCGGGCTGAGCTGATCGAGGTCGCGAAAGCCCAGCGCCGCGGTGATCAGGCTGGCGGTGGTGCAGGCAATGCCGTTGGTGACGAAGCGCAGGTTGTACGGCGCATGCTCCCCCGACAGGCGTTCGTAGATTTCCTCGCGGATATGCTCGCGCAGAATGCCGCCGGGCAGGGTCTGGCCCTTGTACAGGTACATGTCGTGGGCGTGCAGAGTCCAGAAGTGCACCAGCTCGACGGTCAGTTCATCGTGGTTCTGCAGGGCGTGGATCAACGACGCCGGGTCGATGCCGAAGGCGTGCATTTCCTTGAGCATCAGGCGCAGGAACTCGGTGTCGCCGGTCAGCAGGGCATGCTGGCAGGCGGGGCGGGTGATGAAGTCGTAGGACAGGTCGGCACCGCCCTTGGACATCTGCGCGATGTCGTCGAGGGTCAGGTTCAGCTCCTGGAAACTGAAGCCCCCCGCCTTGCGGATCATGCCGCCGATCAGCTGGTTGCCGACGATCGACAGCGGGTGGCTTTCCGACCAGGCACTGCCGCTGGCGCGGGTCTCTACGCCGAGAAAACCGTTGGCATCCAGGCGCAGGCCGCGGGCGCCCAGGCAGTCCAGCGCGTGCAGGGCGTCGCCGATGATCATCTGCTGGGCCGCGAAGCTGGGGTCGAGCCAGTTCAGTGACGGCTGGCCGTCCTTGAAATAGTGCAGGTACACCCAGCGCCGGGTCTTGCCGTCGACCCCGGTGATCGGCGCCGTGGCGCTCCAGTCGGTTTCCTTGACCCCGGGCTCGAAGAAGATCACCCGCTGCAGTTGGCCGACGATGTAGTGGCGCAGCTTGAGTTCGTCGCACAAAGCCGGCGCCAGGTTGACCGCATCGCGGCCCTCGGGCACGTCGGGCAGCAGCGGCCAGTCCTCCTCGCGGATCTCGACCATGTGGTAGAGCCCGGGGTAGGCGCCGTGGGCCAGCTCGGCCAGGCGGAAGTCGGCGCCCTTGCCGGTGTGCGAGGGGATCAGGTCGTCGATGGTCACGGCGTTGTGCGCGGCGGCCATGCGGCTCATCTGCACCAGCTCCTGCTCGTTGCCGTAGAGCGGGTCGATGTCGAAGCTGATGCGGTCGAAGTTACCGTCGATGCTCGGGGTGAAGTCACGCCCGCGCACACCGCCAGATTGTTTGATCGGGCCGGTGTGGATGCCCTGCACGCCGATCTCCGACAGGCGCTTCCACAGCGCTTCGTGGCCGAGGGCGGACAATACCGAGCAGCCTTCAGGGGCGATGATCGCGTCGGGGTAGACGGTCAGCCATACCGAGGCGATTTCCGTGGCGCGGCGTGGCTGGGCTTCGGCGTAGGGGTTCTGCCACAGGCGTGACTGGCCGGAGTACAGCCTGGCGCGTTCCTGCGAGACCTTGAGCATCGAACGGTCTTCGAGCCATTTGAGGTATGACGGGTCGGGCTGGGTCATTTCGCGTCCTCTTTGCGTGGCGGCACCGGCCCAAGTTATGACGGCATGGCGGGCGGATCGTTCGGCTTGAGAATAGTGCCTGGCCCGATGCCACCTAACATGACCTGAGGCATGCACCGAGGCGATCCCTGTTGCCGGCACAGGAGAGATTGGCCCGAAACAGACTGTAGGAGCGGGCTTGCCCGCGATGCGCCGCGCGGGCGGCGCTCGATCTAGAGAGCGCTGCAAGGCCACCGTCATGCACCTTGTGGCCCTCATTCGATCCCAAGACAGGCGCTTGGACGCCACACTGGCAACCTGTCAAATCAGGATTCGGTCATGGCCGATAGGTGCCTGCCGAGAGACAAGGTGAAGGCCGCCACGTGTCCGCCGGTGTTTTTGCAGCGCCCATTAGATCGAGCGCCGCCCGCGCGGCGCATCGCGGGCAAGCCCGCTCCTACAGTTTGTTTCGGGCCAATCCCTCCTGTGAGGTCACCGCTGTCCGCCTTGTTGGCACGACGGGATGTCGAGGTGGGCATTGACGGCCCGAAGGGGCCCATACTGATCACGGCTTGCGAATGGGGGAGCGGGCCGCTTCGCGCAAACTTTCCAGCAAATCCAGCACCGCCCCCTCGATATGCGGCTCATCGCGCCAGCACATGCCGATCGAGCCTTCCGCCTCCAGCTCGAAGTCCAGCCGGCGCAGCAATCCGCGGCCATGGAAGTGCTCGGCCACCCGCCCGGAAGCGACCGACAGCATGTCGCTGTTCTGCATCAACCACAGGTTGGCCATCAGCGAAGACGATTCGATCCGGCACGGCAGCGGCTTGCGCCCGGCGTTGCTCAGGGCGGTATCGAGGCGGTTGCGGATCGGCGTGGCCGGCGGCCACAGCAGCCAGTCGTACTGGTACAGGTCGTCCCAGCTCAGGCCTTTGCGCTCGGCCAGCGGGTGGTCGGGACGGGCGACCACCTGCATTGGCTCGCGAAACAGCATTTCGCTGTGCAGCGCCTGGCTCGGCTGGTAGTTGTCGACGCGCCCGACCACCACGTCGAGCTGGCCCAGCTGCAGGCGTTCGAGCAGCACGTTCATCGTGCTTTCCTGGAGTGATACATGCGCTTTCGGGTGTTTTTCCAGGAAGTACAGGATGGCATCCGGCACCAGGCTCGGCGCCGAGGCCGGCGAGGTGCCGATGGCCACGTTCGGCGTGTTGCCTTCGCGCAGGGCATCCAGGTTGCTCTGCGCCCGTTCCATCTCGCTGAGGATGCGCCGTGCGTGGTTGACCAGCAGGGTGCCCTCGGCGGTCGGTCGCAAGCCACGGGCGTGGCGCTCGAAGAGCAGGGCGCCGGCGTCTTCTTCGAGCTCCTTGAGGAACTTCGACAGCCCCGGCTGGGTGGTGTAGGCCTGCCGCGCGGTGTCGCTGAGGTTGCCGGTTTCGGCCAGCGTCACCAGCAGTTGCAGGTGGCGCGGGCGCAGGCGGCGGGTCCAGTGCATGGCGAGTCTCCCATCATATTTATCGTATGGCTGCATACGAAAATATCATTTTTTTTGTATGTCGAGCGGGCGTTTAATCGACTCGACACAGGGGCGCTGCCACTGCCATGAGCCCCTTCACAGCCCACCACAGGTGAAGCGATGAACAACAACGACAACATCGGCACGGCCCGCGCCGAGTTCTATCAACGCATCGACACCCAGGCGCTGTTCCCGCTGTGGGAACAGCTGCACAATCTGGTACCGCCCCAGCCCACCACCGCCTGCGTAGCGGCACTCTGGCGCTTCAGCGAGGTGCGCCCGTACCTGATGGAAGCCGGCCAATTGATCAGTGCCGAAGAAGCCGTGCGCCGGGTGCTGGTACTGGAGAACCCAGGCATCCGCGGTCAGGCTTCGATCACCCCGAGCCTGTACGCCGGCCTGCAACTGATCCTGCCGGGCGAGATCGCCCCCAGCCACCGCCACAGCCAGTCGGCGCTGCGCTTCGTGGTCGAAGGCAAGGGCGCTTATACCGCGGTGGACGGCGAGCGCACCACCATGCACCCGGGCGACTTCATCATCACCCCGTCCTGGACCTGGCACGACCACGGTAACCCCAGTGCAGCCGAAGGTGGCGAACCGGTGATCTGGCTCGACGGCCTGGACATCCCCACCGTGCGTTTCTACGGCGCCGGCTTTGCCGAAAACTACCCCGAAGCCGTGCAGCCGGTCAGCCGCCCGGAGGGCAACAGCCTGGCCCGCTACGGCGCCAACATGCTGCCCGTGCGCCATGAGGTGCACGACGGCACTTCGCCGATCTTCAGCTACCCCTATGCCCGTACCCGCGAAGCGCTGGCCACCCTCGAGCGCCAGGGCGAGGTGGATGCCTGGGACGGCGTCAAGCTGCGCTACTTCAACCCGGCCACCGGCGGCTGGGCCATGCCGACCATCGGCACCTGCATGCAACTGCTGCCACGGGGCTTCGTCGGCAAGACCGCACGCTGCACCGACGCCACCGTGTACTCGGTGGTCGAGGGCCGTGGCCGCGCCATCATCGGCGGGCAGACCTTCCACTTCGAGCCCAAGGACACCTTCGTGGTGCCGAGCTGGGCGCCGCTGAGCCTGCAGGCCGACGAGGCGTGCGTGCTGTTCAGTTATTCCGACCGGCCGGTGCAGGAGGCCCTCGGGCTGCTGCGCGAAGCCCGCGAACACCATTGATCCGAGGACCCTCTGCCATGACTTACCTGTTCGAACCTGCCGCCACCACCAGCCTGCCGATTGCCGGCAGCGACCAGCGCTTCCCGGTGCGCCGCGTGTACTGCGTGGGCCGCAACTACGCCGCCCACGCCCGCGAAATGGGCTTCGACCCGGACCGCGAGCCGCCGTTCTTCTTCTGCAAGCCGGCCGATGCCGTGGTCCCGGTGGCTGATGGCCAGACCCTGGAACTGCCGTACCCGGCCGAAACCAGCAACTACCACTATGAAATCGAGCTGGTCGCCGCCATCGGCAAGGGCGGCCGCGACATCCCGCTGGAACAGGCCAACGAACACGTGTTCGGCTACGCCGTGGGGCTGGACATGACCCGCCGCGACCTGCAGATGAAGATGCGCGAGATGGGCCGCCCGTGGGAAATCGGCAAGGCCTTCGACGCCTCCGCACCAATCGCCCCGCTGCACCCGGCCAGCCAGGTCGGCCACCCGGCCCAGGCGGCCATCTGGTTGCAGGTCGAAGGCCAGGACCGCCAGCGCAGCGACATCGACAAGCTGATCTGGTCGGTGCCGGAAACCATTGCCTACCTGTCGCGCTTCTTCGAGCTGCAGCCCGGTGACCTGATCATGACCGGCACTCCCGAAGGCGTCGGCCCGGTCGTGGCCGGTGAGCTGATGGTCGGTGGCGTTGATGGCCTGGGCGAGCTGCACGTGCGCGTCATCTGATTGCCCCGGGCCGGCGTGGCCGGCCCTTCCTCCCGGTTTTACACGTGGCCCGCGCCTGTGCGCCGGCCCGGAGGTTCCGCTCATGTCTTCCACCGACAACAACAACACTGTGGATGTACAAGCCTTCATCGACAGTCAGCCGGTTGCCCGCGTCCAGTGGCGCATCCTGTTGCTGTGCTTCCTGGTCACGGCCATCGATGGCCTGGACACGGCCGCCATCGGTTTCATCGCCCCGGCCCTGCGCGAGCACTGGCAGATCGGCGCCGCCGAACTCGGCCCGGTGCTCGGTGCCGCGCTGATCGGCCTGATGCTGGGCGCGTTCATGGCCGGGCCACTGGCTGACCGCTTCGGCCGCAAGCGCGTGCTGCTGTGGTCGGTGGCCTGTTTCGGCGTCTTCAGCCTGGCTGCCGCCTTCGCCCAGGACCTGCACAGCCTGGCACTGCTGCGCCTGCTCACCGGCCTGGGCCTGGGCGGCGCGATGCCCAACGCGATCACCCTGACTTCCGAATATTGCCCGCAACGGCGCCGCTCGCTGATGGTCACCGGCATGTTCTGCGGCTTCACCCTCGGCTCGGCTCTGGGCGGGGTGGTGGCTGCACAGCTGTTGCCGCTGTTTGGCTGGCGCAGCGTGCTGGCCCTGGGCGGCGTGCTGCCGCTGGCACTGCTGCCGGTGCTGATGCTGGCGCTGCCCGAGTCGGTACGTTTTCTCGCGCGCCGCAGGCCGGGCGATGCCTTGGCCATTCTGCAGCGTATCGGCGCATTGCCGGCTGGCTGCCAGGGCCTGCGCATCGATGAAGCGGTCGAGGGCCATTCGCCGGTGCGTCAGATTCTTGCGGCCCCCTTGCGCCGCGGCACCCTGGCGCTGTGGCTGGCGTTCTTCATGAGCCTGCTGATCATCTACGGCATGACCAACTGGCTGCCGCTGCTGGTCCGGGACACCGGCCTGAGCCTGAGCCAGGCGGCGCTGGTCAGCGCGCTGTTCCAGATCGGCGGCACCCTCGGCGCGCTGTGCCTGGGCGCGGCCATGGACCGCTTCGATGCGCACCACGTACTGGTGCTGGCCTTGCTCGGCGGCGCCGGCTGCCTGTTCGCCATCGGCCAGTGCCATGGCAACTACCTGCTGCTGGGCCTGGGCGTGGCCGGCATGGGCTTCTGCATCAGCGGCTCGCAGGTCGGCGCCAACGCCCTGGCCGCCGCCTTCTACCCCACCAGCAGCCGTGCCACGGGCGTCAGCTGGGCGCACGGGGTAGGGCGCATCGGCTCGGTGTGCGGCACCTTCGGCGGCGCCTGGCTGATGGATGCCGGGCTGTCCTTCGAAGCGCTGTTCGGCGTGCTGATGCTGCCGGCCGTGCTGGCCGCGGCGGCGATTTTCTGCAAAGGCGTGCGGCCGGCCGCCGCGCTGCCCGCCAATACCCACATCACACTCTGACCGAGCAGGACTACTGCCATGCAGCTTTACAGCTTCTTCAACAGCTCCACCTCGTACCGGGTGCGCATCGCCCTGGCACTCAAGGGCCTGGAGGTGGACTACCACGGCGTCAACCTGCGTGCTGGCGAACAGCGCCAGGCGCAGCACCGCGAACTGAGCCCGATCGGCGGCGTGCCGGTGCTGGTGCGCGACGATGGCGTCAGCCTGACCCAGTCGCTGGCGATCATCGACTACCTCGACGCGCGCTACCCCCAGGCGCCGCTGCTGCCCAGCGAACCGTTGCTGCGGGCGCGGGTGCTGGAGGTCGCGCAGCTGATCGCCTGCGACATCCACCCGCTGAACAACGTGCGCGTGCTCGGCTATCTGCAGCGCGAGCTCAAGATGAGCGCCGAGGCCAAGGACAGCTGGTACGCCTACTGGGTCGCCGAAGGCCTGGCCGCCCTCGAAGCCTTGCTGCAACGCTACGGCTTTGGCCCGTACTGCTTCGGTGCGCAGGCGACCCTGGCCGACTGCTGCGTGGTGCCGCAGGTGGCCAATGCCGAGCGCATGGGCTGCGACCTGCAGGCCTACCCCCGGGTCATGGCGGTGTACGAGCACTGCCAGGCCCAGCCGGCCTTCCAGCGTGCCGCCCCCGGCCGCCAACCCGACTTCATTCAATAAGAAACGCAGGCCCCATACCTGCACGGAGACCCGAATCATGACTGCCAGACAACAAAAAATCATCATCGTCGGTGGTGGCATCGGCGGCCTCGCCGCTGCCCAGGCCCTGACCGCCCAAGGCATCCAGGTGCTGCTGCTGGAGCAGGCCGACCACATCGGCGAGATCGGTGCCGGTATCCAGCTCGGCCCTAACGCCTACGCGGCGCTGGATGCCCTGGGCGTTGGCAACGCCGCGCGCAACCGCTCGGTGTTCACCGACCACCTGATCATGATGGACGCCATCGATGCCCACGAAGTCGGGCGCATCGAAGTGGGCGAGGGATTCCGCCAGCGCTTCGGCAACCCCTATGGCGTGATCCACCGCGCCGACATCCACCTGTCGATCCTCGAAGCCGTGCGCGAGAACCCGCTGATCCGCTTCCAGACCTCCACGCACATTGCCGGCATGGAGATGGACGACTACGGCGTGACCCTGACCGACAGCAAGGGCAACCGTTACCAGGCCGATGCCGTGATCGGCTGCGATGGCGTCAAGTCGGTGATCCGCGAGCGCATGGTCGGCGACCCGGCGCGCGTCACCGGCCATGTGGTGTATCGCGCCGTGGTGGATGTCGAGAACATGCCCGAGGACCTGCGCGTCAACGCCCCGATGCTATGGGCCGGCCCGCGTTGCCACCTGGTGCATTACCCGCTGCGCGGCGGCCAGCAGTACAACCTGGTGGTGACCTTCCACAGCCGCAACGAGGAGCAGTGGGGCGTCACCGATGGCAGTAAGGACGAAGTGCTGTCGTACTTCGAAGGCATCCATGAGCGCCCACGGCAGATGCTTGACCGGCCCACCTCCTGGCGCCGCTGGGCCACGGCCGACCGCGACCCGGTGGAGCAGTGGGGCGAAGGCCGTGCGACCTTGCTGGGTGATGCAGCCCACCCGATGACCCAGTACCTGGCCCAGGGTGCCTGCATGGCGCTGGAAGATGCGGTGGTGCTGGGGCAGGCGGTCAAGGCCTGTGAGCACGACTTGCAGGCGGCGTTCCGCCTGTACGAGTCGATCCGCATTCCGCGCACGGCACGGGTGCTGTGGTCGGCGCGGGAGATGGGCCGGCTGTACCACGCCAAGGGCGTCGAGCGGCTGGTGCGCAACCAGCTGTGGGAGGGGCGTTCGCAGGCGCAGTTCCAGGATGCGGTGCAGTGGTTGTATGGCTGGAATGTTGATACCTGCCTGGAGCACTGATACCCGGCCCGCCCTGCAAAAGCATTACCTGGGTTGGCGAGTCGCCTGCCAGCACAGCAAGGATCCGACCGTCACCAGCAACGCCCCTTGCCAGAACTGCAACCCCAGGTGCGCGCCGAGCCAGGCGGCGGCAAAGGCCGACGACAACACCGGCGCCGAATAGGACGCGGTCGCCAGCAAGGTCAGGTTGCCGCGCAGGATGCCGATGTTCCACAAGGCATAGCCGCCAGCCATACCCACCGCTGCGGCCAGCAGCTCCAGGCTGTGGCGCAGCGAGAAGGGCGGCAGCGTTTCGCTGCTGATCCAGTACTTCACCCACAGCACGGCCGCCGTCAGCAGGAAGAACAGCACCACATGGCTCTGCCCGTTGGCATAGCGCCGGGTGATGTTGCAGTACAGCGCGAAGGTGATCGCGCAGGCGGCGGCCAGGCTATAGCTCAACGGGTTGGAGGCGACGTTGCTGGCGATGCTGTCCAGCGACAGGCCATCGGTGCTCACCACCCAGAGAATCCCCAGCAAGGCCACTGCGGTGCCAGGCACGATGATCCAGCGCGCCGGCTGTTGGTTCATGAAGATCGCCAGCAGCACCGTCAGGCTCGGCCACAGGTAGTTGACCACGCCCAGCTGGATGGCCTGGGTGCGGCTGACGGCAAAGCCCAGGGCCAGGCACAGGCAGATTTCATAGGCGACGAACAGCGCGGAGCCGGTGATCAGGTAGAACCGCGAGGCATGGCGCAGGCGTGGGCGGCCGAGCAGCAACACCAGCAGGGTGGCGCCGAGGGTGTAGATCAGTGCAGCGCCGCCGATCGGCCCGAAGTATTCGCTGACACTGCGGATCAGGCCGCTGGCCGTGCTCCACAGCAAGATCGCCGCCAGACCACAGGCGGTGGCGGCAGGGCCGCTGGTGATGCGCATTGCAGGTTCTCAATCTGAAAAAAAGGCCGGGGAGTCTATCACCGACTGCTCGTAGGAGCGGCCTGCGGGAGCGATTGTCTTGCTCAATTTCTGAAAGCCGGCGCGGCTCATCCTGCACCGGGATGCGGTGTCGGGCGGTGGCTACGCGATGATCGGCACGGTGATCAGTGCCGACCTGGACCTGATCGGGCAGATGCAGCCGAACCAGCAGGCGCGGTTCTTGGCGGTGAGCCTTGAGGATGCACTGGCGAAGCCAGTGCCATCCACAACAGTCTTCAGAAGCTGTACTTGGCCGTCAGCATCATGTTACGTGGCGCGCCCCAGGTATCGCCGGCGTAGTCCACCGAACTGGCAATGGCCGAGTAGTACTTGCGGTCGAACACGTTGTTGGCATTGAGCTGCAGGTCGAGGTGCTGGTTCACCCGGTAGCCGGCCATCAGGTCGGTGACCGCATAGGCACCTTGAATCAGCCGGTACTGGCTGCCATCGGCCACGGTGAAGTCGTTGTAGATACGGCTCTGCCACGAAATGTTGCCCCCAACACGCAGTTTCTCCAGTGGGCCCTGGAAGTGGTAGACCGTGTTCAGCTTGAACATGTGTTCCGGGGTGTCGGTGTCGAAACGCTGGTTGACCTTGGCCGGGTTGGCGGCGTCCTTGATGGTGTGCGCGCGGGCGTAGGTGTAGCCGCCACCGACTTGCCAGTTCGGTGTCAACGCACCTTGCAGTTCCATGTCGATACCCTGGCTGCGCACTTCGCCCGAGGCCTCGTAGCAGGAGGTTTGCGGGCAGTCCGCGACGAATACCTGGGTGGCACGGTTTTCCTGGTCGATGCGGAACAGCGCGATGCTGGCATTGAGCGCGCCGTCGAAGTATTCGCCCTTGATGCCGACCTCGTAGTTCTTGCCCACAATCGGTTTCACCGGGGTACCGGAAGTGCCCTTCGAGCTTTGCGGGGTGAAGATGTCGCTATAGCTGACATACACCGAGTGATGGTCGTCGAGGTCGTAGATCAGGCCTGCATACTTGGTGACATTGCGGGTGACCTTGTAGTCGCCGTCGCCATCGCGGTTGTCGTAGTCGTACCAGTCCAGGCGCCCGCCGAGGATCAGCTTGAGCGGGTCGGCCAGGTTCAGTCGGGTGGTGATATAGACACCGTCCTGTGTGGTGACTTCCCGTTTATTGCCGGTGTGAACGAAGTTCGGCTTGCTGCCGTTGAGCGGCCAGAACATGTCATACGGGCTGTAATTGCGCGTGTCCATGTCATAGATGCGCTTGCTGGCGCCGACCACCAGCTCATGGCTGCGGCCCAGCAGGTCGAACGGCCCGCTGACGAAGGCATCCAGGCCAGTTTGGTTTTCCTGGTGCCTGGACTGGTAGACCGTGCGCGCAATAGGCGCTTGCAGCCCGGCCCAGCGCGACTGGTAGGAACCGGTAAAGGTGGCCTGCTGCTGCGCGTAGTTGGCATTGACCTGCAACTTCCAGTCATTGGCCAGGCGCTGGCGCAACTCGGCGAAAACCGTATCGATCTCCTGATCTTTGTTTTCCCAGTCGCTGCCGGGGTTGTAGGAGCGCGAGAAACCCATGTGATGGCCATCGAGGGCGGTAGGCATGGCGCCCCAGAAGTAATTGGTCTTGTCCTTCTGGTGGGAGAAGCCGAGCATCAGGCTGGTGTCATCGGACAGGTCCGCCTCGGTCACCGCATAGAACAGGCCGTGGTCTTCCTCGACGTCATCGATGTAGCTGTTGGCGTCGCGGTAGGACGCCACCACACGCCCGCGCAGGGTGCCGTTGTCGTTGAGCGGGCTGGAGGCATCGACCTCGCCGCGGTAGTCATCCCAGCTGCCGGCGGCACCGGTCAGGGTGACCTTCTGCTCGGCCAGCGGGCGCTTGCGCACCAGGTTGATCGCCGCCGACGGGTTGCCGGCACCGGTGACCAGGCCGGTGGCGCCGCGCACCACCTCGACCCGGTCGAACATCGCCAGGTTCGGCTGGGCGCCGACCACCCAGCCGGTATAGCCGCTCGGAATGCCGTCGTACATCAGGTTGTCGATGTCGAACCCGCGTGCCGAGTAGCTCTGCCGGCCCGGGCCGCTGGAGTAGTCGAGAAACAGGCCTGGCGTGGCCTTGACCACGTCGTTGATGCTGGTCATGGCCTGGTCGTCCATGCGCTGGCGGGTGATCACGGTCACCGCCTGGGGCGTTTCACGCATGCTCAGCGGCAGCTTGGTGGCGGTGGACATGGAGCCGGTGGTGTAGGAGCCCGAGCCTTCGGTGGTGCTGCCCAGCGCGTCCGAGCTGATTTCCGTGGCGCCCAGTTCCAGTGTGGTCGGGGCGTCTTCGGCCAGTGCGGGCGTGGCGATTGCCATGTATACGGCCATGGCGAGCAGGTTACGGGCAGCGAGAGGGCGCGTGTGCGCGAGGGGCGACAGCATGAAGGGCAAGCTCCTGATTACTGCTAATGTAATTAAATATGAGAATGATTAGCAGTAAGTTTGTCAGGATATGTCGCTCCTTGGGAAGGTGGTATGCCAGATCCATTACAAAATTTTCACAAATCACCCGGAGCGGGTGATCTTCTTGCCACGCTGGCTGGCCACTTCCAGTGCCTGCCCGTCGCGCTGCTTGCCTTGCCGCGCCAGCCCTTCCAGCTGCGGGATCAGCATGCCTTCGGGCAGGTGCCGCCAGAACCGCCCCGGCATGTGCAGGCGCAGGGCATCGGGGTTGAGCCGGGCCGGGTTGAAGGTGTGCCGGTAGTAGGTACGCCACAGCTCGGCACCGGGGTCGTCGGCATTGTGTGCCCATTGCCGCCAATCGTCCGGGCAACGCCGGTGATAGTCGAAGGCCTGGCCGTCGAAGCGAATGCCATCCTGCGGCGTCGCGATCAGCCAGAGCTGGCGCCCGAGGCGGTCGGCGAAGTGCGCGCTGGCGCTTTCCAGGATGTCGTGAGCAGGTTCGTGATAGGCCACCAGGTCCAACTGCAACTGTTCGGCCAGCGCCTCTGGCAGCGGCACGAAACGCACGAATGCATGCAGGTGGTGCGCCTCACGGCTGACCTGCTTGATGCGCCGCTGCAGTTCGCTGCCCAGCCGGTCACCGGCCAGCATGGCCGTGCGATCGCCGTGGGCCACGCGCCAGAGCACTTCATACAGCAGGTTCCAGCGTTGCTCGCCGCGGTAGCGGGCCGCGTGCTCCAGTTGCGTCAGCAACGCGGCAGGCACCTTGGCGCGAAACGGGCCAGGGCCTTCGGGTAAAAGAGTGGGCAGGGCCAGCAGGTCCTGGATCGGGCCTTGTGCCCAGGTCACGTCGGCAGGGTCGATACCGTGGCCAAGCAGGGTGCGGGCCTGGTTGCGCCAGGTGCCGAACTGGTCATCGCAATCGAGCGCAATCACCCCCACAACCCCATCTGCTGCGGCGCCTGAGGTTCGCGCAGGCGTGCCCTGAGCAAGCCACTGCGCAGCTCGCCATCGGCGGGGCGGTAATCGCTGGTGACGATGAACGGCCGCGCCTTGTCCAGCACGCAGCGCAGCTGGATCAGGTCGTCGTAGCGCACGCGCCGCTCGCGGCGCAGTGCCACCAGCCGTTGCACGCTGCGCAGGCCAATGCCGGGAATGCGCGCCAGCAGCGCCGGTTCGGCACGGTTCACATCCAGCGGGAACACCTCGCGGTTGGCCAGCGCCCAGGCAAGCTTGGGGTCGATGTCCAGCGCCAGGTTGCCGGCCTGGCCGAGCAGTTCACCGGCCTTGTAGCCGTAACCACGCAGCAGGAAGTCGGCCTGGTACAGGCGGTGTTCGCGCAGCAGCGGCGGGGCGGCCAGCGGCACGCTGCCAGGGCTGTCGGGGATCGGGCTGAAGGCCGAGTAGTACACGCGTTTGAGCCCATAGCCCTGATACAGCGACTCGGCGTTGCGCAGCAGGGTGCTGTCGTCGGTGGCGTCGGCGCCGACGATCACCTGGGTGCTCTGCCCGGCCGGGGTGAAGCGCGGTGCTTTCGGTTCACCGGCCACAGCCTGCTGGCCCTGATGGATCACGGCCATGGCCTGGCGGATGGTATGCGCCTGCTTTTCCGGGGCCAGGCGCTTGAGGCTGGCATCGGTGGGCAACTCGATGTTGACGCTGAGGCGGTCGGCCAGGCGCCCGGCTTCTTCGATCAGCAGCGGGTCGGCGTCGGGGATGGTCTTGAGGTGGATGTAGCCACGGAAGTTGTGTTCTTCACGCAGCAGGCGCGCCACGCGGATCAGCTGTTCCATGGTGTAGTCGGCCGAGCGGATGATCCCGGAGCTCAGGAACAGGCCGCTGATGCAGTTGCGCCGGTAGAAATCCAGGGTCAGGCGCACCACTTCCTCGGGGCTGAAGCGGGCCCGCGGCACGTTGCTGGAACGGCGGTTGACGCAGTATTGGCAGTCATACAGGCAAAAGTTGGTCAGCAGCACCTTGAGCAGCGACACGCAGCGGCCATCGGGGGTGTAGCTGTGGCAGATGCCCATGCCATCGGTCGCGCCCAGGCCATCGCTGCCCCGCGAGCTGCGTTTCGGCGCGCCGCTGCTGGCGCATGAGGCATCGTACTTGGCGGCATCGGCGAGAATGCCGAGTTTGGCGATGAGCTGCATGGGGATGTCTCGAAATACTGAATATTCATACAGTATTTCGAGACTTGGGCATTTGCAAGGGCCCGGAGGCGAACGGACGAGTTTGCAGGCTTCAGGGCTTGCTGAACCGGTAGAACAGGTTGGGCTCGCTGACGATATAGAGGTTGCCAGCGCTGTCCATGGTCATGCCTTCGGGCTGCGGCGCATCACGGTGCAGCCCGCCGAGCCAGGCACGCAGCGAACGAATGCTGACGAAGCGGCCATCACCGTCAAGTTCGGTGATGTTCTTCGACTGGTCGCTGAGCACCAGCAGGTGGCCGGTACGCGGGTCGTAGTAACCGTCTGACAGGTCGGTGGCGTACACGCTGCGCTTGACCCAGTCGCGGCGGTCGCTGACGGTAATTTGCAGGGGGCCACCGCTGAGCGCCGTGAGCATGCCGGTCACAGTGAACAGCTGGCGTGGGTCGCGCTCCTTGATAGCGAACAGGCGGTCGTGCTGGCGGTCGTAGGTCACCCCCTCGAAGCCCTTGTTGCGCAAGGTCGGGTTGATGTCGAGGGTGATCCACTGGGCCTCGCTGGCGTGGATCGGCTGCGGGTGGTCGGGCAGAGTGATCACGTCCAGCCGTTGCTTCTGCTCGTCGCTGATGGCCAGGCGGCCATTGCCCAGGTACGCCAGGCCCTCGGTGTCCTCGAAGTCCACCAGCGGGTAGCGGGCTACGATGTCGCCCGTCTTGCTCAACTCCAGCAGCTCCATGGGTATGCCATTGGTGATTGCCAGCAGACGGTCACGGTCGTAGTCATAGGTGATGCCGGAGAGGTTGTCCAGGCCTGGCTCCACCACCTTGGCGTCGATCGTGAGCTTGAAGTCCGGCAGCCAGATGTTCTTGCCGGGCGCGGTGTCGCCGGTCCAGCGGTTGCTCAGGTGCGCGTAGAGCTGCTGCGGCCAGAACGAGCGGGCGGCCTCGATGCCCACCAGGGCCATGGCCACCAGCACGCTGATTGCGCCAACCTGGCCCCAGCGGTTCAAGCGTCGCCACAGATGCCGGCGTGGTGCTGGCAGGGTCTGGGTAGTCATTGTGCGCGTCCTTGTGCTGCGGTTTGCAGATTGGCGGGCGTGTTGGCCCAGGCGAAGTGGTAGACCTGTTCAGGTACGGCTGGCTGGCATTGGCCGTTGTCGGCGTCGGCACCGACCACGTACCACTCGGCGCGTGAGGTATCGCCCAACCGGTGAGCCTTGTCGGCGTTGAAGCAACGGCCCAGTTCCGTCTCCGGAATCAGGGCAAAGGCGGTGGGGTTCTTGCGCAACCAGTACACTGCCGTCTCCGGCTTGGACTGGTTGGCGAAACCGAAATGGACGATGGGCTGTCGAGCGAACAGCCAGTGCCCTTCACGCCAGTTGACCAGCACCAGCTCGGCGCCACCGGTGGCGCGTGCGGCATCGGCCATCAAGGTTTCGTGGGGGTTGCGGCCTTCCTTGAGCGGCTCGACGAAGCCGCGGGCGAACCACAGGCAGAACCAGGCCACGGCAATGGCCGTGAACGCCTTGCGCCAGCCGGGGCGGCGCTGCAGCCAGCGCTTGAGCAGCCAGGGCACCAGCGGTGCGATGACCAGTACCAGGCCAGGCAGGGCCGGGAAGATATAGAGCTTGCGCTTGCCGCTGCTCAGGCTGAAGAACAGCAGCACCAGGGCCACCCAGCCGAGCAGCAGCAGGAAGCGCCCATCGCGTTTGTGCAACTGCCGGCGCCAGGCCGGGACCAGCCACGGCAAGGCCAGGATCAGTGGCAGCCAGTACTGCGGGATGACCTTGACGAAGAAGTACCAGAAGGGCTCGCGATGGTCCCAGGCATTGGCATAGCGGTTGGCGGTCTGGCGCAGGAGAATTTCCTTCAGGTAGGCCAGTTCCGCCGCACCGCCGCCGTGGGCGATCGATACCAGCAGCGGCAGCAGCCACACCGCGCAGCCTGCCAGCAGCCAGACGAAGCCCAGGCTCCAGCGCCAACCCTGGCCGGGGTACGCCACCACGCCGCGCCAGCCTTTGCGCACGGCCCAGGCATAGGGCAGCAGCATCAGCGCCGGGACAAACCCCACGCCCTTGCTGATGATGCCCAGGCCCATGGCCGCGCAGGCCAGGTAGAACCAGCCCCAGGCAGGCCCGAGCAACAGGTGGCGAACCATGCCGTAGAGGCCCAGCGCCACCCACAGGCACAGGAAGCTGTCGATCTGCCCGGTGCGCAGGATGCTGTAGCTCTGGTAGGTCGCCAGGAACAGCAGCGCGGCAATCACACCGATGCGCCGGGTCCACAGGCGTCGCCCCAGGTCATGCAGTACCAGGGTGATGGTCGCCGCGGACATCAGCCCTGGCAGGTACAGGGCGATCTTGGGCGAGCCGGTCAGGTAGCTGAACAGGGCCACGGTCCACATGAACAACGGTGGTTTGTCGCCGTAGATTTCCGCAGCGCGGTGGGGGATGAACCAGTTGCCGCTCTGGAGCATTTCCAGGGCAACGCCGAGGAAGCGCTCTTCATCGACGTTCATCGGCTGGCGCCAGCCGATACCGGCACCGACCAGCAGCACAGCGAGTACAACCAGGGCCAGGCGTTCGGCCCCGAGCGTCTTGAACCTTGGCAAGGGCTATTCCTTCTGCTCTTTGTGTCGGGCAATCAATTGCAGGTTGCGCAGGTAGACCACCAGGCCGAACGACTGGCCGATGATGAATACCGGGTCCTCGCGGTAGATGGCGTAGATCAGCAGCAGGGCGCTGCCGAGCATGCTCAGGTACCAGAAGCCCACCGGGATCACGCTGCGTTTCTTGAATTCGCTGTACAGCCACTGCAGGACGAAGCGGCCGGTGAACACGACCTGGCCGGCGAAGCCGACGATCAGCCATAGGGTTTCGCGGGTCATCCTTCGAGCTCCTGGGGTTGGGTGTCGAGGCGCGTGCGGCGGATCAGCCACCAGACCCCGACCAGGTCGAGAATGCCGACCAGGGCGCGGTCCAGGTTGCCGTACTTGGACACCCCGGCATGGCGCGGGCGGTGGTTCACCGGGTGCACCAGCATGCGGCCTTTGTGGCGCAGGATCAGCGCCGGGATGTAGCGGTGCATGTGGTCGAAGTAGGGCAGGCGCAGGAAGGCGTCGCGGTCGATCAGTTTCAGGCCGCAGCCGGTGTCTGGCGTGGCGTCCTTGAGCAGGCGGCTGCGCAGGCCGTTGGCAAAGCGCGAGGCCCAGCGCTTGCTGGCGGTATCGCGGCGGTTGACGCGGTGGCCGGCGACCAGCTTGATGCCGCCGGCGAAGTCTTCGTTGCCGCGTACCAGGGCGAGCATGCCGGGGATGTCGGCCGGGTCGTTCTGCCCGTCGCCGTCGAGGGTGGCCAGCCAGCGGCCGCGGGCAGCCTGGGCGGCATGCCAGATCGAGGTGCTCTGGCCCAGCGAGCGGTCGTGGCGCAGGATGCGCAACTGGGTGAAGCCTTGCTGCTTGAGCTGCTTCAGCATGTTGAGCGTCTGGTCAGTGCTGCCGTCGTCGACCACCAGCACTTCGTAATTTTCATTGGCCAGTGCCGTGCGGATTTCCGCCAGCAACGCCGGCAGGTTGTCGACCTCATTCTTGGCGGGGATCAGTACCGAGAGGTCAAGTGGATCAGTCATTGAGGCTACCTGTGTTCTTGTAATGGTGCGTGGTCAAACCCGGTAGAAGTCCCGGTACCAGCCAACGAAAGCGGCGACGCCGTGCTCCAGCGGGGTGCTCGGCGAAAAGTCGATCCAGCGCGTCAGTGAGTCCACATCCGCCCAGGTTTCCAGCACGTCGCCCGCCTGCAAGGGCAGGTACTCGCGCCGGGCCTTGATGCCCAGCGCGTTCTCCAGGCACTCGACGAACGCCAGCAGGCGCACCGGCTGGCCGCGGCCGATGTTGAACAGCTGGCAGGGCGGTTGCCCGGCTTCAGGCCGTGGCGGCTTCTGGCGCAGGCGCAGGATGCTTTCGACGATGTCGTCGATGTAGGTGAAGTCGCGCGCCATCTGGCCGTGGTTGTAGATCTCGATCGGCTGGCCGTCGAGCATCGCCCGGGTGAACTTGAACAGCGCCATGTCGGGGCGGCCCCACGGGCCATAGACGGTGAAGAAGCGCAGGCCGGTGATCGGCAGCTGGTACAGGTGCGCATAGCTGTGCGCCATCAGTTCGTTGGCGCGCTTGCTCGCGGCATACAGCGAAATCGGCTGCTCGACCGGGTCATCGATGCTGAACGGCTGCTTGGTATTGGCGCCGTACACCGAACTGCTGGAGGCATAGATCAGGTGACGCGGTGGGTGCTGGCGGCAGGCTTCGAGGAGGTTGAGAAAACCGGTCAGGTTGGACTGCCCATAGACCGCAGGATTGTCCAGCGAGTAGCGCACACCGGCCTGCGCCGCCAGGTGGATCACTTCGCTGAACGGCTGCCCGGCGAACAGTTGCTGCATGTCGGCGGCGTTGGAGATGTCGACCGTCTGGAAGCGGAAATTGGGGTAGGCCAGCAACTGTTGCAGGCGCGCCAGTTTGAGCTCGACGCTGTAATAGGCGTTGAGGTTGTCGATGCCCACCACTTCGATGCCCGCTTCGCACAGGTGGCGGGCCACGTGGAAACCGATGAATCCGGCCGCGCCGGTGATCAGTACGGTCATGGTTGTTTCACCTGGCCACGGCCAATGCCGTAATACGTGAGGCCGGCGGCGGCCATGTGCTCGGGTTCGAACAGGTTGCGGCCGTCGAACACCACGCGGTCAGCCAGTTGCCGTGGGACCTTGTCCAGGTTCAGCACGCGGTAGTCCTGCCACTCGGTGACGATCACCAGGGCATCGGCACCTTCCAGCGCATCGTCCTTGCACGGCACCAGCTTCAGGTCGGGGCGAGTGCCATAGTGCCGCTGGATCTCCTGCATGGCTTGCGGGTCGTGGGCCTGCACGCTGGCGCCAGCGGCCCATAGTGCTTCGAGCAGCACCAGGCTGGAGGCTTCGCGGATGTCATCGGTGTTGGGTTTGAACGATAGCCCCCACAAGGCGAAGACCTTGCCGTGCAGGCCGCCGGGGTAGTGGCGCTGGATCTTGCTGAACAGCCGGCTCTTCTGCCGCTGGTTGACCGCCTCCACCGCGCCCAGCAGTTGCGGGTCGAGGCCTTCGGCCTCGGCTGTTCTGCGCAGCGCCTGCAGGTCCTTGGGGAAGCACGAGCCGCCGAAGCCGCAGCCGGGGTAGATGAAGTCGTAGCCGATGCGCGGGTCCGAGCCGATGCCGCGGCGAACCATTTCGATGTCGGCGCCCAGGTGCTCGGCCAGGTTGGCCATTTCATTGATGAAGGAAATCTTGGTCGCCAGCATGCAGTTGGCGGCGTACTTGGTCAGCTCGGCACTGCGTGCGTCCATGACCATGACTTTTTCGTGATTGCGGCTGAACGGCTGGTACAGCTCGCGTAGCAGCTCGACCTCGGCGGGTGCGGCACCGCCGATGATGATGCGGTCCGGGCGCATGCAGTCTTCCACTGCCGAGCCTTCCTTGAGGAATTCGGGGTTGCTGATCACCTGGTAGCGTTCAGCATCGGCCACTGCCTGGCTGATTCGCGCCTTGATGCGGTCTACCGTGCCGACCGGCGAGGTGGACTTGTTGACGATGACCTTGGGGCCGTCGGCATGTTCGAGAATGCTGTCGATCACGGCGAACACATAGCGCATGTCGGCGCTGCCATCGGCTTGTGGCGGGGTGCCGACGGCGATGAACTGCAATCTGGCGTACTGCGCAGCCTCTGCGGCGTCGGTGGTGAAATGCAGGCGGCCGCAGGCCAGGTTTTTCTCCAGCAGGGGCGCAAGGCCGGGCTCGAAGATCGGGCAATGCCCCTCGCTGAGCGCCGCCACCCGCTCGGCGTTGATATCCATGCATAGCACCGAGTGCCCGACCTGGGCCAGGCATACTGCCTGGGTAAGGCCGACATAGCCGGTACCGAAAACCGTAACCTTCATTCAAAGCTCCATGGTGTGAACCTGTACGGGCAGTACCCCCTGCTTGCGCAGGTGCCGGGGATTTGGCCGCAGAGATCCTTGGCGAAAAAGCTGAAAAAAAATGTCACATTTTTGTTTAAATTTTGTTACTTGAGCCCGGATCTGAAGGCCACTTGCCCATGCACACGTTTGCTTTGCAAATGAAAGGCAAACTCAACTTCTCAGCGCACAGAAGAGCGCCTGGCGCAGGCCTGGAAGTTGAGAAGGTTTACAACCGAATGAACGTGGCGTGTTCGAAACCCGGGAAGGGTCGGCACAAGGCCTGAGCATAGCCAGCTACTTGCGAAGTGCCAGAATATGGCAGGGGTTTTTTAGGACAAGTTGCACTAAGAGATGTCAGTTGTATGACGGTGCATGCCGATAAGTTGCTTCAAGTGGTGGTGGTTCCGAGGGGCTAAACTCATAACGGATACACATTGATTCATCCCACTGACCACCGCTCCCCTCGAACCGGACTTGATCGTCGACGGTGGCCTTCTTGCAGAGGAGGGCAGGTCATGGACGAGGCAAGGCTTCACGAATTCATGGGCAAGCTGGTCGGTGACATGGGCGCTGCGGCGACGCTGGCCAATGTGATCCTCGGCGATGAACTCGGGCTGTACCGGGCCATGGCCGACAGCCTGCCGACCAGCCCCGAGGCACTGGCGGCAAAGACCGGCTGCCACCCGCGGCTGGTGCGCGAGTGGCTCAACGCCCAGGCGGCCTCTGGCTACATGGTGCATGACAAGGGCACTTTCGTACTGCCTGAAGAGCAGGCCATGGCCCTGGCCCTGGAAGACTCGCCGGCCTACATGGCTGGCGGCGCGGCGGTCATCGCGGCACTGTTCCATGACAAGGACAAGCTGGTGGCGGCCATGCGCGGCGACGGCGGGCTGGCCTGGGGTGACCACCACCCGTGCATGTTCAGTGGCACCGAACGCTTCTTCAGGCCTGGTTATCGCACCTTTCTGGTGGCGGACTGGTTACCGGCGCTTGAAGGCGTGGTGGCCAAGCTGCAGGCCGGCGCCAAGGTGGCGGATGTCGGTTGTGGCCATGGCGCTTCGACCCTGGTCCTGGCGCAGGCGTTTCCAGCGTCCAGCTTCACCGGCTACGACTATCACGCCCCCTCCATTGCCACGGCCAGCGAGCGTGCGCGCGAGGCCGGGCTGGCGCAGCGTGTGAGCTTCCAGCAGGCATCGGCCAAGGACTACCCGGGGCATGACCACGACCTGGTGTGCTTCTTCGATTGCCTGCATGACATGGGCGACCCCGTGGGCGCCGCGAAGCATGCCTACCGGGCGCTGAAGGCGGACGGCACGGTGATGCTGGTGGAGCCTTATGCCGAGGATTCGCTGGAGGGCAACCTGACGCCGGTCGGGCGGTTGTTCTATGCGGCGTCGACGTTCATCTGCACGCCCAATTCGCTGTCCCAGGAAGTGGGGCTGGGGTTGGGTGCGCAGGCCGGGGAGGCACGCTTGCGGGCGGTGTTCGAGGAGGCGGGGTTCACACGGTTCAGACGGGCGACGCAGACGCCGTTCAACTTGATCCTGGAGGCCAGGAAATAGGGGGTATATCTGCGCCGGCCTCTTCGCGGGTAAACCCGCGAAGAGGCCGGGCCTGCAAAAGCAGAAGGGGCGCCCTGTTGGCGCCCCTTCTGGTTTACTGCTTAGGCTTCAGCGTCCCACGGACGATCGCCATTTTCATCTTTCACGCGGGTCGGCAGGCCCATCACGTCCAGCGCCTTGAGGAACGGCTCGGCTGGCAGCTCCTCGACGTTGACCATGCGCTTGGCATCCCACTCGCCACGGGCGACCAGCAGGGCCGCAGCCACCGGTGGTACACCGGCGGTATAGGAAATGCCCTGGCTGTCGGTCTCGGCGTAGGCTTCTTCGTGGTCGGCCACGTTGTAGATGAACACTTCACGCGGCTGGCCGTTCTTGGTGCCCTTGACCAGGTCACCGATGCAGGTCTTGCCGGTGTAGCCCGGGGCCAGCGAGGCCGGGTCAGGCAGCACGGCCTTGACCACTTTCAGCGGTACCACTTCCAGGCCTTCGGCGGTCTTCACCGGTTGCTCGGAGAGCAGGCCGAGGTTTTTCAGCACGGTGAACACATTGATGTAGTGCTCGCCGAAGCTCATCCAGAAACGCACGTTCGGTACATTGAGGTTCTTCGAGATCGAATGAACTTCGTCGTGGCCCGTCAGGTACAGGTTCTGCGAACCTACCACTGGCAGGTCGTCGGTACGCTTGACTTCGAACATGGTGTTGCTGGTCCACTCGCTGTTCTGCCAGCTCCACACTTGACCGGTAAACTCGCGGAAGTTGATTTCCGGGTCAAAGTTGGTGGCAAAGTACTTGCCGTGCGAACCGGCATTGACGTCGAGAATGTCGATCGAATCAATGCTGTCGAAGTATTGCTGCTGCGCAAGTTTTGCGTAGCTGTTCACCACACCCGGGTCGAAACCGACGCCGAGAATGGCGGTAATGTTCTTTTGTTGGCACTCTTCGAGGTGTTTCCACTCGTAGTTGCCGTACCACGGCGGGGTCTCGCAGATCTTGCCCGGCTCTTCGTGGATGGCGGTGTCCAGGTAGGCGACACCGGTATCGATGCAGGCACGCAGCACCGACATGTTGAGGAAGGCGGAACCGACGTTGATCACGATCTGCGATTCGGTCTCGCGGATCAGTGCCTTGGTCGCCTCGACATCGAGGGCGTTGAGCGAGAAGGCCTGGATGTCGGCGGGTACCTTGAGGCTACCCTTGGCCTTGACGCTGTCGATGATGGCCTGGCATTTGGAGATGTTCCGTGACGCGATAGCGATACGACCCAGTTCGTCGTTATGCTGCGCGCACTTGTGGGCCACCACCTTGGCGACACCTCCTGCACCAATGATAAGAACGTTCTTCTTCAATTTACCTTTTGCTCCTTACTTGGATAGCCGGTCTTACGACAGGCTGGAAACGTAGTCTTCAAAGCCGAAATCGCGGACCACCTCGACGCTGCCGTCGAGCTGCTTGACCACGATCGATGGCATCTTCAGGCCGTTGAACCAGTTTTTCTTGACCATGGTATAGCCGGCGGTGTCGATGAACGACAGGCGGTCACCAATGGCCAGCGGGCGATCGAATTGGTACTCGCCGAAGATGTCACCGGCCAGGCACGACTTGCCGCAGACCATGTAGGTGTGCTCGCCGTCGTTGGGGGCCATCTTGGCGTTGAGGCGGTAGATCAGCAGATCGAGCAGGTGCGCTTCGATCGAGCTGTCGACCACGGCCAGGTGCTTGCCGTTGTAGAGGGTGTCGAGCACGGTCACTTCCAGCGAGGCGCTGTTGGTGATGGCGGCTTCGCCCGGCTCCAGGTAGACCTGCACGCCGTACTTCTCGGAGAAGGCTTTCAAGCGCGCGCAGAAGGCGTCCAGCGCATAGCCTTCGCCGGTGAAGTGGATACCGCCACCCAGGCTGACCCACTCGACCTTGTGCAGCAGGTGGCCGAAGCGTTCTTCGATGTGCGACAGCATCTTGTCGAACAGGCCGAAGTCACCGTTCTCGCAGTTGTTGTGGAACATGAAGCCGGAGATCTGCTCGATCACCTGTTCGATCTTTGCCGGGTCCCACTCGCCGAGGCGGCTGAACGGGCGGGCCGGGTCGGCCAGCAGGTAGTCGGAGCTGCTCACCTGCGGGTTGACGCGCAGGCCGCGGACCTTGCCTTCGGACTGTTCGGCGAAGCGCTGCAGCTGGCCGATCGAGTTGAAGATGATCTTGTCGCAGTTCTCGAGCATTTCCTCGATCTCGTCATCGGCCCAGGCCACGCTGTAGGCGTGGGTTTCGCCAGCGAACTTCTGGCGGCCGAGCTTGAGCTCGAACAGCGACGACGAGGTGGTGCCATCCATGTACTGCTGCATCAGGTCGAACACCGACCAGGTGGCGAAGCACTTGAGGGCGAGCAGCGCCTTGGCACCGGAGTTTTCACGCACGTAGGCGATCTTCTCCATGTTGCTCAGGAGCTTGGTTTTGTCGATGAGGTAGTACGGCGTCTTGATCATTTAAAGGCCCCCGGCCAGGCCGGCCAAAAAAAAGACCCGCATTGTGCCTTCACTCGCCGCAGATCGAAAGGGCGGATGGTGTATTTCGTCTGTGTGGGGCCAGTAATACAGGGGGAAATCAACATCCTGATGACAGGCTGACAGATGGCAAGTGTACGCCATGGCATTTTCGGCGCCTGTGAGATCGAGCGCCGCCCGCGCGGCGCATCGCAGGCAAGCCTGCTCCTACATCTGTTTCGGGCCAATCATTTCTGAGGCATCAGCGCGCGGCCCCCTGTTTGTAAGACGCGATCTCGAGCCGCGCGCCAAAGGGTGCGCGCGCCAATGGCACAAGCTTTACTGGCCCGAAACAGATGTAGGAGCAGGCTTGCCTGCGATGCGCCGCGCGGGCGGCGCCCGATCTCACAGGCGCTGAGCACCTCCCGGCGAACACCTGTCAGCCATGTCGCGGTTCATTGCGCCGCTTGATCGACTTGCTTCAGCCAGGCCTGAATCTGTTCCAGCGTGGCAGTGGCGCCGCCACAAACCACCACCAGCACATTCTGGTAACCCGCCAGCGCACCAGGTTCATAAGCCACCGCCAACGCCGCCCCACACGCCGGCTCCACCAGTACCCGATGGTCCAGCAGGAACCGCGCGCAGGCCTCCAGCGCTGCCCGATCACTGACCAGGTGGCTGTACACGGGATGCTGCCGGGTACAGGCCAGCGCCTGTTCCGCCACGCGCTTGGCGCCCAGCGAGCTGGCCACCGAGGCAATGCGTGGGAGTTCCACCGTGTGCCCGGCCTCAATGGCCGCATGCAGCGAAGCGGCCCCGGTGGTTTCCACCGCCAGCACCGGCACATCGCCCCAGCCATGGCGCTGCAAGCCTTCGACCACGCCACTGAGCAGTCCGCCGCCACCCACCGACAGCACCACGGCATCCGGCTTGAGCCCGCTTGCCGCCACTTCGTCGACCAGGCTGGCATGCCCGGCCCACAGCAGCGGGTCGTCGAACGGGTGGATGAAAGCATCGCCTTCGCCGACCAGGGTCAATGCCAGTTCGTTGGCCTCTTGCCACGAGCTGCCATGCACCACCACCTTGGCGTCTTCGAGACGCAGTAGCTCTTTGGCCCGTTCGGTGGTGGTCTGCGGCACCACCACGGTCACCGGCACCCCCAGCTTGCGCCCGGCATAGGCCACTGCCAGCCCGGCATTGCCGCCCGACGAGGAGACGAAATGGCGCGCGCCACGGGCGTGGTGCACCTCGCAGGCATGGCCGACCCCGCGCAGCTTGAACGAGCCGCAGGGCTGCAGGGCGTCGAGCTTGAGCCAGACTGAACGGCCTGCAACCAGCGACAGCGGGCGGGATTCGATCAGCGGTGTCTCGATGTGCAGGGTCATGGGTTGGCTCCTCGCAGTTGTTCCAGGTAGTTGTAAACGGTGTAGCGGGTCACCCCCAGGGCGGCGGCCGCTTTCTCCACCCCGCCCTTGACGATGAACAGGCCACGTTCCTGCATGACGCGCACGGCCTCGACCTTGGCCTGTTTGTTCATCCGGCCGTGGCCGGTGCGCTGCAGCGAGTCGTCGATGATCTCACTCATCAGGATGGCCATGTCGGCGGGCTCGCTGGCCTCGGCGGGGGATGCGCCGAGGGGTTGCAGCTGCTGGAGGAAACTCATGGCGGCGTCGAGGCCGGTGACGTCGGTGTTGACGCAGAGGCTGGCGAACGGGTGGCCGCTGCTGTCGCGGAAGATCGCCGTGGCACTGCGCAGGGTGCGGCCCTTGAGGGTGGTGGGGTAGTCGGGCAGTACCACGGGGGCAGCGCCTTGCTGATCGGCGCTGGCCTGCATCAGGGCCTTGAAGCCCTGGTCCTGCTCCGGGGCGGCGAGGATCGGGCTGCCGACCACGCGGCCGGAGAGATGGCCGTTGACGATTGCCACCACGGAGTGTTCCGGGTGATCAAGGTCGTGCAGGAGGATTTCCATGTTGCGTGCGGCAACGCTGCCCAGGGCCTGGAGGGCGGCCTTGAGGACGGTGAGGGTGAGCTGGCGTTCTTCGGCTGGGAGCATGGGAGAATCACAAAATTCAACTTATTGTGTATTTATACACATTTCGTTGAATTTTGCGATTTGCTTTTTCCAGGCCCGTTTAAGCCTTAACTCAAGGCTGGCGTACGCGGTGGAATCATCCGCCGCGAGCCGGTCGCTTCGAAGGCGGCCGCGAAGCTCAGCAGCGCATTGTCGCTGTAAGCCTTGCCGGCAAAGGTCAGCCCCACCGGCATGCCGATATCGGCCATCACGCCCATCGGCACGGTCACGGTCGGCACGCCCAGGTGGCGGATGGCCAGGTTACCGTTGGCCACCCAGATACCGTTGCTCCAGGCGATGTCGGCCGAAGCCGGGTTGACGTCGGCATCGGCCGGGCCCACATCGGCCACAGTCGGGAACAGCACGGCGTCCAGGCCCTGCGCGTCCATCCAGTCCTCGAGGTCCATCTTGCGGGTCTTCTCCAGCCCGCGCAGGCCATCGGGCAGGGTTTCGATCTGGTCCCAGGTCTTCAGGCCGCGCTTGGCCATGTTGACGTATTCGTCCATGCCGGCGGCCAGGTCGTCCTCGCGGTTGGGCAGGGTGCCCGGGTCGTGCGGGAAGATCTGCGGGCCGTCGACATCGGCCAGGCGGTTGAGCTTGGGGTCATCGTTGGCGCGCAGGAAGTCGTCGAAGGCCCAGCCCGACAGTTCCCACAGTTCGTCGTGCAGGAATTCCTTGCTGACGATGTCACGGTTGTAGACGGTTGGCGCGCCCGGGCGGTCGCCTTCGCAGTTGGACACCAGCGGGAAGTCGACTTCCAGCACTTCGGCACCGGCTGCCTCCAGTGCCTGGCGAGCCTGTTGCCAGAGGGCGATGACACTGTCGCGGGTGATGATGCGCTGGCCGGTCGGGCCGCCGATACCAGGCTTCTCGGAGGTGCCGGCTTCGGCGTCGGCATTGATGTACATGCGTGGTACGCCAAAACGCTTGCCCTTGAGCGAACTGGCATCGACGGCCAGGTCCAGGTAGCAAGCCGGGCGAACAGAAGAGGCGGCCGGGATCGGTACCCAAGGTTGCAGGCGCCACAGGTCACCGCGCTTGTCGGCATCGTCGGCAACTACCACGTCGAGGATTTCCAGCAGGTCGGCCATGGTCCGGGCGTAAGGCACCACCACGTCCATGGTCGGGGTCAGCGGCCAGTTGCCCCGTACCGAGATCACCCCGCGCGAGGGGGTGTAGGCGCACAGGCCGTTGTTCGAAGCCGGGCCGCGGCCGCTCGACCAGGTCTCCTCGGCCAGGCCGAAGGCACTGAAGCTGGCGGCGGTGGCGGTACCGGCGCCGTTCGACGAGCCGGAGGCGAACGGTGCGGTCAGGTACTGGGCGTTGTACGGGCTTTCGGCGCGGCCGTAGACGCCACGCTGCATGCCGCCATTGGCCATCGGTGGCATGTTGGTCTTGCCCAGGCACACGGCACCGGCGGCGCGCAGGCGCTCGATGGTGAAGGCGTCGCGCTGGGCGACCAGATCCTTGAATGCCGGGCTGCCGGAGGCGGCAGTCAGGCCTTTGACCAGGTAGCTGTCCTTGGCGGTGTAGGGAATGCCGTCCAGCGGGCTCAGGGCCTGGCCCTTGGCGCGACGGGCGTCGGAGGCCTCGGCTTCCTTGAGCGCTTCGGGGTTGCGTACGACCACGGCGTTCAGCGCGGTAGCGGTGTCGGCTCCATCGTAGGCGTCGATGCGCGCCAGGTAGGCCTTGACCAGCTCGACCGCCGTCGTGCGGCCCGTTTCGAGTGCGTCGCGCAGCTCGGCAATGGAAACCTCGGTTACCTCGATCATGCTTTCACCAAAATTTGTGCAGGTTGGGGCTAGTGCGAGGAGTGTACAAGAAGGGATCAGGGCTGGGAGGTTTGCGCGGGAGAAATGGTTTTTTGCAACGGGGCATTGTCGGGGCCGCACAGCGGCCCCGTCAGCCTCAATCCAGGTCGGCCGCCGAGTGCCGCTCAGGTACCTGGCTGGCTTCATCGCCCCAGGTGCGGTTGACCCGGGTGCCGCGCTGCACGGCCGGGCGCTGGGCAATGGCCTCGGCCCAGCGCTGCACATGCGGGTACTCGTCCACTGCCAGGAATTCGGCTGCGCCATACAGGTTGCCGCGCACCAGCTGGCCGTACCAGGGCCACACGGCGATATCGGCGATGCTGTATTCGTCGCCGCCGAGGTAGCGGCTGACTGCCAGGCGGCGCTCCAGCACGTCGAGTTGGCGCTTGGCTTCCATGGTGAAGCGGTTGATGGCGTACTCGAACTTTTCCGGCGCATACACGTAGAAGTGGCCGAAGCCGCCGCCCAGGTAGGGCGCGGAACCCATCTGCCAGAACAGCCAGTTCAGGCTTTCGGTGCGTGCAGCCGGGTTTTTGGGCAGGAAGGCGCCGAACTTTTCCGCCAGGTGCAGCAGGATCGAACCAGACTCGAACACCCGCACAGGTGGCTCGACGCTGCGGTCGAGCAGGGCGGGGATCTTCGAGTTGGGGTTGACCTCGACGAAACCACTGGAGAACTGGTCGCCATCACCGATGCGGATCAGCCAGGCATCGTATTCGGCGCCGCTGTGGCCCAGGGCGAGCAGTTCTTCCAGAAGGATGGTGACCTTGACGCCGTTGGGTGTGGCCAGGGAGTAAAGCTGCAGCGGGTGCTTGCCGACCGGCAGCTCCTTGTCATGGGTCGGCCCGGCAATCGGCCGGTTGATGCTGGCGAACTGGCCGCCAGACGCGGCATCGTTGCGCCAGACCTTGGGCGGGACGTAAGTGGGCTTGCTCATGCACAGGTTCTCCTTGGTAGGCGCGAAAGCGACCACGTAAAGACGTGGACCTGCATCTATGCCACGGGTTCGGAGAAAAGCGCAAATGCATCGGGCGCGAGCGTGGGCTGCATGGCGAAGCGGCGGGGGCATTCGCGGGGCGTGCCCGCGAATGCGCTGGGTCAGGCCACAGGAATGGTCGGGTCCGCCGCCGCCAGGGCCGCTGTACGGTCCGCCGTCGGTGGATAGATCCAGATCGAGTTGATCTGCGCTTTCAGCTGCTTGGCCTCGGCCTTGTCGGTCGGTGGCGACACGGTGCGCTCCCAGCCCTCGGTATACACCGCGCCCCAGGCGCCAAGGTCGAGGCAGGTCACGTACTTGGGCTGGCTATAGGTCATCGGCGCCACGCCGATCAGTTCGGCCGCCGCGTTGTTGCCGGCATAGCGGCCCAACGGAATGGCATGCTGGCACGACATCACCGCGAAGTTGCCCTGGTTGTCGCAGGCGGCGTAGGCGACATCCCCGGCCGCGTAGACCGCGTCATTGCCCTTGACCTTGAGGTTGCCGTCGACATGCAGGCGGCCTTGGCGGTCGCGCTCGCCGCTGATCTGTTCGGTCAGCGGGTTGGCCTTGAAGCCCACGGTCCAGATAACCGTAGCGGCGTCGATGCGCTGGCCGTTGTCCAGCAGCACCCCGTCGCGGTCGACCGAGGCGACAGTGGTGCCGCAGATCCACTCGATGCCCAGCGCCTCGGAGGCCTGTTCGATGGCCGGGCGGATGCCGTCACCCAGCGCGGCGCCGATCTTCGCTCCGCGGTCGACCACCACCACCCGCAGCCTGGCGTCCTCGCCGAGAATGGCGCGCAGGCGCGTCGGCAGTTCCGTCGCGGTCTCGATGCCGGTGAAGCCGCCGCCGACCACCACCACGGTGTTGCGTGCCGGGCTCTCGGGCAGGTCGACCAGGGACTTGAGGTGGGTTTCGAGGCGCGCGGCGCTGTCGATCCTGTCGACATCGAAGACGTGTTCGATACCCACCATGTCCGGGCGATTGAGCACGCTGCCGCAGGCCATGATCAGGCGGTCGTAGGGCAGGTTGCATTCGGTGCCGGATGACGTGCGGTAGCGTACGCGATGCTCGGCTTCATCGACATGGAAGGCCTTGCCGTGGACGAAGCGCACGTTCACCGCATCGAACAGTTCCTGCAGCGGAGCGGCCATGGTGTGCACTTCGGGTTCGTAGAAGCGCGGGCGCACATGCAATTCAGCCTGGGGGGCGAGCAGTGTCACCTGGACATCCCGGCGCCCGTGCAGGTCCAGTTGGCGGATGGCGCTAAGGGCGCTCCACAGGCCTGCAAAGCCGGCGCCAATGATCAGGATATTCTTCATCGTTGTGCTCCTGGGTAGTCCATGAGGAAAGACTGGTAGACAAGGTAGACCGTCATTGCGGTCAACGATGTTACGAGTGACCCGGTGTCGCACCCTAGGCCAGAGAACCCTGAATTTCGGCCAGAGGTACCGTGCGGGCAAAGCGCGCCCGGTAGTCGCGAGGGGTCACCGCCAGATGGCGCTGGAAGGCCAGGCGCATGCGCTCTTCGCTGCCGAAGCCGCACTGGCGGGCAATCTGCTCGATGTGGCCGTCACTGTTCTCCAGCCGCCGCCGCGCCGCTTCGAGGCGGAACACCTCGATGGCTTTGGCCGGGGTGCGGCCGGTTTTCTGCTTGTATACCCGGGTGAAGTTGCGCAGGCTCATGTGCGCCTGTTCGGCCAGGCGTTCGACGCTGAGCCGTGGATCGTGCAGATGTTGGTTGAGCCACAGGTGCAGCGCTTCGAACGCCCCCGTGTCCTGGCCCTGCGACTTGAGCAGTTCGCTGAACTGGGCCTGGCCACCGGGGCGCTTGAGGAACACTACCAGCTCGCGCGCCACCTGCATCGCCACGTCGCGGCCGCAGTCCAGTTCGACCAGGGCCAGGGCCATGTCGATACCCGCGCTTACGCCGGCAGAGGTCCAGACGCTGCCCTGCTGGACGAAGATCGATTCAGGGTCCACTTCCACGGCCGGAAAGTCGCGGCGCAATACCTCGCACATGGCCCAGTGAGTGGCGGCGCGCCGGCCATCGAGCAGGCCGGCGCTGGCAAGCAGGAAGGTACCACTGCAGACCGAAGCGGTGCGCCTGGCGTGGTGGCTGGCACGGCGCAACCAGGTGATCAACGGGCCGTGATCGGGGAGGCTGCGGATGATGTCGGGGGCGCCGGGCACGATCAGCGTGTCGACGGCTTGCGTCATGACATCGTCCAGGCGTTCGCTGGCTACCACCAGGCCTTCGGCCGTTTGCTGCAGGCCACCTTCCAGGCTGGCGGTGTGCAGCCGGTAGCCTGGCAGGCCGCGCTCGGCCATGGCCTTGGTCGCGGCCCAGAACACGGTCTGCGCGCCACTGAGGTCGAGCAGGCCCATCTGCGGATAGGCGACGAAGACCAGCACCCTTGGGTGGTCGACGGGGAGCAGCGGTGGGTCGAGTTGCTGGTTTGGCTCGGTCATTGTATCGGGCGTCGCCTGGTGGTGATGGCGTCCTCGGGTTCAGAATGTCGGCGGGGTGATCACCCAGATGATCACGGCGTCCACCTCGCCAGGGTTGCCATAGCGGTGTGGCTCCTGGCTGGAGAAACTGAAGCTGTCACCTTCGCCCAGCAGGAAGTGGCGTTCGCCGACCCACACCTCGAAACTGCCCGAGAGCACATAACCCGCTTCGTCACCTTCATGGCTGTAGCTCTGCTGACTGTAGGTGCCCGGCGGAAAGCGCGAGTGCAGCATCTCCAGCTGGCGGTTGGGCTGCGGGGTGAGCAGCTGGTCGACGATGCCGTCCTCGTAATGCACGCTCAGCCGGCTGTTGCGCCGCACCACGTAACCCTGGTCTTCGGGGGCGGTGGTGGCTTCGCTGGCGAAGAACCACTGGATGGTCACGCCAAGGCTGCGGGCGATGTTGAACAGCGCCGGGATCGACGGGTACGACAGGTTGCGCTCCAGCTGGCTGATGTAGCCGGCGGTCAGCTCGCTGTGCGCTGCCAGCTCCGCCAGGGTCATGCCGCGGCGCTTGCGCAGGCCGCGGATGCGGCCACCGAGGAACTGCGGCGCGCTGCCGCCGTCTTCAGCGGCGGGCGGGAACTGGGGTTGCTGGCTCATGCGCTTCGGTCCATCGGGAAAGCCGCAGTATGGACAGGCTCAGAGCGCCCAGGCAACTGTCAGGCCTTCATGGATCGCCTCCTCGACCGTGCGTGGGGCCAGGCAGTCGCCGATGCGTCGCACCTCCACCAGGCCTGCCAGTTCTGCTGCCAAGGTGTCCTGAGGTTGGTGGCCGAGGCACAGCACCAAGGTGTCGATACCTTCGAAGATCATCGGCTCGCCGCTGGCGGTGTGTTGCAGGTAGACGGTGTTGTCGTCGCAGCCGTACAGGCGGGCATAAGGCGTGATCGGGATGCCCAGGCGGTGCAGCTCGCCCGCCAGCTGGTCGCGTACGTAAAGCGGCAGGGTTTCGCCGCAGTGGGTGCCGTTCACCGCCAGTTGCACCTGGTGACCGTCGCGGACCAGCCGCTCGGCGATGCCGGGGCCGATCCAGTCGCAGCGCCAGTCGATCACCATCACCGAGCGGCCGAGGGTGACTTCATTGCGCAGGACCTGCCAGGCATCCACCACCTGCAGCTCGCCGCTGCGTTCGAACGATGGCCAATAGGGCGTGGCGCCGGTGGCGGCAATGACCAGGTCGGGGTGCTCACGTTCGACCAGCGCGCGGTCAACTCGCGTATTACGTACTACGCGTACGCCGGCCAGTTCCATCTCCCGCTGCAGATTGGTGCTGGCACCGCCGAATTCGCTGCGTCGGGGCAGCAATTGCGCGAGCTGTATCTGGCCGCCGAGTTGTGTACTGGCTTCGTACAGCGTGACGTCATGCCCACGGGCTGCGGCAACGGCCGCAGCCTTCATGCCGGCGGGGCCGCCACCTGCCACCAGAATGCGTTTGCGCGCGGTAGCGGGGGCCGGGGTTTCGTACTGCAGCTCGCGACCGGTTTCCGGGTGCTGGATACAGGAGATCGGCAGCCCCCGGTGGAAGTGGCCGATGCAGGCCTGGTTGCAGGCAATGCACGCGCGCACGTCCTCGACCTGGCCGCGCTCGGTTTTGGCCGGCATCTGCGGGTCGCAGATCAGTGCGCGGGTCATGCCACACACGTCGGCCTGGCCACGCGCCAGGATCAGTTCGGCTTCCTGCGGCTGGTTGATGCGCCCGGTGACGAATAACGGGATATCCAGGTGTTGCTTGAAGGTGCCGGCCTCGCGTGCCAGGTAGGCTGGGGCGATGGCCATGGGCGGCACGATATGCACGGCGCCACCCAGCGACGCCGAGGTGCCGGCGACGATGTGCAGATAGTCGACCTGGTCTTGCAGGGCCTGGGCGGCGGCGAGCGATTCGTCTTCGCTCAGGCCCTCGCTGTCGCGCTCGTCGGCGCTGATGCGCAGGCCGACGATGAACTGCTCGTCAGTGGCCGCCCTGACCGCTGCCAGCACTTCGCGCAGAAAGCGCAGGCGCTGCTCCAGTTCGCCGTTGTAGCCGTCGGTGCGCTGGTTGACTCGCGGATTGAGAAATTGCGCCGGCAGGTAGCCATGGCTGGCCACCACTTCGACACCGTCCAGGCCGGCCTGGTGCAGGCGCCGGGCGGCACTGGCGTAGCCCTGGACGATCTCGTCGATCATCGCCTGGTCCAGCGCGCGCGGCATGACCCGGAAGCGCTCGTTGGGCACCGACGAGGCCGAGTAGGCCACCGCCAGCAGACCGTCCGCCGACTCCATGATCTCCCGCCCCGGGTGAAACAGTTGCGACAGCACCACCGTGCCGTGGGCGTGGCAGGCCTCGGCCAGGCGCCGGTAGCCGTCGATGCAGGCGTCGTCGGTGGCCATCAGCACGTGCGAGGTGTAGCGGGCACTGTCATGCACCCCGGCCACCTGCAGCACGATCAGGCCGACACCGCCCGCGGCACGGGCGCGCTGGTAGGCGATGAGCTTGTCGTTGACCAGGTTGTCGGTGGGCAGGCAGGTGTCGTGGCCGGTCGACATGATGCGGTTCTTCAGGCGTTTGCCGCGGATCTGCAGGGGCTCGAACAGGTGGGCGAAGGCGGTCGTCATGCGGGCAGCTCCGGTGCGGTGTTGTTCTTGTTTTTCTCATGAAAGTGTAGCTGCAGTAAAAAATCAAACATTTTTTTTACTTAAGGGGAGCTGTGTTAGGGCGTCATGGTTGTCGAGTAGAGGCTGACGAGTGCCCGCCTTCGCCCATCTAGCGCCTGTGAAATCGAGCGCCGCCCGCGCGGCGCATCGCAGGCAAGCCTGCTCCTACATCTGTTTCGGGCCAATTGCTCCTGAGGCATTAGCGCGCGGCCCCTTGTTTGTACGACGCAATATCGAGCCATGCACCAAGGGGTACGCGCGCCTCTGCCACAGGACTGACTGGCCCGAAACAGATGTAGGAGCAGGCTTGCCTGCGATGCGCCGCGCGGGCGGCGCTCGATTTCACAGGCGCTAGATGGGCGAAGGCGGGCACTTGTCAGCCCTACCTCGCTTAACTGACATTTATCGGCTGACTTCCAGCCCAACCGGTCCTGCTCAGCGCGCCTGCGGCACGATCATGTGCTCGGGTGCCTCGGCGGCACGTCGGCGTGCCACGCAGTAATACAGCACGCTGGGTACCACCAGCCCGATCAGCCACGACACATCCACACCACCCAGGTGCGCAACCATGGGGCCGGTATACAGCTTGGTGTCGATGAAAGGCATCTGCACCAGTACGCCGAAGGTGTAGACGCTGATGCCAGGCCAGTTCCAGCGGCCATAGCGGCCCTCCGGGTCGGCCAAGGCCGGGATGTCGTAGCGCTCTTTGGTGATGAAGTAGTAGTCCACCAGGTTGACCGCGCTCCAGGGCACGAAGAAGGTCAGCAGGAACAGGATGAACGACTTGAACGCATTGAGGAACGAGTGCTGGCCGAGCAGGGCGACCAGGGTGGCAGCACCGACGATCACCAGCACGAACACCAGGCGTTGCACGCGGCTGATCGCCAGGTGGCCACGGAAGCCACTGATGATGGTGGCGATGCACATGAAGCTGCCATAGGAGTTCAGCGTCGAGATGGTCACCTTGCCGAAGGCGATGCTGAAGTACAGCAGCGCCGCGGTGGTACCGGCGCCGCCGAGGCCCACGATGTAGGCCACTTCACGCCCGCTGAACTGCCCGCCGGCAATTGCCGCGGCGAACACGCCGAGAATCATCGACGCCTGCGCGCCGACGACCGAACCCAGGCCCGCGGCGAGGAAGGTCTTCACCGGTGATGTGCTGCTCGGCAGGTAGCGCGAGTAATCCGCCACGTAAGGGCCGAAGGCGATCTGCCAGGAGGCGGCCAGCGACACGGCGAGCAGGAAGGTGGCCCAGCTGAAGTGGCGGTTTTCCAGCAGCTGGCCGATGTCGGCAAGCATCAGGATGCGGCTGAACAGGTAGACGAAGGCAATGATGCCCAGCACGCTGGCGATCCGGCCGATCCAGTGGATCACCCGGTAGCCGGCCAGGGTGGCAAGCACGATCACCGAGGCGAAGATGAGGATGCCGGTGCTGTCGCTGACGCTCAGCAACTGGCCGATGGCCTGCCCGGACAGCACCGTGCCGGTGGCGGTGAAGCCCAGGTACATCAGGCACACCAGCACCATCGGGATGGCCGCGCCATACACACCGAACTGCACGCGGCTGGAGATCATCTGCGGCAGGCCCAGGCGCGGGCCCTGGGCCGCATGCAGGGCCATGACCGCGCCACCGATCAACTGGCCCAGCAGCAGGCCGATCAGCGACCAGAACACGTCGCCGCCGAGCACCACGGCCAGGGCGCCGGTGACGATGGCGGTAATTTGCAGGTTGGCGCCGAGCCAGAGGGTGAACTGGCTGTACAGCTTGCCATGGCGCTCGGCTTCGGGAATGTAGTCGATAGAGCGCCGTTCGAGCACGGATTTGCGGGACATTGAGGGCTCCACTTGATTGTTCTTGTGTCAGGGAGGGGGCCATCGCCGGCACGCTGCGCGGATGGCTTCTACCTGATGTGAGCATGTCTATACAAGTAAGGTCAAGTGAAGCTTGCAGGCCGTAACAGACAATCTGTTGCGCAAGGGTTGGCTACAACTGTGCTGGTCCCTGGCCGGAAATTGGCCGTATGCTGTTACGAAATATGTCTAGAAAGCCTGAAGAAGGAAGCTGCAATGCCGCTCAAGGACCTGCTGATCGCCCTGGTGGTGATTGTCGCCTGGGGAGTCAATTTCGTGGTCATCAAGGTCGGCCTCGATGGCTTGCCGCCGATGCTGCTGGGTGCGTTGCGCTTTCTGCTGGTGGCGTTTCCGGCGGTGCTCCTGGTCAAGCGGCCAAAGCTGCCGTGGCGCTGGCTGATCGCGTATGGCGCGACCATCTCCCTGGGCCAGTTCGCCTTCCTCTTTCAGGCCATGTACAGCGGCATGCCACCGGGCCTGGCTTCGCTCGTGCTGCAGTCGCAAGCGTTCTTCACCCTCGGCTTTGCCGCGCTGTTTTTGGGGGAGCGGCTGCGCCTGGCCAGTGTGCTGGGGCTGGTGGTGGCTGCCAGCGGCCTGGCGCTGATCGGCAGTGAAGACAGCGGCCATGTGCCGCTGGTTGCCTTGCTGCTGACCTTGTGTGGCGGGGCCATGTGGGGCATGGGCAACATCATCACCCGCCGCTTTGGCTCGGTGGACCTGGTGGCGCTGGTGATCTGGGGCGGGTTGATTCCGCCGCTGCCGTTCCTGGCCTTGTCGTGGTGGCTGGAAGGGCCGGAGCGGATCGGCCATGCGCTGGCCAATATCGGCTGGAGCTCGGTGCTGGCGCTGGCGTACCTGGCATTTGTCGCCACCATGATCGGTTACAGCCTGTGGAGCAAACTGCTGTCGCGCCACCCGGCCGGCAAGGTGGCGCCGTTCTCGCTGCTGGTACCGGTGATCGGCCTGAGTTCGTCGGCGTGGTTGCTGGATGAACGGTTGACGGCGGTGCAGGGCTGGGGCGCGTTGCTGGTGATGCTCGGCCTGCTGGTCAATGTGTTCGGGCCGAAACTGGGCCAGCGCCTGCGGGCGGCGAGCGCGCAGTAACAGAAGCGGTCGGCGCATTTGTTAGACTTGGCCTTTTTTGCAAGGCCAAGGAGCGCAACATGATCATCTCCACCACCAGCCAGCTCGAAGGCCGCCCCATCGCCGAGTACCTTGGCGTGGTCAGCTCCGAATCGGTGCAGGGCATCAACTTCGTGCGCGATTTCTTCACACGTTTTCGCGACGTCTTCGGTGGCCGTTCGCAAACCCTGGAAAGCGCCTTGCGCGAGGCCCGCGAGCAGGCCACCGAGGAACTCATTGCCCGGGCACGGCAGTTGCAAGCCGACGCTGTGGTAGGCGTGGACTTCGAGATCAGCATGCCGTCGGTGCAAGGCGGCATGGTCGTGGTGTTCGCCACCGGTACTGCCGTGCGGCTGAAGTAGCTAAATGCCACTGGTCGGGTCTGCAGGCTTCGGCCGGGCAGTCCGCTTGTGACCGGCTAGTCTCACAGGCACAGGTCGCGTTTTTCAGGTCAGCCCATTGCTGGCCGACGCGGGCGCCACGGAATGGAGACAGGCATGAGCGACACCTTTTTCGAAGACACGAACGATGCATTCCCGATCAACAGCCAGGTACGTTGCGGTCAGTCGGCGTTCAATCTGGGCTTCGCCCACATGACCCTGGACGACTCGGAAAACCTCAAACCTGCCCATCTCCAGCGCAGCAAGAAGGGCCGTTTCACGCCACGGGTGCCAGCCAGGAAGTAAGCCTCGAAAAAGTGAAGCTGCTCACACAACCCCGCCCGATGGCGGGGTTTTTGTTCATGTTGCTTGATCCTGCTCATGGTAACTGCGGGTAGCCCTCGCGGTGGCTACGCAGTTGTGGTCTTCTGGCGCCGCATTCAGGAAAGTGAGGATTGATCTTCCATGCGAGTCAGGGACGAGACCTATTGGCAGTGGGCCGACGCACAGTTGCATAGCCGCTGCCACGACGAAGTACTCAGCGACGGCACTTCGCTGGACATCCAGGTGCGCTTGTCGCGGCTCGGCGCCACGCAGCTCTTCCTCGGGCTGTATGGCCAGGACGGCAGGGCGTTGCTGGAGGAGTACTACCCGGCGCGGCCCGGCGAAACCATGACCCGCGCGCTGGTGTGGGGCGTGGACCGGGCTCGGGCGCTGGCCACCGGCGCGTTGCCGTTGCCGGTGGTGCAGCGGCGCCTTCAGGCCTGAGGGTGGCGGGCGCTGGCGGCCTGGACGATGCGCTGGGCTGGCACCGCAAGCTGGCGCAGCAGGTAGTCGGCGAACGCCGGCTCCCAGGGCTGCAAGGCAATCGCGTCGCGCATGCAGGTCAGCCAGATCGTCGCGTGTTGCGCGTCGATTGGCCATTGCGCATGGAATGACGGAATACCGATCGAGCCATAGCGTTCGGCGTACAGCCGTGGCCCGCCCAGCCAACCACTGAGAAAGCATGCCAGCTTGTCGCGCGAGCCGGCGAGGTCGGCCGGGTGCATCTGCCGCACCGGGGCGGCTGCCGGGTCCTGGTCCATCAGCCGATAGAAGTCGTCGACCAGTCGGCGCAGGCCGTCGATGCCGCCGGCGGCCTGGTAGGAAGCATCGCCAGTGCCAAATGCAGGGATTGTCATGTTGGGCTCCAATCTCGAGCCGGCATTCTAGCAGGCATGAAAAAGCCCGGCCTATGCGGGCCGGGCTCCATAAGTGGTGGCGAACCCTCAGTTCAGCGGTTCGATCACCTTGACTGCCTGCCGCTCACGGGCGGCGGGCCATTCTTGTTGCAGGGTCTGCAGCACGCGGCCGACGAACTCGGTATCGGCGGCGGCCTTCTTGCCGACGTAGCCCTGGCCACGGCGGTAGACCTTGAAGCGGGCGCGCATGCTGGGCAGGTGCGCTTCGAATTCATCTTCGACCGTGTTCGGCGGCAGGCGGTCGATGCGCACCTCGCCGGTCTGGCTGACCCACAGCAGGTGGTCGTCAAGGCTGTCCTTGCGTACCGCGAACAGCTGGGCCAATTGGTCGATAGTCGGATTGTTGTTCAAGTTCATCATAAAGCCCCCATCACCTATTTGTTGTTGATTGTCACAGTTGGCGCCACAGGTTGTAGCGCACTACCAAGGCTGCTACAGCAGCATCGCAACAGGGGCTTTCTCACGCTGCCTTTTGGACAGATTCCCTCTCCACGGACGGCCTGCGTTACCGCGCAAGCCGTCTGGAACACCCTTGCCACCGCTCCCGATCAGGGAGACGGCTTCATCATGCACAAGGCTGATGAGCGGCGTCAATGCCTTTGTAGTGAATATTTTTTGGCACTACATTTTTGTCATATTGTCTGGCAATCCACTCGGCGGTGACTCAGCGGTCGAGACTGGAAAGGATCTGGAAGGCCGCGCGCACACGGGCTTCGTTGGGGTAATTGCGGTTGGCGAGCAGGACAATCGCCTTGCCTTCGGACGGGATGAAGGCGGCGTAGGCACCGAAACCGCTGGTGGACCCGGTCTTGTTGTACCAGGCTGCGGGCAGGGCCGGGAGTGCCGGTTTCAGGCGCTGGGTGGCCTGGGGTTCACGAATCAGGCGCGGGCTGTTGCCATCGACCAGTGTCTCCAGCGCGACCGGGTAAGGGTAGCGTTCCCAGCCCAGGCCCTGGGTCATGGCGCCGACCTTGAAGTAACCGGCCTGGGTGATGGCGGTGGCTTTGCGCAGTGTCGGTGGCAATTCGCCAGGTTGCATGTGCAGGCGCACATAGCGCAGCAGGTCGCTGGCGCTGGTCTTGATGCCGTAGGCTTCGTCGGCGTAGGCGCCTGGGCTGACGCGCACCGGGTGATTCTGCGCGTCATAGCCCTGCGCATACAACGCCTGTGCAGCCTGCGGCACTTGCAGGTAAGTGTGCTGCAGGCCCATCTGCGGTAACAGGTGCTCGGTCATGACGGCAGCGAATGGCTTGTGTTGTGCCCGTGCCGCGAGGTCGCCGAACAGGCCCAGGCTCGGGTTGGAGTAGCAGCGCTGGGTGCCATGTTCGGTGCGCGGCTTCCAGTTGCGGAAGAACGCCAGCGTCTGCTCCGGCGTCTGTACTTCATCGGGGAACTGCAACGGCAGGCAATCAGCGCTGTAGGCGCCGAACTCCAGCACGCTGGCCTCGCCCAGGGGCGAGCCGGCAAGCGCGGACTGGTAGCGCCGGGCAGGGGCCTCCAGGTCGAGTTTGCCTTCGGCGCTGGCCAGGGCGGCGAGGGTGGCGGTGTAGGTTTTGCTCAGCGAGCCGATTTCGAACAGGGTGTCGGCGGTGACCGCGCTGCCGTCGGCCTTGCTGGCCACGCCATAACTGAAGTAGTGAGCCTGGCCGTTGGCGTAGACCGCCACGGCCATGCCGGCGATGTCCTGTTCTTTCATCAGGGGCCGGATGACCTCGTCCACCTGGGCTTGCAACGGCTCGGCAGCATGCGCGGAGGCTAAGCCGAACAGGATGAACAATGGCACTAGGCGTACAAGTGGCATGCAAAGGTCCTTTTTTGGGGGGAGGGCGTCGTGGGTGTGTCCGTTGAGCGACACCGATGGGGGTTCCGGCGTTAGCGGGAAAAAAACCGAGACCTTATCGTCTGGCCTTGCACAACGACAAGATGGAAACTGTTATGAAGTATTTGCGCATGTTGTTCGACAACTTCACCCTGTGCCTGCTCGGGGTGGTGCTGATCGCCACCGTGCTGCCTTGCTCGGGCGACGGCGCGGTGTATTTCGGCTGGCTGACCAACCTGGCGATCGGCCTGCTGTTCTTCCTGCACGGCGCCAAGCTGTCGCGTGAGGCAATCATCGCCGGTGCTGGCCATTGGCGCCTGCACCTGCTGGTGTTCTCCTGCACCTTCGTGATGTTCCCGCTGCTGGGCCTGGCGTTCAAGCCGCTGTTCGTGCCGCTGGTGGGCAACGAACTGTACCTCGGCGTGCTGTACCTGTGCGCGCTGCCTGCTACGGTGCAGTCGGCCATCGCCTTCACCTCGCTGGCCCGCGGCAATGTGCCGGCAGCCATCTGCAGCGCGGCGGCTTCCAGCCTGATCGGGATCTTCCTGACCCCGCTGCTGGTGGTGATGCTGCTGGGCGCCAGTGGTGATACCGGTTCGGGTCTGGACGCCGTATTGAAGATCACCCTGCAGTTGCTGGTGCCGTTCGTGGCCGGGCAGGTCGCACGCCGCTGGATCGGTGCCTGGGTCAAGAAAAATGCCCGCTGGCTGAAGATGGTGGACCAGGGTTCGATCCTGCTGGTGGTGTACACCGCGTTCAGCGAGGCCGTGGTTACCGGCCTGTGGCACACCGTATCGCCGCAGCACCTGGCTGGGCTGTTCGCCGTCTGCGGCATCCTGCTGGCGGTGGTGCTGTTCGCTACGCGCTTGCTGGGCAAGGTGCTGGGCTTCAGTCTGGAAGATCGCATCACCATCCTGTTCGCCGGCTCCAAGAAGAGCCTGGCCACCGGGGTGCCGATGGCCCAGGTACTGTTCGTGGGGAGCGGCATCGGTGCAATGATTCTGCCTTTGATGCTGTTCCACCAGATCCAGTTGATGGTGTGTGCGGTGCTGGCGCAGCGTTATGCCAGCCGCGAGCAGGTGGGTGAGGGGGCTACCGCTTCTTCCTGACAGGGGTATGTTTACGGTGCAGGCTATCGAGCCTGCCCGGAACTGCGCTCACGCAATGCCTTCCCCACCTCGGCCTCGATCTTGTAGGCCGGCCCTTCCAGCTCTTCGTAGTTGCGTGTATAGCGCCGGGCAAACTCATTCACCCCCAGTTGCTGATACTGCTGCACATGCTTCAGCTCATGGGCCCACAACGCCACGTTGTCCTCGGCATCGCTGGCGTGGCGGAAGATGATGGTGTCGATCAGCGTCACCGCGTTCACGTCCGGGTTCTGCAGCATGGCGTTGGCCGCCGTGACCTGCTGCTCGTCACCGACCCGGTAGCGCGCGGCATCGAGCACGGCAAAGTCGTACCAGGGCTCCAGTTGCGCGCGGATGTGCAAGGGGATCGGTTGACTGCCGCTGGCAGTGGCCTCGTCGCGAGCCTGTTGCAAGGCAAACGCCAGGCTGCCCGATGCCACGGTCTCGACATCCTTGAGCACCTGCCCGGCCTGGCCGGGGTCGATCGGCGCGCAGAAACAGCCCATCAGGCACACCTGATACTGCCCAGGCGGGCAGGCCTGTTCGGCCAGGGCAGGCGCTGCCAGCAGCAGCCCCAACAGCAGGTTAATCCGCTTCATTCAATGCCCTGTCGACAAAGCCTTTACTGGCATCGAGCAACTGCAGTTGCACCGCTTCACTGGCCAGCATGCGCCCGACCACCAGTGCGCCGACGCACTGACTGATCAGCACCCAGGCCAGCGCCGGGTCTTGCAGGGTTTCGCTCCACGCGGCATGCAGGCTCACCAGCCAGTGCTCGGCCTCTTCGCGCACAGGTTGTTCGGCGCGGGCGATTTCCACCCCCAGGGGCGGCAGCGGGCAGCCGCCTTCGGCATTGTGCAGGTGTGCCAGGCTCAGGTACTGCTGCAGGCAGCGGGCCAGGCGTTCGCGGCTGGCACCCTGGTTGGCCAGGCGGGCCAGCGGGCTGTTGCACAGTTCCTGGCGGACCACTTCGGTGAACAGGTCGTCCTTGGACGGGAAGTGGTTGTAGAAGGCGCCGCCGGTCAGGCCGATGGCTTTCATCAATCCGGCCACGCCGGTACTGGAGAACCCGCCGCGCTTGGCCAGCGCGCCGCTGCTGGCCAGCAGCCTGTCGCGGGTCTGCTGCTTGTGTTCGGTGGAGTAGCGCATGCACGACCTCTTCGCGCTGCTTGACGATGGGGGCGATCATAACATAGCGTTCATTTACTAAACGATCATTCACCAATGGAGGCAGGCATGGCAGAACAACAAAAAGTGGTGCTGGTGATCGGGGCCGGGGACGCGACCGGTGGCGCGATCGCCAAGCGCTTTGCCCGTGAGGGTTATGTCGCGTGTGTTACCCGCCGCCAGGCTGAAAAGCTGCAGCCGCTGATCGATGAGATCCGCGCTGCAGGCGGCCAGGCCCATGGCTTCGGCTCGGATGCGCGCAAGGAAGAGGAGGTTGCCGAGCTGGTCGACACCATCGAACGTGATATTGGCCCGATCGAAGCCTTTGTCTTCAATATCGGCGCCAATGTGCCATGCAGCATCCTTGAGGAGACACCGCGCAAATACTTCAAGATCTGGGAAATGGCCTGCTTCGCCGGCTTCCTCACGGCGCAAGCGGTAGCCCGGCGCATGGTCACCCGTGAGCGCGGCACCCTCCTCTTCACTGGCGCCACCGCCGGCACCCGCGGCGCTGCCGGTTTCGCGGCCTTCGCCGGGGCCAAGCATGGCCTGCGCGCCCTGGCCCAGAGCATGGCGCGGGAGCTCGGCCCGCGGAACCTCCACGTTGCCCATGTGGTGGTGGATGGTGCCATTGACACGGCGTTCATCCGCGACACGTTCCCCGAACGCTACGCGCTGAAGGATCAGGACGGCATTCTCGACCCGGCGCACATTGCCGACAGCTACTGGTTCCTGCATGCCCAGCCCCGTGATGCCTGGACCTTCGAACTGGACCTGCGCCCGTGGATGGAGCGCTGGTAAGCCTGACTGATCAAGGAGTGTGATGCATGAGCAAGACCGTGGAGTTCTACTTCGACCTGGGCAGCCCGGCCAGCTATCTGGCCTGGACTCAGCTGCCTGCCCTCTGCGCCCGGCATGGCGCGACCCTGGTGTACCGGCCAATGCTGCTTGGCGGCGTGTTCCAGGCCACCGGCAACGCTTCGCCAGCGATGATCCCTGCCAAGGGCCGCTACATGTTCACCGACCTTGGCCGTTATGCCCGCCGCTATGGCGTGCCGTTCGGTCTGCCGCCAGGGTTCCCGGTGAACACCCTGACCCTGATGCGCGGCGCCATCGGCATGCAGCTTCGAGCGTCAGCGCGGTTCGAAGCGCTGTTGACCGTACTGTTCAAGGGACTGTGGGAACACAGGCGCAACTTGAGCGATGGCTCGGCATTGGATGAAACGCTCGGCCAGGCCGGCTTCGACGCGGCGGCGTTTCATGCGCTGGCGGCGGATGGCGAAGTAAAGGCCGAGCTCAAGCGGGTGACCGAGGAGGCGGTTGCGCGGGGTGTATTCGGTGCGCCGACCTGTTTTGTCGACGGGGAGATGTTCTTCGGCCAGGATCGCCTGGATTTCGTCGAAGAAGCGCTGAGCCGTTGACGCCGGGTGGCCTCGCCGTGGGCGAGGCCAAACCTGGCTCAGAAATTGGCCGGGGTGTTGGCGCTGATGATTTCCGCCTCGTCCTGGCCAATGTTCTTGAAGCTGTGCGGCAGGGTAGTGGGGATGTAGTAGCCATCGCCCGAGTTGAGGATGCTCACCTGGCCATCGACCCACAATTCCACGGTGCCGCGGGTGACCAGGCCACATTCTTCGCCTTCGGCATGCACGATCGGCTCGCCGGAGTCGGCACCCGGTGCGTAAAGCTCGCGCAGCATGCGCATCTGCCGGGCCTCGACGCTGGCGCCGACCAGCAGCATGCGCAGACCGTTACGGCCCAGGTCCGGCTGCTCGCTGGCGCGGAACACGAAGCGCTCTTCGCGCACCGGTTCGTCGAAGCTGAAGAACTCGGCGAGGGTCATGGGGATCCCTTCGAGGAGTTTTTTCAGGGAGCTGACCGAAGGGCTGACCCGGTTCTGTTCGATCTGCGAGATCGTCGAATTGGTCAACCCGCTGCGGCGGGCCAGTTCCCGTTGGGAGAGGTTGTTGCGTTCACGCACAAGTTTGAGTCGCGTCCCCGTGTCCATAGCCGCCTTGTAATCAGAGGTGTTTAAAATAATTAGCGACGCATTAAAACACACTCTTCACGCTTGCGCGCTGTGCTTTCAGGGGCGTTGATCGCGCGGCAGCGGCCACAGCCCGACCAGCAGCAACAGCAGCGCCACCGCAAGGAACGGCAGGCGTGGGTCCAGGGCGTAGACCAGCGTTCCGGCCAGCGGGCCGATCACTGCGCCCATGCCCTGGGCTGCGCCAACCGAGCCTGCGGTGGCGCCTTGTTCCGAGGCCTGCATGGCATTGGCTGCCAGCGCGGAAAACGCCGGGAATACGAAGCCCATGCCCGCTGCGGCAACAAAGTAGCAACTCCACAGCCAGGGCGCCGTGGTGGCCAGTGCGCCGCAGGCGAAACCCACCGCCGACACACTGGCGCCGACCCGGATCATCTTCAAGGGTGGCCACTCCAGCTGGCGCAGCAGCACCTGCGACAGGATCAGCGCCACCCCGACGGTGGTCAGGGCGATGCCGGCAGCCTGGGCAGCATCGGTCGGCGCCAGCTGCAGGCGGTCGAGGGCGAAGAAACCGACGACGATCTGCGACACCGTGACGCTCAGCATGGCGCTGAACGCCACCAGCAGTGGCCGGCGCAGGCGAGGGTCGCTGAGCCGGACAGGGCTGGGCGCATGGTTTTGCGCAAGGGGCTGGGGCTTGAGCTTGAACAACAGCACCAGGAAGGCGCTGGCCGGCAGCAGCGACATGACATGGAACGGCAGGCTCAGGCTGTGCTGTGCCAGCATGGCCGCCAGCGCCGGCCCCACCACCAGGCCCACGGCATTCGCCGCGCCCAGCGACGCCATGGCCCGTGCCCGGCGCTGTGGCTCGACATGGTCGGCGATCAGCGCGTTGCAGCCTACCGGGATGGCGGCGTAGAAGGCACCGATGCAACCCCGTGCCAGCATCAGCCCGACGAACGCCAGGCCCGCCCCCGGCAGCCAGCGCAGTGCCCCTTCGACGAACAGGCACAGCAGCCAGTAGGCCAGGGTGAAGCCGGCGCTGCCCAGCAGCAGGATACGGCGGCGCCCCAGGCGGTCGGACAACCGCCCCCACGGGCGCGCCAGCAGCACCCAGACCACGCCGGCCACGGTCACCGCCGCGCCAGCTTGCCAGGTGGCCATGCCCAACAGGCGCGAGATCGGCCCGATCAGCGCGACGAAGGCCATCATCGACATGGTGCAGGCCATGTTGGCCAGCAGCAGCGGGCGCATGTCCAGGGTGCTGGCGGGTGTCAGTAACGCAGGGTCCTTTGCGACGTTCATCAGGCAGTCCAGGGCAGGTCGACAAGAAAGCTGTCGAGCTTAATGAGAATAATTGTTGTTTGTCGAGCCCGCCCGGGCAGCAGCCTGTCATTCGCTGCGCCGCACCGGGCCTGGCCACATGCTACGCAACACGCCGTCACGACGCACCAGGGCATGCATCAGCGCCGCCCCCAGATGCACCAGCACGGTGGCGAACAACAGGTAACCGGCCCAGCCATGGGCCTGGCGCAGCACGGCGTACAGCTGCAGGTCGTGCGCAGCGATAGCCGGCAGTTGCAGGGGACGTGGGTAGCCGCCCGCCGACAGCATCGCCCAGCCCAGCAGCGGCATGGCCAGCATCAGGCCGTAGAGCAGCAGATGCGAGGCACCGGCCGCAAAGCGCTGAAACGCCGGCAGGTCGGCTGGCAGTGGTGGATGTGGCAAGGTCAGGCGCAGGCCTATGCGCACGATCACCAGCAACAGCAATGCCAGGCCTGTGGCCTTGTGCAGTTCGACCAGCAGCGGGTGGCGCGGTGACAAGTCGCCGACCATGCTCACGCCGATGAACAGCATGCTGACGATCAGGATTGCCATCAGCCAGTGCACCAGGCGCGCCAAGGGGTGGAAGACTTCAGGTTTCATCGCTGTGCTCCTGCGCCGAGAGACTCGCGGCTGCGGCGGTTGAAGGATTCCGAATAAGCGGCCGAGCGGGCGGCGAGGATCGGGTCGGCGGACGGTTCGATGCCGCTGGGCAGGATCAACGGGTCGAAGTTCAGGTCACGGCAGGCGCCTTGCTCGGGGGCGTCGACCTGCTCGACCACCAGGGTGCCGGCATCGACGCTACGGCGTTCGGCCGGCCATGGGCGGGCCGGGTCGTCCTCCGCATCGCCCAGGTCGGCCAGCACCAGGCGTAAGGTCCAGCGCAGCGGCCCTTGGGCCAGGCGCTGTTGCAGGTCGTGCTGGAGGAACTGCTTGTCGTCGACCTGGCCGGGCAGGGCGGTGAATGGCGTTTGCGGTTCGAGCTGCCAGCGTACCGGGTGCGCCGTGCCGCTGGCATCAATCAGGCGGAAGGCGTTGATGCTGTGGTACTGGGTGCTGGCGAAGCTGTCGCTGGGCTTGTAGCCCGACGCCCACTGGCGGAACGCCGCGCTTTCCGGGTGGGCGGCGAAGAAGGCTTGCAGCTTCGCCGGGTCCGGCTTGCCGGTGGCCGGGTCGGGTGCACCGGCCAGTACCTGATCATAGAAGCCCTGCGGGGTGCTGACCGCCAGCACCGGTGGGTTGTTCATGCCGGTGCGCCAGATCTGGCCGTCATCGGTGCTCAGCTGGATCGCCAGGCTGCGCACCGGTACGCCGGTATCCGGGGCGAACGGGTTGGCCCCGCCGATGGCGAAGCGGCCGATCACCGGCACCCGCGCCTGGCTGAAGGCGCGTGCCGTAGACAAGGCCGCGGCCTGGCCGCTGGGCTGGAAGTAACCACTCACGCACAGGCCCTTGGCGTGGTTCTTGCGGTAGCCCGGATGGTGCCCGGCCTGGGCCTCGAAGGTGTCGATGATGCGTTGCGGCGTCAGCTGCGGCCCGCCGATCCAGCCAGCGGCATAGGCGAAGCCGGCGCCCAGCGCCAGCATCACGGCGCCGATGCCGGCCAGGCGCAGTGCCTTGGCGGGGCCTTGCAAGGGTGAGTTCATGGTCATCTTCCGGTTCAGTGAAGGTGCCGGTACGACGGGGCAGGGAAAAACTTATTCCATCGGCGGGAATAGATTTTCTCGCCAGGCGTCTGCCCCATACACTGACAACCCCAGCGCCCGGTACCTGACCATGCACGATCTGGACGAACAGCAGTGGCGTGAGCTGCTGCAGCGCCTGCGCCGCTTTGCCGTGTGGCTGACCCGCGAGCCCGGCAGCGCCGATGACCTGGTCCAGGCCACGGTCGAGCGCGCCTTGAGCCGCCGTGGCCAGCAACGCGAAGCCGAGGCCCTGCGCGCCTGGCTGTTCACCATTCTCTATCGGCTGTTTCTCGATGGTAAGCGCCGCGAGCGCTTGCATGCCCGCTGGCTGTCGTGGTTCGGCCGCAGTGCAGTGGATCACGAAGCGGTGGGCGACAATACCGAGGACATCGTCCTGGCCCAGGCCGACTTGCAGGCCTTCGCCCACCTGTCGACCGAACAGCGGGCCTTGCTGCTGCTGGTGAGCATCGAGGGGCTGAGTTACAAGGAAGCGGCCGCGGCCCTGGAAATCCCTATTGGCACGGTGATGTCGCGCCTGTCGCGCGCCCGTGCCGCGTTGCGCGAACTGACCGAGGGCAACCCCCAGCCGCCGGCCTTGCGGAGACTCAAATGACACGCCTGATCCCTGGTGAAGACGAGCTGCACGCCTACATCGATGACCGTCTGGAGCCGACGCGGCGCGCCGAGGTGCAGGCCTGGCTGGCGGCCAACCCGCAGGAAGCGGCGCGGGTCGAAGCCTGGCGCAACGATGCCCGGCGCCTGCGTGTGGCCTTGGCAGGATTTGCCGAGCAGCCTGGGGCGGCCACGCTCGACCTGCGTCAGGTGCAGCAGCGGGTGCGCCAGCGCCGGCAGCGGCGGCTGGCTTCGGCGGCGGTGTTGTTGCTGGCCATGGGGGTCGGCGGGTTGGGTGGCTGGCAGGCCCGGCAGGTGACCTTGGCCGGCAATGAGCTGCCGATGGCCGACGCAGTACAGGCCCATCGCTTGTTCGCCAGCAGCGAAGCGCTGGATATCCAGGCCAGTGACCCGGCGCAGCTGCGCGCCTGGCTGGGCCGGCATTTCAGCCGCGTGGGGCAGTTGCCGGACCTGGCGGGTTACGGCTTTCGGCCGGTGGGCGCACGGTTGCTCAGCAACGAGCAGGGGCCGGCGGCGCTGCTGGTGTTCCAGGACCGCAACGGCCAGCGCATCAGCCTGTTCCTGCGCTCACCGGGTGATCGCTATGAACGCATGCCCCAGGGGCAACGGGTCGATGGGCAGCTGGAGGCTCGGTACTGGTCGCATGGGGCGTACAACTTTGCCTTGGTCAGCGCAGCGGACGACGGGCGTGGGGCCGGGGTGGGGGAGGCGTTGCGCCTTGGGTTGTAGCGGGGGTTTAAGGCTTGAGGTTTGCGGTGGGTTTGAGATCGAGCGCCGCGCGGGCGGCGCTCGGTCTCACAGGCGACACATCCCTGACGGCATGCACCCCAGACAACTCAGCTCAATTCGAGCCAGATCGGCGCATGGTCCGAAGGCTTTTCCATGCCGCGCAGCTCATAGTCCACGCCGGCCGCCTTGATCCGCGGCACCAGAGCCTGGGAGGCCATGATCAGGTCGATGCGCAGCCCGCGCTTGGGTTCGTCCTCGAAGCCGCGGCTGCGGTAGTCGAACCAGCTGAAGCGGTCGGCCACCTCCGGGTGCAGGTGGCGGAAGCTGTCCACCAGGCCCCAGCCCTTGAGGCGTTCCATCCACTCGCGTTCTTCCGGCAGGAAGCTGCACTTGCCGGTCTTCAGCCAGCGCTTGGCGTTGTCCGGACCGATACCGATGTCGCAGTCCTGGGGCGAGATGTTCATGTCGCCCATCACCAGTACCGGCTGCTCGTTCCTGAACTGCCCTTCGAGCAGTGATTGCAAGTCGCTGTAGAAGCGCTGCTTGGCCGGGAACTTGGTGGGGTGGTCGCGGCTTTCGCCTTGCGGGAAGTAGCCGTTCATGATGGTGATCGGGTTGCCGTCGGCATCGGCGAAGGTGCCCCAGATGAAGCGGCGCTGGGCATCTTCTTCATCCGTGGCAAAACCCTTGAACAGGCTCAGCGGTGCCTGGCGCGAGAGCAGGGCGACCCCGTAGTGGCCCTTCTGGCCGTGGTAGTGCACGTGGTAGCCCAATGCCTGAATATCGGCCAAAGGGAACTGATCGTCGCTGACCTTGGTTTCCTGCAGGCCGATCACGTCCGGCTGGTGCTTTTCGATCAGCGCCGCCAGCTGGTGCGGGCGGGCCCGCAGGCCGTTGATGTTGAAACAGACGATCTTCATGGAAAGACAATCCTGGTAAAAGGCCGGATGCTAGCCGACATCGGCGTTCATCACCAGCGTGGCGGCTTGGTCCAGGCACTGCTAACGTGCTGGTTGAGGTGAACGATGCGCAGTGGAGCACCTCCAAGGCACTGACATGCCCTTTCCAGGAGGACGACCCGCCATGCTCGAAGCCACTGCCGCCCAGGCGCGTATCTGCACCCTCGATGACGGCTACAGCCGTGAGGCACGCTCGCTGCTGTACAACGCCTACCGCCACGAACCGACCTTCGCCTATATCTTCGAGGCCCAGCGCCCGGGCTACGAACGCCGGCTGCGGGTGATGGTGCGCGAGTGGGTACGCCAGCACTTCTATCTGCAACTGCCGGCCATCGGCCTGCTCCTGGAAGACCGCCTGATCGCCCTGGCCCTGATCGTGCCGCCGCAACGCCGCCTGGGTGTGGCCGACAGCTGGGCCTGGCGCTTGCGCATGCTGCTGGGTACCGGCCAGCGCTGCACCCGGCGGTACATGGATTACCAGGCGGCGCTGGCCAGTTGCCTGCCGACCGGGCAGGTGCATATGCTGCCGCTGCTGGGGGTGCATCCGCAATTTCGTGGCTGTCACTACGGCGAACAATTGTTACAAGCTGTACACGACTGGTGTGCAGAAGACCCCAATACCCAGGGCGTGGTGCTGGATTCTGGCAACGAGCATTACCTGGCCTTCTACGCGCGCCAGGGCTATGAAGAGATAGGCGAAGTGGCTGTAGGGCCAATCCGGGAAAGGGTGTTCTTTCATCCCAATCCAGTTTCATCCATGTCATCAATTGCTTGAAGTGGGCCGCCAGGCGCCTCCCTTGAGCGCCCGGCTCTGGTAGCATGCGGCGCATGACGTATTCAGGAAGATTAACCTGGGGCCTGGTTTTCTGGGCCGCCAGTGTTGCAGCATGGGGCCAGAGCGAGTTGCTGGTGAAGGTAAAACCTGCCAACAAGGCGCTCAAGGCCAATGTCGAAGGCTATATCGGTACCCTGGGCGACCGCGATGAAGAAGCGCTGCTGCGTTTCAGTCGCGGAGCCCAGGAGCAGGCGCGCAAGGCCGCGCAGGCACTTGGCTACTATCAGGCGCAGATCGACACCGAGGTCAAGCCGCCGGCCAAGGCCGATCAGCCCCCACAACTGATCATCAAGATCGACCCCGGCGAGCCGGTGCGCCTGCGCAACGTGACCGTGCGCATCGAAGGGCCGGCCAGCGAGATGACAGCCTTTCGCGTGCCTGACAGCCGGGCCCTGCGTGCGGGCGAACCGCTCAACCACGGCCTGTACGAAGATGCCAAGCGGCTGATCCAGAACCAGGCTTCGCGGTATGGCTTCTTCAGTGGCCACTTCACGCGCCAGCGCCTGGCGGTCGACCCTCAGGCCGGCGTGGCGGATATCGAGCTGGTTTACCAGAGCGGTCCGCGTTATCGCCTCGGGGCCGTGAAATTCAGTGGTGACACACCGCTGGACGAAGACCTGCTGCAGCGCATGGTCTCGTTCAAGCCCGGCACGCCCTACGACTCCGAACTGATCGCCCAACTCAACAACGACCTGCAATCGAGCGGCTATTTCGAAGGCGTGCGGGTCGATGCCGCGCCCACGGCGGCGGTAGGCGAAGACATCCCGGTGGACGTCCGCCTCGACACCCGCAAGCCCCGCACCATGGGGCTGGGCCTGGGCTTCTCGACCGACGTGGGGCCGCGTGGCAAGGCCAACTGGACACGGCACTGGGTCAACCCGCAAGGCCACAGTTATGGCTGGGAAACCGAGCTTTCGGCACCGCGGCAGAACGTCGGCTTGTGGTACGACGTGCCCCTGGACCCACCCTTGACCGACAAGCTGCGCTTCGCCGGCGGCTACCAGAACGAAGAAATCGCCGGCACCGACACCCTCAGCAAGCTGCTGACCGTCGGCCCGGAGTGGCACAGCAAGCTGGCCAGCGGCTGGCAGCGGGTGATCTCGCTCAAATACCAGCGCGAAGAGTACCGCCTGGGCGATGATTCGGGGCTGAGCAACCTGCTGATGCCAGGCGTGAGTTTTTCCTACCTGCGCAGTGACAACCGTATCGACCCGCACAACGGCTACCGCTTGCAGTTCGACACCCAGGTGGCCAAGGAAGGGCTGATGTCCGACACCAACTTGTTGCATGGCAATGTCCTGCTCAAGGGCCTGACCACCCTCGGACACAACCACCGTTTTCTCGGTCGGGTGCAGTTCGGTGGCAGTGCCACCAATGGCTACAAGAACAACATTCCGCCGTCGCTGCGCTTCTTCGCCGGTGGCGACCAGAGCGTGCGCGGCTACGACTACCAGACCCTGTCGCCGAAGAACAGCGACGGCGACCGCATCGGCGGCCGCTATCTGGTCGCGGGCAGTGTCGAGTACCAGTATTCGCTGGCCGAAAAATGGCGGGTGGCGACCTTCGTCGACCAGGGCAACGCGTTCAACACCCTGGAGCTGCCCAGCCTCAAGACCGGGGTCGGTTTCGGTGTGCGCTGGGTGTCGCCGGTCGGGCCGCTGCGCCTGGACCTGGCCAAGGCACTCGATGACGACGGTGGTATTCGCCTGCACTTCTCCATGGGGCCCGAGCTGTGATGCGTGTGTTGAAATTCATTCTGCTGGGTGTGCTCGGCAGTATGTTGCTGGTGGCTTTGGTCCTGGGTGTGTTGCTGGGAACCGAAGGTGGCAGCCGCTGGGCACTCGGCCGGGTGCCAGGGCTGACTATCGACGATTTTCAGGGCCGTCTGGCGGGCACCTGGCAGGCCAGCCATTTGAGCTGGGTCGACGGCGGCAATAATGTGCAAGTGGAGGCACCGCTACTGAGCTGGTCGCCGGCTTGCCTCCTGCGCGCCACGCTGTGCATCGACCAGTTGCAGGCCCGGCGGGTCGACATGGCCTTCGCGCCTGGCGATCAACCGGCCGAAAGTGGCCCGCTGCAGTTGCCAGCGCTGCGTTTGCCGGTGGCGATCGAGGTCGGCGAGGTAAAGGTAGGCCAGTTGCGGCTTGATGGCAGTGATCTGCTCGGCGACCTGCACCTGGCGGCGCATTGGACCGCGAGCGGCCTGCGCATCGACAGCCTGCAGCTGCAACGTGACGATTTGCACGTGCAAGTGCAGGGCGATTTGCAACCTGAGGGCGATTGGCCGGTACAACTGCAAGGCCAGGTGCAATTGCCTGCGGTTGAGGGCAAGGCTTGGCAGCTGGCGCTGAACGCAAAGGGCGAATTGCAGAAAACCCTCAACCTCGACGCCACCAGCAGCGGCTACCTTGATGCCCGCCTGAGCGGGACGGTGCAGGCCCTTGCCGAACACTTGCCGGCGAAACTGCAGATTCGCGCCGAAGCCTTCAAGCCAACGGCATCGTTGCCCGACACCTTGCAGCTCAATCAGCTCGTGCTGGATGCCCAGGGTGATCTGCTCAAGGGCTATCAACTGTCTGGCAGTGCCAGCCTGCCGGCCGAGCAGGCACCGATCGCACTGGCGCTGACCGGCAAGGTGGACGCCAAGGGCGCCAGGCTGGATGCCCTGGACCTGACGGCCAGCGACACCCAGCGCGTCAAGTTGCAGGCCAGCGTTGACTGGCAGCAGGCGTTGAAGGCCGACGCCCAGCTGGATTGGCAGGACTTTCCGTGGCTGCGCCTTTACCCGCTGGAAACACCACCGCAGGTGACCCTCAAGCGTTTCAATGCCCAGGTCCACTACCAGAATGGCAATTACCAAGGCACCTTCAACGGTGACCTCGACGGCCCTGCCGGGGCCTTTACCCTGGCCAGCCCGTTCGAAGGTGACCTGGGCCAGGTGCGCTTGCCGCAACTGGCGCTGACGGCCGGGCAGGGCAAGGCGGCTGGCAGCGTCGCGGTGCGCTTTGCCGATACCCTGGCCTGGGACGTCGACCTGCAGTTGTCGGCCCTGGACCCGGCGTACTGGCTTGCCGAGCTGCCCGGTACCCTGGCCGGGCCGCTGCGTAGCAAGGGTGAGATGAAAGGCGAGCAGCTCAGCCTGGATGCCCAGCTTGACCTCAAAGGGCGCCTGCGCGGGCAGCCGGCGGTGCTCAAGGTCGAGGCCCAAGGAGCCGGGCAGAGCTGGACGCTCGGTGCCCTGGCTGTGCAATTGGGCGATAACCGTATCAACGGTAGCGGTAGCCTGCAGCAGCGCCTGGCCGGGCGTGTCGATCTCGACCTGCCGCGGCTCGGCCAGCTGTGGCCGAGGCTGCGAGGGCAGTTGAAAGGGCGCCTGGACGTCAGCGGCACGCTTAACGCGCCGCAGGGCAACCTGACCCTGCAGGGCCAGCAATTGGCAATTGAAGAAAACCGCCTCCAGCGGCTCGACCTGGAGGCCCGCCTGGACAGCGCTCAACGGGGTGTGATCGACCTCAAGGCCAACGGCATCCGCGTGGGCGACACCGTGCTGGGTACCTTGCAGGCCAATGGCAAGGGCGACATCCGCCAACAGGCGCTGACCCTGGCGCTGGACGGCCCACAACTCAAGCTCGACCTGGGCCTGGATGGCCAGCTGAACAAAGGTGACTGGCGTGGCCGCTTGGCCAGCGGCAGGATCCAGGCCGGCGGCCAGGACTGGCAGCTGCAGGCACCCGCCCGGCTGCAACGACTGGCCAGTGGCCAAATGGATTTCGGTGCCCACTGCTGGCGCTCAGGCCAGGCCAGCCTGTGCGGCGAGGACCAGCGTCTGGCACCTGAGCCGCGTCTGCGCTATCACCTCAAGCAGTTCCCGCTGGAGAGCCTGGCGCAATGGCTGCCGAAGGACTTCGCCTGGCAGGGCATGCTCAATGCCGACGTGAACCTGGATATCCCGGCCAGCGGCCCGAAAGGCAACGTTCGAGTCGATGCCAGTGGCGGTACGTTGCGCGTTCGCGACAAAGGCCGCTGGATCGACTTCCCTTACCAGGCCCTGCGCCTGGACAGCACCCTGGCGCCACGCCGGGTCGATACGCGCCTGGATTTTCGCGGCGAGCGCTTGGGCGAACTGAGCCTGAACACGCGCCTCGATCCACTGGGCAAGGACAAGCCGCTGTCGGGCGACTTCCGCCTGGCCGGGCTGGAGCTGTCGATCGCCCGTCCGTTCGTGCCGATGGTCGAGCGCCTGGCCGGGCAGTTGAATGGCAGCGGGCGCTTGACCGGCACCTTGCTGGCGCCACAGGTCAACGGCAACCTGATGCTCAGTGGCGGTGAGGTCAGTGGCGCCGAGTTGCCGGTCAGCCTGCAGGACCTGTCGCTGCAGGCCTTGATCGCCGGCGAGCAGGTGCAGCTCAACGGCGGCTGGCGCAGCGGCGAGGCCGGCCGCGGCCAGCTCGACGGCCACCTGACCTGGGGCCAGGCCCTGGGCATGGACCTGCGCCTGCAGGGCCAGCAGCTGCCCGTGAGCGTCGAGCCCTACGCCACGCTGGAAGTCGCGCCAGACCTGAACCTGCGCCTGATCGATGACAAGCTGGCGGTGACCGGTAAAGTGCTGGTGCCCAAGGGCAAGATCGTGGTGCGCGAGTTGCCACCCTCTACCGTCAAGGTCTCGGACGACACCGTCATCGTCGGCCATCAGACCGAAGAGGGCAAACCGCCCATGGCGATGGCCATGGACATCGACGTGGTCGTGGGGCAGGACAAGCTGTCGTTCAGCGGCTTCGGCCTGACCGCCAACCTGCTGGGTCATGTGCACATCGGTGACAATATGGACACCCGTGGCGAATTGAGCCTGGCCGATGGTCGCTACCGGGCCTATGGCCAGCGCCTGACCATTCGCCGCGCACGGCTGTTGTTTGCCGGGCCGATCGACCAGCCCTATCTGGATATCGAGGCCATCCGCAAGGTCGACGATGTGATTGCCGGTATCCGCCTGAGTGGCAGTGCCGAGCAGCCGACCACCAGCGTGTTCTCGGAGCCAGCCATGAGCCAGGAGCAGGCGTTGTCCTACCTGGTGCTCGGGCGCCCACTGGGGACTACCGGCGAGGACAACAACATGCTTGCCGAAGCGGCGCTGGGCCTGGGCCTGGCAGGCAGTGCCGGGATTACCGGCAGCCTGGCATCGGGCCTGGGGATCGATGACTTCCAGCTGGACACCGAAGGCTCCGGTAACAGCACCAGTGTGGTGGCCAGTGGCAACCTGACCGAGAAGCTCAGCTTGCGCTACGGGGTCGGGGTATTCGAGCCGGCCAACACCATTGCGCTGCGATACAAACTGAGCAAGAAGGTCTATCTGGAGGCCGCCAGCGGGCTGGCAAGCTCTCTGGATATCTTCTACAAGCGAGACTTCTGAGGGGCGTCAGCGTACGGTGGCGGCCTCGATGAATTCGTTGGTTTCGCTGGGCACAGGCGCGTTGGGCTTGTGTAAAGGTGTAATCAGCTTGGTGTATTCCTCGATCAGGCGGTTGAGCGCCTCGGGCGGTTCGCTGGCATGAAACTGCATGCGGATCTGCACTTCGTCAGGGTCCCGGGCTTCGCTCTGGCGGCCCTGTGCGCCGATCGTCACCTTGAAACTGGCGGCGCTTGCCTGTTCACATTCCTCGCGTAATGTGCGCAGCCCTTCGGTGGAATTGACCCGCACCGACAGGTCTACCTGCATGCGCTCAAGGGTCAGGCCCTTGGGCGCCACCAGGGCGAACAGTGGCACGCGCAACACGTGTCTGTCGTCCATGGCGACCTCGACCATCTTGGCTTTCATGGGGCTTCCGAGTGCCCGGGTGTCGCAGTCGAAGAATTGATCAAACAGGTTGATGTACTGCTGGGCTATCAGGCTGTTGGTGGCCGCAGCGGCCTCCTGCAGGCCGCGGGTGATATCCCGCAGGTCGATCGCGGTGATGGGGGCTGGCAGGTTGTCCAAGGAAGTGGCTCCTGAGGTTGGATGAGGCCCCACTAGTCTGGGTGGGGCGACTGATCAGGCATCGAGCTGAGGGTGACCCTCAAGCATTGTTTTTGTCGTTCTCGATGGCGGGTGTGTCTTTGAGGGTATCCGCCTGGGAGATCGAGTCCGGGCTCTCCAGCGTTGAGGTCTTGACCACTGTCGGCTTGGTGGCGGCTTCGGTGAGGAAGTCGATCACCCGCATCATGGCCTCCGGCGGATCCTGGCGGCGCAGTGAGGTACTGAACGCGTAGCGTGCCCGGGTATCGGTCTTGCGCGTTTGCGTGGACTTGCTGCTGATGCTGCCCTTGACATCGAGTTTGAATGGCCCCCAGCCCAGCGAGCCGGCAATTTCGCCACTCTTGCTGGATTCGCTGAGGTCCTCGGCCATCTGGCTGATGGTCAGTTCAAATTCGACGTTACCTTCTTCGATGGTGATGTTCGGGTGGGTGATGGCTGCCAGCAGTGGCACCTTCATAGACTTGCTGACGATGCCTTTGTACGCGCCTTGTTCGTCAACGATCGTTTCGTCGTAGTCAAACTGGATGGCAACCGCCTTGCCATCTTGCACGCAGACTTGCATGAGGAAGTCTGCGTAGGATTTGCTGGCGGTGACCTGCGCCTGCACCATGGCTTGCAGCGGTGCGGCGATCATGCGGTCCATGGGCAAGGCATTGATGACCGAGCCGATGAGGCTATTGTCGATGGACATAGGCGTCTTCTCTTTTCTTCAGGGTTGGGGGTGCGGCCACGTTGGGGCCGCGGTGGTGGCCGCCAGATCAGTGCTCCTGGCGACGGATGTTGCCGATCTGTCGCAGGCTCAGCCCATACTTGTTGGCCAGCAGGCTGCGGGACAGGCCGTTGGCGCTTTCTTTCTGGATCTGCAGGTTGCGCAGCTGGCGCAGGAAATGGTCTGCCTTGGGGATTTCCAGGGCCACGCCGGCAAAGCGTTTGATCAAGGCGTCGAGCGCATCGGCCGGAAGTACGTCGGCGAGCTTGGTGCGTTCGCGATGCTTGGGGATGTACTTGGGCCTGCCGCCGTAGGCGCAGGTCAACTGGTAGGCGTTTTCAAGGCCGATGCATTCGATCAGGGCCTGCAACGAATGCGGTAACTGGCTGATGTCGATGGATGTGAGATCTGGCAGTTCCATATGAGACTCCCTCGCGGTGGATGGGGCGCGATGCCTGTGGTTGGCATGCAGGAATTCTCGATGAGCGTCGAATGCTGTCGCTAGGCGCCAAGAGGGCTGGCAGTTGTAGCTTTGGTGAGCAGGGCTTGCAGGCAACGATGTCGGGCGATGTAGGATGTTGCCCCTGCGCTGCCGTGCAGCCCCGATTTCTTGCAGGATTGCTTTTTCATCGAGTGAGTAAGTACCAGCCCCCTTTATTCGCAGGGATAACTGTTCAGGAAGCTTGCACCTGCCAGGTAGGCATGCGCTTTGTCTGACTGCTCTTGCGGCAAGCTGCGCCAGTCGATGAGCAGGCAAAGGCTGTTCAATGACTGTTTATCGAGCACGCCGATGACCTTGTCGGGAAAGGTGCGTCGATAGCGGGCGAGGGTGTTGCCCTGAGGCTCGACCTGGTCTGCCTGCGCCAACACCTGGCGAGCCAGTTCTGGCAACAGCGGCTGCGGGACGGTGAAGTAGGCATGGCCTGGCCTGGCTTGCAGGTGCCCGGCTGCGCGGGTTCTTTGCCACAGTTGTTGCCATTGGCTGTTGCCTGCATGGGCAGCCAGCTGGGCACCTAGCTCGAGCAATCGCTCAGGCGCTGTCTGGCGGGTATCCAGGGCCAGGATGGGAAGTGAAGGGGTGAACAGCATGACGAACAGTGCAAACGTGCGCATGGTGCCTCCAGCATGGATTGGGGGAGTCCAATGCTTTCAGGCTTGACGTGCCGCGCTCAGCAGGAAATTCAGCGCTGCGAGGCAACAGCGTTGTATCATTGTCGCCGCTCGTTGCGAGCAAATACCCCCGATGTTGAAGGATTTTTCGATGACACACGTGCAGCGCCTCAAATACTCGCTTCTGATCATCCTGGTGGTACTGGGCCTCATGCTGGGCCTGTCTCATCTGCAGAAGCAAGGCACGATCAGTGAACAGACCTTCCAGATGCTGGCGATTGCCATTGCTGTGGTCGTGGTGGTGATCAACGGGATCCTGCGGCGCAAGGTCAAGCCCTGACGCCTGCCGGCCGGCCGCACCAGGCCGGCCTTCAGTCAGCGCGGCAAGGGTTGTTCGAGCACGGCGCGTGCTTCGGGCTTGAGGCTGTAGCACTTGTCGCTGCCAAGGCTGATCACACCCTCCGCGCACAGCCGCTTGAGCACCTCGCGCACGCTCAGGAACGACAACGGGATGTCCAGTTGCTCCAGTTGCGCATGCACGCCGCGCACGCCAATGCTGCGCCCGCTGCGGTCCGCGCTGTACAGCGCATCGATCACCTTCAGGCGAATGAGGCTGGTACGCAGGCCGTAGCTGCGCAGCAGTTCGCGAATCTGCTCGTTGCCGGTACGCTCGTCCACGCATGCGACCGCTCCGTTGGCCGCCTTGCCCGGAATGCACCCGGTCTGCAATGAGGGTTGCGGGTTGTACATGTGAATGCTCCTTTTCGTGGACTGTCCCGAAATATGGGTGCCTCACTGATTAGGACGAATGAGAACGGCAAATCTGCAGCATCTGCCTGAAAAAATTCTGCCGGTGTTGCTTAATGACGGTTCGCGGTGCCTGTCCGCGTAAAATTTTCATCCAGCCATTCGTCTGATCGGGAATGACCCCCTGAATCCGAGGAGTGCCCGTGTTGTCGATTTCGCATCCCTTGACCTGTGTCAGCCTGGCGGCTGCCCTGGTCGCCTCCAGTGCAGCCGTGCAGGCGCGGGAAACCAGCAGTGATGCCAGCGCGCAGATCCGCCGAACCAGCTTTGGCGTGCCGCATATCGTCGCCAAGGACGAGCGCGGCCTGGGGTACGGCATTGGCTATGCCTATGCCCAGGACAACCTGTGCCTGCTGGCCAACGAAGTGTTGACGGTCAACGGTGAGCGCTCGCGCTATTTCGGCCCCCAGGGCAAGACCCTCGAACAACGCGACAACCTGGTCAGCGACCTGTTCTTCACCTGGCTCAACACGCCGACGGCAGTCAGTGGCTTCATGCAGGCGCAGCCAGCGCAGGTGCGTGAACTGCTGGAGGGGTATGCCAGCGGTTTCAACCGCGCCCTGGCCGAGCGGCGCAGCCAAGGCCTGCCAGCGGAATGTGGCGATGGCCAGTGGGTACACCCGATCACCAGCCAGGACCTGATCAAACTGACCCGTCGGCTGTTGGCCGAAGGGGGCCTGGGCCAGTTCGCCGAAGCGCTGGCGGGTGCCCAGCCGCCCAAGCTGGCTGCCCGGCAAGCAGCCCCGGCCTTTGACATGGCACTGGCCCAGCAGCAGCGCTTTGCCTCGGAGCGCGGCAGCAACGCCGTGGCAGTGGGGGCGCAGCGCTCGGCCAATGGCCGTGGCCTGCTGCTGGCCAACCCGCACTTCCCGTGGATGGGCGGCATGCGTTTCTACCAGATGCAGCTGACCATTCCAGGCAAGCTGGATGTGATGGGCGCCGCCTTGCCCGGCCTGCCCGTGGTGAACATCGGCTTCAACCGCCACCTGGCCTGGACCCACACGGTGGACACCTCGAAGCACTTCACCCTGTATCGCCTGCAACTGGACCCCAAGGACCCGACCCACTACCTGCAGGATGGCAAGTCGATCCCCATGGCACGGCAGACCGTGAGCGTCACGGTCAAGGCCGCGGATGGCTCGCTCAGCCAGGTCGAGCGCCAGGTCTACAGCTCCAGTTTCGGGCCAGTGGTGCAGTGGCCCGGTCGCCTGGATTGGGATACCCAGGCGGCCTATAGCCTGCGCGATGCCAACCTGGACAACACGCGCGTGCTGCAGCAGTGGTATCGCATCAACCAAGCCGACAGCCTGGATGCCCTCAAGGGGTCCATCGAGCAGCTGCAGGGCATCCCCTGGGTCAACACCCTGGCGGTCGATGCCGAAGGCAAGGCGCTGTACCTGAATCAGTCCGTGGTGCCTTATGTCGATCAGCAACTGCTGAGCCAATGCAGCAACCCGGCGGCGCAAGGCCCGCTGGTGGTGCTGGACGGGTCACGCAGCGCCTGCCAGTGGAAGGTCGATGCCCAGGCCGCGCAGCCTGGTATCTTCCCGGCGCGGATGCTGCCAAGCCTGGAGCGCAACGATTTCGTGCAGAACTCCAACGACCCGGCCTGGATGGCCAACCCGGCCCAGCCGCTGACCGGGTTCTCGCCTTTGGTCAGCCGCAGCGACCAGCCGCTGGGCCTGCGCGGGCGTTTCGCCCTCGAGCGCCTGCAAGGCAACGCCAAGCTGGGCGTTGATGACTTGCAGCGCATGGTGCTGGATGACGACGTCTACCTGGCTAGCCTGGTGCTGCCCGACCTGCTGCAGTGGTGCAAAGGGGCTGAGGCGGACCTGCAGGGTGTGTGCGCCAGCCTCGCCGCCTGGAATGGCAAGGCCGATGTGAACAGTGGTGTTGGCCTGGTGCATTTCCAGAACATGCTCGAGGCCATGGCCAAGCACCCGCAAAGCTGGCGCGTGGCTTTCGACCCGGCCGACCCGCAGCACACCCCGCGTGGCTTGGCGGTGGAGCAGGCGGCTGTGCGCAAACTGTTGCGTGCAGCAGCCTTGGCCTCGCTGCAGCAAATGGCCAAGGCGGGCGTGGAGGAGGGCAGCCGTTGGGGGCAGATCCAGCAGGCCGTCGATGGCACGCCGGTACCGGGCGGGCCGCAGCAGCTGGGGGTTTACAATGCGATGTTCAGCGTGCCGCACGGGCCGGGCAAGCGCCTGGTGGTCAGCGGTACCAGCTACTTGCAGTTGGTGAGCTTTACAGAAAACGGGCCACAGGCGCGTGGATTGCTGGCGTTTTCGCAGTCCAGCGAAGCCGGCTCTGCGCATTTCAGCGACCAGACCAAGGCGTTTTCGGCCAAGCAGCTGGCAGCGTTACCGTTTACCGAAGCGCAGATCAAGGCAGACCCGGAGTATCGGCAATATGTGATCAGTGAGCGGGACAAGGGGGCCGTGGCAAGCCGGCCTTGAGGCGATAGCCTGTTCCGGCCTCATCGCCGGCAAGCCGGCTCCCACCGGTAAAGCACAGGTCTCAAGGGCGGTGTGGTACCTGTGGGAGCCGGCTTGCCGGAGATGAGGCCGGTGCAGCAATCGATTTCGTTCAGGAGAACTCGAACGGTTCCAGGGCAAAGCCTTGGGCATCGACCTGCAAGGTCCAGCCCCGCCGGTCCCAATCCCCCAGCACGATACGCCGTGCCGGCTCGCCATCCACCACCAGCTTGTGAATCGCCGGCCGGTGGGTATGGCCATGCACCAGCGTGCGCACGCCGTGTGCCGCCATCACCTTCGGCACTTCCTCCGGCGTGACATCGACGATCTCGGTAGCCTTCATGCGAGTCTGCGCACGGCTTTCGCTGCGCAGCTTGCGCGCCAGTTTCTGCCGGGTGGCCAGCGGCAGATGCCGGAGGATCCACAGGCTCACCGGGTTGCGCAGGTAGCGGCGCATCTTCATGTAGGCCAGGTCGCGGGTGCACAGGGTGTCGCCATGCATCAGCAGCACCTGTTCCCCCCCCAGCTCGATCACGCTCGGGTCGGCCAGCAGTGTGCAGCCGGCGGCCGCGCAGAAGTCCCGGCCAAGCAGGAAGTCGCGGTTGCCATGCATCAGGTAGATCGCCGTGCCGCTGTCGCTGAGCTGGCGCAAGGCCTGGCAGATCGACTGCTGGAACGGGGTCATGGCATCGTCGCCGATCCACGCTTCGAAGAAGTCGCCGAGGATGTACAGCGCCTTGGCGTGGCGGGCGCGGCCGTCGAGCAGATCAAGAAACGCCCGGGTAATGTCCGGGCGTTCTTCTTGCAAATGCAGATCGGAGATCAGCAGGATCACTCAATGATCTCGGCTTTCTCGATGATCACGTCTTCTTTCGGCACGTCCTGGTGGCCAGCCTTGGAACCGGTGGCAACCTTCTCGATGGCGTCGACGACCTCACGGCCTTCGATCACTTCGCCGAATACGGCGTAGCCCCAGCCCTGGGTGTTCTTGCCGCTGTGGTTGAGGAAATCATTGTTGGAGGCATTGATGAAGAACTGCGCGGAGGCGGAGTGCGGATCCATGGTGCGGGCCATGGCGATGGTGTACTTGTCGTTCTTCAGGCCGTTGTCAGCTTCGTTCTGGATGGGGGCACGCTTGTCACGCTTTTCGTTCATGCCTGGCTCGAAACCGCCGCCCTGGATCATGAAGCCCTTGATCACACGGTGGAAGACGACGTTGCTGTAATGGCCGTCCTTGACGTACTGAACGAAGTTTTCGGTGGTCAGCGGCGCTTTTTCGGCGTTCAGTTGCAGAACGATGTCGCCGTGGTTGGTGGTCAGTTTGACTTTGGACATGCTGAAATTCGCTCTTTCAAGGCATACAGGAATAGGCTGCGCAGGGCGCGTTTAGTCACCTGACGCAGGATCGGGCAACCGCGACACATGGTGCACGGCGATCATTTTGCACGGATCGCGATAAATCGCGCCAGTTTGTCGGTGCCCGGCTGTCAGCAGCTTGACTGCTTCGGCTATGATAGGCCCTTTGATTCAATCGGCCTACCCAGGCCGGACACGTGCATTCAAGGATCCTATGAGCAAGCCCACTGCCGACAACGCGCCCAACGCCGCTGCCAAAGGCGCCCCCGCTGTCCCTGCGAACTTCCTGCGGCCGATCATCCAGGCCGACCTGGACTCGGGCAAGCACAGCAGCATCGTCACCCGCTTCCCGCCGGAGCCCAACGGCTACCTGCACATCGGCCACGCCAAGTCGATCTGCGTCAACTTCGGCCTGGCCAAGGAGTTTGGCGGCGTCTGCCACCTGCGCTTCGACGACACCAACCCGGCCAAGGAAGACCAGGAATACATCGACGCCATCCAGAGCGACGTCAAATGGCTGGGCTTCGACTGGGCCGGCGAGGTGCGCTATGCCTCCAACTACTTCGACCAGCTGCACGACTGGGCCGTTGAACTGATCAAGCGTGGCAAGGCCTATGTCTGCGACCTGACCCCTGATCAGGCCAAGGAATACCGCGGCAGCCTGACCGAACCCGGCAAGAACAGCCCGTTCCGCGAGCGCGGCGTCGAGGAAAACCTCGACCTGTTCGCGCGCATGAAGGCCGGCGAGTTCAAAGACGGCGAGCGCGTGCTGCGCGCCAAGATCGACATGGCCTCGCCGAACATGAACCTGCGCGACCCGATCCTGTACCGCATCCGCCATGCCCACCACCACCAGACCGGTGACAAGTGGTGCATCTACCCGAACTACGACTTCACCCACGGGCAGTCGGACGCCATCGAAGGCATCACCCACTCGATCTGCACCCTCGAGTTCGAAGGCCACCGCCCGCTGTACGACTGGTTCCTCGACAACCTGCCGGTACCGGCGCACCCGCGTCAGTACGAGTTCAGCCGCCTGAACCTGAACTACACCATCACTTCGAAGCGCAAGCTCAAGCAGCTGGTCGACGAAAAGCACGTCAGCGCCTGGGACGACCCGCGCATGTCGACCTTGTCGGGCTTCCGCCGCCGCGGCTACACCCCGGCGTCGATCCGCAACTTCTGCGAAATGATCGGCACCAACCGTTCCGATGGCGTGGTCGACATGTCGATGCTCGAGTTCAGCATCCGTGACGACCTCGACCGCACCGCGCCACGCGCCATGTGCGTACTGCGCCCGCTGAAGGTGGTCATCACCAACTACCCGGAAGGCCAGGTCGAGCAGCTTGAACTGCCGCGCCACCCGAAGGAAGACATGGGCGTGCGCGTGCTGCCGTTCGCCCGCGAGCTGTACATCGACCGCGATGACTTCATGGAAGAGCCGCCAAAGGGCTACAAGCGCCTGGAGCCTGCCGGTGAAGTGCGCCTGCGCGGCAGCTACGTGATCCGCGCCGACGAGGCGATCAAGGATGCCGACGGCAACATCGTCGAGCTGCGCTGCTCGTACGACCCGGACACCCTGGGCAAGAACCCGGAAGGCCGCAAGGTCAAGGGTGTGATCCACTGGGTGCCGGCCGAAGGCAGCGTCGAGTGCGAAGTACGCCTGTACGACCGCCTGTTCCGCTCCGCCAACCCGGAGAAGACCGAAGATGGCGGCAGCTTCCTCGACAATATCAACCCGGACTCGCTGCAAGTGCTGACCGGCTGCCGCGCCGAGCCGTCGCTGGGCCAGGCACAGCCTGAGGACCGCTTCCAGTTCGAGCGCGAAGGCTATTTCTGCGCCGACCTCAAGGACAGCCAGCCGGGTCGCCCGGTGTTCAACCGCACCGTCACCCTTCGTGACTCCTGGGGCAGCTAAGGAATCGCCGTGCTTACCATCTACAACACGCTGAGCAAGACCAAGGAAGCCTTCAAGCCGCTCGATGGCAACAAGGTGCGCATGTACGTGTGCGGCATGACCGTGTACGACTACTGCCACCTTGGCCATGGCCGCAGCATGGTGGCGTTCGACCTGGTGACCCGCTGGCTGCGTAAAAGCGGCTACGACCTGACCTACGTGCGCAACATCACCGACATCGACGACAAGATCATCAACCGCGCCAACGAAAACGGCGAGGCGTTCGACGCCCTGACCGCGCGCATGATCGACGCGATGCACGAGGACGAGCGCCGCCTGAACATCCTCAAGCCGGACCTGGAGCCGCGTGCCACCGACCATATCGCCGGCATGCACGCGATGATCCAGACCTTGATCGACAAGGGCTATGCCTACGCGCCGGGCAATGGCGACGTGTACTACCGGGTCGGCAAGTTCGTCGGCTACGGCAAGCTGTCGCGCAAGAAGATCGAAGACCTGCGCATCGGTGCCCGCATCGAGGTCGACGAGGCCAAGCAGGATCCACTGGACTTCGTCCTCTGGAAAGGCGTCAAACCGGGCGAGCCGTACTGGGATTCGCCGTGGGGCCCGGGCCGTCCGGGCTGGCACATCGAGTGCTCGGTGATGTCCACCTGCTGCCTGGGCGAGAGCTTCGACATCCACGGTGGCGGCAGCGACCTGGAGTTCCCGCACCACGAGAACGAGATCGCGCAGAGCGAGGCAGCCACTGGCAAGCAGTACGCCAACAGCTGGATGCACTGCGGCATGATCCGCATCAATGGCGAGAAGATGTCCAAGTCGTTGAACAACTTCTTCACCATCCGCGACGTGCTCGACAAGTACCACCCGGAGGTGGTGCGCTACCTGCTGGTGGCCAGCCACTACCGCAGCGCCATCAACTACTCCGAAGACAGCCTGCGCGATGCCAAGGGCGCCCTGGAGCGCTTCTACCACGCCCTGCGTGGCCTGCCTCGGGTTGCCGCCAAGGGTGGCGAAGCCTTTGTCGAGCGCTTCAGCGTGGCGATGAACGACGACTTCGGTACCCCGGAAGCCTGTGCCGTGCTGTTTGACCTGGTGCGCGAGATCAACCGCTTGCGTGACAGCGATGTCGACGCGGCGGCTGGCCTGGCCGGCCGCCTGCGTGAGCTGGGCGATGTGTTGGGCGTGCTGCAGCTGGAGGCTGATGACTTCCTGCGTGCCGGTGCCGAAGGCAAGGTCGATGCGGCTGAAGTGGAAGCCTTGATCCAGGCGCGCCTGCAGGCGCGTGCGGACAAGAACTGGGCGGAATCCGACCGCATCCGCGACCAGATCACTGCCATGGGTGTGGTGCTGGAAGACAGCAAGGGTGCCACTACCTGGCGCCTGGCTGACTGATCGGCGTCATTGGGGCTGCTTTGCAGCCCCAGCTTTTACTTGGCTAGCCCGGAAAGCGGGCAATGTAGCACCAGCTTCGCCCCTCCCAGCTCGCTCTCGCCAATCTCCAGCCCGAACCCGTGCAGGTCGACGATCGCCGCAACGATCGACAGCCCCAGCCCGAACCCGGAATGGCGGTGGCCTTCCTCGCTGCGATAGAACCGTTTCAACACTGCGGTCCGCTCTTCTTCGGCAATCCCCGGCCCGCTGTCTTCAATGGCAATGTGCACCCCCAGCTCATCCTGGGTCGCCTTGATGGCAACCCGACCGCCTTCGGGCGTGAACTTGATGGCATTGCCCACCAGGTTGGCCAGCGCTTCGAACAGCAGCTCGCGATCACCATGCAGCGCCGGCAACTGGGCAGGCTGTTCGAGGTTCAGGCGGATGCCGCCATCCTCGGCCAGCGGCAGGTAGAAGTCGTGCAGTTCCACCAGCAAGTCGTGCGGATCGAGCTGAACGAAGCCGGCGCGGCGCTGGCGGTCTTCCAGCTCGCTGATACGCAGCAGGCCACGGAAGCGTGCCATCAACGTGTCGGTCTCACCGATCGCCTGGTCCAGCGCTTCGGCTTGTGGCGAGTCGTGCGCGCTTTGCTGGCGAATACGGTACAGCTGCGCCCGCAGGCGGGTGAGGGGAGTGCGCAGGTCGTGGGCGATGTTGTCGCATACGCCTTTGACTTCATGCATCAGCCGTTCGATGCGGTCGAGCATGGCGTTGACGATATCGGCGAGCATGTCCAGCTCATCGCGGCGTGCCGACAGCGGCAAGCGGTGGGTGAGGTCGCCGGCGACGATCAGCTCGGCCTGGGCCTGAATCGCACGAATGCGCTTCAGCGGGCGGCGGCGCAGCAGGTACCAACCGGCAAACCCCGGAATCAGGGTCAGCGAGATGCCCCACAACAAGGCATGCAGGATGATGCGGGTGACCACGAACAACGAGCCATTGTCGCGGAACAGCACCAGCCAGCGGCCATCCTGCACCTTGATCGCCACTGCATCGCAGCTGTCACGTGGCATGTGCGGGTCGTCAGCGTCCAGGCAGCGCTTGAGTTCGTGCACCTTGCCGTCCAGGCCAAGGTCAGGCGGAATTGCGCGAATGCGCCCACCTACCGGGTTGAACTGGGCGTCGAACAGGCCATAGGCATCGAAGCTGCGTTCTTCGAACGCCTGGCTGGCGATCAGGGCATCGTCCAGCTGCTTGCCACTCATGTGTGCGAACAGGTGCTGGCGCTGCAGCATGGAGTGGCGGGTGAGCTTGTTCAGGTAGCTGGACACCTCGAAATACAGCACCCCCATGAGGATGCTGCTCCAGGCCACGAACAGAAAACTGTACAGCGCCAACAGGCGACTGGTGGACGAACTCCAGCCCTTAGACGGGTTCAGCAATGGCATAACCCGAGCCCCGTACCGTACGGATCAGCGGCGACTGGCCGGCGGAGTCGATCTTCTTGCGCAGGCGGCCGATGTGCACGTCGATCAGGTTGGTGCCCGGATCGAAGTGGTAGCCCCAGACTTCCTCGAAGATCATCATCCGCGTGATCACCTGGCCGCTGTGGCGCATCAGGTATTCCAGCAGCTTGTACTCGGTGGGCAGCAGGTTGAGGGTGTGCTCGCCGCGGCGGGCCTCGTGGCTGATCAGGTCCAGCTGCAGGTCGGCGACCTGCAGGCGGGTCTGGGTCATCGGTACGCTGTTGCGCCGCAGCAGCACTTCGACCCGCGCGGCCATCTCGTCCGAGGCGAACGGCTTGGTCAGGTAGTCGTCGCCACCGGCACGCAGGCCGCGCACGCGCTCATCGACGTCGGACAGGGCGCTGATCATCAGGATTGGCGTAGTGATCTTCAGGTTGCGCAGGGTGGTGACGATCGTCAGGCCATCGACCTCGGGCAGCATGCGGTCTACGGTGATCAGGTCGTAACCGCCGGCAATGGCCTTGGCCAGGCCCTCGCGGCCGTTGTCGGCCCAATCCACTTCCAGGCCGTGGCTGGAGAGTTCGGCGACGATTTCCTGGCCGGTGACGGCGTCGTCTTCGATGGTCAGTACGCGTGGCATGCTCGTTCCTGGGCGTCTATGTGGAGATTTGATTGTGCCAAAGAATAGCCAAACGGCGATTTAAGAAAAATTCATCTACGCCGGGTAAAACAAAACGGGGCATGCCAGTGTCTGGCATGCCCCGTCGATCAGCATGGCGCAGTGGCTCAGGCGACCTTGACGATCCAGCCTGCGGGTGCTTCGACGTCACCGCTCTGGATGCCGGTCAGCTCGTTATAGAGCTTCTGGGTGACCGGGCCGACTTTTTCCAGGTCGTGGAACACGTGCAGCTTGCCGTTGTACTCGATACCGCCGATCGGGGTGATCACCGCGGCGGTACCGCAGGCGCCGGCTTCGATGAAGCGGTCGAGCTTGTTGATCTCGACGTCGCCTTCGATCACGGTCAGGCCCAGGCGCGATTGCGCCAGTTCCATCAGCGACAGGCGGGTGATGCCTGGCAGTACCGAGGCCGATTTCGGGGTGACGAATTCATTGTTGGCGGTGATGCCGAAGAAGTTGGCCGAACCGACTTCCTCGATCTTGGTGTGGGTCAGCGGATCGAGGTAGATGGCGTCGGCGAAGTTGGCCTTCTTGGCTTCAGCGCCCGGTTGCAGGCTGGCCGCGTAGTTGCCACCGACCTTGGCTGCGCCAGTGCCCTGAGGGGCGGCACGGTCGAAGCTGGAGATCTGGAAGTTGTGCGGCTTCATGCCGCCCTTGAAGTACGAGCCAACCGGGATGGCGAAGACCGAGAAGATGAACTCGGGGGCGGTGCGCACGCCGATGTTGTCGCCGGTACCGATCACGAACGGGCGCAGGTACAGGGCGCCTTTGCCGTGTGGCGGGACGAACTTCTCGTTGGCCTTGACCACTTGCTTGCACGCTTCGATGAACACATCGGTCGGCACCTGCGGCATCAGCAGGCGCGCGCAGCTGCGCTGCATGCGGGCGGCGTTCTGGTCTGGGCGGAACAGGTTGATCGAGCCGTCCTTGCAACGGTAGGCCTTGAGGCCTTCGAAGCACTGCTGGCCATAGTGCAGGGCAGTGGAGCCTTCACTGATGTGCAGCACGTTGTCTTCGGTCAGGGTGCCTTTGTCCCACTCACCATTGCGCCATACGGACAGGTAGCGCTTGTCGGTCTTGATGTAGTCGAAACCCAGCTTGTCCCAGTTAATGCTTTCGTTACTCATGACACCCTCGATTGTCTTGCAAGTGCCCGATCGCTCGGGCTGCTGTTATATGCGCACCTCGCCACGATAATACATCCGTCGCGTATCGGGAACGGCCAGTCACGAATTGGCCATCATCTGAACGTTCTCGATTGTCTGGGCCGGCCTCAGGGTTACTTCAGTCGCCGGTTCCAGTCCCCGGCGTGGTTGCGCACGCAAGCTTCCTCGCTGTCAAAGCGCACATGCCAGGCGACATGGTCCAACTGCACGCCCGCCTCATCGAGCGCCTGAGCCGTCAGCGCCAGCATGCGGGCCTTGGCCTCACCAGCCAGCGCCGCTGTTTTATCGGCCTCACGCTCGAACACCCAGGTAATGCGCAGGCTGGCCGGAAAATCGTTCGGGTCCAGTCGATGGGTCAGCCAGCTGAACCCTACGATCTCTGCCTTGGCGGCCTCGCAGGCGTCGGTCAGGCCGGCGACCAGTTCACGCTCAAGGCGCGCCAGGTCACGTTTGCTCATGTTTTTCAAAACGGGTTCCCATACCGAAGGCTAGTGAAAGACTTTAGCGCAGCACCGAAACAGGGCCAAGTGCCGCCCCCGCAATGTGCGGTGCAGCCCCGTATGCCCCATGCCAGAGCCCTCGCCATGAAGGTTTCATCTTCATTCACCTGCGTAGTTGGCCCGCAACCTGCTATATCCAGCCAGCGAAATTTGATCGAGTGGTCAGCCTGCTATCTCCCGCAGGTGTTGCAGATGACCCTCTAAACGGCCGCCAGGCCACGGATATCAAGGGGCCGCAGGATGTCGCTCGCGGAGCAGATCGAACCATCGGAGCAAGACGCCGGCTGGAGCGCCCACCTGCAGTTGCGCTTCGTCGAGCGCAATGGCGTGACCCGCCTTGGTGCGCGCCGGCATTTCGGCCCGCTTTTGGTGCAGCGGCCGTTCTACCCGGAAGGCGCGCCGTGCCACGTTTATGTGCTGCACCCACCCGGCGGCATCGTCGCCGGCGACCGCCTGGAGCTGGATATCCACCTCGAGCCTGGCAGCCACGCGCTGCTGACCATGCCGGGCGCCAGCAAGTTCTACCGCAGCATCGGCCCCACCGCGCGGCTGGCCCAGCGCTTCCACCTGCAGGCCGGTAGCACACTGGAATGGCTGCCCCAGGACAGCATCTTCTTCAATGGCGCCCGCGCCAGCCTCGACAGCCGCTTCACCCTCGAACCCGGTGCCAGGCTGCTGGCCTGGGAAACCCTGTGCCTGGGCCGGCCGGTGATGAACGAGCGCTTCGAGCAGGGGGCACTGGACAGCCGCCTGTGCATTGCGTTGCCCGGCGACCCCGGCCTGCACGAGCGCCTGCGCATCGCCGGCGGGCAATTGGCCAAGGTCGGCGGCCACCCGCTGGTCGCCACCTTCTGCGCAGCGCCGGCGACCCCGACCGTGCTGGAGCAGGTGCGCGCGCTACTCGATGAGCTCGACACCCCCGCAGGCGCGACCTTGCTCGGCTCGCTGCTGGTGATCCGCCTGCTCGACCATGACAACCAACACCTGCAACACACCCTGCAGCGCCTCTGGCATGCCCTGCGCCCGGCCGTTCTCGGCCTGGCCGCGTGCCCGCCGCGCATCTGGGCCACTTGAGAGAGCGCCATGGAGCTGACCCCGAGAGAGAAAGACAAACTGCTGCTGTTCACTGCCGCGCTGCTGGCCGAACGGCGCCTGGCCCGTGGCCTGAAGCTCAACTACCCGGAGGCGGTGGCGCTGATCAGCGCCGCCGTGCTCGAAGGTGCCCGCGATGGCCGCACGGTGGCCGAGCTGATGAGCCTGGGCCGCGAAGTGATCGGCCGCGAGCAGGTCATGGAAGGCGTCGCCGAGATGCTGCATGACGTGCAGGTCGAAGCGACCTTCCCCGACGGCACCAAGCTGGTGACCGTGCACGACCCTATCGTCTGACCTGGAGCAGGAGCCCAGCATGATCCCAGGTGAAATTCAGGTCGCCGCTGGCGACATCGAACTCAACGTCGGCCGTGACACGGTCAGCGTCAGCGTGGCCAACCATGGCGACCGGCCGGTTCAGGTCGGTTCGCACTACCACTTCTACGAAGTCAACGCTGCGCTGGTGTTCGAACGTGAACCGACCCGCGGCTTTCGTCTCGATATCCCGGCCGGCACCGCCGTGCGCTTCGAGCCGGGCCAGTCGCGCACCGTGCAGCTGGTGGCCTATGCCGGCAAGCGTGAAGTGTATGGCTTCCAGGGCAAGGTGAACGGCGCGCTGGAGGGCAGGGCATGAGCCGGATTTCCCGTCGGGCCTACGCCGACATGTTCGGCCCCACCGTCGGCGACCGCGTGCGCCTGGCCGACACTGCCTTGTGGGTGGAGGTCGAGAAGGACTTCACGCTCTACGGTGAAGAGGTCAAGTTCGGTGGCGGCAAGGTCATCCGCGACGGCATGGGCCAGGGGCAGATGCTCGCCGCCGAGGCCATGGACCTGGTGCTGACCAATGCCCTGATCATCGATCACTGGGGCATCGTCAAGGCCGATATCGGCGTCAAGCACGGGCGCATCGCCGTCATCGGCAAGGCCGGCAACCCCGACGTGCAACCGGGCGTGACCGTGCCGGTCGGCCCGGGCACCGAAGTGATCGCGGCCGAAGGCAAGATCGTCACCGCTGGCGGTATCGATTCGCACATCCATTTCATCTGTCCGCAGCAGGTGGAAGAGGCACTGACCAGTGGCGTCACCACCTTCATTGGCGGCGGTACCGGCCCGGCCACCGGCACCAATGCCACCACCTGCACCCCAGGGCCCTGGTACCTGGCGCGTATGCTCCAGGCCGCCGATTGCCTGCCGATCAACATCGGCCTGCTGGGCAAGGGCAACGCCTCGCGCCCCGAAGCGCTGCGCGAGCAGATCGCTGCCGGCGCCGTGGGCCTGAAGCTGCACGAGGACTGGGGTTCGACCCCGGCCGCCATCGACTGCTGCCTGGGCGTGGCCGAGGAGATGGACATCCAGGTGGCGATCCACACCGACACCTTGAACGAGTCGGGCTGCATCGAAGACACCCTGGCCGCCATCGGCGATCGCACCATCCACACCTTCCATACCGAAGGTGCCGGTGGCGGCCACGCGCCGGACATCATCCGTGCGGCGGGGCAGGCCAACGTGCTGCCGTCTTCGACCAACCCGACCCTGCCGTACACGGTCAACACCGTCGACGAGCACCTGGACATGCTCATGGTCTGCCACCACCTGGACCCGAGCATTGCCGAGGACGTCGCCTTCGCCGAGTCGCGCATCCGCCGCGAGACCATCGCCGCCGAAGACATCCTCCACGACATGGGCGCCTTCGCCATGACCTCGTCCGACTCCCAGGCCATGGGCCGGGTCGGTGAAGTGGTGCTGCGCACCTGGCAAGTGGCGCACCAGATGAAGCTGCGCCGAGGTCCGCTGGCACCGGACACGGGCTACAGCGACAACTTCCGGGTCAAGCGCTACATCGCCAAGTACACCCTCAACCCGGCGCTGACCCATGGCATCGCCCATGAAGTCGGTTCGGTCGAGGTCGGCAAGCTGGCCGACCTGGTGCTGTGGTCGCCAGCGTTTTTCGCGGTCAAGCCGGCCCTGGTGATCAAGGGCGGGATGATCGCCAGCGCGCCGATGGGCGACGTCAACGGCTCGATCCCGACCCCGCAGCCGGTGCACTACCGGCCAATGTTCGGTGCCATGGGCGCGGCCCGCCACGCCACGCGCATGACCTTCCTGCCCCAGGCTGCCATGGACCGGGGCCTGCACCAGGAGTTGGGACTGCAGAGCCTGATCGGGGTCGCCCACGGCTGCCGTCGGGTGCGCAAGGCCGACATGGTCCACAACACCTTGCAGCCCGTGATCGAAGTCGATTCGCAGACCTACCAGGTGCGCGCGGACGGCGAGTTGCTGGTCTGCGAGCCCGCCAGCGAGCTGCCGCTGGCCCAGCGTTATTTCCTGTTCTGAAGGAGTGAAGATGATTGTCCTGACCCGCCGGATCGAGGCATCCGAGACCGTCACCGGTACCGTGACCCTGGACGTCGACAGCCGCATCAAGAGCCGCCTGCGGGTGACCCTCGACGACGGCCGCGAAGCCGGGCTGATGCTCGAACGTGGCCACTTGCTGCGCGGCGGCGAGTTGCTCGCCGATGCCTCGGGAGACCAGGTGATCCGCGTACTGGCTGCACCTGAAGCGGTGTCGACCGTGCGTTGTGCCGACCCGCACCTGCTGGCGCGCGCCGCCTATCACCTGGGCAACCGCCACGTACCCCTGCAAATCGATCCGGGCCTGCTGCGCTATCAGCATGACCATGTACTCGACGACATGCTGCGCGGCCTGGGCCTGACGGTGGAAGCCGAGCAGGCGCCGTTCGAGCCGGAAGCCGGGGCCTACCAGAGCGCGCCGCACAGCCATGGCCACGACCATCCGTTCGTGCGTCTGCCAGCCCATTCCTGAACCCTTCATTAAGGAGCCAACCATGAAAAAGATTTTCGCCCTTGCCCTGCTGATGGTCGCACTGCCGGCCTTCGCCCACCCGGGTCACGACGGCAATCCGCTGCACGACGGCCTGCTGCACCCGCTGACCGGGCTCGATCACTTGCTGATGCTGCTGGGTACCGGGGTGCTGGCCGCGCTGACCCGACGCAACCTGACCTTGCCGCTGGCTACCCTGGCCTCGATGTTTGCCGGTGCCGTGTGCGGCCACCTGTTCGGTGATGTGCTGGGCATGGAAACCCTGATCGCCGTGTCGGTGCTGGTGGCGGCCGCTGCCGTGCTGCTGCCGAGCCGTCAGTTGCTGTTGGCCCTGGCCATGCCGGTGTTCGCCCTGTTCCATGGCTGGGCCCACGGTGTGGAAGCCACGCCAAGCGCCTTTTGGCTGTTCAGCGCCGGTTTCGTTACTGTCAGCGGCCTGTTGCTGGCTGTCGGCTTCGGCGTCGGCTGCCTGTTGCGCCGCCACAGCGGCCTGCAGAAGGCCTTCGGTGGCGGCATGCTGGCCGGCGCCGCACTGGTGCTGGCCGGTTGATGAACAGCGATCTGGCGCTGCTGCGCCTGCTGCAGCTGGCCAGCCCTGGGCTGCCGGTGGGAGGTTTTACCTACTCGCAGGGCCTGGAGTGGGCCGTCGAGGCTGGCTGGGTGCATGACACTGCCGGCTTCTGCGCCTGGCAGCGCGAGCAGGTGCACGACACCCTGGCCTGCCTGGACTGGCCGGTACTGGCGCGCCTGTACCGCGCCTGCGAGGCGGGCGACGCGCAAGCATTCAGCCACTGGAGCCGCTTCCTGCTGGCCAACCGCGAAACCGCCGAGCTGCGCCTGGAAGAACAGCAGCGCGGCTCGGCCCTGGCACGCCTGCTCGATGGCTGGCAGCTGGGCCAGGACCCGGCCTGGCGCGCCAGCCTCGAACTCAGCCAGCTCGGTGGCATGGCCTGGCTCGCCGCGCACTGGCAGATCCCGCTGCGTCAACTCGCCCTCGGCCATGCCTTTGCCTGGCTCGAAGGCGCAGTGATGGCCGGGGTCAAGCTGGTGCCGTTCGGCCAGCAGGCGGCGCAGACCCTGCTGCGCGACCTGGGCGCCGAACTGCCCGGCGTGCTGGACCAGGCACTGGCGTTGGCCGATGACCAGCTCGGCGGTGGCCTGCCGCTGCTGGCAATCGCTTCATCGCGTCACGAAACCCAATACACCCGTTTATTCCGTTCCTGAGGACTGCCTCCATGCAAAGCTATCAGCAACCCCTGCGCGTCGGTGTCGGCGGCCCGGTCGGATCCGGCAAGACCGCGCTGCTCGAATGCCTGTGCAAGGCCATGCGCGACCACTACCAGATTGCCGTGGTGACCAATGACATCTACACCAAGGAAGACCAGCGCATCCTTACCGAGGCCGGAGCCCTTGAGCCTGAACGTATCGTTGGTGTCGAGACCGGTGGCTGCCCGCACACCGCCATCCGCGAAGACGCCTCGATGAACCTGGCCGCCGTCGAAGCGCTGGCACGCAAGTTCGGCAACCTCGAAGTGATCTTTGTCGAAAGCGGTGGCGACAACCTCAGTGCCACCTTCAGCCCGGAGCTGGCCGACCTGACCATCTACGTCATCGACGTGGCAGAGGGCGAGAAGATCCCGCGCAAGGGTGGGCCCGGCATCACCAAGTCGGACTTCCTGGTGATCAACAAGACCGACCTGGCACCTTACGTCGGCGCCTCGCTGGAGGTCATGGAGCGTGATACCCAGCGCATGCGCCCGCAGCGGCCCTGGACCTTCAGCAACCTGAAAAAGGGCGAAGGCTTGCAGGCGGTGATCGACTTCATCGTCGAGCGGGGCATGCTCGGCGTGAGAGGCTGATCGCTCACGTGTGGCAGCAGTGCGGTTTGTCGGGTTGCCCTTCATAGCGATCATGATGCCGCACCCAGTCCATGGTCCCGGCTTCGTTGCGCCCCAGTGGCGCGATGTCGAGGAAGTTGTAGGTGTTGACCAGGATGTCCAGGCCGCGGGCGTAGGTGGAGTAGGTATGGTAGAGCGTGCCATCCGAGTCTTTGCAGAAGGCGCTCAGGCCTGGTAGCTCAGTCTCGTTGCCGGTGTACGGCGCGTAGTTGTACTGGCGTTGGCCCTCGGTGCCGACGCTGACGCCGAAATCCTCATTGAAACCGCTGCCGTGGGATGAATACCAGGGGAATCGCCAGCCCATGCGCTGGCGGAAGGCCTGGAATTCGGGGTAGGGCGCGCGCGACACGGCAACCAGCGAGACGTCGTGATGGGCCAGGTGCAGGTTGGCGCCATCGAAATGATCGGCGAGGAACGAGCAGCCAGGGCAGCCTTCGCTCCAGCCCTCGGCAAACATGAAGTGATAGACCAGCAGCTGGCTGCGCCCGGCAAACAGGTCGGCCAGGCTCAGTTCACCGTTCGGGCCCTGGAAGCGGTAGGGCTGCTCGACCTTGACCCAAGGCAGGGCACGACGGGCAGCGGCCAGTTCATCGCGCTGGTGGGTGAAGGCTTTTTCGTGCAGCCACAGCTGGCGGCGGGCGGCCAGCCATTGCTCGCGTGTGGCGACCGGGTGTTTTTGATCGAGGGTGCTCATGGGGCTGACTCCGCTGGGGGCTCAGCTTTTGGTCGATTTGAGGAGAGGGGAATCGACAGATTCAGGGCAGGGCCGACGAGTGGTTTGCGGGTGTAGGGCAAGAGATGTCCAGCGCCTGTGAGATCGAGCGCCGCCCGCGCGGCGCATCGCAGGCAAGCCTGCTCCTACATCTGTTTCGGGCCAGTCATGTCTGTGCCATTGGCGCGCGTGCCCTCGGCGCATGGCTCGATATCGCGTCGGACACACAATGGGTCGCGCGCCAATGGATGCAGGAGGGATTGGCCCGAAACAGATGTAGGAGCAGGCTTGCCTGCGATGCGCCGCGCGGGCGGCGCTCGGTTGCCGCCTTGATCAAAAAATCACGGCGAACACATTGCTGCCTCAGCCGTGCATGGTCTCGATCAATTCCCACAACTGTGGATCATTGAAATCCTTCACCACCAGCTTGGCCCCCGCAGCCAGCAGGCGCTCCGGCGTCTGAGTAGTGGCAACACCGACGGTAAAGATCCCGGCCCCGCTCGCGGCCGTCACCCCTGGCAACGAATCCTCGAACGCCAGCGCCTCGCCCGCCAACGATTCCAGACGCTGCAGCCCGGTCAGATAGGGCAGTGGATCAGGCTTCGCCCGCGCCAGCTCCTCGGCCACCAGCACATGCTCGAAGCGATCGCCAAGCCCCATGGCCGTGAGCATGTGCTCGGCATTCAGCCGCGGCGCATTGGTCACCACGCACATGCCGATGTCCCAGGCCCGTGCGTGGTCCATCAGGCGCAGCAGGCCGGGCATGGGTTGCAGCGCGGGTGACAGTTCACGGAAAAGCGCTTCCTTGCGGTCGGCCAGCGCCTGGCACTCGGCCAGGTCGGCAAGCGGAAACAATTCGGCAAACAGTTCGCCATTGGCCCGGCCACTGACCTGGGCATCGAATTGCTCCTGGGTCAGCTCGCGGCCGTCATAGTCGTGAAGCAGTTGGCGGAAGGCCTGCAAATGCAGGGTGTCGGTGTCGGTCAAGGTTCCATCGAGATCGAACAGCAGGGCAGTCAGCATCAGGTATCCAGGTATTCAAGAAACAAAAGCCCGGGGATGATAACCAAAGCTGACGACAAAGGGGGCTGTTCAGCGTACGCCGAAAAGAGTACAAATGTACTCCATGGACAATCTCACCCCCAAACGCCGTGCAATCCTCGAATTCATTCGCGAGCGCATTGCCGACCACGGCCAGCCGCCTAGCCTGGCCGATATCGCCAGCCGCTTCGGCTTCGCCTCGCGCAGCGTCGCGCGCAAGCACATCACCGCGTTGTGCCAGGCCGGCTACATCGACGTCACACCCAACCAGGCGCGGGGCATTCGCCTGGCCGAGCCCCTGCGCCGGCCGGAAATCCTCGAAATTCCCGTGCTGGGGCAGGTGGCCGCCGGTGCGCCGATCGGCCCGGACCTGGGCATTCACGAGCAATTGCTGCTCGACCCCAGCCTGTTCCGCCGCACACCGGATTACCTGCTCAAGGTGCGCGGTGATTCGATGATCGACGACGGCATTTTCGACGGTGACCTGGTCGGCATCCGCCAGCAGGGCGAGGCACGTGACGGCCAGATCGTGGTCGCGCGCCTGGACGGCGAGGTCACCATCAAGCGCCTGCAGCGCCAGCCCGGTGGTTACCGGCTGTTGCCGCGCAACCCGGCCTATGCGCCGATCGACGTGGGGCCTGAGCGCGAATTCTTCATCGAAGGCGTGTTCTGTGGCCTGTTGAGGCGCGACTGATGGGCGCGGTGGTCGATCTCGATCGCCTGCTCGACCAGCGTCAGGTCTGGCGCGGGCGGCAGGGCCAGGTGCGCCCGGCCGGGTTGCAGCCCACGGGCCATGCACTGCTCGACCAAGGCCTGCCGGATGGCGGCTGGCCGGCCGCAGCCCTCAGCGAGTTGCTGTTGGCCAGCCCGGGCTGTGGCGAGTTGCAACTGCTCTGGCCATCCCTGGCACGCCTGACGGCTGAAGGCGGGCGGGTGGTGCTGGTGGCGCCGCCGTTCATTCCCTATGCACCGGCCTGGCAGGCCGCTGGCGTGGACCTGCGCTGGCTGGTACAGGTCGATGCGGGGCAGGCCGATGCCCTGTGGGCTGCCGAACAGTGCCTGCGCTCCGGCAGTTGCGCAGCGGTGCTGTGCTGGCCGGAGCGTGCCGATGACCGCGCCCTGCGCCGCCTGCAGGTGGCCGCCGAGACCGGGCAGGCACTGGCCTTCGCCTGTCGGCCGCAACAGGCTGCGCACAATCCGTCGCCCGCTGCGCTGCGTATTGCCGTGGATACGCGCCCGGCGCAATGGCGGGTACTCAAGTGCCGTGGCGGCATGCCACCGGCCATGCCCATCGCCTGCCCAGGGCGGGGCTGATGCAATATGCTCTGGGCCTGCATTCTCCTGCCCCAGCTGGCGCTGGACTCGATCCTGCGCGAGCGTGACGACGCCGATACACCGCTGGTGCTGGTCGGCGGCCCCGTTCAGCGCCGTCTGCTGCAAGCCGTCAATCCCGCCGCGGCGGCGCTTGGCCTGCGAGCGGGGCAGACGCTGACGGCCGCGCGGGCCTTGGCCGACGGGTTCCACTGTGTCGAGGCCGACCCGGCCCGCATCGAGCAGTTGCAGCAATTGCTGGCGGCCTGGGCCTACCGGTTCAGTGCCCAGGTGAGTCTCCACTACCCACGTGCCTTGTTGCTTGAGGTCGGCTCCAGCTTGCAGCTGTTCGGCCCCTGGCCGCTGTTCGAGGCCCGCCTGCGCGAAGAGCTGGCCGCACTGGGCTTGCGCCAGCGCATCGTGCTCGCGACCAACCCGGTAGCGGCTCGCATGCTTGCCAACGGCCATGATGGCCTGGCACTGACCTGCGCCGAGCAGACCCGAGCGGCGCTGGCGCGCATGCCGATCGAGCGCGTCGGGTTGCCAGCGGACGCTGCCGAAGCCTTTGTCCGCATGGGTCTGCGCCAGTTGGGTCAGGTGCTGGCCTTGCCGCGCGATGCGCTGGCCAGGCGGTTTTCCGCCCAGGTGCAGTTGCACCTGGACCAGTTGCTCGGGCTGCGTTCCATGGGGTTGGGCTTCTATCAGCCGCCGGACCGCTTCGAGACGCGCCTGGAACTCAACTTCGACGTCGAATCGCATCAGGCCTTGCTGTTCCCCTTGCGGCGCATGCTCAATGACCTGGCGGCCTTCCTCGCCGGGCGCGACTGCGGCGTACAGCGCTTTTGCCTGTATCTGGAGCACGTCGAAGGGCCGGACACTCAATTGCAGGTGGGCCTGCTGGCAGCCGAGCGCGACGCCGCCATGCTGTTCGAGCTGGCCCGTGGGCGCCTGGAGCCACTGCGCATCCCGGCACCGGTGCGCAACCTGCGACTGGTCGCCGATGACCTGCCAGCCTTCGTGCCCCAGCACCAGGCACTGTTCGACCCCCGTGCCAAGCAGGCCCAGCCCTGGGAGCAACTGCGCGAACGCCTGCGTGCGCGCCTGGGTGATGAAGCCGTCAAGGGGCTGCGCGCCGAGGCCGACCACCGCCCCGAATGCGCCTGGCAGCAAGCGGAGCAGGGTGCCCAGGGTAGCCTGCCGGCCTTGCCGGGTAGCCGCCCAGGTTGGTTGCTGCCCACCCCGCAGGCCCTGGAGGGGGCTGGCCACAGGCTCTTGGGCCAGGCCGAGCGCATCGAGTCAGGCTGGTGGGACGGTGGCGATGTGCGCCGTGACTACTACCGCATCGAAACCCGCGATGGCCTGCGTGGCTGGGCCTATCACGACCTGGCCCAACCCGGCCCGCTGTGGCTGCAGGGCTGGTTCGCATGAGTACACCGGGCTACGCCGAGTTGCATTGCCTGTCCAATTTCAGCTTTCAGCGTGGTGCATCCAGTGCCGAGGAGCTGTTTCGCCGCGCCCGCGAGCAGGGCTACCAGGCCCTGGCGATCACCGACGAGTGCACCCTGGCCGGTATCGTTCGCGCCTGGCAGGCCGCCAAGGCGCAACAGTTGCGCCTGATCGTCGGCTGCGAAGTGCGCCTGCAGGATGGCCCCAAACTGGTTTTGCTGGTGCAGAACCTCACGGGTTACCAGAACCTCTGTGCCTTGATCACCCGAGCGCGACGGCGGGCCGAGAAGGGTGACTACCAGTTGTTCGCTGACGATCTGCAGCAACACCATGAAGGTTTGCTGGCGCTGTGGATTGCCGATGATGCCGATGATCAGGCTACAGGCCGATGGCTGTGCGAGGCGTTCGCCGAGCGCTTGTGGCTGGGCGTGCACCTGCACCGTGGCAGCGATGATGACCGGCGCCTGGCCCGCTTGCGCGAGCTGGCGGCGCAGCAGGGCATCCGCGCCGTGGCCTGTGGTGACGTGCACATGCACGTGCGCGGCCGGCGCGCCCTGCAGGACTGCATGACCGCCATCCGCCAGCACTGCAACGTGGCCGAGGCAGGGCGCCATCTGTTCGCCAATGGCGAGCGCCACCTGCGTGCGCTGGAGCAGTTGGCCGAGCTGTACCCGGCAGACCTGCTGGCCGAGAGCCTGGTCATCGCCGAGCGTTGCCAGTTCGACCTGGGTGAACTGCGCTACCAGTACCCACGCGAACTGGTGCCCGAGGGCCAGACACCCGCCAGCTGGCTGCGCGAATTGTGCGAGCGGGGCTTGCCCCAGCGCTGGCCGTCAGGGCCGAGCAGCCAGGTACGCGTGGTGCTGGACAAGGAGCTGGCGCTGATCGAGGAGCTGGGCTACGAAAGCTATTTCCTGACCGTGCATGACATCGTCGCCTTTGCCCGCAGCCAGCACATTCTCTGCCAGGGCCGTGGTTCGGCAGCCAACTCGGTGGTGTGCTTCGTACTGGGCATCACCGAGCTCGACCCGATGGAACATCGCCTGTTGTTCGAGCGCTTCCTGTCGCGTGAGCGCAACGAGCCGCCCGATATCGACGTGGACTTCGAGCATGACCGGCGCGAAGAGGTGATCCAGTACGTGTTCCGCCGTTACGGCCGGCACCGCGCCGCACTGACCGCCGTGGTCAATACCTATCACGCTGCCGGCGCTGTTCGTGATGTGGCCAGGGTGCTGGGCCTGCCGGCCGACCAGGTGGATGCCCTGGCCAAGTGCTGCGGTCGATGGAGCGACCGTATCCCGGACGATCAGCGGCTGGCAGAGGCCGGTTTCGAACCCGGTAGCCCGTCGCTGCGGCGCATCCTGATACTGGCCGGTGAACTGATCGGTTTCCCCCGTCACCTGTCCCAGCACCCAGGTGGCTTTGTCATTTCCGAACAGCCGCTGGACCACCTGGTGCCGGTGGAAAACGCCGCCATGGCCGAGCGCACGGTGATCCAGTGGGACAAGGACGACCTGGACATGGTCGGCCTGCTCAAGGTCGACGTGCTGGCCCTGGGCATGCTCAGCGCCTTGCGCCGCTGCTTCGACTTGCTGCAGCGCCACCGCGGTCGGCAGCTGACCCTGGCGACCATCCCCGGCGAAGACCCGGCGACCTACGCGATGATCAGCCGCGCTGAAACCATGGGCGTGTTCCAGATCGAGTCGCGGGCACAGATGGCCATGCTGCCGCGGCTCAGGCCCAACACCTTCTACGACCTGGTGATCGAGGTTGCCATCGTGCGCCCCGGGCCGATCCAGGGCGACATGGTTCACCCTTACCTGCGCCGACGCCTCAAACAGGAGCCGGTGACCTACCCCTCGGAAAAACTCAAGGAGGTCTTCGAGCGCACCCTGGGCGTGCCGCTGTTCCAGGAGCAGGTGATGGAACTGGCCATGGTCGCTGCCGACTACAGCCCTGGCGAGGCCGACCAGTTGCGCCGCAGCATGGCTGCCTGGAAACGCCATGGCGGGCTGGAGCCCCATCGTCAGCGGCTGGTCGAGGGCATGCTGCGCAACGGTTACGACCTGGCGTTCGCCGAGCGTATCTTCGAGCAGATCAAAGGCTTTGGCAGTTACGGCTTCCCCGAGTCGCACGCGGCCAGCTTCGCTTTGCTGTGCTATGCCAGCAGCTGGCTCAAGTGCCATGAGCCGGCGATCTTCACCTGTGCGCTGGTCAACAGCTGGCCGATGGGGTTCTACAGCCCCGACCAGCTGCTGCAGGAGGCGCGGCGGCAAGGGATCGAAGTACGCCCGGTGGATGTGTTCCACAGCGAATGGGACTGCACGCTGGAGCCCGATCGCCACGGTGCCTTGGCCATTCGCCTAGGGCTGCGGCAGGTCCGGGGGTTCAGCGAGGTGGATGCCCGCCGGTTGGAGCAGGCGAGGGCGCAGCGCCCTTGGCGGAATGTCGAAGACCTGTGCCTGCGCGCCGGGCTCGACAGCCGTGCTCGCGCCCGGCTGGCCGATGCGGGGGCACTGCGAGCTTTGGCCGGTGATCGCCACCAGGCGCGCTGGCAGGTGGCGGCAGTGCAGCCGCAGTTGCCGCTGTTCGCCGAGGTGCAGGCACTGCCGGAAGCCCAGGTGGCGTTGCCGGTGCCAACGGTTGGCGAGGACCTGGTAGCCGATTACGGCACCTTGGGCACGACCCTGGGCCCGCATCCGCTCAGGCTGTTGCGTTCACGGTTGCGGGCGCTGGGGTGCCGCAGTTCCGGCGAACTGGCTGGGCTCGAGCATGGCGATGCGATTGCCATGGCCGGGCTGGTGGTGGGGCGACAGCGGCCGCAGACCGCCAGCGGGGTGACCTTCGTGACGCTGGAGGATGAGTTCGGCATGGTCAATGTGGTGGTCTGGCGGGATCTGGCCGAGCGGCAGCGACGGGCGCTGGTGGGGGCTCAGTTGCTCAAGGTGAGCGGGCGGCTGGAGCAGGAGAACGGGGTTCGGCATCTGATCGCCCGGCGGCTGGAGGACATCAGCCCCTTGTTGCAGGGGCTGGATGTAAAGAGCCGGGACTTTCACTGACCTTGATGGATCCTGTCAGACCATCGCCAGATGCTGCTTGCGCGTGGGTGCCGGAAACGCCCGATCCATCGCCCGCAGGTCTTCAAGGGTCAAGGTCAACGCTCCGGCAGCCGCATTCAACCGCACATGCTCCGCAGACACCGCCTTGGGTATGGCAATCACATCGTTCTCCCGCGTCACCCACGCCAGGCTGACCTGCGCAGGCGTCGCCCCATGGCGCTTGGCGATTTCGCACAGCACCGGATGTTGCAACAGCCGCCCGGCCTGGGCCAGCGGGCAATAGGCCATGGTTGGCAAGCTCCGTTGGCGGCTCCAAGGCAACAGGTCGAACTCGATGCCACGCTGCGCCGGGTTGTACAGCACCTGATTGGTGGCGCAATCCAGATTGTGCAGTTCGCGCAGGTCATCGACATCGAAGTTGGACACCCCCCAGCGGCGGATCTTGCCCTGCTCGCGCAAGCGTTCGAACGCCTCGACCGTTTCCTCCAGCGGATACTGGCCACGCCAGTGCAGCAGATAGAGGTCGATCACCTCGGTGCCAAGGCGCTTCAGGCTGCGTTCGCAGGCTTGCGGCACGCCACGGCGGCTGGCGTTGTGCGGGTAGACCTTGCTGACCAGGAACACCTGGTCACGGCGCCCGGCAATGGCCTGGCCGACCACTTCCTCGGCGCCGCCCTCGGCATACATCTCGGCGGTGTCGATCAGGGTCATGCCCAGTTCGATGCCTTGTTGCAGGGCGGCCACTTCGGCGGCCTTGCGGGCCGGATCTTCACCCATGTACCAGGTGCCCTGGCCAATGGCCGGCACGTTGCAACCTGCCAGTTTCACGTAACGCATGTCACCTCCGGAGTCTGGGTATGGGAAAGCAGTACCTCGAGCAGCGCCTGGGCTGCGGTGGAAAGCTTGTGGTCGGCCAGGGCGATCACGCTGATGCGCCGTTCGACCGCGGGTTCGACCAGCGTCACGCAACGTGCGCCGAGTTCCTGCATCTGGTTGATGCACAGCGCCGGTACTGCACTGACACCCAGACCACTGGCAACCATGCGGCCGATGGTCGACAGCTGGTGGCTTTCGAACGCCACCGCCAGCTTGCCGTGGCGCGCCGCGACGTACTGCTCCAGCAGCAGGCGCACCGCCGACGGGCGCTGCAAGGCTATGAAGTCTTCCGCCAGCAACTGTGCCCAGGTGACCTGGGTTTGCAAGGCCAGTGGTGAGTCGGCCGGCACCACGGCGACGAAACGGTCCATGTACAGCGGATGGAAATTCAGGCCTTCGCTGTTATCCGGCTCGAAGCCAATGCCCAGTTCGACGCGGCGATGGCGCACCAGTTCAAGTACCTGTTCGTTGATCACGTCGTGCACCGTGACATTGACCTTGGGGTAACGCTGGCGGAACACCTTGAGCGATTGCGGCAGCAGGTTGCCGGCAAAGGCCGGCATGGCCGCCACCGAGACGCGGCCAAGCTGCAGGGTGAAGCGCTGGCGCAGCATCTCTTCGGTGTCGTCCCAGTCGGCCAGCAAGCGCCGGGCCAGTGGCAGCAGCACCTCGCCCTCGGCGGTCAGGCTGACGCTGCGGGTGGTACGGGTGAGCAGGGCGCCGCCTAGGTTGTCCTCCAGCGCCTTGATGGTCAGGCTCAGGGCCGGTTGCGAGACATGCAGGTGTTCACCGGCCTGGGCGAAGCTCTGGTACTTGGCGACGGCGACGAAGGCGCGCAGTTGCTTGACGTTCATGACAGCCTCGATCGCTGTTTTGGAAAAGTTATCAATCGATGATGAAAACAAAATTAACAAATCAGTCGCCAGCGGTGAAGATGGCTGCACACGCTCACCGACAGCCTCGTCGGTTCAACAACTACAAAAGGCGGATCAGCATGGCCGGACTGGACAAGCGCGTAGCAACCTATGAAGAGGCCCTGGCAGGCCTGACCGACAACATGACGGTACTGGCCGGCGGCTTCGGCCTGTGCGGCATCCCCGAAAACCTCATCGCCGAAATCAAGCGCCTTGGCGTCAAGGGCCTGACCGTGGTCTCGAACAACTGCGGCGTCGACGGCTTCGGCCTGGGTGTGCTGCTGGAAGACCGGCAGATCCGCAAGATGATCGCCTCCTACGTCGGCGAGAACGCCGAATTCGAACGTCAGCTGCTCAGCGGAGAACTGGAAGTCGAACTGACCCCGCAAGGCACCCTGGCCGAGAAGATGCGCGCCGGCGGCGCCGGTATCCCGGCCTTCTACACCGCCACCGGCTACGGCACCCCGGTGGCCGACGGCAAGGAAGTGCGCGAGTTCAAGGGCCGCAAGTACATCCTCGAAGAGTCGATCACTGGCGACTTCGCCATCGTCAAAGGCTGGAAGGCCGACCATTACGGCAACGTGGTGTACCGCAACACCGCACAGAACTTCAACCCACTGGCGGCCACCGCCGGCAAGATCACCGTGGTCGAAGTGGAAGAGATCGTCGAGCCTGGCGTGCTGCTGCCCAGCGAGATCCATACCCCGGGCATCTTCGTCGACCGGGTGATCGTCGGCACCTTCGAAAAACGCATCGAAAAGCGCACCGTCAAGGCCTGAGCGCCATCCATCAGAACAACAAAGAGATCCTGACCATGGCACTGACCCGCGAACAGATGGCGCAACGCGTCGCCCGTGAACTGAAGGACGGCTACTACGTCAACCTCGGCATCGGCATTCCGACCCTGGTGGCCAACTATGTACCGGCCGACATGGACGTGATGCTGCAGTCCGAAAACGGCCTGCTCGGCATGGGCGAATTCCCCACCGAAAGCACCATCGATGCCGACATGATCAACGCCGGCAAACAGACTGTCACCGCCCGCCGTGGCGCGTCGATCTTCGACTCGGCGCAATCGTTCGCCATGATCCGTGGCGGCCACGTCGACCTCACCGTACTGGGCGCCTTCGAAGTGGACGTGGAAGGCAACATCGCCTCGTGGATGATCCCCGGCAAGCTGGTCAAGGGCATGGGCGGCGCCATGGACCTGGTGGCCGGTGCCGACAACATCATCGTCACCATGACCCACGCCTCCAAGGATGGCGAGTCCAAGCTGCTGCCGCGCTGCAGCCTGCCGCTGACCGGTGCCGGTTGCATCCGCAAGGTGCTGACCGACCTGGCCTACCTGGAGATCGAAGACGGCGCCTTCATCCTGCGCGAGACCGCGCCGGGGGTAAGCGTCGAAGAAATCATCGAGAAGACTGCCGGCAAGCTGATCGTGCCGGACGATGTCAAGGAAATGACCTTCTAAAGCATCACACTGTACCCCTGTAGGAGCGGCCTCGTGTCGCGAAAGGGCCGCAGAGCGGCCCCGGCAATTTCGGCTGCAATGCTGAAATCCTGGGGCTGCTTCGCAGCCCGTTCGCGACACGAGGCCGCTCCTACAGGGGTTTCTGCGTTTATGCAGAAAAATCCGATAAGACCAATAAAAGGAAGTAACCGTGGCCGCTGAAATCCAAGACAGCCGCTCCGCCCGCTTTGCCCTGCGCTGTTCCAACTGGGCCGAACGCTGGTTCCCTGACTCCTGGGTATTCGCCGCCCTGGCCGTGTTGCTGGTGTGCATCGGCGCCCTGGCGATGGGGGCCAAGCCGACCGACACCGCCAAGGCCTTCGGCGATGGCTTCTGGAGCCTGATCCCGTTCACCATGCAGATGGCCTTCGTGGTCATCGGCGGCTACGTGGTGGCCAGCTCGCCACCCGCCGCCCGCCTGATCGACCGTCTGGCACGCATCCCCAGGAACGGCCGCTCGGCGGTGTGCTGGGTCGCGCTGATCTCAATGCTGGCTTCGCTGCTCAACTGGGGCCTGTCGCTGGTGTTCGGCGGCCTGCTGGTGCGGGCCCTGGCCCGTCGCACCGAGCTGAAGATGGACTACCGCGCCGCCGGTGCCGCCGCCTACCTGGGCCTGGGGGCTGTGTGGGCGCTGGGCCTGTCGTCCTCGGCCGCGCAGTTGCAGGCCAACCCGGCCAGCCTGCCGCCTTCGATCCTGTCGATCACCGGCGTGATCCCGTTCACCGAGACCATTTTCCTCTGGCAGTCCGGCGTGATGCTGGCGGCCCTGGTGATCGTCTCGCTGGTGATCGCCTACGCCACGGCACCCGGCCCGAGCAGTGCGCGCAGCGCCGAAGACTGTGGCATCGACCCCAGCTTCACCGCGCCACCGGCACCCAAGCGCACCCGCCCGGGCGAATGGCTGGAGCACAGCCCGATCCTGATCCTGATGCTGGTGGCCCTGGCCGGCGGCTGGCTGTACCAGGAGTTCGCCACCAAGCCGGCGATCACCGCGATTTCCGGGCTGAACACCTACAACCTGCTGTTCATCATGCTTGGTGCCTTGCTCCACTGGCGCCCGCGCAGCTTCCTTGATGCCGTGGCGCGCGCCGTGCCGACCACCACCGGGGTGCTGATCCAGTTCCCGCTGTACGGCTCGATCGCTGCGATCCTCACCCAGGTAAAAGGTGTGGACGAGCAGACCCTGGCCCATCACATCTCGCTGTTCTTCACCCAGATCGCCACCCATGATACCTACGCGCTGCTGATGGGCGTGTACTCGGCAGTGCTGGGCTTCTTCATCCCGTCTGGCGGTGGCAAGTGGATCATCGAAGCACCGTACGTGATGCTGGTGGCCAACGACCTGCAGTATCACCTGGGCTGGGCGGTGCAGATCTACAACGCCGCCGAGGCGCTGCCGAACCTGATCAACCCGTTCTACATGCTGCCGTTGCTGGGTGTGCTGGGGCTCAAGGCGCGCGACCTGATCGGCTTCTCGTTCGTCCAACTGCTGGTGCATGTGCCACTGGTGCTGGTGTTGTTGTGGGCGCTGGGCACCACCTTGCAGTACGTGCCGCCGGTGATGCCTTGAAATAGTTGCATTGCCTGCCCCGGCCGCTTCGCGATCAAGCCCGCGAAGCGGCCGGTGCAGGTATTCAATCAGCCAGCTTTGCCAACAATGCAGCCAGGGTCGTTCGACCTGGCTCGTCCAGCCCGAACACCGGCTTGCGTGGCTCGCCCACCGGCAATCCGGTCATTGCCAATCCGGCCTTGATGGTCGCCGGCAACCCGCCTTTGAGAATGAAATCGAGCAGCGGCAGCTGGCGGTAGAACAGCGCCCTGGCCTGCGCCAGGTCTCCCGTCAGCACAGCCTGATACAAGCCTTGGTTGAGTGCCGGAATCAGGTTCGGCGCTGCCGTGCACCAACCTTTGGCACCAGCCACGAAGGCCTCCAGCGCCAGCGGATTGCAGCCGTTGTAGAACGGCACCTGGCCTTCACTCAGCAACTGCAGCTTGTGCATGCGCTGGATATCGCCAGTGCTCTCCTTGACCATGGTCACGTTGGCCACTTCCCGGACGATACGCAGGATCAGCTCCACCGACATGTCGGTGCCGCTGGTGGCCGGGTTGTTGTAGAGCATGATCGGGATATCGATTGCGCCACCGATGGCGCGGTAGTGCTGGAGGATCTCGGCTTCACTGAGTTTCCAGTAGGCGGCCGGCAGCACCATCACCGCGTCGGCACCCTGGGCCTGGGCAAAGCGGGCGCGGCGCACGGCGCCGGCGGTGGTCAGGTCGGACACGCTGACGATGCTGGGTACCCGCTTGTCGATCTGGGCGAGGCTGTACTCGGCTACCTGCTGCCATTCGCTGTCGCTGAGATAGGCACCTTCGCCGGTGCTGCCCAATGGCGCGATGGCCTGCACGCCGCCGTCGATCAGGCGTTCGATGGACTGGCCCAGCGCGGGCAGGTCGAGCTGTTCGCCGCCTGCGCTGAAGGGGGTAATGGTGTAGCCGATGATGCCGTGGATTTCAGTGGTCATGGTAAAAGGCTCCGCAAGCAAGGCATTCAGGGATCAGTTCAGGCAGTCGGCGTGGTCGCGCAGGCTCTGCCGGGCAAAGTAGTTGAAGGCTGCAGCATGGCGCTTGGGCCGGTCGATCCAGTCGTGGGCTTCGCGGCCCAGTGCCGGGGCGATGGGCTTGATGGTGCCGGCCGACATCGCCAGCAGTTGCAGGCGTGCGGCGCGCTCGATCAGCTGGGCATACACGCAGGCCTGCTCGATGCTGGTGCCGGTGGACAGCTGGCCATGGTGCGAGAGCAGGATGGCGCGCTTGTCCCCCAGCGCGGCGCTGATGATTTCGCCTTCCTCGTTGCCCACCGGCACGCCGGGCCAGGCTTCGAGGAAGGCGCAATCGTCGTAGAGCGGGCACAGGTCCATGTGTGAAACCTGCAGCGGGACTTCCAGCATCGATAGCGCGGCGACGTGGGTCGGGTGGGTGTGGATGATGCAGTTCACGTCCGGGCGGGCGCGGTACACCCAGCTGTGAAAGCGATTGGCCGGGTTGGGCATGCCCTGGCCTTCGAGCACGTCGAGGTCCTCGTTGACCAGCAGCAGGTTGCCGGCGCTGATTTCATCGAAACCCAGGCCCAATTGCTGGGTGTAGAAGGTACCCGGTTGCGGGCCGCGGGCACTGATCTGCCCGGCCAGACCGGAGTCGTGGCCATGGTCGAATAGAATTCGGCAGGTCAGGGCCAGCTTTTCTCGCACAGTCCACGTATTATCGGCAAGCGAGCCTTGCATCTGCGTCAGCGCCTGCTGGACCAGCTGGTCCTTGCTGTGTGTCAGGGTCTTGGCCATGGGGTTTTCCTCTGTGGCGTGATGAGCGATGTCAGCGCTGGCCTGTTCCAAAGCTTTGGTCGGTCGAGGAACGGGTCAGCGGATGACACAAATAATCCTATATGACACAAAGTGTCATAAGCAAGCCTGTGGACCCGGGAAAATCGCGTCGCATGTCTAACCGATTGAAAGTGTTAAGAAAAAAACTGGGCGTTACGCTTGAGACGCTGGCCGAAAAATCCGGCATGACCAAGAGCTACCTGTCCAAGGTGGAGCGTGGCCTGAACACGCCGTCGATCGCTGCTGCGCTCAAGCTGGCGCGGGCGTTGAACGTCAATGTCGAAGAACTGTTCGCCGAGGAGCACACCGGGCAGCGGCGCTACAGCCTGGTCCGCCAGGGCGAGCGCCAGGCGCTGGTGGGCGATGGCCACGGGCCTGGCTATGCGGCGTTGACCCGCCAGTTCGGGCAGCACAGCCTGTTGCCGTTCCTGATCCAGCCGCCGACCGCGTTCAGCGATCCGACTTTCAAGGAGCATGAGGGTGAGGAGTTTCTGTTCGTCCACGCAGGCCAGGTGGAGGTCGACTTCATGAATGAGCGGGTGTTGCTGGAGCAGGGCGATGCGCTGCACTTCAATGCCCAGACACCGCACCGCCTGCGCTCGGTCGGCGAGCAGCCGGCGCAGTTGCTGGTGGTGGTGCAGCACAGCAGCGAATGAGGACCTGGTGATGATCGAGGTGTCGCGGTTCTGGCGGGACCCGGCATTGCCTTTTGTCGAAGCCCGGCGCGTGGGGGATGGGCGCAAGGTCTGTTATGCCGCCCATTCCCATGAGAGCTTTTCCATCGGCGTGATCACCAGTGGTTGCAGTACCTACCTGAGCGGCACCAGTCAGGTCGAGGTAATGGCCGGTACCACGGTGTTGATGAATCCAGGTGTGGTGCACACCTGCAACCCGATCGCCGGCCAGCCCTGGTCGTACCTGATGCTGTTTGTTGACCTGCCGTGGCTGCAGGCTCGGGGCTTCGAATTGCCAGCACAGACAGTCAGTACTTCGCCGGCTTTGTACAGCCGCTTGCTGCAGGTGTTTGCCGACCTGTTCGACAACGAACTGGACGATCGTGAAGATCGCCTGGCGGGTTTTTTCGGTGATCTCCCACGCTATTTGCAGGCATCGGCAGATGAGGCGCGAGTGGACCATCCGCCGCTGGACGCGGCAGCGGCTTTCATCCGTGCTCATCGCACAGACCCGCTGAGCCTTGAGGACATCTGCGCGGCTTGTGGCTTGTCACGCTCCTATCTGATCCGTGCTTTCCGCCAGCGCTTCGGCCTGACGCCACACGGTTACCTGCTGGATCAACGGGTGCAGCATGCGCGGGCGCAATTGCGCCAGGGAAGGGCAATCGCCGAGGTGGCGCAGGAGGCGGGGTTCGCCGATCAGGCGCATCTGCAGCGGGCGTTCAAGCAGCATCTGGCGGCAACCCCCGGGCATTACCGCGATGCGCAGTATCAAACGAGCAGATAACCCGCGCTTCCCACCAACAATATTGACAGCCCCCGATTCAGCAACTGGAGATACCGCGGCTTGCGCAGATACTGCCGGATCACACTCCCGGCCCAGGCCCAGCAGGCCACCGAAACGAAACAGATCGGCCCGTAGATCCAGGTGAACAACCACAGCAGTTGCTGTTCGCCACCGGTATAGGCACCCACGCCTGCCACCGCCGCCAGCCAGGCTTTGGGGTTAAGCCATTGCATCGCCGCCCCCTGCCAGGCCGAAGGTGCACGCTGCTGATCTGCGCCACCCAGCTGGCCATCGTCGCGGGCCAGCTTCCACGCCATGTACAGCAGAAATGCCACGCCTCCCCAATGCAGCGCCACGCCCAGCAACGGCCAGCGCAACAGCAGTTCGTGCAAGCCCAGGCCAACCAGCACCAGCAGCACGCAGAAGCCCAGCGTCGCGCCCGTCACATGCCACAGGCTCGCTCGCAGGCCATGACGGGCACCACTGCCGAGGGCGACGACATTGACCGGCTCGGGAGAGATCGATGCGACAAGGGCGAATGCGGCCATGGAAAGGGAGAGGCTCATGTTCCGTAACTCCGTGTGTTGGACGATGCCGCCATCCTGCGGCCTTACCTGGCTTGGGGTATTGAAGAATAGTCCCCTGCGGCGCAGCTACAGCTTTTGTAATAGTTTCGCGCTATCAGAAAAGCCTGCTGTGCTTGTAGGATCGTCTTCCCTATTTTCAATCAAGGTCTATATGAGCACCTTCGCGGAGCCCCCCAGTCTTCGGCCTTTCCGGCCATCCTCCTGCCGTCCTCGTGACGCTTCCTTCGAGAGTACCCGCTAATGGAATGGCTAGCCGATCCCACGGCCTGGCTAGGCCTGTTGACGCTTATCGTCCTCGAGCTGGTGCTCGGTATCGACAACCTGGTGTTCATCGCCATCCTCGCCGACAAGCTGCCGCCGCATCAGCGCGACCGCGCGCGGGTCATCGGCCTGAGCCTGGCGCTGATCATGCGCCTGGGCCTGCTGGCCAGTATCTCGTGGATGGTCACCCTGACCGCGCCGCTGTTCGAGGTGTTCGGCAAGAGCTTCTCCGGCCGTGACCTGATCATGCTGTTCGGTGGTGTGTTCCTGCTGTTCAAGGCCACCATGGAATTGCACGAGCGCCTGGAAGGGCATGTCACCCAGGCTACGGGTGCCGTGCGTCATGCCTTGTTCTGGCCAATCGTGGCGCAGATCGTCGTGCTTGATGCGGTGTTCTCGCTGGACGCAGTGATCACGGCCGTAGGCATGGTCGAAGAGCTGTCGGTGATGATGATCGCGGTGGTCTTCTCGATCGGTATCATGATCGTCGCCAGCAAGCCGTTGACCCGCTTCGTCAACGCCCACCCGACAGTGATCATGCTGTGCCTGGGCTTCCTGATGATGATCGGTTTCAGCCTGACCGCCGAAGGCCTGGGCTTCCATATCCCGAAAGGCTACCTGTACGCGGCCATCGGCTTCTCGATCCTGATCGAGCTGTTCAACCAGCTGGCCCGTGCCCGCCGCAAGCGCAGCCTGCAGCAGCACCGGCCATTGCGTGAACGTACCGCGCATGCCGTGCTGCGCCTGCTGGGTGGCCGCCGGGTCGAGGCTGACGAGGTGGGCGAAGACATTGCCGACCTGGTCGAAGGTGGCGAAGAGCAAGTCCTGTTCGACCGCCGCGAACGGGTGATGATCAGTGGCGTGCTGAACCTGGCCGAGCGGCCGATCCGCACGGTGATGACCGCGCGTGCCGAGGTCGACGTGATCGACCTGGCGCAACCCGCGCACGCCATCACTGAAGCACTGGCCAACTCGCCGTACTCGCGTCTGCCGCTGATTCGCAATGGCCATATCGAGGAACCGCTGGGCTTCGTGCACAAGAAAGAGCTGCTCAAGGAGCTGCTGACCGGTAGCCAACCGGACCTTGAGCGCATGGCGCGGGCGCCGTTGAACCTGCTGGAAAGCTTCAGCATCCTCAACGCCCTGGAGCAGATGCGTAGCCAGTCGACGCACATTGCCTTCGTGATCAACGAGTTCGGTGATTTCACCGGCTTGCTGACCATGACCGACATCCTCGAGTCGATCGCCGGTGAGCTGCCAGATGCCAGCGAGATCGAAGGCCCGGCGATCATCGAGGAAGGTGGCAGTTTTGTTGTCAGTGGCGCCCTGAACCTGAGCCAGGTCCAGGCGCGTACAGGCTTCAGCGCCCGCGCCACCGAGGACTACCAGACCCTGGCGGGCCTGGTGATGAGCTTGCTGGACCGCCTGCCGGTGGTGGGTGACCAGCTGGCCTGGAATGGCTGGAGCATGACCGTGGTGGCGGTGGAGGAGCGCCGGGTGCGCCAGGTACGCCTTACACCGAACGCCGACGCTGACGCAGCAAGTGCTTGAAGCCTTCGAGCACCAGCACCAGCACGGCGGCCCAGATTGGCAGGTAGGTCAGCCACTGATCCGGGCCGATGGTTTCGCCCAGCAGCAGGGCGACGCCCACCAGCAGGACCGGCTCGACGTAGCTGAGCAGGCCGAACAGGCTGAATGGCAACAGGCGGCTGGCCAGTACGTAGGCGATCAGTGCACAGGCGCTGATCGCCCCCAGCAGCGGAATCAGCCCGTAGAGGCCTGGGTGCTGGTGCAGATCGGCCGTCGACAACGGCCCTTGGGTGACGAAATACACAGCCCAGGGCAGCAACAGGCACATGTCGCACCACAGGCCACCGAGGTGGTCGGTGCGGCAGCGCCGTCGCAAGACGAAGTAGATCGGGTAGCCGATCGTCACCAGCAAGGTTTCCCAGGCGAAGCTGCCATTCTGGTAAAGCTCGTGCCCGACGCCCAGCGCGGCGCAGCTGACCGCCACTTTCTGCAGGCGTGACAGGCGCTCGCCATACACCAGGCGCCCGGTCAGCACCATGGCCAGCGGCAGCAGGAAATAGCCCATCGACACTTCCAGGCTGCGCCCGTGCAGCGGCGCCCAGAGGAACAGCCACAGCTGCACCCCCATCAACCACGAAGTACCGACCATGCCCAGCAGCAGGATCGGCGTCTGACGCACGCGGGCGAGCAGTTCGCCGACGCGCTTCCAGTCTTTGCTGACCAGCATGAACAGGGTGAGGCAGGGCAGGGTCAACAACGTGCGCCAGCCAAAGATCTCTTCGCCATCAAGTGGCGACAGCAAGGAGGTATAGAAATACATCACAGCGAACAGACAGGACGCCATGACCGACGAAATAATGCCTTTTGACACGAATGCCTCGGATAGGGGAGTGAGCAGGTGGATCAGCCGCGCATGATCTCAGGGGGCGCGTCCTGCGGCAACCGCACGCTGCCAGGTTGTGCGGTGAGTGCCTTGAGGAAATCGCTGGCAGGCATCGGCCGGCCAAACAGATAGCCTTGCTGAAAGTCCACCCCGCTTCGCGCCAGGTAATCACGCTGGACCTCGGCTTCCACGCCTTCGGCAACGATACCCAGCCCCAGCTTGGCGGACAGCTCGATGATGCTGTCGAGAATGTGTTGGGACAATGCGTCGCCACCGATCATGGCCACGAAGCTCTGGTCGATCTTCAGGTAGTCGACCTTGAACTGGCGCAGGTAGTTGAGGCTCGACTGGCCGGTGCCGAAGTCATCCAGGGCGATCATCACCCCCATGTCATGCAGCTTGGCGAACAGCTCGAGGGCCACCGGGGTGGCTTCGATCAGCTTGCGCTCGGTCAGTTCCAGGGTCAGCCGTACCCGCCCCGGGGGGAAATGCTGGAGGAAGGTGTGGCAGTCGTCGAGCAGGCTCAGGTCACGGCAGTGGTCGGCGGTAATGTTGATGCCGATGTGGAAGCCGTCTTCCAGCAGTGCGGCGTAGGGCGCCAGGCTCTGCGCGGTGTGCAGCATCAGGGCGCGGGTCATGGCGACGATCTGGCCACTGTGCTCGGCGTAGGGGATGAACAGGTCCGGCCGTACCAGGCCTTCACGGGGATGGTTCCAGCGCATCAACACTTCAGCCCCAGCCCAGCGGTAGTCACCCTTGCGCACTACCGGCTGGAAATACGGCAGAAACTCGTCCGCCTCCAGGGCCCGGCGCAGTTCGGCCCGTGGCGAGCTGGCCCGGCGAATCTGCCAGCGGCAGGCGCCGCCGGCCACCACGCCGAGTACCAGCAGCAGGCTGAGCAGGGCAGGGTAGTGGCTGCGCAGCAGCTCGCCTGGCTTGTCGGCCTCGTAGCCACCGTGCACGCTGAACGGGTAGCGGGTCGAGCCCAGGGTCACATCGGCGGCGGCGGCGACCGGTGGGACACCGTCATGCACCGCACCGTCCTTGCCCATCCATACGTTGCCGACGCGGATCTGCAGCGCTTCTTCCGGGCCTATCAGGCGTAATGCGGTGAGCAGGTGATCGCCATCCACGGTACTGATCGCACCGCGATCGCCATCGCTGGCCCGGTACACCAGCAGGGCATGGCCAGGCGTCACCGAGTTGCCATTCATCAGCCACAGCCGGCCATCGGTGTAGTCATGGGCGTCGACGGGCTCGTCGAAGTCGCCGAACAGCGAACTGCAATACAGGTTGTGGTGCTGGAACAGGTTGGTCGAGCGGACGAAGGCATTGCGCGTGACCTGGCTGCGCAACGCCAGCTGGGCGTCCGCACAGGGGCTGCCAGCCAGCGGCAGCAGTGCCTGCGCGGCATTGGCGAGGTTGTCTAGAATATGATCAACATGCTCGACCACCTGGCGCGCAGTTGCCTGGCTGGTGGCGCGCAGTTCACGTTCGATCTGCCAGTTCATCACCGCCAGGCCACAGGCAAGCGGCACCGCGCCGACGATCCAGGGCAGGAGCGTGCGCCAGCTCCAGCGAGCGGGGCGTTTGACCGTGAGGGGCATGCTGGGGGGATCTTCCTGATGACTGACGTGCTGAGGATAGCCGTTTGTCGGTGCCGGTGGCGAACTAATGCGCGACAAAGCCATTTACGCAATGTAGAATCGATTTACGAATACAACAATAAGGTCCTTCGTTACCGAGGGATCAACCCCCGCCGAGAATGGGTCCATATGACATACCATGGGTTCAAACTGATCATTGGTGACTTCCTCGCCCGAAGCGTGCGCGGTATCCCGTGCTCTCCACCATTGCCGTTCCACATCCTACGCATTCATTAATTTTCGCTGCAGATGAGGGTACGAACATGGCTGACATCTTTGACAATCCAATGGGCCTGATGGGCTTCGAATTCATCGAACTGGCTTCGCCGACCCCAGGCGTGCTGGAACCGGTATTCCAGATACTCGGTTTCACCAAGGTGGCCACCCACCGTTCCAAGGACGTGCACCTGTATCGCCAGGGTGGCATCAACCTGATTCTCAACAACGAACCGAAGAGCATCGCCTCCTACTTCGCGGCCGAGCATGGCCCGTCGGTGTGCGGCATGGCGTTCCGCGTGCGCAATGCCCATGAAGCCTATGCCCGGGCCCTGGAGCTGGGTGCCCAACCGGTCGAGATCGAAACCGGCCCGATGGAATTGCGCCTGCCGGCCATCAAAGGCATCGGTGGGGCACCGCTCTACCTGATCGACCGATTCGAAGAAGGCAGCTCGATCTACGATATCGACTTCAATTTCATCGAAGGCGTCGACCGTAACCCGCAAGGGGCAGGTCTGAAGATCATCGATCACCTGACCCACAACGTCTATCGCGGGCGCATGGCTTACTGGGCCGGTTTCTACGAGAAGCTGTTCAACTTCCGCGAGATTCGCTATTTCGATATCAAGGGCGAATACACCGGCCTGACGTCCAAGGCCATGACCGCACCTGACGGCATGATCCGCATTCCGCTCAATGAGGAGTCGTCCAAGGGCGCCGGGCAGATCGAAGAGTTCCTGATGCAGTTCAACGGCGAGGGCATCCAGCATGTGGCCTTCCTTACCGATGACCTGCTCAAGACCTGGGATGCACTCAAGGGCTTTGGCATGCGTTTCATGACCGCACCGCCGCAGACCTATTACGAAATGCTCGAAGAACGCCTGCCTGGGCATGGCGAGCCGGTCGACCAGTTGCAGGCCCGCGGCATCCTGCTGGATGGCGCTTCCGAGCCGGGCGACAAGCGCCTGCTGCTGCAGATTTTCTCGGAAACGCTGCTCGGCCCGGTATTCTTCGAGTTCATCCAGCGCAAAGGGGATGACGGCTTCGGTGAAGGCAACTTCAAGGCGCTGTTCGAGTCCATCGAGCGCGATCAGGTCCGCCGTGGCGTGCTCAATGCCGAGTGAGTGAAGCCTACCGCCGTCAGTGATTGCTGACGGCGGTGCGACCACGGTTGTTGCGTCGTCTGAACAAGCCCCAATAGCTGATTGCGCCTGTAATGATCCCGATCAGTGCCAGGGGAGGGAACAGTTGTTTCATCGCCCCGCGCGTCTGCAGAACCGAGTAGCCTGCTTTATAGCCCGCCTTGACGGTATAGCCATATTTGTCAGAGACACCTTCCTGATAGAACTCTGCTTGCGATGGACGTGTCGGGTCGCGACTGTCGCCGTTCGCCCAGATATATAAATCTCCGAACTCGAGCAATAAGGTCAGCCCTGTCTGAAAAGCCCTCAGCTCGTTGCGCAGCAACATGCCGTAGGACGTGGTGATTACCCCCAGGTTCTTGTCTCGGAGCTGATAGGCCAGTAGCACCTCATTGGGTGCTGCAGGCGGGTCCAGTACCAGACGAAACTGCGATTGTGCATCAGGGAACATGTAATCGGGTGCGACAGAGGTGTTCAGGCTATTGCAATAGCTGCGGCTGTCAACAGTGAGTGCCAGCGAGCGCAGATGCGGAGCTTGGACGACTTGATCGAGCAATTGCGCCTGGACACTTTCGCAGGCAGTCCCTGCCAACACTAATGCAGTGGAAGCTGATGCGCGTATCCGATCCAGTGCCAAGTCCACGGAATAGATGGCTTCTTTCACCGAGATCCGAGCGGTTTCTTCAAACTTTTTGTCCTGTTGATAAAACATGATCATCAGCCCGCTAGCGACAGGCAACAAACTGATGATCAATGCCAGCAATATTTCTACCAGGCTGTGCCCTGCATTTCTGATTCTTGACATGTATGTTCAGCCCCCAGTTCTAAGCGGCCCGAGATGGGCCGCCCACTGAAGAGCCTATGAATCAGTCACTGCTCCTGCTGTAATCCCAAACCATGATTGCTTTGTGAATTACGCTGCTGTGGTGTAGGACTCAGTTCGCGTTGAGTGCAGCAACCAGCTTGTCGGCCAGCGCTCCAGTCGAGGCGGGGTTTTGCCCGGTGATGACTCGGCCATCCTGGATGACGAATGGTTTCCAAGGGTCCTCGTCCTTGCTGTAGATACCGCCCCGGGCAACCAGTTCGTTTTCAGTGAGAAAGGGTACGACCTTGTCCAGTTCTGCCAGTTTTTCTTCGGTGTTGGAAAAACCGGTGATCTGCCGGTCCTTGAGCAGCAGGCTGTTGTCGCTGAGCTTGATGTTCAACAGCCCGACTACGCCGTGACAGACGGCGGCGACGATGCCGTTGCTTTCATAGATCTTGCGTGCCAGTTCCTGCAACGGCTGGTTGTCCGGGAAATCGAACATCACCCCATGGCCGCCGGTGTAGTAGATGGCGCAGTAATCAGCGGCCCTGACCTTGCCCGGGCTTGACGATGTTCCCAGGCGGTTCATGAACGACTTGTCGTCGTACCATTGCCAGTCCAGCTCCGGGGCCATTTGCAGGCTATGCGGGTCAATCGGTACATAGCCGCCATTGGGGCTGACGAAATCGACTGCATACCCGGCTTTCTGCACGACGTCGACAAAATGCACCGCTTCACCCAGCCACAAGCCGGTGGCCCGCTTCAGGGTCGGGTATTTGGCCGTGTTGGTCAGTACCACCAGAATCTTCTTGCTCATCACCCAAGCTCCCTGGTCTGTCGTTGAAGGGCAACGCGTTCCTTGGCGCGGGAAAACCTATTGAGCATAGCTCCCGTTCGCCAAGGCGCCATTTCGCTAATGGCTCTATGCTATTGCTCAATGCCTGTGCGGTGCGACGAATGTGATGCGATTAACGTGCAGCTATTGCAGTGGCAAATCGTCGGGCAGATGATGCGCAAACGGAATCTTTACCCAAGAGCAATGGTGGAATCACGACAGTGTTTGTAAACGACACGCCGCGCAAACCGTCAACGCAGTGCATGGAACTCGCCATTCGGTTGCCAACGGCGGAGGGCATGGCTGAGCAGGTCGCGCGGTTCGACTGGCGATATGGCACGCTCGGGGCGCTGCCGCACTGGCAGGCACCCTTGCGCATCGCCGTCGACATGATGCTGCTTTCGCCGTTTCCCAGCGCGGTGGTCTGGGGCGCCCAGATGACCGTGATTCACAATGATGCATACCTGGACTTGCTCGAGAGTGACGGCCACGTCTTGGGGCAAGCGTTCGACAGACTGTGGGCAAAAGCCTGGAAGGGCATTGGCCCCTGGGTGTTCAAGGCGCTCGAAGGGGAGTCGAACTTTGTCGAAGACCAGCCGCTATGGCTACCGAGCAAGCGAACCGGCACCCCAGTCTGCTACGCCTTCAGCTATACGCCGTTGCGTGATGAGCAGCATGAGGTGGTGGGGTTCCTGCACACGGTGATCGAAACCAGCGCCAGCGTCGATGCGCGTGATGAATGGCGCGAGCAGGCGTTGGCGTTCGAGCGGCAGATCGAGCGCATGATGGCCGATCGTGATCACATCTGGCAGCTTTCCGGCGATGCCATGATCGTTGTTACCCGCGACCTGCGGCTGCAGTCGGCCAACCCGGCCTGGCTACGCGCCCTGGGCTTGCTCGAAGACCAGGTACGCGACATGCCGGTTCTGGAGCTGGTTCACCCCGGCGACAGGGCTGAGGTGGAAGTTGCGGTGATGGGCTTCGTTCGCGACAGCGGGGTTGAGCAGCTCGAGACGCGCATGCGCCATAAGGACGGGCACTATCGCTGGTTCCGCTGGACGGCGAGTTTCGACGGTACATTGCTGACTGCCGTGGGGCGTGACATCACGCAGGACCGTGAAGATGTCTTGCGCCAATCTGACACCCTGTTGCGCGCAACCCAGCGACTGGAGGCAGTCGGCCACCTGGCAGGTGGCATGGCCCACGAGATGAACAACCTGCTGTCGGGTATCGGCGGCAGCCTGGAACTCATGCAGCGGCGCATGGAGCAGGGGCGCCTGGAGCATATCGATCGCTATGTGACGCTGGCCAGCGATTCGGTGCAACGCGCCATGACGCTGACTCATCGACTGCTGGCATTCTCCCGCCATCAGCCACTTTCCCCCAAGCCAATCGACATCAATCGCCAGCTGGCTGCCATGGCGCCGCTGCTGTGCAAGGTGCTGGGGGCTGAAATGCTGGTGAACTGGGAGCTTGATGTAAGACCCTGGACCATCTGCGTGGATGTCGCGCAGCTGGAGAATGCTCTGGTGAACCTGTTGGCCAACTCGCGTGAGGCGTGCCTCGGGCGAGGCGAGGTGACACTGCGCACGATCAACAAGCGCCTGGTGGCGCCATTCCCCGACGAGCAAGGCGTACCTCCCGGTGACTATGTCGCCTTGTATGTCACGGACGATGGCCACGGTATGCCTGAGGCGGATCTGGCGCGGGCGTTCGAACCATTCTTCACCACCAAGCCCATGGGCAACGGTTCCGGGTTAGGGCTGGCGATGGTCTATGGCTTCGTCGGCCAGTCGGGTGGCCACATCTGGCTCGAGCCAGCGCCTGATCACGGTCTCAGGGTTTGTATGTTGTACCCGCGTTGCTTTGAGCATATAGCGCAGGAACCCGCGCAATCGGTATCTGCTGTAACACGGGCCAGTGGCCAACGTGTGCTGCTGGTCGACGACGAGGAAAACCTGCGTTCGGTGATGAAGGAGTACCTTCAGGAGCGTGGCTTTGACGTGTGCGATGCACGGGATGCGAACTCGGCGCTCGATCGCTTCCGCCACCATGGCCCTTTCGACCTGGTGATTACCGACATCGGCCTGCCAGGTGGTTTCAGTGGCCGGCAGGTCGCCAGGGCGATGCGCATGGTCGTGCCGCAGCAGAAGATTCTGTTCATTACCGGGTTCAACGACCAACCGTTGGACCCGCAGCTGTCCGAGGCGCCAGGCACGGCGTTGATGCTCAAGCCTTTCGCATTGGCCAGTCTGATGAACCAGGCCCTGCTGATGCTGAGCGATTGAACGGGCTCAGGCATTACCCAGCATGTTGGCAACCTGTGCCTGCAACTGCTTGAGCTCGAATGGCTTGCAGATCAGTTGCATGCCTGGCGCGAGAAACCCTTCCCGCGCCATCGCCGTCTCGGCGTAGCCGGTGATGAACAGCACCGGAAGGTGCGGGCGGAGCGTGCGGGCGATCTCGGCCAGTTGCCGGCCATTCATGCCCGGCAGGCCAACGTCGCTGAGCAGCAGGTCGATCACCTGCGCTGAACGCAGCAACTGCAGGGCTTCGCTGGCGTTGCTGGCACTGCGGCAGCGATAACCCTCGTCTTGCAACGACTGGCAAAGCAGGTCGCGAACATGGGGGTCATCCTCGACGACCAGCACATTCGGGCTTTTACCGGCAGGCGATGGGTGCGGTTCGGCTGCCGAGGGGGGGTGCGGATCAAGGTGGCGCGGCAGATAAAGGTCCACCTGTGTGCCGTGGCCGATCTCGCTGAACAGCGCTACATGGCCGTGGGACTGCTTGCTGAAGCCGTAGACCATCGACAGGCCAAGGCCAATGCCCTGGCCTACGGGCTTGGTACTGAAGAAGGGCTCGAAGGCATGTTCCAAGGTGGTCTTCGACATGCCCTGGCCATCATCGATGATGCGCAGGCAGGCATACTCACCCCTCTCCAGCCCACCACCTGAGAACCGCTGCGTGTCAATCTTCTGGTTGCGGGCTTCGATGCGCAACATGCCCCCGTTGGGCATGGCCTCGCAGGCATTGACCAGCAGGTTGTTCACCGCCTCTTGCAATTGCTCGTCGTCTGCCTGCACCGCCCAGAGGTCTGCGGGCAGGTCAAGGTGCAGGCTGATGCCTTCGCCCAGGATGGCTTCAAGGCGTTGCGGTTGCAGAAGCGCAATCAGGTCGATGCGCTGACTGTGCAACGATTGCCTGGATGAAAACGCCAGCAGGCGATGGGTAAGCACCGCAGCACGTGTCACGGCTTCCTGGCCCCTGCGCAGAATGCCTTCAAGGCCGTCACTGCGCCCGTGCTTCAGGCGCCGGTCGATCAGCTCGAAGCTGCCGCCTATGCTGGTCAGCAGGTTGTTGAAGTCATGCGCCACACCGCCGGCCAGTTGGCCGATCGCTTCCATCTTGCGGGTCTGCTGCAGGGCCTGGTCGATGACAGGTTGATCCTCGCTGCGCGCATCCAGGCGCTGTTGCAGGTCGCGCATATGGTCGCGCGCCAGGTATTGACGGCGCCGGTTGCGCAACGCTGTCTGGGCCAGGTGCAGCAAGCTGCCATCTTCGAAAGGTATGGCCAGCAGGGTCAGGTTGCCCAAGGCCAGATTGGCGGTAGAAGGGTTGGCCGCAGGCGTGTGCGTCAATAGCAGGATTGGCAGGTCCGACCAGGCCGGCTGTTGATCGATGTAGCCCTTCAACAGGTCGGCTGCTTCGACGTCCAGGGCCTGCTCGGCGATGATTGCCAGGGCTGCACCTTCGACCAGGCAGGCCTGCAGCCTGGCGACATCCTGCGCGCGCAAACAATCGACACCGGCAGCCGCCAACAACTTCGAAGCATTGCCGGCAAGCGGGTCGGGGGCCAGGATCAGTGCACGTTCGTCCATCGACAACGAGCTGGCCAAAGCGATTCTCCTGAAACGGTCGACAAGGTCTGTGTCCTTGCCACCTGAAAGGGTCCGATATCCTCTGGACCACGGACATTCGCCCAGGGTTCAACGCAATCTAAAGCCCCTGTTGCAGGAAAGGATCGTCTGGGTTCTGCCGCTCCAGTTCTGCCAGCAGCACCTGAACGTTCTGCAACTGGCCGGTTTCTTTCCAGTACTGGATCAGCAATACCCGTGCCCGGCGGTTGGCTGGCTGGCGGCTGAGCAGGGACTCCAGTTGCTTCTGCGCGGCATCGGACTGATCCAGCTCGTGCAGAGTCACTGCCAGCGTGTAGCGGTAGTCGGCATTCTCCGGTTCCAGCTCCACCGCCCGCGACAAGGCCAGCAGGGCGTATTCGCGCTGATCATGGCGGATCAGCCACAGTCCCAGCTCGTATTGCAGGAACGCCGAGTCCGGGCGCAGCGCCAGGGCCTTGGCCAGTACCTGGCGGGATTGATCGTGATGGCCCTGGCGCTCCAGAAGACGCACCTGGGTGGCCAGGGCGTCGAGGCCATCCGGAGCTACCGCGAGGCTGCGCTGCAGGGCTGCGGCCGCCTGGTCGTAGTCATTTTCGTGCAAGTACAGGCGCGCCAGGTGCACCTGGGCCTCGGCGTCGTCGGGTTGTTTTTCAAGGGCCTGCTGGTATTGCTCCAGGGCGGTCTGCAACGGGCCGAAATACAGGCCGATGGCGTCGGGGTCGAGGCCGAGCAAGGCATCTACGGCGGCGAAGCGCACGCTCTGCTCGTCGTCATCCAGCAGCGGCCCCAGCACCAGGCTGCGCTGGGAGGGTGGCAGCAGCTTGCGGATGCTGGCGATGGCTGCGCGGCGCACCAGCGGATCATCGTTTTCCAGGTCCAGGCGGGCCAGCTTCAGTGCCTGCGGCGAAGGGTAGTTGGGCAATTCGGCGTACAGTGCGGCGCGACGGATCGGCGTCAGGTCATCACGCTGCAGTTGTTGGTACAGCACCCGGGCGGCACCCGGCAAACCGTCATGTGCCTGGCGCAGCGCCTTGCCGTAGCTGTGGGGTGGCAGCACCGGTGGCGCGGGCTTGTCGTCCCGGCGCAGGAAAACGATGGCGATCGACACCAGGATCAGCAGCAGTACGGCGATCAGGTAGCGGTGGCGTCTGGGCATCGGGCGCTGCGGTCCATGGCGGTAGGAAGGCAGAGCTTGGGGCAGAATGCCCTGGGCTGCAAGCCGCAGGGTCGCCAAGGGGCCATAAAAAAGCCCCGCAGGCCAGGGCCAGCGGGGCAAACGGTTGGGGGAGGAACCAACCAAAGGAGTCGTTGATACAGGGTGGATCAGCGTGCGCTGGCAACGGTCTCCGGCTGCCAGCCGCCGCCGAGGGCCTTGTAGATCGAGACAATGCCGCGGTACAGGTCGACCTCGCCCTGGGCCTGGGCGTCTTCGGCACTCAGGCGTTCGCGTTCGGCATCGAGCAGCACCAGGTAATCCACCGTACCCTCGCGGTAACGCACCGAAGCCAGGTCGGCCGCCTTGCGGCTGGCCTCGCTCTGGCGCATCAGCGACAACAGCCGCTGCTGGGTCTTGTCGTAGTCGCTGAAGGCGTTGGCGGACTCTTCCAGGGCCAGCAGCACCTGCTGTTCATAGTTGGCCAGGGCGCCTTCGGCGTCAGCCTTGGCGCCGCGCAGGCGAGCCCGCACGCTGCCCAGGTCGAAAGCCGCCCAGGTGATGCTTGGCCCCAGCGCCCAGGCATTGGCGGCGGAAGAACCGATCTGCGAGCCACGGGCGGCGGTAAAGCCGAGGAAGCCGCTCAGGCTCACCCGCGGGAACAGGTCGGCGGTGGCCACGCCGACATTGGCGGTGGCGGCGGCCAGCTGACGCTCGGCGCTGCGGATATCCGGGCGGCGGCGCAGCAACTCGCCCGGGTCGCCCACCGGCAAGGCCTTGGCGATGGCCGGCAAGGCCTTGGGCGACAGGTCGACGCTCAGCGCGTCCGGGCGCTGGCCGAGCAAGGTGGCGATGCGGTGCCGCGCCCGGGCCTGTTCGGCCTGCAGTTGCGGCACGGTGGCCTCGACACCCGCCAGGCGGGCATCGGCACGCACCACGTCGAGCTCGTTGCCGACTCCGGCATCGCGCAGGGTTACGGTGATGTTGCGTGACTCCTGCTGGGTCTTGAGGTTGGCCACGGCGATCTTCTCGCGCAGTTGCGCCCCGCGCAGCTGGCCATAAGCGTCAACCAGTTCGGCGATCAGGCTGACCTGCAATTGTTGCAGGTCGGCCTGGGCCGTCGCTTCCTGGGCCTCGCTGGCCTCGATCTGGCGCTGGATACGGCCGAACAGGTCAAGCTCCCAGGCCATGTCCAGGCCCAGGTCATAGCGCTCCTGGTTGACCCGCTGGGTGGTCTGGCCGGGAACCTGGCCTTTGCCGATCTCGCTGCTGGCGCGGCTGGTGACCACTGGCAACTGGTCGTTGGCGACGTCATCGTGGATCGCCCGGGCAGCCTTGAGCCGGGCGAAGGCCACGCGCAGGTCGCGGTTGCCGTCCAGCGATGCCTGCACCAGCTGGTTCAGCACCGGGTCGTCGAACTGCTTCCACCACACGCTTTCAAAGCGGCTGCGGTCGAAGGCCTTGGCCTGCACATCAGCGCTGTCGAAATGCGCGGGTTCGGTGTCCGGGGTCTTGTAGTCCGGGCCGACCGCGCAGGCTGCCAGGGCCAGCGCCAGAAGGCTTGGGGTCAGTGGTTTGAGCAGGTTCATGCGTGGTTCTCCAGCACGGCTGCGTGCTCGGCCTTGCGGGCCTGGCGACGCTCGACGAAGCGGCGGATCAGGAAGAAGAACACCGGGGTCAGGAACAGGCCGAACACGGTCACGCCGATCATCCCGGAGAACACCGCCACACCCATGGCATGGCGCATTTCCGAGCCGGCACCGGAGCTGAACACCAGCGGCACCACGCCCATGATGAAGGCGATCGAGGTCATCAGGATCGGCCGCAGACGCAGGCGGCAGGCTTCCAGTACCGCAGCCAGCGGGTCGAGGCCCTTGGCTTGTTCATCCTTGGCGAACTCGACGATCAGGATCGCGTTCTTGCACGCCAGGCCCACCAGTACGATCAGGCCGATCTGGGTGAAGATGTTGTTGTCGCCACCCGACACGATCACCCCGGTGATGGCCGACAGCAGGGTCATCGGCACGATCAGGATCACCGCCAGCGGCAGGCTCCAGCTCTCGTACTGGGCGGCCAGTACCAGGAATGCCAGCAGCACGCACAGCGGGAACACGAACAGCGCGGTGTTGCCCGAGAGGATCTGCTGATAGGTCAGGTCGGTCCACTCGAAGGTCATGCCATTGGGCAGCTCTTGCTTGAGCAGCTTCTCGATCGCCGCCTCGGCCTGCCCGGAGCTGTAGCCCGGGGCTGCTGCGCCGTTGATCTCGGCGGTGATGAAGCCGTTGTAGTGCATCACCCGGTCAGGCCCGGAGGTGTCGCTGACCTTGAGGAAGGTTGCCAGCGGGATCATTTCGCCCAGGTTGTTGCGCACCTTCAGCTGGCCGATCTGCTCGGCATCGAGGCGGAACTGCTGCTCGGCCTGGACATTGACCTGGTAGGTGCGGCCAAAGCGGTTGAAGTCGTTGGTGTACAGCGAGCCCAGGTAGACCTGCAGGGTGTCGAAGATGTCGGTGATCGCCACGCCGTGGGTCTTGGCCTTTTCCCGGTCGATGGCGGCATCGACCTGCGGCACGTTGACCTGGTAGCTGGTGAACAGGCCCGCCAGTTCCGGCACGTTGTGGCTCTTGGCGATGATGTTCTGGGTTTCCTTGTACAGCGCTTCGTAGCCCAGGTTGCCGCGGTCTTCGATCTGCAGGCGGAAGCCGCCGATGGTGCCAAGGCCTTGCACGGGCGGTGGCGGGAAGATCGCGATGTAGGCGTCCTGTATGTCGGCGAACTTGGCGTTCAGCGCGGCGGCAATCGCCGCGGCCGACTGGCTCGGGTCCTTGCGCTCGTCGAACGGCTTGAGCGGGGTGAACACGATGCCGCTGTTGGGGCTGTTGGTGAAACCGTTGATCGACAGGCCCGGGAAGGCCACCGAATCGGCCACGCCTGGCTGCTCCAGGGCGATTTCGCTCATGCGCTTGATCACCGCTTCGGTGCGGTCGAGGCTGGCCGCGTCAGGCAGCTGGGCGAAGGCCACCAGGTACTGCTTGTCCTGGGCCGGCACGAAGCCGGTCGGCGTGGACGAGAAGCCCAGGTAGGTCAGGCCCATCAGCCCGGCATAGATGAACAGGGCGATACCGCTGGAGCGGATGACCCGGCGCACGCCGCCGACGTAGCTGTGGCTGGCACGGTCGAAGAAGCGGTTGAACGGGGCGAACAGCCAGCTGCCCAGCAGGCGTTCGAGGAACCGCGAGAAGCGGTCTTTCGGCGCGTGGTGGTCTCTGAGCAGCACGGCAGCCAGTGCTGGCGACAGGGTCAGCGAGTTGAACGCCGAGATCACCGTGGAAATGGCGATGGTCAGGGCGAACTGCTTGTAGAACTGCCCGGTGAGGCCGGAAATGAACGCAGCAGGTACGAACACCGCGCACAGCACCAGCGCCGTGGCGATGATCGGCCCGGTCACTTCTCCCATGGCTTTTTGCGTGGCTTCGAGCGGTTTGAGCCCAAGCCCGATGTTACGCTCGACGTTCTCCACCACCACGATGGCGTCGTCCACCACGATACCGATGGCCAACACCAGGCCGAACAACGACAAGGCATTGAGCGAGAAGCCGAACAGGTGCATCACCGCGAAGGTGCCGATCAGCGACACGGGTACGGCCATCAGCGGGATGATCGAGGCGCGCCAGGTCTGCAGGAACAGGATCACCACCAGCACGACCAGCACCAAGGCTTCGAACAGGGTGTGTACCACGGCTTCGATGGAGCCACGGACAAACACGGTCGGGTCATAGACGATGCTGTAGTCCATGCCTTCCGGGAAGTCCTTCTTCAGTTCGGCCATCTTCGCCCGCACTTCATCGGAGATCTCGATGGCGTTGGAGCCTGGGCGCTGGAAGATCGGGATGGCCACTGCCGGCTGGTTGTTCAGCAGCGAACGCAAGGCGTACTGGCTGGAACCAAGCTCGACCCGGGCGATGTCTTTCAGGCGCGTGATCTCGCCATCGGCACCTGCGCGGATGATGATGTTCTCGAACTCTTCCTCGTTGACCAGGCGGCCCTGGGTGTTGATCGACAGCTGGAAACTGGTCGAGCCGGGGGCGGGCGGGGCGCCCAGCTGGCCGGCGGCGACCTGGCGGTTCTGCTCGCGGATCGCGGCGACCACGTCGCTGGCGGTCAGGTTGCGCGACGCGGTCTTGTTCGGGTCGAGCCACACGCGCAGCGAGTAGTCGCCCATGCCGAACAGCTGCACGTCGCCGACGCCGCCCAGGCGCGCCAGCTCATCCTTGATGTTGAGGATGGCGTAGTTGGACAGGTAGAGCATGTCGTAGCGGTTGTCCGGCGAGGTCAGGTGCACGACCATGGTCAGGTCGGGCGAGGCCTTGTCGACGGTGATACCGATCCGGGTCACTTCCTCTGGCAGCTTGGGCTGGGTGCGGGTGACGCGGTTCTGCACCTGCACCTGGGCGTTGTCCAGGTCGGTGCCCAGGGCGAAGGTGATGGTCAGGGTCAGCTTGCCGTCGGCGGTGGACTGCGAGGACATGTACAGCATGTTCTCGACACCGGTGATGGCCTGCTCCAGCGGCGCGGCGACGGTTTCGCCGATCACCTTGGGGTTGGCACCGGGGAAGTTGGCGCGCACCACCACGGTGGGCGGTACCACTTCGGGGTATTCGCTGATCGGCAGCTGGAACAGCGAGATCGAGCCCGCGATCAGCAGCACCAGCGACAGCACCGCGGCGAAGATCGGCCGGGTAATGAAGAATTTCGAGAAGTTCATCGGTGTGGTCCCTTAACCGCGTGGCGCCTGGGCGCTGGCGACTTTTTCGGTGGAGCCCGCTACTTTCTGCGCCGGGTTGCTGGCTTCGAGGGCCTGGCGCTGTTGGGCGAGGGCGGCGAGGGTCTGTTCACTGGCCATCGGGGTTTCTTCCGGGGTCACCGGCGAACCTGGGCGCACGCGCTGCAGGCCCTTGACCACGATGCGATCGTCCTTGGCCAGGCCGCTGCGCACGATGCGCAGGCCTTCGAGCTTCGGCCCCAGTTCCACGGCGCGGTAGGCCGCCTTGTTGTCCTTGTCCATGACCAGCACGAACTTCTTGCCAAGGTCGGTGCCGACCGCTTCGTCGTTGATCAGCACGGCGTCGTACTGGGCACTGCCGACCAGCTTCAGGCGCGCATACAGGCCTGGCGTGAACTGGCCGTCGCGGTTGTCGAACACGGCACGGCCACGGATGGTGCCGGTGCGCGGGTTGACCTGGTTGTCGACGAAGTTCATCTGGCCCAGGTGCGGGTTGCCGGTTTCGTTGGTCAGGCCCAGGTACACCGGGGTGCTCTGGCCGCGCTGGCCTTCGCGCGCCAGCTGGGTGTACTTGAGGTACACGCGCTCGTCGGCGTCGAAGTAGGCGTAGACCTTGTCGGTGGACACCACGCTGGTCAGCGGGGTGACATCGGCGGTGACGATGTTGCCGGCGGTGAATTCGGCGCGGCTGACGCGGCCGCTGATCGGCGCGGTGACGCGGGTGAAGCTGAGGTTCAGGCGGGCCAGGTCGAGCTGGGCCTGGATCGCATCGACCCCGGCGCGGGCTTCGGCAGCGGCGCTGCTGCGCGACTCGGCGAGTTCGGCGGAAATGGCGTTGCTGTCACGCAGGCGCTCGCCACGGCGGGCTTCGTTGGCGCTGCGGATGGCGGTGGCCTTGGCCTGTTGCAGCTGGGCTTCGAGGCGGCGGACTTCAGCCTGGAACGGGCGCGGGTCGATCTGGAACAGCAGGTCGCCTTTCTTCACCTGGGCACCTTCAATGAAGGCTACCAGGTCGATCTGACCGGAGACCCGTGGGCGCACTTCGACGGTTTCCGGCGCTTCCAGGCGGCCGGTGAACTCGTCCCACTCGTTGATCGGCTGTTCGATGACCTTGGCGACGCTGACCTTGGGCGCGGCGGGAGCCTGCACGGCGTCAGGGGTGCGGCCACAAGCGCTGAGCACCACCACTGCCAGGGCAGCGAGGGGAAAGCGCAAGGGTTTGAGTGAGTGATCCATGGAGAACTCCGCCAATGTATTAGTAGTGGGCGGAGTGTGAGTGTCTTGCGCGTGGCGCACGAATCGAACGGAGCGAAAGCTATTATCACGCGCAATGATATGTCCGCCTGCATCATCGATGGCGGGCATGTGACGGAGCTGGCGGGTAGGCACTCTAAAAGTTGTGCCGGCCTCTTCGCGGGGCAAGCCCGCTCCTACAAGTACTGCACAGGTCCTGAATGCTGTGGAGACCCTGTAGGAGCGGGCTTGCCCCGCAAGAAGCCGGCACAGCCCCCCGCACAGCGATTGAAATAGGCCCCATCTTGCACACCTACCACCGCCTGCCCGGCCCCCTCGGCATCGTCCTCCTCGGCGTGCTGCAAATCCTGGTCTGGGGCGGCTCGTTCTTCCTCATGGCAGTGATGGCCAACCCGATCAGCCGCGACACCGGCTGGCCCAGCCAATGGGTATATGGCGCGCTGTCCCTGAGCCTCATGGTTTCGGCGCTATTGGCCCCATTGTCCAGCCGGCTGGTCGCCCGCTACGGCGGCCGCCCGCAAATGGCCGCCAGCGGCGCGGTGGTGGCGGTGGGGCTGCTGATCATGGCGGCCAGCCACAACCTCGGCCTGTTCCTGCTGGCCTGGGCGGTGATCGGTATTGGCATGGCCATGGGTTTGTATGAAGCACTGTTCGCCACCCTCGGCGGGTTGTACGGCGAAGGCGCGGGCAAGGCCATCACCGGCATCACCCTGATCGCCGGCTTCGCCTCGACCCTGTCCTGGCCGACCGTGGCCCTGGCCATCGAACACGTTGGCTGGCGGGCGACGTGCGTGTGCTATGCGCTGGTGCTGATCGTGGTAGTGGCGCCGCTGTATTGGCGGGTGCTGCCGGCGGGCGGTCGAGTCGAAGTGCCGGCCAAGGCGCAGGCACAAGGCGAAGCGGTCGGCGTGGACCGGCCGCTGTACCTGCTGCTGACCAGCATGTTCGCCATCGGCGCGATCATCATGACCACCATCGCCGTACAGCTGGTGGCCGTGCTGCAGGGGTTGGGGCATTCGCTGCCGGTGGCCATCGGCCTGGCGGCGATGCTCGGGCCCAGCCAGGTGGCGTCGCGGGTGCTGCAAATTCTGGCGGGCAAGCGCCACCCGATCTGGACCGCCCTGGCCTGGGTCAGCCTGGTACTGATCGGGTTGCTGATGGTGACCTTCGTACCGGCAGCCACGGCGGTGGGTTTGCTGGTGTTCGGCTGCGGCAATGGCCTGCGGGCGATCGTGCGTGGGCTGCTGCCGCTGGCGATGATGCCGCCGGCGCAATATGTTCTGCTGATGGGGCGCATGTCGCGGCCGTCGCTGATCGGGCAGGCACTCACGCCGGTGGTGGGGGGCTTGGTGTTCGAGCACTTTGGTTCGATGGGGGTATTGCTGACCCTGTGCCTGCTGGCGCTGACCAACGTACTGCTGGTCGCCGTGGTGATGTGCCGGGTGCGCGCCACGCCCGGGGTAGTTTGAGTTTCAGCCCTTGGCAAACGCCAACAGCTTGTCCCCATCGAGCCGGTAGCGCACCCACTCATCCTGCGGCTCGGCACCCAGCGACTGGTAGAAGCCGATCGCTGGCTCGTTCCAGTCCAGCACACTCCACTCGAAGCGCCCGCAACCTTTGGCCACGGCTTCGCGCGCGATGTGCCGCAGCACATCCCGACCTGCGCCCCCACCACGCTGCTCAGGGGTGATGTACAGGTCTTCCAGGTAGATGCCGTTGCGGCCCTGCCAGGTGGAATAGCTGAAGAAATACACGGCAAAGCCGATGGCCTTGCCGTCGCGCTCGCACATCAGGCTGTGCACGGTGCTGCCTTCATCGAACAGGCTGCGCTCGATATCGGCAAGGGTGGCGACCACTTCGTGACGGGCGCGCTCGTACTCGGCCAGTTCGGTGATGTAGGCAAGAATCTGCGCGGCATCGGCGCGAACGGCAGGGCGGATGGTCAGGCTCATGCTGGGGCTTCCTTGTTCTAGTGAAGGGTACAGTGATGTGTATCTGCATAATTTAATGCAACTGTACCGGTCGCAGGGCAGGGCGACTCCGTTAGTGTGACAGCACCTGCAACGATTCTGGAATGCCTGCCATGCTTGCTTCTGCCGACCTGCTGACCGCCTTCGTGCTGTTTGCCTTCGTCTCCTCGATCACACCGGGGCCCAACAACACCATGCTGCTGGCCTCGGGCGTGAACTTCGGCGTGCGCCGCTCGATCCCGCATGCCATGGGCATCAGCGTCGGCTTCATGGTCATGGTGCTGGCGGTGGGCCTGGGCCTGGGCGAGGTGTTCAAGGCCTGGCCGGCGCTGTACACCGTGTTGCGTTATACCGGTGCGGCCTACTTGCTGTACCTGGCCTGGAAGATCGCCACCTCAGGGCCGCTCGGCGGCGACTCGCCGAGCGCGCGCAAGCCGCTGGGGTTCTGGGGCGCTGCGGCATTCCAGTGGGTCAACCCCAAGGCCTGGGTGATGGCGGTGGGGGCGATCACCACCTACACGCCGGCCCAGGGGTATGTCATGAATGTGGTGGTGATTGCTGCGCTGTTCGCCCTGGTCAACCTGCCCAGCGTCGGCGTCTGGGTGATGTTTGGCAGCGCCTTGCGCAACCTGCTGCAGAACCCGCGCTGGCTGATGCTGTTCAATGTCTTGATGGCCTTGCTGCTGGTGATTTCACTCTACCCGCTGCTGTTTGTAGAATCGGCGTTTTCATGAACCCATGAGTACAGCAAGCCGATGCAGTTGATTCCCTGGTCCTTTGACAGCTCCGAAGGCTTCACCTTGCGTGGCTGGCGCTCGCCAGCCAGCGGCAAGCCGTTGCTGCATTTCCTGCACGGCAATGGCTTTTGCTGCCTGGCCTATCAGCCGTTGCTGCTGAGCCTGAGTGAACATTTCGATCTGTGGCTCTGCGATGTGCAGGGCCATGGTGACAGCGACCATGGCGGTGAATTCCGTGGCTGGAACCGAACCGCTGCGCTGGCGGTGGAGGCCTTCGAGGCCGGCCGTGGGGAATATGGCGAGGTTCCCAGGTATGCCGTGGGGCACAGCTTCGGTGGCGTGCTGACCGGGTTGATGCTGGCCAGCCAGCCGGGCTTGTTCGCCCGTGCCGTGTTGCTCGATCCGGTGCTGTTCAGCCGGCGCATGATCGGCGTGATGGGCGCTGCGGCGCTGGTCGGCCTGCACCGTCGGCATGCCTTGGCGCGCAAGGCTGCCAGCCGGCGCAGCCATTGGCCGGACCGCGAGGCGGCGCGGGCATCGCTGCACGGGCGCGGCATCTTCAAAGGCTGGAGCGACGCGGCGCTGCAGGCGTATGTCGAGCACGCGATCGGTGACTGTGGCGAAGGCGTGGTACTCAAGTGTCGGCCCAGCCGCGAGGTGGAGATTTTCAGCTCGTTCCCGTCGCGCATGTGGGCGCAGCTGGCTGCCATCCAGGTACCCACCCTGGCGCTCTATGGCGAGCACACCTATCCCTTCGTGCCACACTCGGTGCAGCGCCTGGCCAGCCTCAACCCGGCGGTAAACGCCGTTCAGGTCCCCGGTGGGCACTGCTTCATGCAGGAAGATCCGGCGATGGCCGCGCAGAAGGTGCTCGACTACCTGCAAGCGTGAAAGGCTGTTCCATTTATGGAACGATCAGTGCCATTTCAGCCGGCTACCAGCTTATTGGGCTCGTTGGTAAGGTTAACCCAGCCTTAGAGAGGAGACTTCTCATGAAAAAGATCCTGGGTATCCACCGCAGCCCTCATGCCCATTGGGTGGGTGATGGTTTCCCGGTGCGCAGCCTGTTCACCTACGACAACCTGGCCAGCAAGATCAGCCCGTTCCTGCTGCTGGACTATGCCGGCCCCTACGACTTCACCTCGACCACCGACCGTCGCGGTGTCGGCCAGCACCCGCACCGCGGGTTCGAGACCGTGACCATCGTCTATCAAGGCGAGCTGGAGCACCGCGACTCCACGGGTGCCGGCGGCCTGATCGGCCCGGGTGACGTGCAATGGATGACGGCTGCCAACGGCATCATCCACGAAGAGTTCCATTCCCCGGCGTTCGCCCGTAATGGCGGGACCCTGGAGATGGTGCAGCTGTGGGTCAACCTGCCGGGGCGTGACAAGCGAGCGGCTGCCGGTTACCAGACGCTGCTGTCGACGGATATCCCCGTGGTGCAACTGGAAGGCGACGCCGGTAGCCTGCGGGTGATCGCCGGTGCCTATCAAGGGCATGCGGGCCCTGCGCGGACCTTTACCCCGATGGAGGTATGGGACCTGCGCCTGAAGGCGGGTGCCAGCCTGCAGTTGCCGATCGCCGACGGCCACAATGCTGCACTGGTGGTGTTGCGCGGTACCGTGCGGGTCAACGGCGAGGGTGAAGCCGGCCCGGCCAGCCTGGTGCTGTTGGAGCGCGGTGGCGCGGATGTCGCCATCGAGGTGCTCGAGGGCGCCAGCGTGTTGCTGCTCAGCGGTGAACCGATCGACGAACCTATCGTCGGTTATGGCCCGTTCGTGATGAACAGCCAGGCGGAGATTGCCGAGTCGTTCGATGATTTCCACGCCGGGCGCTTTGGGCAGATGGCGGGCGAGGGTGCTGCCCTGGATCATTGACTGCCTGTACCGGCCTCTTCGCGGGTAATCCCGCTCCCACAGAATACTGCACAGGCTCTGAAATCTGTGCGGTCCCTGTGGGAGCGGGTTTACCCGCGAAGAGGCCGGTACAAACCCTGCAAATCTTGGCATGATGCTGCGATGCCTCTGTCCCGACTGCACGCCGTCCACCGCTCACTCAGTGCCACCGGCCAGCACACTTTGTGGCTGCGCTACCCCACGCCCTACCATTGGCCTTCGACCCAGGCCTTCCTGGCCGCCCGCTGCATCCCCGGCATCGAGACCTTCAGCGCTGGCACCTATCGCCGCAGTTTCCCCGTTGCAGACAAACACGGCGTACTCGAAGCCCGGCCCGCCAGCGGCAATCGCTTGTTTGTCCAGCTCAGTGGCGTGCCTGCCTCAGCTGTCCCCAGCCTGATCGCCCGCATTCGCCGCTTCTTCGACCTCGACGCCAACCCCACGCGCATCGCCGCCGAGCTGTGCCGCGATCCCTTGATGGCCAGGCTGCTCGCCGCCCGCCCGGGCTTGCGCGTCCCTCAGGGCTGGGACGCCTGCGAGCAAGCCATGCGCACGGTGCTCGGCCAGCAGATCAGCGTGGCGGGTGCTATGACCCTGGCCGGGCGCCTGGTGGCGCGTCATGGCCAGCCACTGCGTCTACCGGCCGCCGGCCTGACCCATGTCTTTCCGACGCCGCACGTGCTCGCCAACGCCGACCTGGAAAACCTGGGCATGCCCCGGGCACGCGCTGCCACCCTGGGTACGTTGGCGCGGGCACTGCTGGCAGAACCAGAACTGCTGCAAAAGGGCCAGGCCCTGGAGCCTCTGTTGGCCAACCTCTGCCGGCTGAAAGGCATCGGCCCCTGGAGCGCCCTCTATCTGGCGCTGCGCCAGGCAGGCGCCGCAGATGCGTTGCCGCTGGGCGATGTAGCGCTGGTCAAAGCCTTGCGCCTGCTGGAAGGTCCCGACGCCCAACTGGCCGAACGCGCCCAGGCCTGGCGCCCCTGGCGCGCTTATGCTGCGCAGCATCTATGGGCGTCCCTGGGCGACAAATAGTCCGTTCAGCGACCGCCTGTCGTGAAGTGCCAGCATTCGATCAAACAGGCGAGGCCGATCATCGTTCTTCCACTAAGGTGCTAAATGATTCTTCCGCACGATCATTGCCCCGGCGCATGGACGCCCCGCTTGGGCATGCGCAATATCAATTGGCGCCCTGCCTGCCAAAGGCGTACTCACACACAACAGGCCATCCAAGTACAAAGAGGGTCGTACCATGTCGTTGATAGGAGTTTCGATGCTGGAAATGCGGCAGATCATCGAGCAGGCCTGCCTGCCCGACCGCTGCGAGGTCAGCTGCCCGGACGGCACCACCCTGACCATCCGCCTGGGTCAAGGGCAAAGCCTGGAGGAGGGCGTGACCCTCTCCGGGGTCTCACTGCAAAGCTTGAACAGCTGTCGCGACCTGGTGAACCTGGTCGGCCAGCTGCATGCGCTGCGAGATACCCACCCGGCGGCGCTCAGGGCCATTGCCTGAGCACCTGAAGTGCACCGGTCAGCCGAGGCTGGCCGGGCGCACGTATTCTGGCATCAGGCCGTTGGTCCAGAACAGGATCATCGACACCAGGATGGTCACCAGCAACAGCAACCCCACCCCCCACACGCAGCTGGCAAACAGCATGGCCTGCTCCTTGCGCAGGCGCAGGAAGGTCTGCAAGCCGCCGTACAGCAACATCGTGGCGTAGGCTGAAGCGGCGACCAGTGCCAGCAGTGCCAACCAGCGGATCGGCACCAGACCGAACACGCCGGCGAAGAACCACGGCGTGGCGCAATAGGCAGCAAAGCCGATGCATTGATTGAGCGTCGGTTGAGCATCGAAGCCGCGCGACATCCAGCGGATCATCACCCCCATCAACATCACCCCGACCACCGTGGTGGCATACAGTAGCCCGGCCAGTTGCGCGGCGCTGGCCATGCTCAGGCGCACGCGGTCTTCAGTGGCCAGGCTCCAGCCGAAAGTGGTGGTGCCGACGAACAGGCACAGGGCAGGGATCAGCGCCAGCACCAACAGGCGCGGCAGGTATTGTTGCGGGTGGTCTTCCTCGGCGCGACGGATGTCTATCCAGGCGTCGGCGGGGTGGGTGAAGAGCTTGAGCAACGGGCTGTTCATGGCGTTCTCCAGAAGGCAGGGCCTTGTAGTTATGGAGATCCGCCGTTTGCGCCAGGTTCAGCCGGGTGCGTCGCCGTTGATCGACTTGTTACTGCAGCTCCAGCAACAGATTCAGGCCGCCATCGCCGCATTTGCCCTGGTCACGGACCACCCCACGGTAGCTGCGCCCATCCCAGACGAACGCCACGCTGTGGGCGCGCTCGACCTTGTCCGGCAGTGGCGGACAGATATGCAGGCGCAGGGCGGGGCGGCCCTGGAGGTTGAGGGCGGCGAGCTGGCATTGGCATTCCACGCTCAGGGCTACCGGGCCGAACAGGGTGTCGCGGACGTAGTCGAGCTGCAGGCTGGCGTTGGGCGCGCGGCCGGGCATCTTCATGGCCGCTGGGCTCCTGGGCGTTGGCACAGCAGGAAAGGCTGGGTGGGCATGGGCGGCAGGCTCCTGGCAAAAGGATGGCACGTATCATCTTTTGGAAGCTTACTGGAGGCAGATGTTCAACTTGTTTCAGGGGATTTGTGGGGTGTGCCGACGAAGGGCCGCATGGCGGCCCTCTACATTGCAGCTCGGTCTATTTGCGTTTGCGTCTGGTGGATTGAGTCGGAGCCTCTTCAAACGCCTCGGGTGGTGCAGGTGCTGCCCGCACATTGAAGAGGCGACATATCACGTACCAACATATGGCTACGGAAAGGTTGTAGGGAAACAGCACGGCCCAGAACGGCAATTGCCAGTTCTTCTTGCCCTGCATTTCACCGGGTTCGCCAGTGCGCCATGGGGCGTAGTGGCGCCAGGCTTCTGCTGGGGTAAGACAGATGGCGTGTAGGGGCCTGTGCCACCAGTTGGGCTCACCGGGCGGAGGAAGCTTGTCAGGACCGTGATCCATGAAATGGCGGAGGTATTCCCAGACTTCTTCGACATACTTTATGTCGGACGCGGTGGGTTCATTGCTGTCGATCCAGAGGCAGTCCTCTTGGTGAAGACTGTGGTCTTCCCTGCGAGGAGCAAATGCTAGGGCGTAGCTGGAGCTGAAAGAGGAACCACCGAACTCGGTACGTTTGAAAACACCACCTCCGGTAATATCCCAGTCGAAATCAATGAGTGTTTTTCTACGCTGGTAATAAACTCTTCTTGTTAACCTGTTTAGGTGGAAATCCGATAGATTTTTAATGAGGTGGATTCTGTAAGCTAAAAAAGGAGTAAAGATCAAAGGTGAGATTAAATACTGAATCATTGAGTGTGGTCTTGATGTTAGCGTGTGGCGGTATACGTCATCCATTATTCCTGGGTATAGGTATGCTGCTGAGAACAAGGTTATGGCTGTGTACAGTTTTCCCATGAAAACGGAGTCGATTATCCACGGGTTTCGCAATACCAAATGAACGCTGCTTATACTGATTGCTTGGCCGTTGATTTTAGGTGAGGTTTTTGAGCGGGGGCGCGAGGGGAATAACCATGTCGTCGTCATTGGCTATTTCTCGATTGTGAACTGAGCAGTGGAATGTGCCTCATCATCTAGTCCATGTGCTGGGTGATAGATGACTGTCAGCGTGGCATCTGCATGAGCGCGAATTGCGTTTCTGAAGTTTAGTACAAGCCCACTGCTGGTTAGGTAGCATTCAGGGTTTGTCGGAAAAATGCTCACATTCTGCTTGTTGTTTACGCTGCTCAACGTTGCGCTCCATTCGCTTTGCGATAATATGAATGCTGGCAGTAAAATCGTAAACTCCACAGTTGGCGATCTGTCAGTGCCAGTACTGTGAACGGCCATATACCAATCGGCTGGCGTTAATACGGCATGTCCCTTCCAGCGGCTACTGAGCCCCTGAAGTCCAAGTCTTTTTGTTTCTTTGGACGAAAGTAAAAGTGGCAGATAGTAGGCTGCATGCCAATTCTTTATCTCTTCCTTGATGTCGGTGTAATGAGGGAGCTTCTTTTCAAAGTTCAGAGTGATGCCTGGCCGTATTTCGCCGTCGTTTAGGCGATTGCCGAAAACACTTCTTGAGGCCCACAACTCTATCGGTCTATGCAGGCGCTCATTTGCCATGGCATGTAAATACAGACCGCCCACTATGATGGCTGTTCCAAGCAATACAATTGCCGCTGCAGCCCATCCGGCAAATGGAATTACTGTTGTGGCCCCTGCGATAGCAAGACTGCCCTCCAAAACCAACGCAGAGCCCATGGCGACAGAGCTGCCTCCATAAAACGTAAGGTCTGAAGCAGTTAGATCGCCATTAGTACTCTGTCGCCTGGACTTTTGTAAGTCCGAAAAGAATCCTAGAACAATTGCAGGATATCCCGAGATCCTCGTAAACAAATTGCTGCCTATGAATTTGGTAAGGCCATTACCGAACGCCAGGCCCGGCGTCGTCGGGGCGTACTGCAATATAAGTGCTTTTTGTGTGGCTCTTACACCCACCAGCGTTGCTGCTGTGGCACCGATCACCCCAAAAATTGACGCGGCGAAGCCTAAGGCATATTCCGGCGCATCGCTCTTCTGCAGGCTGTTATACGCCGCTTTCAGCGCAAACACGTTGAACCACAGCATTGTCACATTCAGACCCGTCCCCCCGGTAGATGTGAGCAGCCCGAGTGGCGTTGGCTTTACCGTTGATGTTTTGGTCATCTCCAGTGTCACTGTCCTGCTGCCCTTGATGCGCAACTGCTTCATTTCCTCTACTTGCGCCATCCCGCTTTTCAGATATTTATCTACTTCCTGGCTAAAGGGATTCTCGAGGATCAGCTTGTCGGTAATGTTGTATCGCACCGCCAGCAGCCCCAGTGCCTTCTCGGCATTGGCCTCGCGCGCTGCGGCCTGCACTTGCTGGCGCAGGCTGTTGCTAGCGTCCCACCGCGTTTTCCCGCTCATGCGCTTGAGCACCACGGTGCTGACCGATTGAGCCGTGAGGTCAGTGATACCGGCATAAGCCGGAAATCGGCCGACGAGACCTTCGATGATGTTGTCACTGGCACCGAACAAGGTGCCGATCGAGTCGGCCTTGTCGCGGAACGGGTTAAAGGGCGCCAACGCTTCGTACAGCGGGCTGTCGTGCTGGTCCAGCCAGCGCTCCAGGCGCTGCAACCGCAGGTCCTGGTCTTCGGTGCCGGGCACGGGCTGGCCCATCGGGTGAATCAGCAGTGCCAGAGACATTTCCAGTCCGCGAGCGGAGCTGAGTTCGTCCCGGTCATAGCAGGCCAGAGCGGCCGCCAGGCTGTATGGGTCATCGAGATGGCCGGCTTCGGCGGTGGCCAGCCAAGCGTCGTGATCGTTGCTGGCTTGCAGGGCCAGTTCGCGCATCTGGCTGATGCGGTACTCCAGTTCGTCGCGTTCTTCCAGAAACTTAAGGTACTTGGCGGTATCGATGCGCTGCCCCAGTCGATGGCCTTGCTCGGAATAGT